>JBCBSZ010000077.1:0-33284 GCA_039818945.1 Actinomycetota bacterium
TCGCCACCAGCGTCCACCATCCAGTAGCCCGCCGCTGAGCTCGGAGCCGACGGAGCGTCCGGCGGAGCAGGTGACGGTGGTTCGGTTTGTGGTGGTTCTGACGGCGCAGGGGATCCGCCACCGGTGCCAACGGTCGCGAACATCACACGGCCTTCGGTGACCAGCGTGATGTCCGGGAACGTTGCAGCGGCGAGCACCACGAGGGGGACCCGGCCGACGATGCTGTTGTCGGCGATGAGCTGGCTGGAGTCATCAGCCGGTGAGTAGAGCACGAACTCTTCGGCACTGTTGCCGATGATGCGACCATCACCGAGGGTTTCGAAGCGGCCGAGCATCTGGCCGACTGGGTGGTCTTCGCTCCAGCCGTCCGCCGAGGAGAACCGACCGACGCCGGGGCAGTAGAGGTAGGTCCCGCGGGGGTCAGAGCGACAGTCCAGGGTGAACGCGCTTGAGCTCGACGGCAGTGCCGGCACGAACTCGACGTCGTTGCCCGCTCGGGACAGCGTGAAGTGCTCCAGCAGCAGGATGAAGCCGTCAGAGCCTGGGAGCTTCTGGGTCCCATACGCTGCTACGAGGGCATGGGTGTCGGTCGCGGCGACCACTGAGATGCTGGGCGGCCGGAAGTAGCTGGCGCCGTCGCGTTCGGTTGGAACCTCGTCGGAGGTGATCACGACCTCTTCCCCGTTGCGGGTCGCGACGACTAGATGCGACTCATCCTCGGAGGGCCGGTCGATCCGCCACTGCGTGTTCCAGAGTGCCACCTCGTTGGCTGCCGCCGGGGTGAAGCGATCAAAGATCTTGTCGTAGTTGCCAAATGATCGGTACCGGTACATCGCGTCGGTCGTGGTGAACGCCCACCCGTCGGCGTCTCGGAAGGCGGTGACTTCTTCGCCGTCGACGGTGAACGTCCTCGGGGCGATCGGGCCGGCAGCGACTTCCGAGCCGGGCACCCAAGGCAATGGGTTCGTCGTGAACCCGCTCGTGGATCGTTCGCGGATCCCGTTGGCGTCGACGAGGAAGGCGGTGTAGTCGATCGGAACGAACGGGATGCCGGGTGGTGGCTCGCGATCGGACTCGGCGCCCATGAGCACGAGCGCCTCGGATCCGTCGTTCGAGGTGAACGTCGCGTCGAACGGTGGGCTGAATCCAGGTGCCTCCCACCTGATGAACTCGTCGGCGGTGAGGTCAGCGATCTCGGTCACGGCCCCGTTGGAGTCCATCAGCTCGAGAGCCACGGCGACCGGACAGGGCTCGAACACCGGGCAGTCAGGGTCGGTCACGTCGGTGTGCACCAGCACGACGTGATCGCGGAACCCGCCCACCACCTGTCGATTCTCAGGTAGGTCGTACTGGCGGATATCGGATAGGCCAGCAGGCTCCTGGCCGTCGTCGGCGCCGGCTGTCTGAGCGGTGAGGCCTGAGGTCGCTAGGACCACGAGAGCAACGATGACGGCAACCACCCGGAGAACCCCGGAACCGGCTCGAGTCTCTTTGTCACGCACCGCGGTGGTCGAGGGGATCGCTGTCGGCTGTCGTTTCGGTGTCATCGCGGGAACCCTGTGATCGCAGTGACCGGGTTCGGCGGTGGGTTGTCGCCGAGGCTGCCCAGGAACTCCTGGTCGCTGAAGTTGAAGACCCCTCCGTCGCTGGCGACCATGAGGTAGCCCGAACCGAAGGGGACGGCGCCGACGACGGGTGCGTTGAGACGCTGGCCGGGTGCGAGCACTCCGGGCAAGCTGCCCTGGAACTCGGCCTCGAACGAGAAGATCCCTCCGTCGGAGGCGACCAGCCAGTACCCGGTGCCGTCCGGGTCGGGAGCGATCCCCATCACGGGTTCGTTTAGCCGCTCGCCGCCCATCGAGCCGTGGAACACGGCGTCGCCGAGAGCGAAGACTCCCCCATCGCTGCCGATCATGTAGGCACCTTCGCCCGAGGTGGTGGCAACCGAGGCGAGCACCGGGCCGTTGAGGATCTCACTGAGCCCGAGGTCGACCAAGTCGTCGAGCTCGGTGGCAGTGCCGAAGCTCAGGGCCCGGCCTTTGTTGGTGAATACCCAGTAGCCGGAACCATCCGGGAGCACCGACACGGTTGCCGGGACCTCCCCGGCGCTCAGCGCATTCGTGTCGACGTTCCCGTGGTGGACCGCGCCGTTCAAGGCGTGCACGACCCCGTCGCCGGTGAGGACCCACAACCCTTCTCCCGTCGGGGTCGAGGTCACCCCAACCGCACGGCTCGTCACACTGCCCGGATCTGGAGCATCACCGAAGCTGTAGATTTCACCGCCCGCGTCCACCATCCAGTAGCCGACGTTCGGTGCCGACGGTGCCTGTGGGAGGTCGGGATCGCAGGCGTCGCCGATGCCATCGGCGTCGCCGTCCGTCTGGGTGGCGTTCGCTACGAGGGGGCAGTTGTCATCGAGCCCCACGCCGTCGCCGTCGCCGTCGGGTTCAAGCGGTGGAGTGGGTAGGGCCAACGCGTTGACGTTGACCGTGAGCGGATCGCACACGGCTCCGTAGGGCCCGCCGTTGCTGGCCTGGTTCGGGTTGGCCACGGTCGGGCAGTTGTCGGTGCTGTTGAGGATGCCGTCACCGTCGGGGTCTGCGAGGGGGCCGTCACCCGGGGTGGGGTCGCACCAGTCGCCGATTCCGTCGCCGTCGACGTCTGGGTCGCTGCTGCCCGCCTCGCAGTGATCGGGTGCGTCGACGAGAACGGGCTGGATCCACAGCAAGCCCCCGTCCTCGTCGCGGACCTGGAAGGTGTGTAGGCCCTCTGGGGTGCCAGCTGGCACGACGAGGTCGACTTCAGCCGTCCCGTCAGCGTTCGGGGTGGTGATCCCAGCCGAGACCGGGACCGAGAAGGTCGTGGTGTAGACGGGACCAGAGTCGGTCTCGTTCACGACGACCTGACCACCCTGCTCGTGCCAGGCTCGCACGCCGAGTCCGTCAACGAGAAGGGTGATCGCGTCTTCGCCGACATCGACGAGCCCAGTCGGGACGGGCGGCGGGTTCGGGCCGAATACCACCCCGGATTCGATCAGCAACTCACGGGCTCGGCGTGTCATCTCGTCGTAGCCCTCTACCGAGGGATGGAAGGACTCGTTTCCGACGACACCTCCGATGTCGTTACCGGCGGTGATTCCATGGGCGAATGGCTCATCAGTGCAGATGCTGTGTCCAGCGAACCAATCCTGAGGGTTGACGAAATGGACGCCGGCCTCTGACGCCGCCTGCGCTAGGTAGCCGTTCAGTGAGGTCAGGAACCGGTCATGGGCCCAGGTCTGCTCTGCCTCGTCGAGACGGGCCCCGTCGAGGACGGCTGAGGAGATCGCGAGGAGCGCTCGAGCTTTCGGGTTCCGGATTTTGTCGAAGTTCGAACCGATGTCCACACTTCCACAGACCTGCCGGTCGATGACCGGTGACGGGTACCCCATCAGGACGACCGATGCCTCCGGAGCGATCTCGCGGACCTCGTCCAAGGTCCACTTCACGTTCAGCGCTGCGAGACGAGGCATCCTCTCAAAGGTGGACTGGACGTCTACCCCGAAGATCGTGTTGGCCCAACCCGACCTCAGGCAATCAGCCAGGAGGCACGCCTCGATCACGTCCGAGAAGAGTGCATCGTTCCCACCCAACGACATGAACACCACATCCGGTGCGCCCGAGCTGCCGCTGAACCTACGGAGTTCGTCAAGTTGTGTGCGAGGAAGGGTGAACCCGTTGTCCCAACGCTGTGGCCCGAACCTGACCTCGTTGGACGTAGCTCCAGAACAAGCTGCGAACAAGATGTCGCTTGAAGGATTCTCTACCAACTCACTGGCCAGTTGGTAGGCCCACGACCGCCCCGATCGGTGGCAGAGGTTTCCGCCAGTCGCCAGTGCATCCGTGCCAGCCAGGTAGTCGAAAGCGCCTTCTCCACTGATGTACGAGTCCCCCAGAATGGCGACTTGCAGGGGGCCCGGAGGGCTTCCGCCGCCGCTACCCGCCAGGAACACCTGGATGTTCTCAACCACGTCGGCGATCTCCGGCTTCTCCAACCAGTTTACATCCATGAGCAGAACGAGCCGCCCGAGTCCGGTCCGCAGCATGTCGCCGCTCCAGACCCCGCCGACTGCGACCGAACCGTTCGAGGCGAGCGTGTTCGCGGCCGGGATGATCCCGCCCTCCCACCCCGTCAGTTCACCCGGCGCGCTCGGCTCGAAGGCCGCAAGAGGATTCGGTGTAGTCGTGATTCCTCCGACGGCGCCAGGATTGAAGCTGAAGGGACCTGTCACGTCTCCGCGTCCGCCGACCTCGACGGTTCGTCCCTCCACTAGTACCGAGTTAGCGACCTCTTGCACTGTGTCGTTCATGGCCTCGCAGCAAGGCCGCTCGCCCGTCAAGTAGAGGCTGCCCCCGCGATCGACAAAGTCGACGAGGTCGTCGATCTCGTCCTGCCCTAGAGGATCGAAGGCCTCCACGTGCCAGATGACGTCGTAGTTGTCCAGCTCTGCGCTTGCCGCCGGTAGCTGCGTCATCTGGTCGACGAGGTAGCCAAGGTTCCCTAGCTCAGCTGCGACTCGGTCAGCCTGGCCATTTCCTGAACCCCTCCCGAACACCAACGTTCTCACACCCGCGTCGTTGGGCTGTGCGAGGGTTGCTGATCCGGGCACCACCGCCACCAGAAGCGCTGCGGCGAGTGTTGCGAAGGCAGTCCAGAGTCTCGCTCGTTGCATCGACTTGCGCCCTCTCCTACTGGCTTGCATCGTTCGCAGTTCATTCATCTCGAGCTCGCCGTCCGCTGGTCGGCTCGTGTTCGGGTTCGACTAGGCGATGGGGACTCCGGCCGTCTCGAGGGAGGCGCTCCGCACGGCGTCTGGGGGCCACGGACGACAGCCCTGCCCGATGCGTGTGGGTCGCCGGCAGCGGACGGTGCGGGGAGGAGGTCCGGTGCACGATCATCCGGCATGTCTGCGATCCAGACCCCGCTCATCGAGCCGTGCCTGAGAGAGAGAGCTGGAATCGGTCGCAGTCGCCGGTGAAGCCGATGCCTGTGTCGGTCACGGTCTGTGTATCGAAGTCGCCGAGCCAGATTCGTTCAGCGCCGGAGGTGTCACCGCCAACGAAGATGACGCGGTCGTCGCTCGCGGCGACGAGTGGTCCGGCGCATTCGGCGAACCTGACATCCGGTACGGGGAGGGTTCGGACGGTCCCGGTGTCGAGGTCGAGGGCTTGGAGCTGGCCGGCGTTGGCGACGACGGTCATGAAGGTCCGACCCGACGGGGATACGTGAGAGTGGCCGAGGAAGCGTGCGAGAGAGACGTCTTGTTGGTAGGGCCAGCTCGAGATGACGGCCCCAGTGCGTGCGTCGACCACCAGCACAGTGCCGAGGGCGTCGATCAACAGCTCTGAGCGGGAGCGCGGGCGCCACTGCACCGGCAGAGAGGAGGACGGGGGCAGCGGCCAGGTTGCGATGACCGATCCGTCGTCGGTGTTGGTGAGTGTTGCTCCGTCGGCACCGATCTGGACGAGCATCGTCGCATCGGGGGACAACGCCGACGGCCCGCACTGTGTGGTGATGTCTGCCTCGGTCTCGTCGACCAGCGTTCGGAGCACGGTGTTCGTCCGCGGCTCCCTTATCGCGCAGAACCACGTACTACGAGAGCGGAGGCCGCTGTCATCTCTCCAGCTGAGGAGGTGTTGCTCAATCATGGTCCCGCTGGCGGACAGATCAGCCCGCTGGTTGGCGTGACCACAGAACTGGCCCTCCAGCGGGGTCCACTCTGGCCCGATGTCGGGTATGTCGAAGGGCAGGGTGTAGATGCGTTGGCCGGTGAGCCGGTCGATGCTCACCTCGCTCGACACGTCCCCGCCGGAAACGGAGTTGAAGCACCCGACGTCGAGTGCCGTGCCCGGCACGAACTCGGCCTCGGCGCCGATTCCTGCGGTGTATGAGCCTCCGATCGCACTCAGGGCCGTGCGGCTGCCGTCGAGGCTGATTCCCCACCACTCCATGTCCACTCCGATTCCTTCGGATCCACCGAAGGGAGGGGTTGGGGTGCGAGGCGTGTTGGACAACCCGACGATGGCGGCGAAGTCGGCGCTGGGTGGGTTGAGGCCGCTGTCGCAGGTGCTGACGACATAGTCGCACAGGTAGTGGTCACCGAAGGGGTAGAGACGGCCGTCGCCGTCAGCAAGGACGTAGCTGGAGGCGTCACCGGCGAGTGCGAGGCCAGCGATGGGAGCGTCGAGGTTGGTGACGGATCCGAGGCTGCCGAGGAAGTTGACCGCGCCGAAGGCGAACAGGCCTCCATCGGTGGCGACGAGCCCATAGCCGGCGGGTGAAGGGACGGCGCCGACGATGGGTGCATTGAGCTGGGTGCCGGGTTCAAGAACGCCGGGGATCGAGCCGAAGAAGGGTGCGGTGCCGTAGGCGAACACTCCCCCATCAGCCGCGAAGAGGTAGTAGCCGTCGTCCGCCGCGGTTGGTGCCATGGCCACGATGGGTTGGTTGAGCCAGTCGATGGCTCGAACGGTGCCCGGATCGAAGAACTCATCCACCGTGCCTTGGATCGAGCCGAAGAAGTCGGCGTCACCGAACGCGAACAGGCCCCCGTCCGCGGCGAACAGCCAATATCCCGATCCACTGCTGGTCGCGTTGCCGCCGACGATCGGATCGTTCGGCGTCACGTTCAGGGTCTCGAGGTCATCCAAGAAGCCGGCGTCACCGAACGGGAACACCCGCCCGGCCGAGCTGAACGCCCAGTGACCCCCGCCGGTTGCTGTGATCGCGGTACCCACGATCGATTCCCCGGCGACGAGATCGATTCGCCCACCGGTGGAGTTCGCTTGGTACCAGGCCGTGGAGCCCTGACGGGCGGCGGGCTGGGCGAGCTCGGATGGGCACTCGCCAACGAACCATCGGGCGCCGACGTCGCTGACCACGACCGTGCACTGCTCGTCGGGAGACAACGCCACCGCAGCCGTGGTGCCATCGATGTCGGCGAGGAGATCGGCGGTGCCGATCACCCGCCCCCACTGGTCGACCGCGATCTGGCCTCTACCTAGCCCGTCAGGGATCGCGATCGCATCGACTTCTGCTGCGTCGACGCCAGAGTCCCGGCCCGAACTGCCTGCGGCTGAGGCTGCGACCGCAGAAGAGGCCAGCATCCCCGCCGCGAGCGCCGTGCTGGCAATCCACCTCAACCCTGAGCTCCACCGAGTCGAGCGAGGACCAGATCTACCCCGATGCACCGCTCGCCCGTCGCGTCCGCCCACTCGCAACACCTTCTCCTCAACCGACTCGAGAGCCCGTCCGGCCGGCCGTGGCCGAAGAATGGCACAGCACCCACAGTGAGCGCCAGCAAGACCACAACGTCGGACCGTGATCTTGTCAAGGTGAGCGGTCATGCCCGGATCCGGGCAGTCACTGTCCGGCCCGCCCAACGGGTTGGGACGGTTCAGGCTGGAGCTCGCGCTGCGCCAGGGCCCTCGACCACCGTTGGTGCCTTGGTGCGCACTAGCGTCGGTTGTCGGTCGGATATGTTTCCGCCTCGCCACGTCCGGATCGTGCGTGAAGGCCGTCCACGTTGACCAGCGACTTGCCTGGTCAGAGACTGGGAACACGATGGGAACAGCCGAACAGACCACGGCGATCGCCGGTGAGCTCGAGGATCTGGCCTCTCAGTGGGATCCCGTTGCTCTCGCGGAGCTGGAGCTTCCCGAGCTCACGCGACGAGCGACACAATGGCAAGCAGGAGCCACGGTCCAGGACCTGGTGGACGCTGCCGTCGCCGCGGTGCCGCAAGAGAACTACCGATCGGCAGCAGGTGCATTGCTGGCCAGCAGCGACCATCGCTGGAGTCAGAACCTCACCGAACGCAGCACCACCGCAGCAGCGGCGTTAGACGGTGGGAACTACGAGGCCTTCCGTAAACGTGCGCGAGGTCGGCCGTCCAAGCGGGATCGGGTCTACACCGTGGTAGCCGAACAGGTCGTGCGCCTCGCCAGCCACCCGAGCCCGCTAGCGGTCGCCTCGACGGACCGCAGCGGGAGGGGCCGCTGGCTGCTTGCTGCCGTGGTGCTACTCGTCGTTGGCGCCGTCGCGGCAGTCGGGATCGCGAGCAGGGACAGCGATGAGTCGAGAGCGGACGTCGCTGCCGGTCCGGTGGATGTGACCCTGTACTGCTCGCAGCGTTTCGGGGTCGGTGCGTCGGCTTCAGTGATCGATGGAGGTCGGGAGGGGTGGCGCTGCCAGCACGCCGGCACGACCGAAACCGTGGACCTCAACGACGCCTGCGTCCAGCAGTACGGCCAAGGCGCGCAGGCCCGGGCCACCGAGACCGCCAGCGCGTACGACTGGACCTGCGAGATCGAGCTCACCGACGAACAGACCAGCACCGGTGCCTGCCGCATCGAGGCCGGCGCCTTCGACCCCTCGCTCTCGCGATCCTTCGCTGAACTCTCACGCGGCTTCCGTGAGCTCTACGCCACCGGTGGCGGCGCAGAAGTCGGGTGCCCACTGACCCTGATGCATCGCTGGTCCGTTGGGGTCATCCAGGAGCTCACGGACGGCAACGAGATCGTCGGCGCCATCACCTCCTACAACGACGGCGAGCCGATTCTGTTGTCCGGGCAGGCCTGGCGGGCCTTCGACCGAGTCATCGGCCTCGACGCCGACATCGTCGGGTTCCCCACCGCCGCACCCAACACCACCAACGGCTACAGCTCGATCCCGCTGTCCGGTGACGGGATGCTCGTCGGCGCCGACACCAACGCACCACACTTCCTCGTCCCAGAAGTCTCACTCGTCCCCTGGAACGAACTCGGCGGAGCCGAAGGCTGCCTCGGGCTCCCCAACGGCGACCCCTACCCAATCGCCGAAGGCTTCCGCCAAGACTTCAACGGCGGCGCACTCGTGCTCAACCTGCTAAGCCGCCAGATCGACCTCGTCGACGCACCCGACTGCCCACCCCTCCCGCTACCAGACTGAGCACTCGTCCCGGGCCACACCACGCCCAACACACCCTCTGCCGCCGGTGATAAGTGTGGATATCTCCGGCTGGGTCCTCAGGCACCGAAACCTGCTTGCGGCCTCCCAAGGGCTTCATGCGGTGCGGCGTGCGGTGAGATCGTCGTTCCGGTCCAGGCGCAGGACCAGTGAGTCGGCAACGTAGCAGCTCGGCGCCGGGGTCCTCGGCAGATGCCTGCCGCGTCGAGCCAGTCCATTAGCACCGCGATCGGCTCGAACCGCGGCGCGTTGAGCAGCCACAGGTCCGGGGCTCCGTTCCGCGTCACGTGCCCGCCGCTACCTCCAGGAGCAGCGGATCGACGAGCACGCCCCCAGCCGTGCTTACCTCTCGCATTCCGGGCGGCCAACGGCGAGTGGAGGCGATGGGGAACTCGATCCGGCCGAGGTGTCAGCGATCTGGATCGATCCTCGACGCACGCATTGCGTCGAGATCGCCGTCCCAGCCCATGCCTCCGGTGGCCAGCTGCTCGTCGACCGTCATCGGCCCACCGCCGACCAGCCGTTCGAGCGCGAGGTGCACGACCTCGCGCTTCGTCCGGAGCCCGAACTGCCGCATCGCCCGGTCAACCAGCTCGTCGTCGAGCTCGATCGTGGTCCCCGACATGCACACCACCGTGCACGTCGGAGCAAGGCGCGGACAACCGACTTCACCGCACGGCGGGGCCCCAGGAGGTCGGGTCGGCGTACTCGTCCCGCAGGTCGCGCTTGAGCACCTTGCCCGACATGCCGCGGGGCAGGGGCTCGTCGCGGACGACCACGAAGCGGGGGCGCTTGTAGTCGGCCAGCGCCTCACGGCAGCGGGCCGCCACGGCAGCGCCGTCGAGCTCGGCGCCGCGGAGGAGCCCGATGAGCGCGAGCGGCACCTCACCCCACCGGTCGTCGGGCACACCGATCACCGCCGACTCGGCCACTCCATCGATGCCGGCGATCACTGCCTCGATCTCGGCCGGGTACACGTTGAGCCCGCCGGAGATCAGCATGTCCTTCGACCGGTCGACGATGAACACGAAGCCCTCGTCGTCGATCCGGGCGAGGTCGCCGGTCCGGAGCCAGCCGTCGACCAGCGTCGCCGCGGTCGCCTCCGGGGCGTTCCAGTAGCCCACCATGATCTCCGGGCCTGAGATGATCAGCTCCCCCACCTCGCCGGCGGGCACGTCGACGAGCTGATCGGCGTTCTCCGGATCGACGGTCCGCATCCTCGTGTGCATCATCGGCCGACCGCACGATCCGAGCTTGCGCTCGGCGTCCTCGGCGCGCAGCCAGGCGTTCATGCCGGCACCTTCGGTCAGGCCGTACCCCTGGCTCATCGGGAGCCCGGCGTCCTGCAGCTTCTGCAGCAGGGCCTCGGGGACCGCGGCGCCGCCCGAGCCGATGACCCGGAGCGTCGACAGATCCGCCCCGGCGAAGTCGGGGTGCTGGACGATCATCTCCCAGATGACCGGCACGGCGGCGAAGTTCGTGATCGCCTGACCCTCGATCACCTGCAACGTCCGACCGGGGTCGACCGCGGTGTCGAGCACCAGCGTCGCGCCGCCCACGTAGGTCGGTGCCCACACCGACACCAGACCGCCGGTGAAGCTCAGCGGGAACGGCAGGTAGACCCGAGACGCCGACGTGAGGTCGTCGGCGAGGATCCGGTTGTGGCTCATCGCCAGGACGTTGCCGTGACTCATCATGGCGCCCTTGGGGGCGCCGGTCGTCCCGCTCGTGTAGAGGATGTAGGCGAGGTCGTCGGCCGACACCTCGACGGCCGGATCGCTGTCGTCGCTCGATCGCAGATCGTCGAGCAGGGTCCCGAAGCCGGGGTCGAGGCCGATCGGGAGGACCTCCGACGACGCCCGATCGAGCGCAGCCGCCCCGAGCTCCCCCAGGACGCCGTCGGCCACGACCGCAGCGCACCCGGCGTCGTCGATGATGTACGCCAGCTCCGGTGCGGTCAGGCGGACGTTGAGCGGGACGAGCAACGAACCGATCTTGTACCCGGCGATGGCGAGCTCGAGATACTCCAGGCGGTTGCCGGAGAGGATGCCCACCCGATCGCCCGCACCGATCCCGTGCGCGGCCAGCCCGTTGGCCAGCCGGTTGGTGCGCCGATCCAGCTCGGCCCAGGTGGTGGCGGCGTCGTCGATCACGACGGACTCGCCGTCGGGGTTCCACGTGCTCCAGAACCGGACGGCGTTGGCCAGATTCATGCGAGAACCCCTCCCCCTCGGCGCCGACACCGTACCGACCTCGCCGGCGTCACGACCGAGGCGGCCAATCCCCTCCCGTCGATCGGCGTGCGGTCCTAGCGTGCGGCGCATGACCATCGAGCTCCGCAACGATCCAGGCCTCTCCCCTCCCCGCGGCTTCTCGCACGCCTCCATCGCGCCACCCGGCTCGATCATCCACCTGGCCGGCCAACTCGGACAGGACGCCGACGGCAACCTCGCCGAGGGCCTCGCTGCGCAGATCGACCGGGCGCTCAGCAACGTGGTCAGCGCGCTCGCCGCCGCCGGCGCCGGCCCGGAGCACCTCGCCAAGCTGATGATCTACATCGTCGACTGGAGCGAGGACCGCCAGGGCGAGCTGGTCGAGGGACTCATCGCCGCCGGACAGCGCACCCGCCTGCCCGAGGTACCCATCACCCTCCTCGGCGTCCAGGCGCTCTTCGTCGACGCCGCGGTCGTGGAGATCGAAGCCGTCGCCGTGGTGCCACCGACGGCGTGAGGTCGTGGGCAGGGTGGAGCCGGGCGGATGGCAGGATCCGGCGATGCGCCGCGCCCCGCTCGACGCCACCACCACCTGGAGCGACGTCGCCGCCCGGCTCGATGTCGCCGGCGCCGGCGTGCACCGTCCGAGCAGCTTCAGCATCCACCTCGCCGAGGTGCTCCAAACGCCGGCCTCCCAGCTCCACGGACGGACGGTGGTGGACGCCGGCTGCGGGTCCGGCCTGATCGCCATCGCCGCGCTCGCCGCCGGAGCCGCGCACGTCTTGGCCCAGGACGGCGACCGAGCAGCCCTCGACTCGACCCGCCACAACGTCGACGCGATCCTCGGCACCGAGGCGCTCGACCGCGTCTCCTTCGTCGAGTGCGACTGGCAGCACCTCGGCCTCCTCCGCGCCGACGTCCTGGTCGTCAACCCACCCCAGCGCCCGTCGCGGGCCCAGCGGGCGACCGACGCCGAGGAGCTCCACCTCCACGACGGCGGAGGGGCCGACGGCGTCGACGCCATGCGCCTGGTCCTCACCGCCGCCCGCACCGACGAGGTCATCAGCACCGCGAGCGCCCTGCTCGACGAGGCGCCGCTGCAGCTCACGACCGCTCGGTTCGGTCCGCCCCACGTCATCTCCGACTCGGTCGTGCACCACGCCGCACCGTGGCGCAGCATCCATCCCGACGCCGAGCACCCGGTCCGCGTCCTGCGCTGGCGTCGCCTCGGAGGCGCGACGAGCTGAGCGACGAGGCACGCCGACGTCGCTGAGCCAAACCGCCTGGACTCATGCACGACGTGCGCGAAGCTGCCCGCCCGACGACGCACGAGACGAGGCAGCAGGTGGCACGACTACCCGAGGTCGACCCGGCGGAGACTCCCCCGAGGGTGAAGGCGGTGCTCGACGCCCAGAGCGAGATCTACGGCGCGCCCCTGAACAACCACCTGCTCTACGCCCACAACGAGGAGGTCTTCCGCGCCGCTCGCGGGATGTGGACCGCGCTCGACAAGGCAGCGCTGATCGAACCGGGTCTGTCGGCGCTCGTGAACCGACGCGTCGCCGCACAGGTCGGCTGCGTGTTCTGACAGGACATCAACGCTGCGGTCGCAGCGGACCACGGGGTCGCCGAAGCGCAGCTCCTCGCCGTCGTCGCCGAGACGCTCGACCGATCGCTCTTCGACGGCCGGACGCTCGTCGCCCTCGACTACGCCGACGCGATGACCGTCGGCGGCGCCGGAGGCGAGTTCGTCGCCGACCAGCTGTTCGACCGGCTCCAGGAGCACTTCAGCACCGAGGAGATCGTCGTGCTCACGGAGTTGATCGCGTGGGAGAACGCGTCGGCTCGCTTCAACCGCGCTCTCGGCGTCGAGTCACAGCACCTCTGGAACCGCTGACCGCCGACATGCTCAATGATCGAGGTCCAGCGCGATCGCGCGTACGGCCTCGCCATCCGGCACGCCGCGGATCACGTCGGGCGCCGTCGCCGCGAGGGCGACCCGTCTAACCCAGGCCACGTAACGGTGGGCGGGAATCACCGGCTCCTCGTCGAGGTAGAACAGCCTCACCTGGTCCGGATCGTCGGAGGTGAACTCCTCGGGCGCCTCGATCTGGAAGGTCACGCCGACGGCGCTCTCGATCATGAAGCCACGCCGGTCGCGGGCCCCGGCGACGAGCCGGAGCGGTCCGCACGCCCACCCGGTGTGGAGCACCTCGGCGAGGACCTCGTCGTCCGGGAGCTCGACGGAGGGGACGGTGCGACCGTCCACGATCCTGACCCGGACCTCGCTCACCTCCCGCTCCCCCACGGTCAGTCCAGCACCCAGACCGCCACCCGACCGTCGGCGCCGACGGTGGCGAAGCCGTCCTCAGCCAACGGGTGCAGGCCGTGCACCGGGCCGTCGTGGGCGTCGATGTTCACGACGGGAGAGGACGGTGTGGCGAGGTGCCAGAGCTGGACGGTGCCCTCGGCCGAGCCGGTCAGCAGCCGATCGTCGCCCATGCCCAGCACCGCAGCCGGTCCGTCGGCTCCGGTGTCGATCAGGGTCGGTGAGGCTTCGGGCGCATCCAGGTCCCACACCGACACCACCCCATCGCTCCCGGCTGCGGCCAGCAGTCCCCTGTCGAGTACCGCCAACGAATGACGGCCCTGGACGGACGGATCGGCCGGGAGCTCCCAGCGCAGCACCGGAGCGTCCGGGTCGGCGGTATCCGAGATCCGGACGATCCCATCGGCGTTCATCGTGGCGATGCGGTTCGCATCGACCGACTCGACCGCCAAGACCGCAGCACCGCCTGGGCCGAGCACGACCGGCTCCTCGTCAGGGGACGCCAGGTCCCACACGAACACGGCACCGTCGGCCGCCGCGCTGACGAGGCGACCCTCGCCGGTCACCGACAGCTCCACCACCGCTGCTGCGTGGCCGCCCAGCACGGTGCCGGTCCCCGAACCGGTCTCCCACAGGCGAACCACACCACCCTCGTCTCCTGTCGCGAGACGCCCGTCGTCGAGCGCGACCGCCGCGGTCACCGGCGACTCGTGACCGACGAGGGTGCCGATCTCCTCCACTCGTCCTGCGACGTCCCACAGCGTGATGTCCTCGGCCGGACCGGCGCTGGCCAAGCGATCGCCGTCGAGGACCACCAGCGCTCGGATCGAGTCGCCGTAGCGTCGGATCTCCTCCGGCGGCAGGTTCGACGGCTGGTCCGGATCGAGCGTCCAGAGGTTCTCGTTCCCGACCGCCACCCGACCGTCGTCGAGCTGCACGACGGTCTCGGCGACGCCGAACAGCGGCCCCGCCAGCGACGCCTCGCGGCGCACCGACACGCCGTCATCGCCGTCGCCGGAACCGACGATCACCACGACAGCGACGGCGACCACCAGCACGACGACCGCAACGAGGAGGAGGACCCCACGTCTCGCCACCGCCGATCGATCGGAGGTCTGCTCAGGCATGGCCGGCACGCTACGAAGTGGACCCGACCACCTCAACGGGGCGCGCCCCCCAGTCGAACGACTCGGCCGGTGTGGTCATCGAGTCGCTCCCTGCGGCGATCCGGGGCGAAGCGCAGCAGCACCGCTGGCTACGGTGCCGCTGGGACCGAACCGCAGCGAGTGAGGGAGCGGCCGGTGGATGCCTACACCGTCTTCGACGCCGTGCTCGATCACGACGCCCGCGCCGAGCTCCTCGACGAGCTGGCCGACGGCGGCGCCAACGCCCCCCAGCTCGACCAGGGCAGCGCCGACCCGAGCTACCGCCAGGGCCGGATCCACTGGCTCTATCACCACCCGCGGTGGGACTGGCTCCACGCCGCGCTCCGCCGCCTCTCCGACGATGCCAACGCCAAGTGGGGCTTCGACGTCGACCACATCGAGTCGGCGCTGCAGCTCACGACCTACTCCCCCGGCCCGGTCGGCTTCGACTGGCACATCGACATCGGCACGTCGGACATCGCCCGCTGCCGGAAGTTGACCGTCGTCGTCGAGATCGGTGAGAGCGGGCTCGCCACCGGAGGCGGCGTCGATGTGATGCGCAGCCGCGACCCCGAACCGATCCGTCTCGAGTCGGGCCAGGCCGTCGTGTTCCCGGCGTTCGTCCTGCACCGTGCGGTGCCGCCGAGCCGCGGCGAGCGGACCTCGCTCGTCGCCTGGCTCTCCGGACCGCCCCTGCGCTGATCGCAGTCGTCGCGGTCACGAACTCACCCGCTTCGGTGATTCCAACGACTGCGAGTCCTTCGTACGTTGCCCTCATCCACGGAGATGGGAGGCAACCATGACCCTCGAACAAGCCGCCTGGCTGATCCTCGGGCTGAACGCGATCGCGCTGGCCTTCACGCTCGCCGCCTTCGTGGCGGGCGGTGTCCGGCGCCGTGCCGCCACCATCATCGGCGTGTCCGGAGTCCTCTGGCTGTTCGTGCTCCGAGCGCTGCTCTCGAACGGCGAGCCCTTCCCCGAGGACATCGGCGGCACGGCGTTCTTCGCGATCGTGCTCCTCTCGGTGGCCCTCGTCGGCGCGCTGCTCCTCGCACCGGCGTCGATGCGACGCCCGCTCGCTGACATGGACCAGACCTGGCTCCTGGCGCCGCAGGGCATCCGGGTCTTCTTCGGCGCGACGTTCCTGCTCTGGGCTGGCGAGGGCCTCCTCCCCCGCACCTTCGGCGTCATCGACGGCTTCACCCACGTCACCGCCGGCTTCCTCGGCCTGATCGCGGCGTGGGCTGTGGCCCGCGACCGCAACGCCACGAGGATGCCGTGGATCGCGAACCTCTTCGGCCTCGGCGACATCCTCGTCGTCGCCACGAGCATCGCCTACGTGCTGCTCGGCGACATCGGTCCTCACCACCCGATGATGTATGCCGTCTTCGCTCCCGCGCCGGTCTGGCTCTGGCTCCACGTCGTCTCGATCGGTCGTCTCCTCGGCATCGGCACGGCACTCGACGCCACTCGCCTCACGACCGCTTCGGCCTGAGATGGGAAGCTCGGGAACGAGATGAGTCCAGCCGACCCCCTGAGCGACGTGCTTCGCGTGCTCCGCGTCGGCGGCTCGCTGGTCCTCCACGAGCGCTACGCAGCGCCGTGGGCCGTGGAGGTCCCGGGGGCGGCCCGGCTCGCCGACCTCACCCGGGCGGCCCCGGACCAGGTGGTCGCCTTCCACCTGGTCCGAGAAGGGTGGCTGCACCTCGTCGACGACCGCGGGGCCACCGTCCGAGCCGGCGCGGGTGACCTGCTCGTCAGCTTCGGCGGCGCGCCCCACCAGCTGAGGTGCGGCGCCGGGGCCCGACCGCAGCCGCTGGAGCGGCTCATGGGCATGGACGGTGAACCCCCTTGCCCCACTGATGCGGCGGGTGATGGTACGACCCTCGTGTGCGGCGTCTTCAGCATCGGCACCCTCGGGACCTCGCCGCTCGCCGACGGGCTCCCGCCGACGGTGCACGTCCCGTGCGGGGCCGGTGAGGACTTCGATGCGCTCGCCGGCCTCCTGGCCGCGGAGGTCGACGCCCGACGACCCGGCTGGGAGTTCGCCGTGACCCGCCTCCTCGAGCTGCTGTGCGCGGAAGCGCTCCGCGAGGTGGCACGGACCGCGCCGACCGATGACCCCAGCTGGCTCCGTGCGCTCGCGGACCCACCGGTGCTCGCCGCGATGGCGGCGGTGCATGGTGATCCCGCACGGGAGTGGGACGTCGCTGCGCTCGGGCGGGTCGCCGCGCTCTCGCCCTCCCGGTTGACCGCTCGCTTCCGCACCACGTTGGGTCAGAGCCCGATGGGCTACGTCACGCTCTGGCGGATGATCGTCGCGTCCGAGCTCCTCATCGAGACCGACTTGCCGGTCCAGCTCGTCGCCGAGCGCGTCGGCTACACGGCCCAGCCCTCGTTCACCCGAGCGTTCACGCGGCATCACGGCGTCTCGCCGCGGGAACACCGGACCGTCGCGCGGTCAGCGCGACACCACTAGGGTCCCGGCATGGCCATCATGGACCTGATCAACAAGCTGCTCGGACGCTCGGGTTCCGCCAGTTCATCCGGATCGTCCGGATCGTCCGGATCGTCGGGCAATTCCCTGATGGACGCCGTGTTGCCGATGCTGAGCAAGGGCAGCGGTTCGCTGGGCGGTCTGGGCGGGCTGCTCGGCAAGTTCACCGATGCCGGGCTGGGCGCCAAGGCCGACAGCTGGATCGGCACCGGCGACAACGAGCCGCTCGAGGCCTCCGAGGTCGAGCAGGCCCTCGGCAGCGATCTCGACTCGATCGCGAGCCAGGCCGGTGTCAGCCGGGACGAGGCGTCGTCGGGTCTGGCCGGCATGCTCCCCGGCCTCATCGACCAGCTCTCGCCGGGCGGCAAGGTGCCCACCGGCGGCCTCGACGACCTCGTCAAGGGTCTGGACCTGGGCAAGATCCTCGGCCGCTGACGGCCGCCCTCAGGTGGCGAAGCGGTACCCCACGCCCCGAACGGTCGCGATGCGCTCGGTCCCGAGCTTCTTGCGGAGGTAGCCGACGTAGACGTCGACCACGTTGGAGCCCGGGTCGAAGTCGTAGCCCCAGACCGACGACAGCAGCTGCTGGCGGCTCAGCACCTGACCGGGATGGCGCATCAACAGCTCGAGCAGGCCGTACTCGCGGGTCGACAGCTCCACGACCTCACCGTCGACGCTCGCGGTGCGGGTGCGCACGTCCAGCTCGACACCTCCGGCGCTGAGCACGAACTGCTCGGCGGTGCCCGGGTCGCGGAGCCGGACGCGGATGCGCGCGAGCAACTCGTCGAACACGAAGGGCTTGGTCACGTAGTCGTCGGCGCCGCTCTCGAGTCCGGCCACCGTGTCGGCCGTCGTGGAACGTGCCGTCAGGACGATCACCGGCATCGTCTCGCCCCGCGCTCGCAGCTGGGACAGCACCTCGACGCCATCGAGTCCGGGCAGGCCCAGGTCGAGCACCAGCAGGTCGAACGTGTCGTCACGGGCGAGCGCGAGCGCGGTCGGTCCGTCGTCGACGACGATCGTCGTGAAGCCGGCGGCCCGGAGGCCCTTCTCCACGAACGACGCGATGCGGGCCTCGTCCTCGGCGATCAGGATGCGGTTCACGATGGGGCCAGCTCCGTGGTCGTGGGGAGGTCAGGGGCGGGCACCGGCAGGGCGAGCCAGAAGCTCGCCCCGGTCCCGGGGCCGGGATCGACGCCGACCGAACCACCGTGGGCGTCGGCGATGGCGCTCGAGATGGCCAGGCCCAGGCCGGTCCCGTCCGTCCGGTCGCGGCGCTCCGACGACGCACGGCCGAAGCGGGCCATGATCCGGTCGACGTCGGCGGGGTCGAGCCCCTCACCGCTGTCGCGCACCCCGAGGCGGAGCTCTGGACCCACCCGGTGCACGAAGACGGTGATCTCGTCGCCGTCCTTCGTGTGCTGGACGGCGTTGCGGACGAAGTTCATCCACGCCTGCGTGATGCGCTGGTCGTCGAGCAGCGCGACCTCGTCGACGGCGATGTCGCGCTCCCAGTGCCGGTCCCCCAGCGCCCAGGCGCGGTCGGCGACGGCCTCGGCGAGGTCGCGCACGTCAACCGGCTCGGTCACCACGAAGTCGGGCCGCCGAGCGGAGGCGAGCACGAGGAGATCGTCGACGAGTCGCGCCATCCGATCGATCTCCTCCATCACGATGGTGCGGGTCTCGGCGTCGAGCGGCTCGTCCATGCGGATCAGCTCGAGGTGCCCCCGCAGGATCGTGAGCGGAGTCCGGAGCTCGTGGGCCGCATCGTCGAGGAACTGCCGCTGGCTCACGTACGCACGCTCGATCCGGTCGAGCATCCCGTTGAGCGTCTCGGCGAGCGAGGCGAGGTCGGACGGGCCGGAGACCGGCACGCGGCGGCCGACGTCGTCCTCGTCGATGCGTGCTGCGGTGTCGGACAGCACGCTGAGGGGGCGGAGCACGCGGCCGGCGACGATCCAGGCGAGCGCGCCGGCCACGACGACGGCCACGGCGAGCACCTGTGCTGCCGCCGTGACCACCTCGGTCACGTCGTCGCGATCGGAGCGCAGGAAGTGGGCGACGACGAACGCACCCACCCGCTCCCCGTCGGCCTCGATCGGCACGATGAGGGAGCGCACCTCCCCCGCTGCGGAGTCGTCGGTGCGGAAGGCGGACATCTGCTCGGACCACCAGCGGGCGATCAGCTCGGGATCGTCCTCGACCGGAGCCGGTGACTCGGGCGTGCGGGCCAGGACGCGGCCGTCGACGAGACCGACCAGCACCTCGTCCGACTCCGGGACGTTGCGGCTCAGGAACGTCCGGATGAGCTCGGCGACGTCGGTGGTGCCGGTGCCGTCGTCGGCGGCCTCGACGACGAGCGCGGAGAACTCGTCGGCCTCCTGACGGAGTTGCTGGTCGACGTCCTCGGCCAGCCGGGCCAGGAGGACCTGCCGGAGGAGCAGGACCGACGTGATCGCCGCGAGCGCGAGGAGCCCGACCGTCACCACGACGATCCGCGACCGCGTCGTCGTCATCGGTTCCCCCGCGGCTCAGTCGTCGTCACCGTCGTCCTCGACGTCGACCGGGTCGTCGTCATCGCGCTCGGGGGCGTCGACCTCATCGGGGCCATCGACCTCATCTGCACCGTCAGCCTCATCCGGACCGTCGACCTCATCCGGACCGTCGACCTCATCTGTACCGTCAGCCTCATCCGGACCATCCACCTCATCCGGAGCATCGACCTCATCGGGGCCGTCGACCTCATCCGGTCCCTCGTCCTCATCGGGTCCGTCGTCCACATCGGGTCCGTCGTCCTCGTCGGGGCCCTCGTCCTCATCGGGACCGTCGTCCTCGTCCGATCCCTCGTCCTCGTCGGGATCATCGTCCTCGTCGTCGTCGTCGGCGGCGCTCGACACGGGCGGCGACGGGGGCCGTTCCTCGATCGACGCCGACGAGATCGGTGGTGCCTCCGCCGTGTCGTCCTCCGGGTCCGGCTCCTCCGGCACGGCCAGCTCGGGCCACACGATCTCGGGTCGCTCCGGCGCGGGCGGCACCGCCGCGACGCCGAGGACCTCGACCGCGGTCGCAGGCTCCACCCGCTCGGCCACGACGTTGCGCGCCGTCAGCGCGCCGGCGCCGACCACCATCCCCGCGCCGAGGAGGAAGAGCTTCCAGTTCGAGGCGGACGGGAGGTGGGTCATGGGGCCAACGTCGTGGACGGCGGTGAGACGAACATGAGGGCTTCCTGAGAGTCCTCTCATCTTCGCCCGACCCGGGCGCTGACGTGCTGCAGGGACCGGAATCGACGCCCGACATGTTGCAAACCGGTGACGGACGTGCGACGAGTTGTCATCTCGGTGCCTCCTGAGCAGGCCGAACACCGAACTGCCCCCTCGCTGACGACTCAGGGTGGCCGCGTGGTGTGCCAGAGTCGTGCCGGTGGGGGCCGACTCGTCACCCGACTTCCATCGGGCCGTGCTCGACCGCTCACCGATGCCGCTCGTCGTGGTCGACGAGGCGGGCCTCGTCGTCTATGGCAACCTCGCCATGGTCGAGCTCACCGGCATGTCCCTGGAGGAGGCCCGCGGCACCTCGATGCTCGACCGCGTCCACCCCGACGATCGCGACTGGGTCACCGAGGCCTTCATCGAGCTCGTGAGCGGAGGAGCAGCCGGCCACTTCGACCAGGGCAGCGCCTGGGCCACGCTCCTGTTCCGGATGATCGACGGCAACGGCCGGGCGGTCCCGATCGAGGTGACCGGGAGCGGCGGGGTGCTCGATCCCGAGGTCGGCGGGGTGATCTACGACGTCCGGCCGGCCTGGGCCCAGGACCTCCTGGGTCGCATCCTCGAGGGGCTCGCCACGGGCGCACCGCTCGACGAGTTGCTGCGCCTCATCGTCATGATGGCGGCGGTGCCACCGCTGGAGTTCGATGCCGCGGTGCTGCGCCGCGACGACCGCACGGGCCGGCACCGGGTCGTCGCCACCTCCCATCCGTCCTTCGTCGCCCCGCTGGCCGCGCTGAGCGGCCCGGTGCCGTGGGATCGCGACGTGGCCCAGCCGACGCGCCACGATCCCCGCACGATCGGTCCGGGCGCACCCCTCGCGACGGCGGGGTACTGCGACGTGTGGCACGTCGGTGCCGGCGACGCCGAGCACGGCGGGCACAGCTTCGTCGCGGGGACGCGCCTCCTCGACGCCACCGCCGTCGGGGCGGTGAACCGGCTCCATCGGGCCCGGCAGCTCGCGTCGGTGGTGCTCCAGCGGGCTCGGGCCGACGAGGAGCTCGCCCGGGCGGCGCTGCGCGATCCGCTCACCGGAGTCCTCAACCGACTCGGGCTGGTCGAGGGAGCGCTCGTCCGCTGCGAGGGACCGGGCGCCTGCGCGGCGATCTACCTCGACCTCGACGGCTTCAAACCGGTCAACGACCGGTACGGCCACGCGTTCGGCGACGACGTCCTGCACGCGGTCGCCGGGCGCCTCCGCTCGGCGACGCGGTCCGACGATCTCGTCGGACGCGTCGGCGGCGACGAGTTCGTGATCGTGCCGGCGGCCGGGGTCGACCTCGCCGCCGCCGAGGCCTCCGCCCGGACCTCGGCGGCCCGCGTGCTCGAGGTGCTCGGTCGCCCCATCATCGTCGACCGCATCGCCGTCGACGTCGGTGCCAGCATCGGGCTCGCCGTGGCGCCGACCCCTGCGTCGCTCGACGACCTCCTCGCCGCCGCGGACCGCCAGATGTACGAGGCCAAGCGGGCCGGCGGGGGCACGGTGAGGCCGGAACCGCGCTGAGCGCCAGGACCGGGGGTTCGGGCTCCGTTCAGTCGAGCACCGGTCCGGGCACGACGAGGACCTGGTCGGCGAGCACGTCACGACGGACGTGCTCGGTGCCGTCGGGGTGGACGACGCGGACCTCGGCGACCCGGTCGTTCCCACCGAGCCCGACGTGGACGCGCGGGTCCTCGGACGCCAGGTAGCTCGACCCGAGCCTGATCTCGCGGTGGAGGATCCGGCCGTCGGGCAGTTCCGCGATGACGGTCGTGCCCGGCCAGGGCCGCGTCGACTCGACCGTCAACCACCTCCCGGTCGTCCGATTCTCGAGCAGGACCAACGGGCCACCGACAGTGGCGACCGCCACGTCGAGATCGCCGTCGTTGTCGAAGTCGGCAAGCGCGGCACCCCGGGCCATGAGCTCGCCCACCGCATGGAGGCCGGACTGGCGCGACACATCGACGAACGAGGAGCGGCCAGGCTCCTCTCCCCGGTTCTCGAAGAGCCGGAGCAGCTCGGCGTCGCGCCCGGGGTCCACGACCGGCACTCGTCCGTTGGCGATGAACAGGTCGAGGTCGGCGTCGAGGTCGAGGTCGGCGAGCGCGGTCCCCCAGCCCGTCTGGCCGGCACCCATCCCCGACAGCCCGACGAGCGACGCATCGTTGAGGAAGTAGTCATCGACGCTCCGGTACAGGCCGTGGAGCTCGCGATCCCAGTTCGTCACGAAGAGGTCGGTGCTGCCGTCGCTGTCCCAGTCGCCGGCCGCCACCCCCATGCCCGAGCCACGGTCGTCGGCGCCGGTCGACTCGGCGACGTCGACCAGCGAATCGCTGTCGCCGAGGTGCAGCCGGTTCGGTTCGCCGTCGTTCGCCACGAAGAGGTCGAGTGTCCCGTCGCCGTCGACGTCGGTGAACAGCGCTCCGAGCGTCCGTTCGGCGTGATCGAGGCCCCAGTCATCGCCCACCTCCAAGAAGGCGGGGACCCCATCGGCTCCGACGCCGTCGTTGCGGTACAGCCGATTGGGCAGGCCGGGATGATCCTGCGGGAACGCACCGAGGGGCTCCTCCACCAGCACCGCGAGATCGAGGTAGGCCCCGACGAAGAGATCGAGGTCGCCGTCGTCGTCGACGTCGGCCAACGCGGCCGCCGTGCTCCACTCCGGGGCGTCGACGCCGGCGAGCGCGCCGACCTCGGTGAAGACCCCGGTGCCGTCGTTGAGGAAGAGGCGGTTCGGCCCGTCGGCGGTCACGTACGCGTCGACGTCACCGTCACCGTCCACGTCGCCGGCAACGCAGCCGTTGCCCCGTTCGCGGAGGTCGATGCCCGAGCCGGCCGAGACGTCCACGAAGCGGCCCCCGTCGTTGCGGAACAACGCCGTCGCCGCCGTGGCCTCCACCGCCTCCGGGTGGGAGTTGACGGCGAGGAGGTCCAGCCATCCGTCGGCGTCGACGTCGAGCCAGCAGAGCCCTCCCGACATCGCGGCCGACGGATCGGTGATGCCGTCGGATGTGATGCCGGCATGGCGGTGCTCACCGAGGCCGAGCGCCTCGGCGCGGTCGACGAACCCGGCGCCTGCCTCCGCAGCGTCATCGGTCGGCCGGATCTCGAGGACCCTCCCGGCTCGGAGCTCGCTCACGAAGATGCGACCGCCCGGTCCGAGCGCCATGCCGCCGGGTTGGTCGAGACCCTCGGCGACCGTCACCAGGTCGCCGTCCTGGACCATCGAGAGCCGCCCGGTGCCCGGCCGGTACGCCTCGGCGGAGAAGCAGTCCGCCTCGGTGTCGACGTCTGCGAACGTGAGCACCCAGATGCGACCGCGCTGATCGACCTCGACGTCGATGGGCAGGGTCAGGCCGTCGACCACGACGTCCTCGCCGCGGTCGACGTCGACGGACACGACCCGACCGGCGCCGGCGGGGTACGGGCACCCGCTGAAGAGCGCGACGAGGTACTCGTCGCCCGAACGGGCCAATCCGGTCGGCACCGGATCGATGCGCAGCCCGGTGGCAGGGTCGACGAGCCGGTCGAAGCGGCGCAGGAAGCGCACGGTGCCGTCCTCCTGCTCGGTCGCCAGGCCGTTCCCGCTGGCATCGGTCACCACCGGCGTCCCATCCCGGTCGAACACCACGTCGAACGGGTTGACCAGCCACACGTCGTTGAGGCGGATCATCGCCTCGTCGAGCTCGTCCGGCGACAGCGTGCGATCGGGTGCGGCACCGTCCACGAGATCGAATGTCAGCAGGCGCTCGGCGTTGAAGTGCCCGACGTACGCGGTGGTGGCCGTCGGGTCGACCCCGACGAGCGGAGCGCCGGCGAGATCGCCGGAGTCGAGCGTCGACGGCAGCCCGTCGACGACCCGCCGGACGGTCCCGTCGGGTTCGACGACGCTCACGCCAGCGCTGTCGTCGTCACGACCGGTGCCCTGCTCGGCCACGAGGACCGAGCCGTCCGGGAGCGCCGCGAGACCGAGGGGATGGACGAGGCCGTCGGCCACCACCCGGAGGTCGGCACCGACGGCCTCGGCGGAACCCGCCCTGCCGCTACCGCCGCCGTCCGAGCTCGCGCACGCTGCGAGGAGCAGCGGGACGACGAGCAGGACGACGACGGAACGGACGGACAACGAGGTGTCCTACCCGAAGAACTCGTTGTAGTCCGTGAGCTCCTGATCGGCGCGCTCCTTGGCCTCGTCCAGTGCCTCCTGCGCCGAAACGCCGTCGTCGATGACGCGGCTGTAGGACTCGACGATGATCCGGCGGATGGCGGGGAAGGGCCCAGCGCGACCACCGAGCACCGGGTAGTTGACCTCACCGTCGATCTCGGTCCGCGTCGTCGCCAGCTGGTCGATGGCCGTCCGGAAGTTCGGGTTCTCGTCCCAGAACGACTGGAGCGTGGCATCATCCTGGCTGTCCACCCGGACCGGGAAGTAGCCCGTGCTCGTGTGCCACGTGATCTGCTGGTCTTGCTCGGCCATGAACCGCATGAACTCCCAGGCCGCCTGGTTGACACCGTCGTCGCCCGAGTCCATGAGCCACAGCGCGGCGCCGCCGATGACGACGCCGTTGCGCTCCGACGAATCCGAGTGCGGGATGAACATGGTGCCCACCTCGAACTCCGACCCCTCGTCGAACCCGGCTGCGCCGGCGGTCGAGTCGAAGATCATGGCCGCCTGGCCGGCGAAGAACACCGAGTCGGTCTCGGTCCAGGTGTTGCCCAGGTTCGGGGCGTACCCGTCGATGAAGAGGCCGGCGAGGAAGTCGAAGACCTCGACGCCCTGACCCTCGTTGAACACCACCTCGGTCGCCCGGCCAGTCCGACCGTTGTCGTTGTCGAAGTAGAGCCCACCCGAGTTGGCCAGGATCTGCTCGTAGAACCAGCCCACCTGGCCGAACGTGATGCAGAACTCGGTGCCCGCCGCCTGGATCGCATCACATGCAGCGATCAGCTCGCTGAACGTCCACGACTCCTCGGGCGGCTCCACACCGGCAGCCTCGAGGATCTCGGCGTTGTAGTAGAGGATCGGCGTCGACGAATTGAACGCCATGGCGACCATGCCGTCCGCGTCCGAGTAGTAGTCGCGCACGGCCGGCAGGAAGGTCGCCGGGTCGTAGCCGTCGGCGGCCATCAGCTCGTGGGCCGGGACGAGCCGGCCGGTGTCGAACATCGTCTGCGACGCCAGATCGAAGTTCTGCACGACGTTGGGCGACGAGGCCGAGTCGAACGACGCGAGGAGGGCGTTGTAGGTGTCGTCGTAGGAGCCCTGGAACGTCGCGTTCACCTGGATGGCGTCCTGGCTGTCGTTGAAGCGGTCCACGAGCTCGTCGACGGACTCGCCGAGCTCGTCGCCCATCGCATGCCAGAACTCCAGCACGATCGCCTCGGAGGCCGGCTCCTCGGCTTCCTCCTCGCCGCCGTCATCGCCGTCGGCCTCGGCCTCGGTCGTCGGTGCGGGCTCGTCGGCCTCGCCCTCGTCGCCGGCCGGGGCCGCGGTCGTCTCGGTCGCTGCGGCGTCGTCGGCGTCGTCATCGCTGTCGCCGCACGCCGCAGCGAACAGCGCGAGCGCCATCAGCACGGCCAGCAGTCGCAGTAGCCTGGTCATCTGCACCCTCCTCGGGCTCTGTCGTTGTCAGGGTTGTCACCGCAGGTGCGGTGACGTCCGGTCGGGGTGCACGACCGGGACCGTGGCAGCGGTCCCGGTCACCCCTTGATCCCGGTCATGGCGATGCCGCGCACCAGCTGGCGTTGGGCCACGAGGAAGGCCAACAGCGTGGGCAGCATCACGATCACGGCGGCGGCCATGATGGCGCCGTAGTTGGCGTTGCGCTCCTGGTCGAACAGGAAGAAGCGGATCCCGATCTGGGTGGTCCGCATGGACTCCTCGTTGGTGATGACGAGGGGCCAGAGATACTGGTTCCAGGCCGACAAGAAGCTGAAGATCGCGAGAGCACCGATCGGCCCCTTCGAGAGCGGCACAACGATCTTCCAGAGGAAGGTCCACTGCCCGGCGCCGTCGACGACGGCCGCATCACGCAGGTCGCTCGGGAAGCTGAGGAAGAACTGGCGCAGGAGGAACACGCCGAACGCGCTGGCCAGGAACGGCACGGTCAGCCCGGCGTAGGTGTTGGCCCAACCCAGATCGCTGACGGTGAGGAAGTTCGGGATGAACGTGAGCTCGAAGGGGATCATCAGGCTGGCGATGACCAGCGCGAACATCGCACTCCGGCCCGGGAAGTCGATGAAGGCGAACGCGTACGCGGCGAGGACCGACAGCACGACCTGGGCGAAGGTGATGATGCCCGACTGGATGAAGCTGTTGATGAGGAAGCGTCCCATCGGACTCGAGGTCCAGGCCGTCTCGTAGTTCTCGAGCGTCCAGTTCTCCGGCAGCAGCCGCGGCGGGTAGTCGAAGACCTCGTTCGGCGGCGTGAAGCTCGTGAAGATGGCGATGAAGATCGGCGCCGAGACGATGAGGCCGGTCAGCAGCAACGAGGCGCTGAGCGCCACGCCGGTCCAATCACGGCGACGACGGCGCGGCGTTCGCTCGGCGATCTCGGCGCCGTCGTCGGTCTGGGTGCTCGGCCTGGTCGCGAGGTCGGTCATCGGTAGTGGACCCTCCGGGCGAGGTACCGGAACTGCAGGACCGAGATGATGATGATGATGAGCGCCAGCAGGAAGGCCTGCGCCGAGGCGAACCCCCGCTTCGGCGTGCCGACGAAGGCATCGATGAAGACCGAGTAGACCAGCGTGGTCGTCGAGCGGCCCGGCCCGCCGTCGGTCAGGATGTTGATCTCACCGAACACCTGCAGGCTGAAGATGACGTTCACGATCAACAGGAAGAACAGCGTCGGCGCCAGCAGCGGCAGCGTGATGTAGCGGATACGAGCCCAGAGTCCCGCACCGTCGATCTTCGCCGCCTCGTAGAGGCTCGGATCGACGTTCTGCACGCCGGCGAGGGCGATGATCGTGTTGAAGCCGATGCGGCTCCAGATCACGGCCATCATCACGCCGTACAGGGCCCAGTCCTTGTCCGCGAGCCAGTTCGGCCCCTCGATCCCGACGAGGCTCAGCCAGTAGTTCAGGTAGCCGACGATCGGGTTGTAGAGCCACCTCCACAGCACGCCGACGACCGCAGAGCTGATGACGACCGGGCTGAAGATGAGGAGCCGGTGGAACCAGCTCAGCCGCGAGGGGTAGCTGAGCGCGATCGCCAGGAAGACCGAGATCCCGACGCTGCCGGCGACCGTTCCGGCCATGAAGATCATCGAGACGATCAGGCTCTCGCGCCACTCTGCGCTCCCGAGCAGTCGGCGATAGTTCTCGAAGCCGACGTCGATGGTCTGGCTGCCGAAGGGAGCGACCCGCGTGAGGCTGAGGTCGAACGAGCGGACGATCGGCCAATACACGAAGACACCGAGAATGATGAGCGTCGGCAGCAGGAAGGCGTAGCCCTCGAGCGAGCGGCGAGCCACGCGCCTGGCGCGACCCCGGGTCATCCGAATCGACGCGGTCACGCAGAGCGACCCGAACTGGCGAGCACCACGCGGCGAGTCCAGCGCACCGAGGTGAACTCGCCATGGATCGAAGTCGATCAGATCCTGAAGAACGGACGGCGTCCTGGCGGCCGACGACAGGTCCGGTGCACGCTGGTCACGGCGTTACGGTGCGGGCGTGCGCCTCCTGCCCGTCGCCGTCGCGGTCGCGCTCGGCGCGGCCTGCGCCGGTGGCGACGATCCGGCCGCGACGTCTCCGCCGACCTCGACGACCGCCCCAGCGACTCCGACCGCTCCCTCGTCGGCGCCGCCACCGGCGACCGGTCCGGCCGTCGTCGAACCTGCCTGCACGGAGGCACCCGAGGCCCTCCGGACCGACGTCACCCCATCCGGGAACCGGTGGTTCGACGGCGTCGTCGACCTGGAGACCGCCCCGGTGTCCATTGGGCTCGACGGTGTCGCCGAGTGGATCGTCCCGCTCGGCGACGGCGGATGGCACATCGCGCTCGAGGACGGGCGGTCGGTCGAGGTCGACACGGCCGGCGCGCTGTTCGAGGTCGACGCCGTCGACGGCGACGGGCCGCCGCTCGCGGTCCTCGATGCCGAGGGCCGGCCCCGCGTCGTCGGCTCGGCCACCGAGCTCGCGCCGTTCGACGACCCGCTCCCCGACGGCCGCGCGGTCCACAGCGGCCCGATCAGCGCGGCCCTGGTGTCACCGACCGACCGGTACCCCCACGCCGTGCTCGGCGACGACATCGAGGCGGCCGCGGTGGAGGTGCTCGACCGGTGCACCGGCGAACGCACCCGCATCGAGGTCGGCCCTCCTGACGTGATCGAGGGCGTCTCCCCTCTGCTCGCCGACCTCGACGGCGATGGCATCGTCGAGCTCCTGGTCACGACGGCCAACGACGAGGTCGGCGCTCGATTGGAGGCGTACCGGCTCGACGGCACGCTCCTCGCGACGTCCGATGCGGTGGGGCGGGGTCGGAGGTGGCGCAACCAGCTCGGGGTCGCGCCACTCGGACCGAACGGTGAGCTCGAGATCGTCGACGTCCAGACGCCCCATCTCGGAGGGATCGTGCGGTTCTCCCGGCTCGACGGCGACGAGTTGGTCCTCGAGGCGTCCATCGGTGAGTTCACGTCGCACGTGATCGGCTCGCGCAACCTCGACCTCGGCATCCTCGCCGACACGACCGCGGACGGCCGGCCTGAGATGCTCATCTACACGCAGGACCGGTTCCGGTTGGTGGCGATCGAGCGCACCGACGAGGGCGCCGAGGTCGTGCGGTCGGTGGAGCTCGGCGCCCGCGGCGTCACGAACCTCGCCGTCCAGCGGGTGGGTGACGCCGCGGTGCTCGCGCTGGGGACCGCCGACGGGCGGCTGCTGATCTGGTCCCCGTCCTAGTCCGCACCCCGGCCGGACTCGGTCGTCACCCACCACGCAGTCGCCGGCTCGAGCAGCCGTCCGCGCACCGCGGCGAAGCGCTCCGCGGCGGCCCGGCCGGGCCACTGCTCGGGAAGCAGCGCCGCCGGCAGCTCGGGGTCGAGGAACGGGAAGTGCCGCCACCGATGCACCGCCGCGGCGAGCTCGCGCACGGCATCGAGGCCGTCCGTGTGGCCTTCGTGCGCGGTGTCGTCGAGGAACGAGCGGTATCGCTCGGCCAGCACCGGGAGGTCCCAGGCCTGTTGGGCGAGCTCGTCGGGGGCGCCCAACTCGCCGAGCTCGGCGCGGAAGGTGCGGGCCTCGACGCCGAGCTCACCGACCAGCCGGACCACCTCGTCCTCGCGATCGACCCACGGGGTGATCCACGTGCCCGAGCCGGCGGTGCCGAAGCCCGCCCAGCTGAGCTCGGTCGTGAGGCGTGTGCGGGTGCGCCGGTCGGCCTCGTGCACCGAGGCCCACAGGAGCAACCAGGTGCCCGGCCACGGCCGGTCGATGCGACCGAAGGTGTAGATCCGTTCGGCGCCGGCCGACAGCAGTGACGTCATCTCGTCGGTGAGCGACCACCGGGTCCGGCGGCCGTGGCGCGACCGGCCGAGCCATCCTCGATCCTCGCTCCGGGCGATCGCCTGACGGGCGGCGTGCTCGGACACCCCGAGCGACCCGAGCGCGAGCACCAGCGTCCTGGTCCAGACCGAACCGCCTGCGGGCAGGACGAACTCGCCGAGCAAGGTCAGCAGACGACCGCGGGTCGACTCGGGCTGCTCACCGCCGTCTCGCCGGGACGCCCCGAGGAGCGGCGCCAGCGAACGGGGCAGGGGCTGCTCGCCACCTCCGGTGCCGTCCACGATCCCGGCGAGCGTAGCGAGACCCGTCCATCCGTCCCGCCCTCGGCCAAACCGGGCGACGGCAGCGACCGTCGCCCGTACCGTCGCGACCATGACGCTGCCTTACCTCGACCACCTCGGTGCAGACTCCGAGCGCTTCATCGCCGTCCTCGCTCAGGCCGACCTCGCTGCGCCGGTTCCGTCCTGCCCCGGGTGGGTCGCGGCCGACCTGCTGTGGCACCTGACGGAGGTCCAGCACTTCTGGGGGGCGCTCCTCGCCGACCGCCTCCCCGGCCCCCAGGCCTACGAGCGGCCCGAGCAGCCCGAGGACGAGGCCCTCGTCGATGCGTTCCGGGCCGCCAGCGAGCGGCTGCGATCAGCGCTCGCCGAGGTCGACGACGCGACGCCGTGCTGGACGTGGTTGGATACGAACCAGACGGCGGGGTTCGTCCGCCGCCGTCAGGCCCACGAGGCATCGATCCACCGGCTCGACGCCGAGCTCACCGTGGGCGAGCGCACCCCGCTCGATGCCGAGCTCTCGACCGACGGGGTGCTCGAGGCACTCGACTGGATCTTCGGCGGCGCGCCGGGCTGGGCCGACGCGAACCTCGACGGCCCGGTCGGCCGCCTGGCGACGACCGACACCGACACATCGTGGACGATCCGCCTGGGCAGCTTCCGCGGCACCAACCCCGAGTCCGGCACGACCTACGACCGCGAACCCTTCCTGGAGCTCGTCGAACCGGCCGATCCGGACTTCGAGATCGTCGCGCCGGCGGCCGACCTCGTCGCCTGGGTGTGGAACCGGCCATCCCTGACCGAGATCGGCCGCCGCGGCGACACGAGCACCTTCGAGGCGCTCATCGGACTCGGGGTCGACTGAGACTCAGTCCACCGGTCGGTGGAACTCGACGACGAACGTCACGGTGCCGTCGACGACCAGGTGGTGGGGCCGTCCGGGCGGGATGACGACGTGGTCGCCCGCCGCCACCCGCACCTCCCGGCCGTCGTCGTCCTCGAACACGAACCGGAGCGCTCCGCTGCGCACCACCAGGCGGCCCCACACCCCGTCGGCGACGCGATGGGAGCGGAGCAGACCCGACGGCACGGACGACTCGTCGAGCTCTGGGGTGGTCCGGACCAGCCTCAGACCCGAGGGGAGCTCATCGCACATCGCACCACCTTCGCGAACGCCGAGGGGTCCGGCCGTCCTTGACCGTCAACACACCTATTGACGGTTACGGACTCGTCGGCCTACGGTCGGTGCGTGCCCACCGCCGTGCTCGATCGGGCCTTCGAGGCCCTCGCCAACCCCCATCGACGGGCGATCGTCGACCGACTCGCCGACGGTCCACTCACCACGCCGGAGCTCGGCACGGCGTTCGACATCACGAAGCAGGCGTTGAGTCGCCACGTCCACGTGCTCGAGTCCGCCGGTCTCATCGCCCGCCGCCCGCACGGCCGGGTCCACGAGCTGCGCCTTCGGCCCGAGCCACTCGACGAGATCGCCGAGTGGACGACCCTTCGTCGACGGGCCTGGGAAGCCAACCTCGACCGGCTCGACGCCGTCCTGTCCGATCCGCCCGACCACCGCGAGGAGACCGAACGATGAGCACCCGCACCCTGGAGCTCGACCGCTCCTACGACGTGAGCCCCGAGCGGCTCTTCGCCGCCTGGACCGACGTCGCGGTCCTCACCACCTGGTGGGGTTGCGCCGAGGACATGCTCTGGACGGTCCACGCCTGGCACGCGGTCGCCGGCGGCGAGATCCACGTCAGCCTCGACTTCGATGGCACACCCTTCGTCGTGCGGGGCGAGTTCCTCGTCGTCGACGAGCCCACGCACCTCCGCTACCGCTTCGGCGACACCGAGATCGTCGACGTGCGCATCGACGCCGAGGGCGCTGGCAGCCACCTGTACCTCACCCACTCGGAGCTGCCAGGCGACGAGCAGCACTCGATCGTGCAGGGCGGGTGGACGCACGCCCTGTCGCTGCTCGGCGTCCGAGCAGCGGTCGCGACGACCTGACGTCGGGCGCGAGACTGCGCCGATGGCTTCGGTGACGGGTCTCGCCGGCGTGTTGATCTGGACCGAGGCGGACCGCTTCGATGCGCTCCGCGCCTTCTACGTCGACGTGCTCGGGCTCACCCCGCGCAGCGACCGGGACGGCTTCGTCAACTTCGAGTGGGGTGGGCAGCGCCTCACCATCCACCTCCACGACGGCGTGAGCGGCCCGACGACCGAGCCGCACCGGATCATGATCAACCTCGCCGTCGACGGCATCGAAGAGCTCGTCGAGCGGGCCCGGTCGACCGGCGTGCCGGTCCTTCGCCCGCCCGAACGGGAGTCCTGGGGTGGGATCGTGGCGAGCCTCTCGGATCCCGACGGTTCGACCGTCCAGCTCTTCGAGCTGCCGACCTGAGTTGGCCGTGGGTTTGTCAAGGGGAGTGTGAGGGCGCGTCGGGTTGAGCGCCCGGAAGGGCGGTCGGGCGCGGTTGCGGTCGGTGGTGGTCGTGCTCTGCTGGCTCACGCTGATCATGCGACCTGCGGGCGTTCCGCGGTCAGTTGGCCTGGTTCGAGCTCGAGGCGAGAACGGGAGGCCGGGCACCAAACTCAGTCCGACGTCACCTTGGCGGTGCGTCACCGTCAGAACGGTGTCTGCCGGCCTCCCTGACCTGTCACCGGCGGCGGTTCGCCCCGGTGGAGACGGTGGTCATGCGGCCCAGTGGCTGGGCTCCCATGGGGTCTGGTTGCGGACCATGGCGAAGGCGATCTTGTTGGCCCGATGGGCCATGGCGCAGATGACGATTCCGCCGGGCTTGCCCCGGGCCTTGAGCTCGGAGCCGTAGGTGCGGCTGGCGGGTTCGCTGTGCCAGAGACCGGTTCCGAGATCGACGAGCGCGACGCGGAGCATGACCGAGCCCTCGCGGGTGATGTGGCCGTCGGTGCGGTGGCCGGCTGATTCGTAGAGGCGCGGGGTGAGCCCGGCGGCCCGGTAGAGCTGGCGATGGCCCGGCCAACGCTCGGGATCGCCGACCGCGGCGCCGTAGTTCGCGACGCGGACTGGGCCCCAGCCCGGGGTGCTAGTGAGGATCCCGAACGGTGTCTGGG
>JBCBSZ010000078.1:0-32837 GCA_039818945.1 Actinomycetota bacterium
GTGCGCGGCGTGGCGGTCAGGTACACCTTCAGGTCGGCGTCGGGCAGCACGACGGTGCCGATGTCGCGCCCCTCACCCGGGCCGAGCGGCGGATGGGGGAGACGGCGGGCGAGGACGACCTCGACCGGGTCGAGGCCGAGATCGCCCGGCGCGACGAGCTCGACGCCAACCGGGAGCACTCACCGATGCGCCCCGCCGACGACGCGGTGACTGTGTGGAGCGACGACCTCGACGTGGCCGGCGTCGTCGATCGCATCCTGGCCGAGCTGGCCGAGCGCGGATACGGTCCGCCGCCGTGAGCGACGACCAGCGGGCCCCCCTCGCCGACCGGGCGTTCGGTCGGTACCTCTACGGGTTCTTCCGGCGGCTGGTGCGCTACCTCGGTGCGGTCTGGTGGCGGCTCACCGTCGACGGGCTCGACCGGCTGCCCGACGGCCCGTTCGTGCTCAGCCCCGTGCACCGCAGCTACATCGACACACCGCTCATGTGCGTGGTGCCCCGCCGCATGCGGTTCATGGGCAAGGCCGAGGTCTTCAAGTACTCGTTCCTCAACGGCTGGCTCACCACGATGGGCGCCTTCCCGGTCGAGCGGGGCTCGGCCGACCGCGACGCCCTGCACCGTGCGATCGGAGCGATCGAGGGCGGGGAGCCGGTGGTGCTCTTCCCCGAGGGCACGCGGCGCGACGGGCCGACGCTGTATCCGTTCTTCGACGGTCCGGCGTACGTGGCGGCCAAGACGCAGGTCCCGATCGTGCCGGTCGGGATCGGTGGCTCGGCTCGCTCGATGCCGCGCAAGGCCAAGTTCATCCGCCCGACGAAGATCCACGTGATCATCGGCGAGCCGCTGCCGCCGCCCGAGCGCAAGGAGAGCGGCCGCGTCAGCCGGAAGTCGGTCGCCGAGCGCACCGAGCGGCTCGCCGTGGAGATCCAGCGGCTCTTCGACGAGGCGCAGATCGTGGCCGGGACCCCCAACGAGGTCGTCGACGAGGCGGCCTGAGGCCGCTCAGGTGCCCGACAGGGCGACGAGCACGTCGGATGCGGCCACCTCGCGGTCGGGGGTGCGGGTTCGATCGCTCACCGAGCCACCCAGGGCCACCGTGGCCGCCAGCTCGAGCGCGTTGAGGAGGTCTCGCAGCTCCCGCGGTGGCGGGAAGTACTCGTCCTCGGACGTGATCCGCACCTCCTCGACCCCGTCGCGGGGTGCGAGGCGATCGATGACCGCCGTGACCATCTCCTCCGGGGCGCTCGCTCCCGCGGTGACGCCGACCACACCGGCGATCTCGTCCGGCAGCTCGTCGGGGCCGTTGATGCGGTGCACCGTGGCGCCGTCCTGGGCCGCGAGCGCGGCGAGGGCCATGGTGTTGGAGCTGTTGGCCGAGCCGATCACGACGACGTGATCGCAACGCGAGGCGATCTCGGCCAGCGCCGCCTGGCGGTTGGTGGTGGCGAAGCAGAGGTCGGAGCGGCCCGGCGTCCACAGGTCGGGGAAGCGGTCGCGGACGCCGTCGAGGATGCCCGACCACTCGCGATGCGACAGCGTCGTCTGGGCGAGCAGCGCGGTGGGCTGGTCGAAGTCGGGGAGGGCGGCGACGTCGTCCATCGTCTCGACGAGGTGGATCGAGTCGGGGGCCACGGCCATCGTGCCGACCGCCTCCTGGTGGCCCTCGTGGCCGACGTAGACGATCTGGAAGCCCTTGCCGGCCCGGGTGCGCACCTCGTGGTGGACCTTGGTCACGAGCGGGCAGACGGCGTCGACGACGAGCCCGCCGTTGGCCCGGGCCTGGGCCACGACCTCGGGGGCCGAGCCGTGGGCCGACAACATGACCGGCGCGCCCTCGGGCACCTCGGAGATGTCGTCGACGAAGACGACGCCGAGCTCCTCGAAGCGCTCGACCACGAGCCGGTTGTGGACGATCTCGTGCGAGCAGTAGACGGGGGCGGGGAAGGCCCGCACCATCCAGGCCAGGGCCTTGATCGCCATCTCGACACCGGCGCAGAACCCCCGGGGGGCGGCGAGCAGGACCCGATCGACGGCCACGTCGATCACGCTAACGGCCCGCCGGTTCGGAGAGGCACGCCGGGTGCTCGGTCCTATCCTGGTCGGCGGTGTCCGCTCCCCGCGTCGTCACGGTCGCGCCCGGCTCACCGGCCGAGGCCGCCGGTGTGCGCCCGGGCGACGAGATCCTCTCGATCGACGGTCGCGCGCCCCGGGACGTGCTCGAGTGGCGCTGGCTGGTCGACGAGGCCGACCTCGAGCTGGAGATCGACCGCGGCGGGCTGGTCGAGACCGTCGTCGTGACCAAGGACGCCGGCGAGGTCTTCGGCGCCGAGGTGCACTCGTCGGTGTTCGACCGGGTGCAGACCTGCGACAACCACTGCGAGTTCTGCTTCATCTACCAGCTGCCCAAGGGCATGCGCCGGTCGCTCTATCTCAAGGACGACGACTACCGGCTGTCGTTCCTGTACGGGAACTTCACCACGCTCACCCGGTTCACCGAGCTCGATCTGGAGCGCGTCGTGACCGAGGGGATCTCGCCGCTGCACGTGTCGATCCACGCCACCGATCCGGGCCTGCGGGCCCACATGTTGCGCAACCGGCGGGGCGCGATGAGCCTGCGGTGGCTGCGGGCGCTGCTCGACCACGGCACCGAGGTCCACGGCCAGGTCGTCGTCTGTCCCGGCACGAACGACGGCGACGCGCTCGACGCCACCCTCGCCGACGTGGCCGACCGGTTCCCCGATCTCGCCAGCGTCGCCGTCGTGCCCCTGGGGGTGTCCGACCACGCCCCGGAGGGGACCCTCCGCGAGCACACGGTCGAGGAGGCGCAGGCCGTCGTCGACATCGTCGAATGCTGGCAGGCGGCGTTCCTCGAGGTGCTGGGCCGCCGGCTCGTGTTCGCCGCCGACGAGTACTACCTCCTCGCGCAGCGCCCCTTCCCCGATGCCGAGGCCTACGAGGGCTTCCCGATGCACGAGGACGGCATCGGCATGGCCCGGGCATTCGAGGCCGAGCTGCTCGGCGACACCGACGAGGCCATCGGCGTGCGCTCAGGCTTCTTCCACGCCGTCGACGGCGCTCCGCAGGAGGGCTACCGGGCCGAGCGGGTGGGCGGCTCCTGCGGTGCCGGCGGCAGCAGCGACGGCGCCGTCGGCGTGATGCTCGCACCGCGCCGCGACGCGCCGGTCGCCATCCTCACCGGGGCCTACGGTGCCGAGGTGCTCGAACCGCTGGTCGACCGCCTCGGGCGTGACGATGTGCGGGTCCTGCCGGTCGAGAACCGGTTCTTCGGCGGCAACATCGGTGTCACCGGGCTGATGGTCGGCGCCGACGTCGCCCGCACGCTCGCCGAGCAGCCGTCCGGCCACCGCTACCTGCTTCCCGACGTCTGCCTCTCCGGCGGACGCTTCCTCGACGACACCTCGCCCGACGACCTCCCGCGTCCGGTCGAGATCGTCACCACCGATGGTGCCTCGCTGCGGCGGGCCCTGGAACGGCGCTGAACCGATGACCGCCCTCCCGCTCGTGGCCGTGATCGGCCGGCCCAACGTCGGCAAGTCGACGTTGTTCAACCGCATCGTCGGTCGTCGCGTGGCGATCGTCGAGGAGCGCCCCGGCGTCACCCGCGATCGCAAGGAGCTCGAGGTCGACTGGCTGGGGCGATCCTTCCGCCTGGTCGACACCGGCGGCTGGCTCCCCGGCGGTGACCCGCTCGACGAGAAGGTGTCCCGCCAGTCCGAACAGGCAATGGAGGAGGCCGACGTCGTGCTCCTCGTCGTCGACGGCACCGTCGGGGTCACCGACGAGGACGCCCGGGTCGCCGAGCTGCTCCGCAAGACCGACGACCGCCCGATCTTCGTGGTGGTCAACAAGATCGACAGCGCCCAGCGCGAGGGCCTGATCTGGGAGTTCCTCTCGCTCGGTCTCGGCGAGCCGAAGCCGCTCTCGGCGCTGCACGGGCACCACACCGGCGACCTGCTCGACGCGGTCATCGAGGCCCTCCCGAGCGAGGAGGAGCTCGCGGCGCGCGAGGCCGAGGCGCCCGAGTCGGTCGAGTCGGCGTTCATCCTCGACGACGACGACCGGCCCTGGGCGGGACCGTCCGGCGACGTCCCCGCGGTGGCGCTCATCGGTCGCCCCAACGTGGGCAAGTCGACGCTGTTCAACCGGCTGATCGGTGAGGACCGGGCGGTGGTCCACGACATGCCGGGTACCACCCGCGACACGGTCGACACCATCGTCGAGACCGACGAGGGCCCGCTGCGCTTCGTCGACACCGCCGGCATGCGCCGCCGCTCGCGGGTCGACGAGGGCACCGAGTACTACTCGGTCGTCCGGGCCCTGCAGGCGGTCGATGACGCCGACGTGGCGCTGCTCGTCATCGACGGCACCGAGGGCGTCACGCACCAGGACCAGCGGCTCGCCGAGCGGGTCGACGCCGCCGGGTGCCCGATCGTCGTCGTGCTCAACAAGTGGGAGCTGCTCGACTCGGTCGACAAGTCCGACGTGCGGACCCAGGTGGGCGACCGACTGCACTTCCTCGGCGAGGCGCCGGTGCTGTCGATCAGCGCGCTGAGCGGCAAGGGCGTCGGTCGGCTGATCCCCGCCCTCGGGGTCGCCATCGACGCCTATCAGCGGCGGGTGCCCACCAAGAAGGTCAACGACGTCGTCCAGCGGGCGCAGCAGGCCCAACCGGCCCCCGGCGGTGCTCGGGTCCTCTACGCGACCCAGGGCGCCGCCCATCCGCCGACGTTCACGCTGTTCGTCAACCGCGAGGTGCCCCGGACCTGGCTGCGGTACCTGGAGAACCAGCTCCGCCAGGAGCTCGACCTCGGCGCGACCCCGGTGAAGCTCCGGGTGCGAAAGCGGAACTGAGCCGCCGATGCCCTGGTGCGAGCACTGCGAGCAGTACCTGACGCCCACCTCGATGGATGCCGACGGTTCGTGCCCGACCTGCCACGGCGCGGTCGACACCGAGACCGTCGTCGAGCGGACCGAGCGACCGCAGGCGAAGATCCCGTGGCACTTCTGGCTGCTGCTGATCGCCGCGACCGCCTACCTCGGCTGGCGGGCGATCGACGGCGTGTTCTGGCTCATCGGCCAGATGTGAGCAGCGCGTCGATGCGGTCCGGCCGGGTGAGGTCGGGGCGTCGGCGCAACGAGCGGTGGTCGGACTCGTCGTCGAACGCGAGCAGCTCGACCCAGTTGCCGTCCAGATCGCGGAGTCGCGCGATCTCGACGCCGCCCGTCGCGATCGGCTCGTCGGCCGTGGTGAAGCCGGCGGCGAGCGCCCGTGCGAGATCGGCCGAGAGGTCGTCGGACTCGAACGCCAGGTGTCCGGAGCCGGGGGTCTCGTAGTCGACGGGATCGGCCGGCTCCGTCGCCGGGTGGTGGTACTGCCACATCTCGACCGAGCCGTTCGCGACCGGGACCCAGCTCGCCGTCACGTCGACGCCGTCGAGCATCGTGCCTCGGTCGAACGGTTCGATGCCGCGGAGCCGGGTCGTGGCCTTCGCGTCTGTCGCGAGGAGGTGCTCGTAGGCGGCGCGGAGCCGGCGCAGGTCGGGCGTCGCGATCGCTCCGTGCGAGAGCCACGGGTCGAGGTCGGCCGGTGCGTGCGGTGCGCCCTCGATCTCGGTGACGAGCCGCTCGGCGTCGCGCACGTACAGGTACCGATAGCCCGTACCGAGATCGAGCGGCCCGGGATGGCGTTCGATCCCGGCGGCGTCGAGCCCGTCGAGCGTCGCCTCGATCCGGGGGAGCTGCACGGCGGCGTGCGTGACGCCGGCCTCGTTGACCTCTCGACGCTCGGGTGGGTCGCCTGCGACCTGCACCAGCTCGATCCAACCGTTGGGGCCGGCGGCCCGAGCGGTCGCCAGCACCCGCCGCCCGGCGACGAGCGGGTCGTCCGGACCATCGAGCCGCTCGACCGGCCAGCCGCTCAGCGCCGCCAGCTGCGCGGACGTCGTGGCCAGGTCGGTGACCGCCCGTCCGACGTGATGGAGCCCGATGACCATCCGCGCAGTCTCGCACGCGCCTCGCCCTCAGGACTCCCCGCTCTGGGCGAGCTTCCTCGATGCTCTGCGTCACTGCGTGACGCGCCGCATCCGCTCGCTCGCCGGGCCGCTCGGGCCCCGGGCTTCGCCCTCACGACTCGTACAGCTCCGCCTCCGGGAAGAAGGTCGACCAGGCGAACCAGAAGTCGTTGCGGTGCGTGACCGGCTCGAGCCGCTCGCCGGCCAGCTCGCCGTCGAGGGCGTTGCCGAGCACGTCCCACGTGGACCCGGTCTCGGCGTCGGTGAAGGTGCCGTCGCCGTTGGCCTCGAAGGTCAGCAGCTGGCCGTCGAGCACCGGGGAGAACGCGACGCCGGTGCCGATGTCCTGGGCGATGTCGATGGTCGGGTGGTCGAGGGCGTCGGCCGCGCCGCTGGCCCACAGCACCGCCACGGGCGTGTCGCCGATCGTCGTGTTCAGCGCCCCCTTCTCGGTGATCGCCGAGAACGGCACGCCCAGCTCCCCCTCGTCGAGGGTGATGCCGACGACCCGCTCCAACGCCGGCACCCGGTCGTCGACCTCGCCCTGGAAGAAGCCGGAGAACGGGGCGCTGTTGGAGCTGTAGCTCACGTACGGGTTGGTGCCGTAGGTGCGGTTGGGGAAGCCGGTGTCGCGGCTGAGGACCTCGGTGTCGGGGAAGCTGTCGACGACGTCGCCGTACGAGGTGATGGCGGTCGAGATGAACTCCAACTGCGTCCCGGCGAAGTCGCCGACGATCCCCTCTCCGGTGGCCTGCTGCCACAGGGAGGTCGTGGCGTCGTCCCACATGACCAGATCGGACTGGCGGAGGAGGCCGGACACGCCGAAGCGGAGGACCTGACCGTCGACCCGGCGGTCGAAGGAGATGGCGGTGTTGCACAGCGGGCAGTAGGTGACGGCCACCGGGACGTCGCCGAAGTCGTCGTTGACGATCTCGTGCTGGGTGAGGATCGCCAGCGGGTAGAAGCGGCGGATGCCGTCCAGCTCGACGAGGGCGCCGGGGGAGGGATCGGTCAGCCACTCCGCCGCCGCGTCGAGCGACTCGAACTGCGGCTCGTCGATCGGGGGGATCCGGTCGCGGGGGTCGACGGCGCGGATGCCGACCGCCAGCTCGTCGAGGTTGATCGTGCGGTTCGACCAGTCGGTGGCCCACGGGCCCGTCACGTCGGCGACGACGCCCGACGGCGCGTCCTCGCCGAGGTCGACCTCGGTGTCGGAGGTGGCGGAGTCGGTGGTCTCCGGAGGGTCGCCGCCCCCGGTGGAGGTGCTCGGTGCCTCCTGAGCAGCGACCGCATCGGTGGCGCCGTCGTCGTCGTCGGACGAGCAGGCGGCGGCGATGACGATCACGGTCAGGAGCAGCAGGCCGAGCAGGAGGGGGCGGGCCCGTCGGTCGGTGCGAGGCATGCCCCGTGAACCCCCGGTGTAGGGTGAACCTTCCCTCGATCGGGCGGATTCGTGCGGTGGTGACCCGGCCCCGCCTCGTGTAGCGTCAGACGGTCTGCCGAGCACCTCGGTGGGCAGGAAACGGGCTGTGGCGCAGCTTGGTTAGCGCGCTGGTCTGGGGGACCAGAGGTCCCGGGTTCAAATCCCGGCAGCCCGACTTCTCGGATGTGGTCCCGGGTCCCGGGTTCACATCCCGGCAGCCCGAGTTCGCAACCGGGGTCAGGGTCCCGGGTCCACATCCCGGCAGCCCGACGCTCTCGCCTGGGTCCCGGGTTCACATCCCGGCAGCTCGACCCGACCGCCGCTGCGGCCTGACGCCGATACGGTTACGGGCTCGCACCCGTGGAGGCGGACGGCGTGGCCTATGAGCTGGGTGTCGATCTCGGCACCACCTACACCGCAGCGGCGGTTCGACGAGACGGCGTGACCGAGGTCGTCGACCTCGGGAACCGCTCCGCGACCATCCCGTCGGTGGTGTTCCTGCGCGAGGACGGCTCGATCCTGGTCGGCGACGCCGCCAACCGACGTGGGGTCACCGAGCCCGCACGCATCGCCCGCGAGTTCAAGCGTCGCATCGGCGATCCGACACCGGTCGTGGTCGGCGGCACGCCCTACTCGGCCGAGGCCCTCTCGGCCCGGCTGCTCGAGCAGGTCATCAGCATCGTCTCCGAGTCCCAGGGTGAGGCCCCCGACGTCGTCGCCGTGACCCACCCGGCCAACTGGGGTCCGTACAAGCTCGACCTGTTCCGGCAGGCCTTCCAGATGGCCGATCTCGACGGCGTCATCACGCTGACCGAGCCCGAGGCCGCCGCCGTGCACTACGCCACCTTCGAGCGGGTAGAGGCTGGCCGGGTCGTGGCCGTGTTCGACCTCGGCGGCGGGACCTTCGACGCCACCGTGCTGCGCAAGCACGACGCCGGCTTCGACCTGCTCGGGCGGCCCGAGGGCATCGAGCGCCTCGGCGGGATCGACTTCGACGAAGCGGTCTTCAACCACGTCGTGCAGCACCTCGGTGGGGCACTCGGTCGGCTCGATCCGGAGGACACGGCGGCGATGGCGTCGGTGGCCCGGCTTCGCTCGGACTGCGTCGAGGCCAAGGAAGCGCTCTCGGTCGACACGCAGGTGACCGTGCCGGTCGTGCTCCCGAACCTGCAGACCGAGGTCCGCATCACCCGGTCGGAGTTCGAGCAGCTGATCCGACCCAGCCTCACCGACACCGTCGGCGCCGTTCGACGGGCCGTACGAGGAGCCGACCTCGACATCGCCGACATCGACGTCGTGTTGCTCGTCGGTGGCAGCAGCCGGATCCCGCTGGTGGCCCAGACCGTCGCCGGTGAGCTGGGCCGGCCCGTGGCCCTCGACGTCCACCCGAAGCACTCGGTCGCCATGGGCGCCGCCCACCAGGCCGGCCTCGCCGCCGGTGCGCCGCCGGTAGCCCCGTCGTCGCCGCCGCCCGTCGCGGCCCCGGTGCCGACGCCCGAGCCCGCCCCCGCAGCCGAGGCACCCCCGCCGGTGGCGCCTCCTCCACCGCCGCCCCCGGCGCCCGAGCCCGCTCCGGAGCCGGTCGCGGAGCCCGCCCCGCAGGCCCCACCCGCCGCGGCCGACGAGACCACCTCGCCGCCACCTCCTCCGCCCGAGCCGCTCGCCGCTCGGGGCCCGGTCGCCGGCGCGCCCGACCCCGAACCGGAGCGCAGCGGACCGTCTCGCGGGGTGCTGATCGGTGCCGGGCTGGCGATCGTCGCCCTGCTCGCCGTCGTCGGGATCGCACTCGCCGGCGGCGACGACGGGGGCTCCGACCTCGAGGCCACCGGTCCCGATGCGACCCAGCCGGCCCAGACCACCGCACCGCCGAGCACCGCCGCACCGACCACGGCGGCGCCGACCACCGAGCCGCCGGTCCGCGCCCCACTGGTGCAGGCGGCGATCGGTGGCGGCCAGTTCACCGCGAGCTCGGTGCTGCTCGACCAGGGCGCCATCAACGTCGTCGTCGCCTACGACTCGGTCTGGGTGGCGATGCACAACACCAGCGAGGTGTGGCGCCTCGATCCGACCACGCTCGAGATCCAGGCGCAGATCTTCACCGGCCCGTCGCCGCTCGGGCTCCAGGCGAGCGATCGGGGCCTCTGGGTGGGCAACGCCAACGGCAGCACCATCTCGCTCGTCGACCCCGCCTCCAACACGGTGATCGAGGAGCTCGAGGTCGGTCCCAGCCCCTTCGGCATGACCTACCGCGACGGGCGCTTGTACGTCGCGGTCCGGGCCGCCCAGGAGATCGCGGTCGTCGACGAGGCCGCCGTCCAGGTGGTGGCCCGCTCGGGCGACCTCGGCGGCGAGCCGGCCACGGTGCAGATCGTCGACGACGTGCTCTGGGCGGGCGGGGTGAAGGAGTTCGACCTGCTGTGGCAGCTGGCCGTCGACGACGTCACCGACGTCGTGACCTTCAGCGACACGGCCACCACCGACGCCACCGGCCCGAGGGTGCTCGAACGGCCCGGCCCCGCCCACTTCGAGGCCAACGCGGCCTGCGGGTGCGTGGTCGTCGGCTACCCCGATCCGAACCAGCTCGTCGTCCTCGACCGCGACGGTACGGAACTGGCCCGCATCGAGCCGCCCGGGCAGCCCGTGCACCGCATCGTCGACGACGTCGTCTGGGTCACGCCCGTCGGCTCCACGCTGATCGAGGTGCAGGACGCGCGGTCCCTCACGACCCTCGCTCGCATCGACACCGGTCGGGCGCTGGAGGACCGGCTCTTCGCCGTCGGCGCCGACGCGCTCTACCTGCTGGCCGCCGGGCCCAACGGCGAGTCGGAGCTCATCCGCATCGCCGCCCCGGCCTGACCTGCGGGTCGATCAACCGAACTCGGCCTCGTAGTCGGCGATCGCCGCCTCGATCACCCGGTGGGCGTGCTCGCGGCCGTAGCGCTCCTCGATGGTGACCTCGTGGGGCTGGCCCGGGACGAGCTTGTACGTGAGGAAGTAGTGCTCGAGCCGGTCGATGAGCTTGGTCGGGAAGTCGTGCAGATCCTCCGTCTCGGCCCAGACCGGGTCCTTGGCGAGCACGGCGACGATCTTGTCGTCGGCCTCCCCGCCGTCGATCATCCGCAGCCCGCCGACCACCCGAGCGGTCAGCAGGACGTCGGGCTTGTCGATCGTGCGCTCGGAGAACACGCAGATGTCGAGCGGGTCGCCGTCGGCGACGCCGGTGGTGGGTGTCAGGGCGGCGACCCGGTCACCGCAGTAGGTCTGGGGGATGAGGCCGTAGAGCGTGGGCGGCGAGCTGCTCGTCTGCTGGACCCGGTCGACCTTGAGCAAGCCGCTGTCCTTGTCGAGCTCGTACTTCACGGTGTCGAGCGGGGTGATCTCGATGTAGGCGGTGACGAACGCCGGCGGGTCGGACCCGGCCGGGATGCCGTGCCACGGGTGGGCCTGACGCGATTGGGCGCTCACGCCCGCCAGCGTGCCACGTTCCCGGCGGTTTGCCCGACAGGGCGCAGTTCGCGCACGTCGTGACGTTCTGGTGGTGTGCAACTGGACGATCTGTACATCGTTTCGACGGACTGTTGACCCGTTCGGGTCCGACCGGTTCCATGGTCCGGACGTTCTGTGTCGAAGGAGGGGTCATGACCGCAGCCACGTCCGCCTCGGCGTCCACCGCGCCCGCCGCCCGACTGACCGGATGGGACTCGATCGAGTTCTGGGTCGGCAACGCGCGAGCGATGGCCGGCTTCCTCTGCGGCTCGTTCGGCTTCCGGGTCACCGCCTACGCCGGCCCCGAGACGGGCGTGACCGACCGTGCCTCCTACCTCCTCGAGCAGGGTGACATCCGGCTGGTGGTCACCGCCGGTCTGACGCCCGACTCCGAGATCTGGACCCACGTCCGAGAGCACGGTGACGGCGCCCACGACCTTGCGTTCGTGGTCGACGACGCCACCGCCACCTACGAGGCCGCCGTCGCTCGCGGCGCCCGCCCCGTGCGCGAGCCGTACGAGCTGCGCGACGAGCACGGGGTGCTGCGCCTCGCCGCCGTCGCGACCTACGGCGACACCAAGCACACCTTCGTCGATCGCAGCGACTACGACGGCCACTACTGCCCGGGCTTCGAGCAGACCGGGCTCCCGCCCGAGCCGGCGGGCGAGCCGGTCGGTCTGCTCGAGATCGACCACGTCGTCGGCAACGTCGAGGAGGGCCAGCTCGACCGGTGGGTGAGCTTCTACGAGGACGTGATGGGGTTCACGCAGCTCCGCCACTTCGACGAGGAGCAGATCGCCACCGAGTACAGCGCGCTGCGATCGACGGTCGTGTGGAACGGCTCGAACGTGATCATGCCGATCAACGAGCCGGCCGAGGGCCTGCGCAAGAGCCAGATCCAGGAGTACCTCGACACCTACCAGGGCCCGGGCGTGCAGCACCTGGCGTTCCGCACCGACGACATCGTCACGGCCATCTCCTCGCTCCGGGGGCGAGGGGTCCGGTTCCTCGAGGCGAACGAGGCGTACTTCGAGGACGTACGCTCCCGCTATGACCACCTCGACGTGCCGTGGGACGAGCTCCAGGAGCTCGGGATCCTCGTCGACGACGAGGACGAGGGCCACCTGCTCCAGCTGTTCACCGAACCGCTGACCGATCGGCCGACCGTGTTCGTCGAGATCATCCAGCGGGGCGGCGCGACCGGCTTCGGCGAGGGGAACTTCAAGGCGCTGTTCGAGTCGATCGAGCGAGAGCAGGCCCGACGGGGCAACCTGTGATCGGTCGTCCCCGGGCGACCGTCGAGGCGCTGCCGGCGTACCGTCCCGGCCGCTCCGCCGAGCAGGCCGCGGCCGAGCACGGGATCGCCGAGGCGATCAAGCTCGCCTCCAACGAGCTGCCGTGGGGACCGCTGCCGTCGGTGCGCTCCGCCCTGGCCACCGCCACGGACGACGTGCACCTCTACGCAGACCACCGCTCGGCACGGCTCCGGGGCGAGCTCGCTCAGCGCCACGCCCTCGATCCGAGCCGGGTCATGGTCGGGTGCGGCTCGGCCGGGCTGCTGCAGCAGCTGGCGCTGTCGTACCTCGATCCGGGTGACCGGGTCGTCTACGGCTGGCCGAGCTTCGAGGCCTACCCGATCTTCGTGCAGCTGGCCGGTGCCGAGGCCCGCCCGGTCGAGCTCCGCCGCCAGACCGTCGTCGCGGACGCGCTGGCCGAGGCCGTCGACGAGCGGACCAAGCTCGTCCTGCTCGCCAACCCGAACAACCCCACCGGCACCGCGGTCGGCCTCGACGACGTGCAGCGGTTGCTCGAGGCCTGCCCGCCGACGTGCCTGGTCGTCCTGGACGAGGCGTACCGGGAGTTCGTCGACCACCCGGCGCTGGGCGATCCGATCCCGCTGCTCGACGAGTACCCGCACCTGGTGATCCTGCGGACGTTCAGCAAGGCCCATGGCCTCGCCGGGCTCCGGGTCGGCTACGGCTTCGCTCACACCGAGGTCGCCTCCGAGGTCGACAAGACGCTGCTGCCCTTCGCGGTCAACGGCCTCGGCCAGGCGGCGGCGTCGGCCAGCCTCGCGGCGAACGACGAGATGACCGAGCGGGTCGACCAGGTGGTCGCCGAGCGCGAGCGCGTCGCCCGTGCCTTGCGCGAGCTCGGCTGGTCGGTGCCGCGGTCGCAGGCCAACTTCGTCTGGCTCCCTGCCGGCGCGGCGTCGGCCGACCTCGGACGGGAGCTCGAGCAGGCCGGGTACGTCACGCGGGCCTTCCCCGGCGTCGGCGTGCGGGTCACCGTCGCCGACCCGGAGACCAACGACGCCTTCCTCGCCGCGTTCGCCACGGTGTCGTCGACGATCGATCCGGCGTCGTGGGAGACGCCGACCGGCGAGCTCGCGGCACGGGTGCAGGGGGCGCTCGACGACCTCGACGCCGCCCTCGCACGACTGGAGGCGCATGCCGACGGCGGGCGTCCGGACGGCCTGACCGAGGCCGACGAGGCCACCGGCGAGCGGTGGGAGGCGGCGCAGGTCTGGGCCCACCTCGCCGAGTTCGGCGGCTACTGGCTGCCGCAGCTCCGCCTGATCGTCGACGCCGGCTCCGACGAACCGGTGCCCTTCGGTCGCACCAAGCGCGACCCGCACCGCATCGCCATGATCGAGCGGCACCGTCACGACGACGTCGCCGAGCTGGTCGCCACCGTGCGGGCCGACATCGCCCGGTTCGCCGACGAGCTGGCCCAGCTGGCACCGGAGGACTGGAGTCAGGTCGGCCGACACGAGACGCTCGGCGACCTCGATCTGTGGCAGTTCCTCGACCACTTCGTCACCGGGCACTACCACGAGCACGCCGACCAGCTCGACGGGCTCGCCGGTGCCTGACGCCTGGATCCCGGTCCCGGAGGGCTCGCCGTTCCCGCTCGAGAACCTCCCGCTCGGCATCGGGCGGCGGGGGGCGAGTCGAACCGTCGCCTGGGTCGCCATCGGCGACCACGCCGTCGACCTCGACCACCTCGAACACGAGGGTCTGCTCCGCCCCGTCGGCCTCGATCGCGGCACCTTCGGCACCGGCCGACTCAACGAGTTCCTCGGCGCGGGCCCGGAAGCGTGGTCGGCGCTGCGCTCGACGCTGCACGACCTGCTGACCGACGCCCGGCGGGCCGAGCCGCTCGACCAGGCGGTGAGCCGGCGAGACGAGCTCACGATGACCCTGCCGGTCGAGCCGCTCGACTACGTCGACTTCTACTCGTCGCTGCACCACGCCACGAACCTCGGCCGACTCTTCCGGCCCGATGCCGACCCGCTGCTGCCGAACTGGCGCCACCTCCCCGTCGGCTACCACGGCCGCGCCGGGACGCTCGTCGCCGACGGCACCGACGTCGTGCGCCCGAGCGGGCTGCGCCTCGTCGACGGCGAGCCGACCTTCGGTCCATCGCTGCGACTCGACATCGAGCTCGAGGTCGGCACCGTCGTGGGCGTCGGCACCGAGCTCGGCGCCCCGGTCACCGCCACCGACGCCGGCGAGCACCTCTACGGCATGTGCCTCGTGAACGACTGGTCAGCCCGCGACATCCAGGCCTTCGAGTACCAGCCGCTCGGCCCGTTCCTCGGCAAGAGCTTCGCGACCTCGGTCTCGCCGTGGTTGGTGAGCTTCGAGGCCCTCACACCCCACCGCCTGGCCCCACCGGTGCAGGACCCGCCCGTCGCCGAGTACCTCCGCACCGACGAGCCGTGGGCGATCGACCTCCACCTCGAGGTGCTGATCGAGTCCGCCGCCATGCGGGCCGCCGGGACGGCGCCGGCGGTCGTCAGCAGCACCGGCTTCGCCGACATGTACTGGACGCCGGCGCAGCAGTTCGCCCACGTGGTGGCCAACGGGGCCAGCACCCGGCCCGGCGACCTCTTCGCCTCCGGCACCGTGTCGGGGCCCGATCCCGGCACCGAGGGCAGCTTCATCGAGCTGACCCGGGCGGGGGAGCGGCCCATCGAGCTGCCGGACGGGACCACCCGCACCTTCCTCGACGACGGCGACCGCATCATCCTGCGGGGCTGGGCCGGTGGCGACGGATCGCCCCGGATCGGTCTCGGTGAGGTGAGCGGCACCGTTCTCCCCGCACCAGGAGGCTGAGCCATGCCGCACTACCGCTCCGTCGGCGACGTTCCCCGCAAGCGCCACGTCGACCACCGCCAGCCCGACGGCTCCCGCTACCACGAGGAGCTGATGGGCCAGGAGGGCTTCGCCTCCAGCTCGGCGCTGCTCTACCACCGACACTCGCCGTCGGCGGTCGTCGCCATCGAGGCCGTCGGATCCTGCGAGCAGCCCGGCACGCCGGACGTCCCGCTGGTGCCACGCCACCTCCGGACCGGCGAGCTCCCGCCCGGGACCGGCGACCTCGTGACCGGACGCCACGAGCTGCTCGCCAACGCCGACGTCGCCATCGGCTGGGTGGTCGCGACCGAGGACTCCCCGCTGTACCGCAACGCCGCGGAGGACGAGCTGCTCTTCGTGCAGTCCGGGGCCGGCACGCTCGAATCGGTCTTCGGGCCGCTGGACGTCGGCGAGGGCGACTACGTCGTCGTGCCGGCGGGCACGACCCACCGCTGGGCCGTCGCCCAGGGCGGCCTGTCGGTCCTGGTGGTTCGCTCCGCCGGTCACGTGTCGCCGCCGAAGCGGTACCTGTCCGCGCAGGGTCAGTTCCTCGAGCACGCGCCGTACTGCGAGCGCGACCTCCGGATGCCGACCGAGCCCCTGCTCGTGGAGGGCACCGACGTCGACGTGCTCGTCCGCAACCGAGCAGGGCTCTCGCGCCACACGCACCGGCACCACCCCTTCGACGTCGCAGGCTGGGACGGCTGCCTGTACCCGTGGGCGTTCAGCATCTCGGACTTCGAGCCGATCGTGGGGCGGATCCACCAGCCGCCGCCGGTGCACCAGACCTTCGAGGGGCCGGGCTTCGTCGTCTGCTCGTTCGTCCCGCGGCTGTTCGACTTCCACCCCGACGCCATCAAGGTGCCGTACCACCACGCCAACACCGACAGCGACGAGGTCCTGTTCTACGCCGACGGCAACTTCATGAGCCGGGCCGGCTCCGGCATCGGGGTCGGGTCGATCTCGTATCACCCGGCCGGTTTCGTCCACGGCCCGCAGCCGGGCAGCATCGAGGCCAGCCTCGACCAGGACCGCACCGAGGAGACGGCGGTGATGATCGACACCTTCGCTCCGCTCGCCGTGACCGACGCGGCCCGGGCCGTCTCGGATCCGGCCTATCCGGCCTCGTGGAGCCGTTCCATCGGCTGATCGGGGACGGGTTACGATCGTCGGATGAGCGACACCACCATCGAGCGCGACGTCGTCGAGACCGAGACCGACACCGACGAGCTGGTCGAGGACGAGCTCCTCGTCGAGGAGATCTCGATCGACGGCATGTGCGGGGTCTACTGAGGACCTCGTGTCCGTCGACACCTTCGATCCCGGCAGCGCCTACCGCCTGCACGAGCGCGTCGCCATCCGCCCCGAGCCGTTCGGAGCGATGGCGTACCACTACGGCAACCGGCGCCTGAACTTCCTCCGCCACCCCGACCTCGTCGCACTGGTCGAGACGCTCGGCGACCACGGCAGCGTCGACGAGGCACTCGCCGCCTCCGACATCGACGAGCGCCGGTGGCCGTCCTTCCGCAAGGCGCTGGCCAGCCTGGCCGCCTCCGACTTCCTGGAGCCCGTCCGATGACCGACGGCTACCTCGCCGATCTGCCGACGCCCACGCTCAGCGCCGTGAAGCAGAGCGGCCTGGCCGACGACATGAAGGCCGGGCTGAGCTCGCCGATCTGCCTCACGTGGGAGTGGACCTACGGGTGCAACCTCGCCTGCGTGCACTGCCTGTCGTCGTCGGGCCGTCGCGACCCGGGCGAGCTGACGACCGACCAGATGAAGGCGGTCATCGACGAGCTGGCCGAGATGCAGGTCTTCTACATCAACGTCGGCGGTGGCGAGCCCACGATCCGACCCGACTTCTTCGAGCTCGTCGAGTACGCGGTCGAGCGCGGCGTCGGGGTGAAGTTCTCGACGAACGGCGGGATGATCACCCGCGAGAAGGCCGAGCGCATCGCCGCGCTCGACTACCTCGACGTCCAGATCAGCCTCGACGGCACCGATGCCGAGACCAACGACGCCGTGCGGGGCGAGGGCTCCTACGACATGGCGATCCGGGCCATGGACCACCTCCGAGACGCCGGCATGACCGGTTTCAAGATCAGCGTGGTCATGACCCGCCACAACGTCGAGCAGGTCGACGCCTACGAGGCGCTCGCCGCGTCGTACGACGCCGAGCTGCGCCTGACCCGCCTGCGCCCCTCCGGCCGAGGTGCCGACACCTGGCACGACCTGCATCTCACGCAGGACCAGCAGCTGTTCCTCTACCGCTGGCTGATGGACCGTCCCCACGTGCTCACCGGCGACTCGTTCTTCCACCTCTCCGCGCTCGGTGAGCCGCTGCCCGGTCTCAACCTGTGCGGCGCCGGCCGGGTCGTCTGCCTGATCGATCCGCTCGGCGAGGTGTACGCCTGCCCGTTCGTGCTCCACGACGAGTTCAAGGCCGGCTCGGTGCTCGGCGAGGGCGGCTTCGCCAGGGTGTGGCGCGAGTCCGACCTCTTCCTCGAGCTGCGCGAGCCCCAGAGCGCTGGCGCCTGCGCGTCGTGTGGCTCCTTCGACGCCTGCCAGGGCGGGTGCATGGCGGCCAAGTTCTTCACCGGCCTGCCCCTCGACGGCCCCGACCCCGAGTGCGTGAAGGGTCACGGCGCCGAGCTGCTCGACGGCGTCGAGGCTGCCGACCGCCCCGACCCGGGTCCGGGCCACTCGAAGCCGGCCAACGTCGCGCTCCTGTCCCGCTCCGGCGGTTCACGCCTGGCCTGACCGGGCGGCGACTCGCGCCGCTCAGGTGGCCGGCGTGACCAACTCGACCGTCGGGAAGTAGGTCCGATATCGGCCGACGTCTCGCGTCAGGAGCGCCAGCCCGGCCACCGCAGCGTGCGCTCCGATGAAGAGGTCCGGGAGCGTGGATGTGCGCGTGCCGCCGCTGCGCCGATACTCGATGAAGACCTTTCCCGCGAGGAACGCCGCGGCCCAGGGGAGGGCTTCGCGTCGGTAGTCGCTGGCGGGGAGCGCATCGTCGAGGGCCTCGACCGTGGTGAACCGGATCGAGACCTCGCCGAAGATGATCGGGTTGATGTGCAGCGGTCCGCGCTCAGCGGCGGCGGCCAGGGCCTCAGCGGACCAGTCGGCCCATCGGTCATCGCCGGTGAGGATGTCGAGGAGGACGTTCGAGTCGACGAGCGTTCCGGCGTTCATCTCAGGAACCCCGTGTCAACGCCAGGATCTCATCGGTGGTCATGGCGACGTCTCCCCGACCTCGGAGGCGGTCGGCCAGCTGCCGCCCCCGGGTCGGGGCGTCGGCCGCCTTGCGGACGACGAGTGTGTCGTCGACCCGCTCGAACTCGACCTCGGTGCCGGCACCGATCCCGAGCGCATCGCGGAGCGGCTTGGGGATGGTGATCTGGCCCTTCTCGGTGACCCTCATGGTAGGAATCCTACCAGCCGGAGTTGAACCGGCGGGTGCGGTGGGCATTCGGCGGGTGGTGGCGCCGATTCGCATGTACTGGCGCCAGATCGGCGCTACCCTGAGCTCGTGCCGAGCATCCAGGTCAAAGACGTCCCCGACGACGTGCACGCCGTCCTCCGGCGTCGCGCTGCGACGGCCGGCCAGTCACTGCAGGAGTATCTGCTGGGCCTCCTGACCGACGAGGCGAGCACCCCGACGCTCGACGAGGTGCTCGACCGCGCCGGTGGCCGTGCGGGGGGCCGGGTGACGACGGCGATGGCGAACGACGCGATCCGAGCCGACCGCGACGCCAGATGATCGTCGTCGACGCCGGCACGATCGTCGTCGCGCTGGCCGATGACGGTGCCGACGGAGACCGATGCCGGTCGCGCCTGCGGGGCGAGCGCCTCGTGGCGCCCCATCTCCTCGATCTGGAGGTCGTGTCGGCGTGGCGGCGGCTGCTCGCCCAGGGAGAGCTCGACGAGCGCCGGGCGACCCTCGCCCTCGACGATCTCCGCTCCCTGCCGCTGCGGCGGATGCCCCACCGGCCGCTGCTCGATCGCTGCTGGGAGCTCCGGAAGAACGTGACGCCCTACGACGCGGCCTACGTCGCCCTCGCCGAGGTGCTCGACGTGCCGCTGCTCACCACCGACGAGCGGCTGCGCCGCGCTCCGGGGACCTCGGCACGCATCGAGGTGGTCTGATCGACCACGGTTCAGGTGGCGGGCGGGCGATCGGTGTCGCGGTCCAGCTCGAACTCGATCTCGGTGCCGGCGCCGCTCACGAGCGCATCGCGCCGCGGCGTGGACTCGCCCCGCTCAGCCGGTGCGGTCCGCCCGCCAGTCGTCCAGGGCGAGGACGAGGTCGGTGGTGAGCTGGTCGTAGGTGGTACCGATGCTCATCTGCTGCTCGGCCTGACGACCCTGACCGGCGACGGCGAGGCGCAACAACCGCGCGGCCTCCTGATGGAACCGGGCGTGGAGGCCGCGGACCAGCTCCCAGTGGTCGTCGCGGTCACGATGATCGATCTCCTGATGGAGCCAGGTGCCGAAGACGCAGCGGTCGTCGACCTCCACGACGGACGGGTCCCACGGTGCCTCGCCCGTGTGCGCGGCGTGGAGCAGCTTCGCCTTCCAGACGCCGTGCTGCCCGATCGCCCCGGAGATGCGTCCGGTGAACGACGTGTCGACCGCGCGGTCGCCGTCGGCACCGCTGACGTACAGCGCCATGGCGTCGTTCAGCGCGTCGTTCCCGGCGGCCAGCATCGAGCTCACCGAGCGGGTCCGATCGGCATCGTCCATGACCCGTGCCGCCTCCGCGGCCACGGCACCCAACCCTTCGTTGACCTGTGAGACCGTCGTCGCCACCCGTTCGATGGTGCTCGCGATCTCGCCGGTCGCCGCCGTCTGTTGCTCGACCGCCGCCGCCGATGCGGTCGCCGAGGACTGGACGTGGGCGACGATCGAGTGGACGTCACCCATCCGTTCCGTGGCCGCCCCGGCGCGCGTGCGCAGGTCGGCGATGGACTCGGAGATCTGCCCCGTCGAGACCGCCGCCTCCTCGGCCAGTTCCTTCACCGAGTCCGCGACCACGGCGAACCCCCGACCGGCGTCTCCCGCCCTCGCCGCCTCGATCGCGGCGTTGAGGGCGAGGAGGTTGGTCTGCTTCGCGATGTTCTGGACGGACTCGACGACGCTGCCGATCTCGTCGCAGGCGCTGCGGAGCGCGACCACGAGCTCGGTGGCCTCCTCGACGGCACTCGACGCCTCCTGGGACGACGCGGCCGAGTCCTCGACGCGGTTCGCGACCTCGGTGATGGTCGCGGCCAGTTGCTCCGACGACGCTGCGATCCCGGTGAGGTCGTCCGACGATCGATCCATCGCAGCGGTCATGCCCGTCACGCCGCTGTCCGTGGCGCGGGCGCTCGCCTCGAGCGAGGTCGCAGCCGCCTCGAGGCGCGACAGGCGAGCGCCGACACCGGCCGCTGCCGCGGCGACCGCGCCGACCAGGGGATCGTCCGCCCTGGAGGTGGGAGTCGGGGGCGTGGAGGTGTCCGTCATGGCGGTTCCTTTCGCTCGTCCCACCGCGGCGGCTGGTCTCCGTCGTGTCGGCCCACCGTCGCCGATGGTCCACGTCGGCGCGCAGACAGGAACGCGAAAGGCGACCAGCGATCATTCCGGCCCGAATCGGGACCTTCGACCCCCCGCCGCGTCGATCAGCCGCCCGGTACGAAGCCGTCGGGGACGATGATGTCCGACGGGCTCAGGTCGTCGACGTTGCCGACGCCGATGCCGAGCATCGTGGCGTCGATGCCGCCGCGCAGGATGTCGAGCACGTTCTCGACCCCGGCCTGGCCGTTGGCGGCGAGCCCCCACAGGTAGGCCCGCCCGATGAGCACCGCCCGGGCTCCCAGTGCGACCGCCTTGACGACGTCGCTGCCCCGGCGGATGCCACCGTCGAGGTAGACCTCGATCTGGTCGCCGACCGCCTCGGCGATCTCGGGGAGCACCCGGATGGGGGCCGGTGCGCCATCGACGTTGTTGCCGCCGTGGTTCGACACCGAGATGGCGGTCGCGCCGGCGTCGACCGCCCGCCGGGCCTCGTCGGCCCGGTGCACGCCCTTGATCATGAACGGCCCGTCCCACTGGTCGCGGAGCCACGCGATGTCGGACCAGGTGGGCTGCGGGGTGCCCATCCACACGCCATAGGCCTCGAAGAACCCGGGGATCGGGTCGTCGCCGACCGGGAAGTTCGGCACGCCGAGCTGCGGGATCCCACCGCTGCGCAGCCAGTCGAGAAGCCAGCGGGGCCGCAGGATGCCCTCGGGTGCGTGCTTCAGCAGCGTCTTGAAGTCGAGGGCCTGGGGGATGTCGGGGCTGCCCCAGTCGCGGCCGTGGGAGAACGACCAGTCGACCGTCAGGATCATCCCGACCGCACCGACGCTGCGGGCCCGCTCGAGCCGTGCGGCCATCGAGTCCTTGTCGCCGGCCCAGTAGATCTGGAAGAAGGTCTGGGCGTTGGCCTCCACGACCTCCTCGATGGGTTTGCTGGCGAAGGAGCTGAGCCCCATCGGGATGCCCCGGGCGGCCGCAGCCCGGGCCACCGCCACCTCGCCGTCGGGGTGCACGGCCTGGACCCCCGTCGGCGAGATCATCACCGGCATCGACGCGGGCTGGCCCATGATCGTGGTGGCCATCTCCCGCACGTCGGGCCGGTCGGCGGTGACGGTCCGCACGCCGAGCTCGTCGAAGGCGACGAGGTTGTCGTTCATCGACACCCCGGCCTCGGCGCCGGCCACGAGCGCCCCGTAGACCGAGGCGGGCAGGCGGCGCTTGGCGCGCTGTTGGGCGACGGCGACGGTCTCGAACCAAGGATTCACCCTCTCATCCTCCCCTGCGGTGCGAACCGGTGCCACCCCGCCGTCGGTGCGATGATCGGCGGGTGAGCGAGCTGGCCAGTCGAGCATGGACCGACGTCGCCGACCGGTCCTACGTCCTGCTCGTCCCGCTCGGCTCGACCGAGCAGCACGGGCCGCACCTGCCGCTCGACACCGACACGCGCATCGCCGTAGCCGTCGCCACCGAGGTGGCGAGCCGACTCGAGGATGTGGTGGTGGCGCCTGCGCTCCCGTTCGGCGCCAGCGGCGAGCACGCAGGATTCCCCGGGACGATCTCGATCGGCACCGAAGCGCTGCACCTCGTGCTCGTCGAGCTGGTCCGCTCGCTGGGCTCGGAGGTCGACCGCACCGTCCTGGTCAACGGCCACGGTGGCAACGTCGAGGCGATCGGGACCGCGGTCGACCTCCTCCGCACCGAGGGGCGGACGGTCGAGGCCTGGTCTCCCCGGGTCGCCGGCGGTGACGCCCACGCCGGGGAGACCGAGACCTCGCTGCTGCTCGCGCTCGATCCGTCGGCGGTCCGGCTGGACCGCGCCGAGGCCGGCAACGTCACCCCGCTGGCTTCGCTGCTGCCCGAGCTGCGGCGGGGAGGGGTGGCTGCGGTGTCGCCCAACGGCGTGCTCGGCGACCCGTCCACTGCGTCTGCCGAGCGCGGACGCGCGACGCTGTCGGCCCTGGCCGCCGATCTCGAGGCGACCGTGACGCGGACAGCAGGTGGAACATGAGCGACGACCGGGTGGCGATCGTGACCGGGGCGGCCCGCGGCATCGGCTCCGCGACAGCGCGGTTCCTCGCCGCCGACGGCTGGCGGCTGGGGCTCATCGACATCTGTGCCGATGACCCCGTGCTCGACTACCCGCTCGGGACCAAGGCCGAGCTCGATGCGACCGCTGCCGCGTGCGGCATGGACCCGGTGGTCGTGGTGGCCGACGTCCGCGACCCTGCGGCGGTCGACGACGCCGTCGCCCAGACCGTCGACCGGTTCGGCCGCCTCGACGCCGCGATCTCCGCGGTCGGCGGCATCGCCGGGGGACCGATGGGGTGGCAGACCGGCGATGCGATCTGGAACACGATGATCGACATCAACCTGACCGGCGTCTGGCACCTGATCCGGGCGGCCGTGCCCGAGCTGGTCGCGGTCGACGAGTCGGAGCGCCAGGGACGTCTCGTCGTGGTGTCCTCCGCGGCCGGGACCTACGGGCTGCCCCAGCTGGCCGCTTACACCGCCGCCAAGCACGGCGTGAACGGGCTGGTCCGGGCGCTGGCCGCCGAGCTGTCCGCCTCCGGCATCACGGTGAACGGCGTCAGCCCGGGATCGACCGCGACGCCGATGCTCGAGGCGAGCGCGTCGGTCTACGACCTGCCCGACGTGGTCGAGTTCGCGCAGCACCAGCGCATCGGTCGCCTGCTCGAGCCGGAGGAGGTCGCTGCGGCCATCGTCTGGCTCTGCTCGGCGGCGGCGAGCGGCGTCACCGGGGCGATCCTCCCGGTCGATGGCGGCTTCGGTCCTGCGGGTGGGCCGATTCGGCACTAGGTTCCTCGTCACATCGACACCAAGGGGGACGCGCAACATGCAGACTCGAGCAGCCGTGCTGTGGGAGCCGAACACCGACTGGAAGGTCGAGGACATCGAGCTCGATCCACCCAAGGCCGGCGAGGTCATGCTCAAGCTGGTCGGCTCGGGTCTGTGCCACTCCGACGACCACCTCGTCACGGGCGACATGGTCATGCCCCCCGAGGTCCAGGCCGAGCTGGGCATCCAGCAGTTCCCGATCATCGGCGGCCACGAGGGCGCCGGCGAGGTGATCGAGGTCGGTCCCGGCGTCGACAACCTCGAGGTCGGCGACCACGTCGTGCTCGGCTTCATCCCCTCGTGTGGCCGCTGCCCGTCGTGCGCGAAGGGCAAGCAGAACCTGTGCGACCTCGGCGCGTACCTGCTCGCCGGCCGCCAGGTCACCGACTTCACCGCCCGTCATCACCACAAGGAGACGGGCCAGGACCTCGGCATCATGTGCTGCATCGGCACCTTCGGTGAGTACACCACCGTGGCCGAGGCGTCCTGCATCAAGATCGACAAGGACATCCCGCTCGACAAGGCCGCGCTCGTGGGCTGCGGCGTCACCACCGGGTGGGGCTCGGCCAACTACGCCGCCAAGGTCCAGGCCGGCGAGACCGTCGTCGTGATCGGCAACGGCGGCATCGGGATGAACGCCATCCAGGGCGCCAAGATGGCCGGCGCCGGGATGATCGTCGCCGTCGACACCAACGACAAGAAGCACGAGATGGCCGAGAAGTTCGGCGCCACCCACACCGTCGGCAGCGTCGAGGAGGCCCTGCCCATGGTCATGGAGCTGACCCAGGGCGTGATGGCCGACAAGGTGATCGTCACGATCGGCGTCGGCAGCGGGTCGATCATCCAGGACGCCATGGCGCTCACCACCAAGGGCGGCACCTGCGTGCACACCTCGGTGGCCCCGATCGCCGAGACCGAGGTGAGCCTCAACCTGTTCGAGCTGACGCTCAGCGAGAAGAGCCTCGTCGGCTCGATCTTCGGCTCGGCCAACCCGCGGCGCGACATCCCGCGGCTGCTGTCGATGTACCAGAACGGCCAGCTGATGCTCGACGAGCTGATCACCAACACCTACGACCTCGACGACATCAACGTGGGGTACGACGCCATGCGCTCGGGTGACAACATCCGCGGCATGGTCATGTACGACCACAGCTGAGTGCGGGTGAGCCGCACGGAGACGGCCCGATCGGGCCGGCCGGAAGGCGAACCGAGTGGTGCAGCCGGAGGCTTCGACAAGGCGGCGGTCGACGCCGCCTGTGAGTCGGTGGTCGGGCGGCGACGGGAGATCGAGCTCGTCGTCGCCGCCCTCGCCGCCGACCGCCACATCCTGCTGGAGGGCCCGCCGGGCACCGGCAAGTCGACGCTGCTGCGCATGGTCGCCCGCGAGGCGGGCGTGCCGTTCGTGTTCGTCGAGGGCAACGCCGAGCTGACCCCGGCGCGCCTCGCCGGGCAGTTCGACCCGGCCCGCATCCTGACCGACGGCTACACGCCCGAGGTGTTCATCGACGGTCCACTCACCGAGGCCGTGCGCGAGGGCAGCCTCCTGTACCTCGAGGAGCTCAACCGGGTGCCCGAGGAGACCCTGAACCTCCTCATCACCGCGATGTCCGAGCGGGAGGTCCACGTCCCCCGGCTGGGCCACATCCCGGCGGCACCGGGCTTCCGTCTCGTGGCGGCCATGAACCCCTTCGACGCCGTCGGCACCGCGCGCATCTCGGCCGCCGTCTACGACCGGATGTGCCGGGTCGCGATGGGCTATCAGACCGCCGAGGAGGAGGTGGCGATCACGGCCCACGAGGCCGACGTGCCCGCCGGCGAGCTCACCTCCCGCTTCGTCGAGGTGTGCCGCAGCACCCGCGAGCACCCCGAGATCCGGATCGGGTCGTCGGTGCGCGGAGCGATCGACGGCCTCCTGCTCGCCAAGCAGCTCTCGGCCCTGCGGGGTGACGGTTCAGCGGCCACGCTGCTCGACGCGGCGCTCGCCGCCCTCTCGGGACGGGTCCGGCTCCACGAGGGGTCGGGCCGGTCGGCCGAGGAGATCATCACCGAGCTGTTCCTCGGGGTCTTCGGCGACGACGCCGAGGAGGGGGGCGAGGCCCAGGGAAAAGGTGGGACCCCGGCTGGGGTGACAGCGGGCTGAGGGTCGCCGAGGAGGGCGAGCAGGCGCGCGAGGCGCTCGACGAGCAGCAGCGCAAGACGGTGCCGCGCCGCGAGCTGGAACGCCACGAGCACTTCGAGGACGTGTCGCCCGACGTCGGCCAGCTCGACGAGGCCGCCTTCGAGGAGCTGCTCCAGGAGGAGCCCGACGAAGCGCTGTCGATGCTCGCCGACATGACCGGCGCCACCGATGAGCGGTTGCGAGCGCTCGCTCGCCGCCTGGCGGCGCGGGTCGTGCTCGACCTCGCCCGCAGCGGCCCGCCGCGGGCCCGCGGGGTCGGACGGATGCGACGACGCTCGGCCGCGCTGGCGGTCGGCGACCTCGACGTGGAGGCCAGCTACGACGCGATCGTCGAGGCCAGGGCCGGCGGTGGCGCCCCACCGCTCGACGACCTCTACGTGCGGGAGTGGGCCCGGCCCGACACCGCGCTGTGCCTCGTCGTCGACGCCAGCGGTTCGATGGGCGGCGACCGGCTCGCGACCGCCGGGTTGGCTGCCGCTGCCGCTGCGTATCGGGCGCCGGTCGACCACAGCGTGTTGTCGTTCAGCGACCGGGTCATCGCGATCAAGTCGCAGGACGTCCCTCGCGACGTCGACCGGGTCGTCGACGACGTGTTCTGCCTGCGCGGTCACGGCCCGACCGATCTCGACTTCGCCCTGACCCAGGCGCGGGTGCAGCTGGAGCGGTCGCGGGCTCGTCGCCGCATCACCGTCCTGCTGTCCGACTGCGAGGTCACCTCCGGCACCGACCCGGTCCCTGCGGCCCGCCTGCTCGACGAGCTCCTGATCATCGCCCCGGAGGACGCCCGCGACGAGGCGGACCGGCTCGCCGTCGCCGCCGGCGCCGAGGTCGCCACGGTGGCCGGTCCGTCCGACGTCGCAGCGGCGTTCGGGCGCCTCCTGGGGTCGTGAGCGAGGCCGAGCTCCGGATCGAGATCGACGAGGGCGTCCGGTCGTTCGACGACGGCCGCACGCTCCTCGGTGGATCACCGCTGCGGATCGTGCGGGTCACCGCAGCCGGTGCGGCGTTGGTCGAGCGGTGGCGACGAGGCGAGCCGGTGTCGGCGACACCTGCCCACCGCTCGCTCGCCCGCCGCCTCGTCGACGGTGGCCTGGCCCATCCCCGGTGGTCGACGAGCCCGTTCACACCCGCCGACGTGACGGTCGTGATCCCCGTGCGCGACGACGCCGATCGGCTGGCGGCGACGGTCGAGGCGGTGGCCGGGGTCGGCGCCGTGGTCGTCGTCGACGACGGTTCGACCGAACCCGCCGCGATCGGACGCAGCGCCGGTGAGGCGACCGTCGTGCGGCGGCCGACGAGCGGTGGGCCTGCGGCGGCTCGCAACGAGGGGCTGCGGACCGTCGAGACACCCCTCGTCGCCTTCGTCGATGCCGACTGCGTCCCGGCCCCCGGCTGGCTCGACCACCTGCTGCCGCACCTCGTCGACGACCGGGTCGGCGCCGTCGCCCCCCGGGTGCGCTCGGCCCCCGGAACGACCCTCCTCGAGCGGTACGAGGACGCCCGCTCGCCGCTGGACCTCGGCGGCAGACCGGGACGGGTGGCGCTGCGGACGGCGCTGGCGTATGTGCCGACCGCGTGCCTGCTGTGCCGACGCGAGGTGCCGACCTTCGACGAGCGGTTGCGCTTCGGTGAGGACGTCGATCTGGTGTGGCGGCTGGTCGAGGGGGGTGCGATCGTCCGCTACGACCCGTCCACCGTCGTCGATCACGGTCCTCGGACGAGCTGGCGGGACTGGTGGCGCCAGCGGCGGGGATACGGCTCGGCCGCAGCGCCGCTGGCCCGGCGGCATCCCGGGGCGGTCGCGCCGGTCGTGGTCTCGCGGTGGAGCGCGCTGGCCTGGTCGTTGGTGGCGCTGCGACGGCCGCTCGTCGGGGTGGCGGTCGCCGTGGTCTCGGCCGCCCTCCTGCCCCGCAAGCTCCGGCCGTCCGGGGTTCCGCAGCGCGAAGCGGTGGGTTTGGCGCTGCGGGGTCACGCCGCCGCCGGCCGCCACCTGGCCGAGGGCGTGCGGCGGACCTGGTGGCCGATCGCCCTGGCCGGGGGTGTGCTGTCGGGGCGGGTGCGGCCGGCGCTGGTGGCGGCAGCCCTCGTGCCGGTCGCCGCCGAGTGGGTGGAACGTCGACCGTCGATCGACCCGCTCCGCTACGTCGGCCTGCGTCTCGCCGACGACGTCGCGTACGGCACCGGCGTCTGGCGGGGCTGCATCACGGAGCGCTCGATCGCAGCGCTGCGTCCCGATCTCTCCGACTGGCCGGGGAGGTCGGACCCCGCTGACGCCCCATCGATCTGACATGGCCAGGATCGGGCGCGCCCTGCGTACGATCGACAGGTGACCACCGAGCTCCCCCGATCACCCATGGATCGCGCGTTCCTCACCAACATCGAGGGCGTGACCGAGGTCGTCCTCGTCCGGCACGGCCAGCAGCGGTTCCCGACCGACATTCGAAGCGCCACCCCCGACGACTGGCGCGATCCGCCGTTGACCGAGACCGGCCAGCAGCAGGCCGCAGCGGTCGGACGCCACCTCGCCAACGAGCCGGTGCACGCGGTCTTCTCCTCGCAGCTGGCCCGCGCTCACGACACCGGCGCCGCAGTCGCGGCGGCGCACGACGTCGAGCACCACGTCGTGACCGAGCTGGAGGAGATCCACATGTTCCGCGATCTCCCACCCGACCAGACCGCCATGGACGCCGTGGGCCCGCTGCTGCTCGCCGGCTACCGGGAGCGCTTCGCCCGGGTGCGCCGCTGGGACGTGTACCCCCACACGGAGCCGAGCCTCGACTTCCGCCGTCGCGTGAACGGCGCGATCGAGGGGATCATCGACGGCCACGCGGGTGAGACGGTGGTCATCGCCTGTCATGGCGGGGTGATCAACGCCTACCTGACCGAGATCCTCGGCCTCGAGCAGGACATGTTCTTCCGCCCGGCCCACGCGTCGGTCCACCGCGTGCTCGCCAAGGAGGACCGCCGGGTCATCCTCAACCTCAACGAGGTCGCCCACCTCCTCAGTCCGGAGGATCTCCTGACGTTCTGAGCGGTTCGGCGGCACGGAGGGAGCCGAGCAGGTCGTCTCGACGGAGGCCGGAGCGGCCCGGCAGGTCGACCGCGCGAGCCCGGGCGCGGAGCTGGGCCACGGTGAGGTCGTCGAGCCCGTCGGACGGCGGCGCGATGGCGCCGATCTCCCCGGCCAGTGGCTCAGCACCTCGCTCACGACCGATTCCTCGGTAGGCGGCCAGGCGTCCGGAGTAGGCGGCGGGTTCCTCGGCCAGCAGCCGGGCACCGAGGCCGAGCGCCCGGCGCTGCAGGTCGGCGCGCCGGGCGGCGAGCACCCCGCAGACCGCAGCGACCTCCTCCGCGCCACCGAACTCGTCGGGCGAGGCGACGAGCTGGTCGTGGAGCACGGCGAGGTCGTGGTCGTCGCCCAGGGCGTCGGACAGGTCGTGCCACCCCTGGGCGAGCGGGGCGAGGATGCTCGGTGCGGACGGCTCGAGCAGCCGGGCGTGGTACCAGCAGTACTTGGCCCGCTTGCGCCACTCGTGGAGCGCGTCGTCGGTGGGCGCTGCCTCCGCTGCCCGCATGGCGCGGCGCGCTCGGCCGTAGGTCTTCGCGATGCCGGGCGCGACGTCGGCCTCCGCGGCGTCCCAGCTCTCGACGGCGGCGCTCGCGGTGGCGAGCAGCTCGAGGGCGCGTGCGAGGCGCGGGTGGTCGGGGCTGACGGCGCGGTCGGCCGCGCCGGCACGATCGGTCAGCATCCGGCGGGTCGCGAGCACCGATCGGCCGAGCGCGCCGCCGTCGGCGGCGACGAGCGCGTCGAAGGTGACGACGAGCGCCTGCGCGTCCCGCAACGGCGAGAGCTCTCTCGCCGCGTCGCGGACCGTGTCGTTCGCCTCCCGGAACCGGTCCCGTCCGAGGCCGGGGCGGACCAGGCGCAGCAGCCCTCGCAGCTCCTTGCACGCCTTGCGCGCGTCGTGCACGCTCGCCGCCAGCCCGAGCCGTTCGGGCTCGGCGAGATCGCCGATGGCCCGGTCGAGCTGCTCGTGGCCGATGCGCCGGACGCCAGCGGTGAGCTCCTCGTCAGGTCCGAGTGCATAGTCCATCTCCCGCCCCCTCGGACCCGATCGTACGCCCGAGCTGCCGTCAGCTCCCGCTGGCGAGCGCAGCGACCTCGGTGGCGCCGAGACCGCGCTGGAGGACGAGCACGCCGTCGATGAGGCCGTCGAAGTGACGGCCCCCCGCACCGGCGGGTTGGGCGCCGATCGCGACGGCGATGCCCGGGGCCTGGTCGACCGGTCCACCCAGTGCTGCGCTGCCCACCTCGACGCCGTCGAGGTAGAGCCGGACGAGCGAGCCGTCGTAGGTCACCGCGGCGTGGTGCCACTGGCCGGTCGAGAGGTCACCGGCCGACGCGATGAGCGTGGTCGTCGACCCGGCGACGCGGATGCGCGCCCGCAGGCGCGTCTCGCCCCCGGAGCGCACGGTCCCCAACATGAAGACGTGATCGTCGGCGGCGACGCCGCTGGCCTTGGAGATCAGCCGCGGATCCTGCGAGCTGCCGGGGAACGAGTCGGCCCGGAACCACGCCGCCACGGTGAGGCCGGACCCGTCGACGTCGAAGGGTGCGAGCTCGATCGCGTCGTCGACGCCGTCGAGGCGGACCGACGAGGCGCTGCCGTCGGGCGTCGCCGGGTCGAAGGCCGCGCCGCCGATCAGCGTGCCGTCGTTGCCCGAGCCGCTCGCGTCGGTCGCCGTCGTGCCCGAGGTCTCGTCGAGTCGGAGGTCGACGAGCAGGTCGGCGGGATCGGTCAGCTCGAGGTCGAACGAGGTCGTCAGGGGGTCGAGCCCGCCCTCGCCGCCGTCCGCCACCGTCAGGTCGAAGCGGTCTGCGGTCGTGCCGACGCCGTCGTGCACGTAGCTCACCCGGCCGGCATCGACGTCGGCCTGCGTGAAGGTCGCTCCGGTCGACATCGGGGTCGTGTCCAACCGGAGCTCGCCGTCGGTGGGTGCCGACACGATCTCGTAGGTCAGCTCGGCGGGTCCGTCGTCGTCGTCGACGACCGAGAGCAACGAACCGTCGAGGACGACCGTCTCACCCGGGCCGAGCGTGGTGGCGTGGCGTCGGGTCTGGGCGTGCAGGGTGATCGCATCGGCGTCGCGACTGGCGGAGATGACGTCGAGGTCGCCGTCGGCGTCGAGGTCGGTCGTGGTCAGGCCGTAGGCGCCGGGAACGGCGACGTCGATCGGCGCCACGCTGAACCCACCGGAGCCGTCGTTCTCGTACCAGGCCACCGTGTCGTCGTCGACGCTGGCGGCGATGGCGTCGAGATCGCCGTCACCGTCGAGATCGGCGGCGATCACCGTCCGGGCCCCGAGGGCCGTCGAGTCCATCACCCGCTTCGTGAAGCCACCGGAGCCGTCGTTCTCGTACCAGGCGATCCGGTCGTCGATCTGGCTGGCGGTCAGCAGGTCGACGTCGCCGTCGGCGTCGAGGTCGGCCGGTGTCACGTAGTAGGCACCGTTCGCGTTGCCGTCGATCTGGCGCTCGACGAAGCTCTCGCTGCCGTCGTTCTCGTACCAGGCGATCGTGTCGTCGAAGAAGCTGGCCGAGACGACGTCGAGGTCCCCGTCGTCGTCGATGTCGGCGACGTCGGCCCGCTTCGCGCCGTCGGAGTCGGCGTCGATCGTGCGTCGGGTGAAGCTCTCGCTGCCGTCGTTCTCGTACCAGGTGATGGTGTCGGCGTCCTGGTTGGAGGTGACCAGGTCGACATCGCCGTCCTGGTCGAGGTCGCGGGGCACGACGGAGTGGGCGCCATCGGCCGCCGTGTCGACGGTCCGTCGAGTGAAGTTGCCGCTGCCGTCGTTGCGGTACCAGACGACGGTGTCGGCGTCGTACCCCGTGGCCAGCACGTCGATCGCGCCGTCGCCGTCGACGTCACCGGTGCTCACCGGGTAGGCGCCGGCCAGCGCACCGTCGATCAGGATCCGCGTGAAGGTGCCGCCGCCGTCGTTGCGGAGCCACTCGACGGCGCCGTCGACGAGATCGGTGGCGACCAGATCGATGTCGCCGTCGGCATCGAAGTCACCGGGCTCGACCGCGTGCGTCTCGTCGAAGGTCGAGTCGAGGACCGTGCTCGTGAACGCCACGGTGCCGGTCACGAACCGCGGGGCGGCGTTGGTGGAGGACGGATCGGTGACCGAGATGACCACGTCGGTCTCCGGCGACGTCAGCGAGCCGTCGGAGGCCTCGTAGGAGAACGTGACGTCCCCGACGAAGCCCGGCGGCGGCGCGTACGTGAACGACCCGTCGGTGGCGAGGTCGAGGTCGCCGGTCGCGACGTCGGTGACGAGGACGGCGGTCAGCGGGTCGCCGTCGGCATCGCTGTCGTCGGCGAGGACCCCGGCGCCGGCGTCGACCACCAGCGTCTGGTCCACCGGCGTCGAGTAGGCGTCCGCGACCGACTCCGGCGCATCGGGGGCGGCGAGGACGTCGATCGTGACCGTGGCTGGTGCCGAGGTCGTGGAGGCGTCCGCCGCCCGGTAGGTGAACGAGTCGATGCCGTTCGCGTCCTGGTCCGGCAGGTAGGTGAAGGAGCCGTCGGCGGCGAGGGAGAGGGTGCCGGCGCTGACGTCGGTGACGAGGACGGCGGTCAGCGGGTCGAGGTCGGGGTCGGTGTCGTTGGCGAGCACGCCCCCGGCGGCGTCGACGTCGAGCTGGAGGTCCTCGCCGATCGAGTAGGTGTCGTCCACGGCGACCGGTGGCTCGTTCGTCGGGTCGGGGGGCCCGGCGTCGCTGCAGCCGGTGGTGTGGTTGGTGGTGATCTCGGTGGGGGTGAGGGCGCGGTCGTAGATGGCGATGAGGCAGAGGGTGCCGTTCCAGGGGCGGGTGCCGTCGGTGGTGTTGGCGATGGTGAGGGGGTAGTCGGGGTCCCAGTTGGTGAGGGTGCCGGCGATGGTGTCGGTGGTGGTGGGGGTGCCGTCGAGGTAGAGGGTGCGGGTGCCGTTGGTGGTGTGGGTCATGACGACGTGGGTGAGGGTGGTGGTGGCGGTGCCGGGGGGGGTGGCGACGGTGGGGGTGCCGAGGGTGGTGTTGGTGGAGCGGGCGCGGAGGTCATAGACGTAGTCGGGCAGTGAGCCCCAGAGTCATTGGCCGAGCGGGGCGGGGCGG
>JBCBSZ010000079.1:0-31930 GCA_039818945.1 Actinomycetota bacterium
GTGACCACCCGGGGGAACAGCCAGATCGCCCCCACGAGGAGCGCCGCGCCGAGGCCGAGGAACACCAGGTTGCGAAGGAAGTCGAAGCGAGCGAGGGACGGCTCGTAGTCGACGGGGGCGTGGGAGCGCTCGAACACCGGTTCCTCCGGTTGCGGACCCCGTGAGCGTACGCAGCGCAGCCCGCCGGTTGGTGGCGCTCCGCCCGCCGAGGGTGCTCAGTCGGTGGAGCGACGCTCGAGCCACCAGTCCTGGACCTCCGCGCCCATCGACTGGTGGTAGTGGGTCCAGCGCTCCGTGGCGTCGGTGATCGATGCCTGGCGCTGCGTTCGCGGCAGGTCGCTGGCGCCCTCGATCGGGTCGAGCCACTCGAGCCTGATGCCGGCCAGCACCTCGCCGAGCCCGGCCCCGGCCTCCTCGTGGTGATCGCTGACCTGGTGGGCGATGAAGCCGTGCTCGTCCCGGAACGAGAGCAGCGTGTAGTAGGTGTCGGGTTGGGCGCCCCGCCAGTACTCGTAACGGAGCACCTCGGTCTCGTGCCGGTGCGTGGCCTCGTGGAGTCGCCTCGCGATCGCCTCGAACCGCTCGCCCTCGCCGGGCTTGACCTTCAGGTGCGCCAGGATCGTCGCCATCGCCTCCCCTTCCCTACCGGCACCGTAGGCGAGCGCCGACGGCCGGATCGAGGTCGGCGCGGGCTCAGGACGAGCAGGACAGCATCGAGCACCCCGCCCTCGTGCGGGCCCACTCGGGGCGCCGCTCGGCGAAGCGCTCCCGCCCCGGCTGATCGTCGTACGGAGCGCGCAGCACGTCGAGCAGCTCGGCGATGTGGGCGTGGTCACCGCGTTCGGCGTCGTCGATCGCCAGCTGGGCGAGGTAGTTGCGCAGGACGTAGCGCGGGTTCACCGCGTCCATCCGACGGGCCCGCTCGCCGTCGGGTGTCCCGTCGGACGCCACCCGCGCGGCCCAGCGTCGGAGCCAGCCGGCGATCCGCCCGGTGACCTCGTCGTCGAGTTGCTCCGGTCGGTAGTAGGCGTCGAGGAGCGGTGCGAGGAGCTGGCGGTCGTCGGCGTCACGCCACCCGCCGCTCTCGACGGCGACGTCGGCCAGGTCGCGGAAGAAGATGGTCATGTCGGTCTCGGCCGCCTGCAGGACCGACCACAGCTCGGTGACCAAGTCGTCGTCGCCCTCACCCTCATGACCGGCGAGTCCGAGCTTGGCTGCCATCGCCTCGGCCCACGCGGACTCGAACGTCTGCCGGTAGCCCTCGATGGCGTCCTGGAGCGGCTCGACCTCGCCGATCAGCGGGTAGATCGCGTTGGCGAGCTGGACGAGGTTCCACCAGGCGACCTCGGGCTGGTGTCCGTAGCGGTAGCGGCGGCCGTGGGCGTCGGTCGTGTTGGGCGTCCAGTCGGGGTCGTAGTCCTCCAACCAGCCGTACGGGCCGTAGTCGATCGTCAGGCCGAGCACCGACAGGTTGTCGGTGTTCATCACCCCGTGGACGAAGCCGACCCGCTGCCAGTCGACCATCAGGCGCGCCGTCCGGTCGACGATCTCGCGGAACCAGGCCAGGTAGGTGCCGGTCGACGGCTCGCCGAGATGGGGGAAGTCGCGGGTGATGACGTGGTCGGCGAGGGATCGCAGCAGGTGCTCCTCGCCGCTGGCCGCCAAGATCTCGAAGCTGCCGATCCGGACGAACGACGGCGCCACCCGGCAGACGATCGCTCCCGGCTCCTCCTTCGGATGACCGTCGTAGAACATGTCCCGGACGACCTGCTCCCCGGTGAGACAGAGGCTGAGCGCCCGGGTGGTGGGGACGCCGAGATGGTGCATCGCCTCGGAGCAGAGGAACTCGCGCACCGACGACCGCAGCACGGCGAGACCGTCGGCACCCCGGGAGTAGGGCGTGCGGCCCGAGCCCTTCAACTGCAGGGTCCAGTGCCCGCCGTCGGCGCCCGCGACCTCGCCGAGGGCGATCGCCCGACCATCGCCGAGCTGACCGGCCCAGTTGCCGAACTGGTGACCGCCGTAGCGCATCGCGTAGGGCTCGCTGCCCTCCACGAGGTCGGTGCCGGTGAGGACGCGGGCGGCGCGCTCGCGGTCGGCGTCGAGGTCGATGCCGAGGGTCGCCGCCATCTCGGCCGATTCGGCGATGAGCTCGGGGGCGGCGACCGGGGTGGGGGTGACCGGCGACCACAGCGCGCCGCGCACCTGCCGGGGGCGGTTCTCGTCGCTCTCGTCGCCGACCAGCTCGCGGGTGAAGGTGTTGGTGAAGGGCAGCTCGTCGAGCGTGCGCAGGGCGGTGCGAGCGGTCATGGGTGGAGGATACGGAGCGGTCCTCCCGGTCCCGCCGTCCGAGCGACAACGACGCTGCTGCGACACCACCCCGACCTCCCCCGGTCCCACCCTCCGAGCGACAACGACGCTGCTGCGACACCCCGCAGCGAGGCTGGGCCGATGAGCCACGCACCTGCGCACCTGCTGACCGGCCTCGATCTCCGCTACGTGCTCACGACGACGCTCGTCGAACACGGCCGCACGATGACGGTCGACGAGCTGTCCCGTTCGCTCCTCGCCAGCGGGTTCACCCTCGCCGGACGTCCGAGCAAGACGATCTCCGACTCGCTGCGGTGGGAGGTGCGCCGGGGCCGAGTCGTGCGGCTCGGTCGGGGGCGGTACGGCGCCAGGGAGATGCCGAAGTCGACCCGCCACCGGCTGCGTGAGCGGACCCGGGCCCGCCGCCGAGCGGCCTGCGCCCCCACCTGGCAACGATCCGCCTGAGGCTGTCGCTCCAACACGGAACCCAGCCAACCCCCACGACCCCCGCTGTCGCTCCAACACGGAACCCAACCAACCCCCACCACCCCGCTGTCGCTCCAACACGGAAGCCGACACCCGAACCCGGTCGATACCGTTCCGCCGGTGGACGACACCGAGTTGCACGATCCCCACCTCTGGCTGGAGGAGGTCGAGGGAGCGGACGCCCTCGACTGGGTCCGGGCCCGCAACGCCGAGGCCGAGGCGCACCTCATGGCCGATCCCCGCTTCGCCGAGCTGCGGTCGTCGGTGCTCGAGATCCTCGAGGCCGAGGACCGCATCGACCGACCCACCGTGCACGGCGACCGGGTCCACAACTTCTGGACCGACGCCGACCACCCCCGCGGGCTGCTGCGCCGCACCAGCTGGGACGACTGGAGCGGCGGCTCGCCGACCTGGGAGACGATCCTCGACGTCGACGCCCTCGGCGCCGCCGAGGGGGAGTCGTGGGTCTTCCACGGCTCCTCGACCCGCACGCCCGACCGACGGCGGGCCCTGATCGCGCTCTCCCCCGGCGGCTCCGATGCGTCGGTGACGAGGGAGTTCGACCTCGTGCACCTGCGCTTCGTCCCCGAGGAGGAGGGCGGTTTCGTCCGCCCACTCGGCAAGGGCAGCTGCACCTGGACCGACGACGACACGGTGTACGTGATGGCCGAGGTCGGCCCGGACTCGATGACCCGATCGGGCTACCCCCGACAGGTTCGCAGGTGGACGCGAGGCGAACCGCTCGAGGCCGCAGAGGTGGTCTTCGAGGGCGACGTCGACGACATCTCGGTGTTCGCGGCGGTCGACACCTACCCGGGTCACCCGAACCACGTCTTCCGCCGTGCCCTCGACTTCTACACCGCCGAGTACCACCTCCTCGTCGACGGCCACCCGCGACGCATCGAGGTTCCCACGCACGTCGACGTCGGTCTCCACGGCCCGTGGACCACCTTCGACAACCGCAAGCACTGGGAGCTCGGCGACACGACGCATCCACCGGGCTGCCTGCTCGTCGCTCCGACGGCCGAGGTCATGGCCGGACACATCGAACCGATCGCAGTCTTCATCCCGACCCCGGAGCGGGCGCTCGCCGGGATCACCTGGACACGCACCCGCCTCGTGCTGACCGTGATGGAGGACGTACGGACCCGGGCCGAGGTCGCCACACCACCGCCCGCCGGCGACTGGAGCCTCGCGCCGCTCGACGGGGCACCCGACGTCTGGACGCTCGGCGTGGGCGCGGTCGACGGCGACGAGCTCGACGACCTCTGGATCAGCGGCAACGACCTCGTGACCCCCGAGACCCTCGCCCGCCAGCGGCTCGGCGAGCCGGCTGAGGTGCTGCGGCGGGCCCCGCTCCGCTTCGACGCCGGAGACCTGACGGTGACGCAGCACTTCGCCCGCAGCGACGACGGAACCCGAGTTCCCTACTTCGAGGTGTCGTCGGCCGGCGGCGACGGACCTCGTCCGACGTTGCTCGGCGGCTACGGCGGCTTCGAGGTGCCTCGCCTCCCGAACCACGCCCCGGTGCTCGGCCGGGCCTGGCTCAGCGCCGGTCACACCTACGTGCTCGCCAACATCCGCGGCGGTGGCGAGTACGGGCCGTCCTGGCACCAGGCCGGGCTCCGGGAGCACCGCCACCGGGTCTACGAGGACTTCGAGGCCGTCGCACGCGACCTGATCGATCGAGGCGTGACGACGCCGTCGCAGCTGGGCTGCTCGGGCGGGTCGAACGGGGGTCTGCTCGTCGGCAACATGTACGTGCGCTCACCCGAGCTCTGGGGCGCCATCGTGTGCCAGGTGCCGCTACTCGACATGCGGCGGTACCACCTGTTGCTCGCGGGAGCGTCCTGGATGGCCGAGTACGGCGACCCCGACGACCCGGACGACTGGGCCTTCCTGCGCCGCTGGTCGCCATACCAGCTGGTCGATCCGGCCGTCGAGCACCCGCCGATCCTGCTCACCACCTCGACCCGCGACGACCGCGTCCATCCGGGCCACGCCCGCAAGATGGCGGCGCTGCTCACCGATCTCGGCAAGGACGTCACGTACTGGGAGAACACCGAGGGCGGGCACGGTGGCGCCGCCGACGCCGGTCAGGCCGCCACGATGCAGGCCCTCGTCTACACCTACCTCCACCAGCGGCTCGTCGACGGCCCGGCAGGTTGACCGGACCACCGACCGTTCGTTGACCCGCCCGACATGTCGGTGGGGCACGATGACGGCGTGTCCATCACCGTCGCCCTCCGACATCGGACCTCGTACTCGTTCGATCGCCCCGTCACCGTGCACCCGCACCTGCTCCGGTTGCGCCCGGCGGTGCACTCGCGCACGGCGATCCGCTCCTACTCGCTGACCGTCGAGCCGGCCGACCACTTCCTCAACTGGCAGCAGGACCCGTACGGGAACTTCGTGGCCCGCCTCGTGTTCCCCGAGGAGACCGAACACCTGGCGTTCGACGTCGAGCTCGTCGCCGAGCTGATCTCGATCAACCCGTTCGACTTCTTCGTGGCCGACGAGGCGGTCGAGTTCGGCTTCGAGGCGCCGGTCGACCGGTTCCCCGGCCTGCGGGCCTACCTCCAGACCGACGGTGAGGACACCGACGAGCTCGGCGAGTTCATCGAAACGCTCGAGGTGCGCGGCAAGCGCACCATCGACGCGCTCGTCGACGTCAACGCCCACCTGCGGGAGGCGGTCGACTACTCGATCCGGATGGAACCGGGCGTGCAGACGCCCACCGAGACGCTCCGGAAGCGGATCGGGTCGTGCCGCGACTCCACCTGGCTGCTCGTCCAGGTGCTGCGCCGGCTCGGCCTCCCCGCCCGATTCGTCTCGGGCTACCTGGTGCAGCTGACGCTCGACCGGCCGCTGCCCGACGGCACGGTCGGCACACCCCACGACTTCACCGATCTGCACGCCTGGGCCGAGGTGTACGTGCCCGGCGCCGGATGGGTCGGCCTCGACCCGACGTCCGGGCTCTTCGCCAGCGAAGGCCACATCCCGCTCGCCGCGACCCCCGACCCCCGGGCGGCCGCCCCGATCGAGGGGTCCACGTCGGTCGCGGAGGTCGAGTTCGACTTCCTCAACGAGGTCACCCGCATCCGCGAGGACCCCCGCTCGACCAAGCCGTACACCGACGAGCAGTGGGAGGCGATCGACCGGCTGGGCCATGCGGTCGATGCCCGGCTCGCCGCCACCGACGTGCGCCTGACGATGGGCGGCGAGCCGACCTTCGTCGGCCGAGACGACCCGGACGAGCCCGACTGGGACACCGCCGCCGACGGTCCGTCGAAGCGGGCGCGAGCCGCCGACCTCGCCCACCGCCTGCTCGATGCCTGGGGACCCGGCGGAGTGGTCCACCACGCGACCGGCAAGTGGTATCCCGGCGAGCCGCTCCCCCGGTGGGCGCTCACGCTCGCCTGGCGGACCGACGGCGTCCCGCTCTGGCACGACCGCGCGCTGCTCGCGCTCCCCGGCGAGCCCGCGGCGACGCCCGCCTCGTCGGGGGATGCGGAGGCGGTGGCGCGGTCGATCACGGCCCGGCTCGGGATCGCGGGCGACCTCCTCGTCGCCGCCTACGAGGACCCGGTCGCGACGGTCCACGCCGAGTCGGCCGTGCCGGTCGACGTCGACCCGCTCGAGTACGACCTCGATCAACCGGCCGAGCGGGCGTCGCTCTCGCGGGCGCTGCTCTCCGGCCTGGATCATCCGGCGGGGTGGGTGCTCCCCCTCGGCTGGGACTGGACGGACGAGCGGTTCCGGTCCTCGCGATGGGAGCTCCGTCGGGGACGGCTGCTGCTCGTCCCGGGCGACTCGCCGCTGGGTCTGCGTCTGCCCCAGGGCTCGCTGCGAGTCGAGGACCGGCCGTCTGCGACCGTCGAGGAGGACCCGACGGCGCCGCTGGCGCCGCTGCCCGTGACGGTCGACCCGACGGCAGCCCAGGACGTGCGCGATCAGGCCGCGCCGGAGCCGTCGCCTGAGGCACCCGATCGCGGCGAGGGACAACTCCTGATCACGGCGCTGACCGTCGAGGATCGCGATGGGCAGGTCCGCGTCTTCCTGCCACCGACCGAGCGGCTGGATCACCTCGTCCTCCTGCTCGCCGCGATCGAGGCGGCGGCCGTCGAGGTCGGCCTGCCGGTCGTGCTCGACGGCTACGCGCCGCCCACCGATCCCCGTCTGAGGAAGTTCGCCATCACCCCCGACCCCGGGGTGATCGAGGTCAACGTGCCACCGGTGGGCTCGTGGTCCGAGCTCGTGGCACAGACCACGCAGCTCTACGACCTCGCCTGGGAGGCCGGCCTCACGACCGAGCGCTTCGACCTCGACGGCATCCACACCGGCACCGGTGGCGGCAACCACGTGACCATCGGCGGGCGCACCCCCGGCGACTCGCCGTTGCTGCGCCGCGCCCACCTGCTCCCGAGCCTGCTGACCTACTGGCAGCACCACCCCGCGCTGTCCTACCTGTTCTCCGGCCGCTTCATCGGACCGACGAGCCAGTCGCCACGCATCGACGAGGCGAGGATCGAGGCGGTCGGCGAGCTGGAGATCGCGCTCGCCGAGCTGACCCGGCTCGGCCACGACGACGCCCTGCCGTGGCTCGTCGACCGCACGCTTCGCCACCACCTCACCGACCTCACCGGCAACACCCACCGGGCCGAGTTCTGCATCGACAAGCTCTGGTCGCCCGACTCGGTCACCGGACGCCTCGGCATCCTGGAGCTGCGGGCCTTCGAGATGCCGCCGCACGCCCGCATGGCGGCGGTGCAGGCGCTGCTCGTGCGGGTGCTGGTGGCGAGGTTCTGGGACGAGCCCTACGGCCCCACCCGCCTCGTTCGCTGGGGCACCGGGTTGCACGACCGGTTCCTGCTCCCCCACTTCGTCGCCGAGGACCTCGCCGACGTCGTCGAGGACTGCCAGCGCGCCGGCTTCCCGGTCGACGCCTCCTGGTTCGACGCGTTCATGGAGTTCCGCTTCCCCCGTCACGGCACGGTGCGGATCGGCGACATCGAGTTGGAGCTGCGAGCGGCGGTCGAACCGTGGCACGTGCTCGGCGAGGAGCTCACGACCGTCGGCACCGCCCGCTTCGTCGACTCCTCGACCGAGCGCCTGCAGGCGATGGTCACCGGGACGGCCGAGGGCCGCTACGTGCTGGCCTGCAACGGCCGCCGGGTGCCGCTCCACGCCACCGGTGTCCCCGGCACCGAGGTGGCCGGCGTCCGCTACAAGGCGTGGGGACCGCCGTCGGCGCTGCACCCGACCATCGACGTGCACTCGCCGCTCGTGTTCGACCTGATCGACACCTGGACCGGTCGCTCGATCGGCGGGGCGACCTACCACGTGTCGCATCCGGGCGGCCGGACGTTCGAGGTCAGGCCGGTCAACGCCGAGGAGGCCGAGGGCCGCCGCATCGCCCGCTTCGCCGACTGGCGCCGCACCCCGGGACCCGTGCCCCCGCCCCGACCCCGGGGCCGCACCCGCTTCGTCCCCGAGGGCTCCGAAGTCGGCCCGATGGACGCCCCGCCGAGGGAGCACGACCCCGACCAACCCCTGACCCTCGACCTCCGCCGCCCGATCTGGACCTGAGCCGCCTTCGAGGAGCACGGCGGGTGGCGCCGATGCGGGGGCCCCGCACCCGCAGCGAAGCGAGGACGGCGGGGTGCACCGGCGACAGGCCCCGCCGTGCGGGCGGCCCTTGGCTCGCTCAGCCCTGCGACTGCATCTGCGACGAGGCGTCCAACGGCTCGTCCTCGGCGAACGGGTCGGTGACCCGGACGTCGATGGTCAGCAGCTCGTTGCCGCCGCCGTGCCAGATCGTGCCGCTGGTGGGCGTGGCGTCGAGGTAGTTGCGCCCGGAGGCCACCCGGACGTGATCGGTGTTCACCGGGACGCCGTTGGTGGGGTCGAACCCCCGCCAGCCGGTGTAGGGCAGGAAGATCTCGGTCCAGGCATGTGAGGCGTCGGACTGGATGCGGTTCTCGTACCCGCCGCCGGTGTAGACGTAGCCGACCCGATAGCGGGCCGGCAGGTCGACGAGGCGGGCGAGGCAGACCAGGAGGTTGGCGAAGTCCTGGCACACCCCCTGGCGGGCGGTGAACACCTGGAACGGCGTGGTGGCGAGGCCGGTCGATCCGGGGACGTAGCCGAAGTCCCGGTAGATCGTCTGGTTCATGTCGGTGACCGTGTCGAACAGGTCACCGCCGTTGCGCTCGACGAACGACATGGCGAACTCGAACAGCGTCCGCAGCTGCGTCTCGGGCAGCTCCGGCGGCAGCAGGTAGGGCGCCTGCAGCTCGCGCTGCCACGGCATCCACACCGGTGGCACCCGGAGCGGCCGGCTGAAGCCGCGCAGCTCGCTGAACGGCACCGGCTCGCGGACGCGCACCGTCGACGAGGAGACGATCGTCAGCTCGGAGTACGGCACGGACAGTTCGACGAACTCGGCCCGGTTGCCGAAGACGTCCTCGTAGGGCCGCCGCTCGCCGTTGACCGAGACCGACAGCTCGTGGTCGACGAGCTGCTGGTGATCGTCGACCACCGGGCGGAGGCGGAGGACGTGGGAGCTGCGCTCGACCGGCTGCGCGTAGCCGTAGGTGGACGAGTGATGGACCTCGAGGGTGCGCCAACCGTCCTCGTCGACGCGACGCCGGAATTGCGGCAGGCGGACCGGCCGACCGTCGGGGTGGGTGGGCACGACCTCGTCGGGGTGGGTCGACCAGACGATGTCGCCCCGGCGGACGATGAAGGTCTGGCCGGGGACCAGCTCGCTCCAGATGCCATCCGCGGACAGGGGCCGGGTCGACACCACCAGCCCCGTCCAGCCCTCCTGGGTCGGATCGTCGAAGTCGATCGCCACCTCCGACGACTCGAGCCGCCGCGCCTTGTGCGGCGGCAGCACCCGTGACCAGCACAGCCCGTTGAAGCCCTCGTCGTCGCGGTGGACCAGCAGCTCCTCACCGTCGCTGAGGAGCAGGTTGGCGGTACCGAGCCCGTCGAGCTGGGTGATGAGGCCCGCCAGCTCCGTCCGGTCGATGTCGGCGAGGCAGCGAGCGTCGCGGGCGGCGAACTGCTCGAGCAACCAGGTGAACACCACCTCGGAATCGGTGCTCCCGAGCGCCTCGAAGCGGGAGGTGGGATTGGCCGGCGACTCGGCTCGGAGCGCATCGAGCGCCGACCGGTCGAGGTCGCCGTTGTGGGCGAAGAGCCAGTCCCGCCCGGCGAAGGCCCGGGTGAAGGGCTGGGTGTCGGGATGGCTGAGGCGCTGCGCCGCGCCCCGGAGGTGGGCGACGAAGGTCGTCGAGCGGAAGTGGTCCCACTCCCGCAACATCGCCGAGACCGCGTTCTCGCCCGTCGACCGGGAGTCCTTCACGACGGTGGCGGCCCGCTCCCCCGCCGCGTACCAGGCGACGCCCCACCCGTAGCCGTGGTGGACGCCGTCGGTGCCGTCGACGTGGTCGCCCAGGTGGAGCGACGGCGCGGTGGCCACGTCGAAGGACAGGGCCAGCAGCTCGGACATCTCCCGATCGTACGACCGGGGAGTGATCACCCGGTTCCACCGCCACGGTCGTCGTGCGAGGTCCCGCACCCCGGGCACACTGGTGCGGTGAGCGACCGGTCAGAGCCCGACACCAGCAGCGAGTCCGACGAGTCCAGCAGCGACTTCATCCGCGAGCTGATCGCGGAGGACGGGCGGACGGGCACCTTCGGCGGGCGGGTCCAGACCCGCTTCCCTCCGGAGCCCAACGGGTACCTCCACATCGGCCACGCGAAGTCGATCTGCCTGAACTTCACCGTCGCCCACGAGGTCGAGGGCACGTGCCGGCTCCGCTTCGACGACACCAACCCCGAGACCGAGGACACCGAGTACGCGAACGGGATCGTCGAGGACATCCGCTGGCTCGGCTTCGAGCCCGACGGCGAGATCGTGTACGCCTCGGACTACTTCGAGCAGCTGCACGACTGGGCCGTCCACCTGATCGGGCAGGGCCTCGCCTACGTCGACGACCAGGACGCCGAGACGATCTCGCAGCAGCGGGGCGGCTTCGGCACGCCGGGCGCCGACAGCCCCTTCCGCGACCGCAGCGTCGAGGAGAACCTCGACCTGTTCGCCCGGATGCGGGCCGGCGAGTTCCCCGACGGCTCGCGGGTGCTCCGGGCCAAGATCGACATGGCCCACGGCAACATGCAGATGCGCGACCCGGTCATGTACCGGATCCGCCACGAGCACCACTGGCGCACCGGCGATGCCTGGCCGATCTACCCCACCTACGACTGGGCCCACGGGCAGTCCGACGCCATCGAGGGCACGACCCACAGCCTCTGCACGCTGGAGTTCGACAGCCACCGCCCGCTCTACGACTGGTTCCTGGAGCACCTCCCGCTCCCCGGCGACCAGCCCCGCCAGACCGAGTTCGCCCGTCTCAACGTCACCCACGTCGTCACGTCGAAGCGCAAGAACCGGGCGCTGGTCGAAGACGGCCTCGTCGACGGCTGGGACGACCCCCGCATGCCGACGCTGCGGGGGCTACGCCGGCGCGGCTACCCGCCGGCCGCCATCCGGGAGTTCTGCGAGCACATCGGCGTGGCCCGCACCGAGGGCACCGTCGAGGTCGAGCTGCTCGAGTCGTTCGTCCGCACGCACCTCAACCGCACCGCGCTGCGCCGGATGGCGGTGCTCCGCCCGCTCGAGGTCGTCGTCGAGAACTGGCCCGGTGAGGTCGAGTGGCGCGAGGCCGTGAACAACCCCGAGGACGAGGGCGACGGCGTGCGCCGGATCCCGTTCTCGGGCCGGCTGTGGATCGACCGCGACGACTTCCTGCTCGATCCGCCGAAGAAGTACTACCGGCTCGGCCCGGGCCGGGAGGTCCGGCTGCGGGCGGCGTACTTCCTGCGCTGCGACGACGTCGTGCTCGACGAGTCGGGCCAGCCCGTCCAGCTGCGGTGCAGCTACGACCCCGAGACCGGCAGCGGGCACGCGCCGGACGGGCGGAAGGTGAAGGCGACGATCCACTGGGTGTCCGCCGACCACGCCGTCGACGCCACCGTCGCGCTGTACGACCGCCTCTTCACCGACCCGCACCCGGGCGCCGACGGCTCCGACCCGCTGGGGTCGCTCAACCCGAGCTCGCGGGAGCTGATCGCCGGGGCCAAGGTCGAGCCGATCCTCGCCGAGACCCCGCCGGGCGAGGTCGTGCAGTTCGAGCGCCTGGGCTACTTCGCCCACGACCTCGACCAGCCGGTGCTCTTCCACCGGACGGTCGGGCTGCGCGACGAGTGGGCCCGCATCCAGGCGCGGAAGGGCTGACGCGAGCGGGCGTCAGGCGATCGCCAGCCCGACGCCGTGGATCACGAGCCCGATCAGCGCGCCGACGATGGTGCCGTTGATGCGGATGAACTGGAGGTCCCGGCCGACGGCCGCCTCGATGCGGTTGCTGGCGTCGGTGGCGTCCCACTGCTCGACGGTCGAGGCGATGAGGTCGGAGATCTCGGCCCGCACGGCGTCGAGCATGCGGTCGACCGATCGGCCGATCCAGCGGTCGACCGACTCGCGCAGGTCGGGCTCGGTGAGGAGCCGCTCGCCGAGGCGCACCACCGACGCCTCGACTCGGCGACGGACCGGTGAGGTGGGGTCGTCGACGTAGGCGACGATCTCGTTGCGGCTCGATGCCCACAGCGAGGCGGCCCAGTCCCGGACCTCGGGGAGGTCGAGCAGCTCGTGCCACAGCTGCTCGACGCGCTCCGCGTCCTCACCGCCGGCCTCCAGCCGCCCGGCGAGATCGCCCAGTCGCCGGTTCAGCTCGACGCGGAACTCGTGGTCCGGGTCGGCCTTGAGCTCCTCGGCGAAGTTGCGCAGGCCGAGCTCGATGCGGCGGTAGACCCGCTCGTCGACGAAGTCAGGCACCCACCAGGGCGACTCCTCGCCGAGGCGACGCCGGAACACCGGCCGATGCCGTTCGAGCAGTCCGGCGGCGCCGTCGAGGGACCGCTCGACGAGCCGATCGAGGCGACCGTCGGCCGTGCCCGTGCGGATCACCCGGGCCACGATGGGCGCGGCCGGCACCTGGCGGAGGCGGTCGAGCACGAGCTTGCCGGTCTCGTCCTCGACGAGGTCGTCCTCGAGCAGGGAGGCCACGTTGGTCACCGCGACCGCCAGCTGGTCGCCGACCTTCCGGGCGGAGGACGGGTCGGCGAGCCACTCCCCCAGGCGGACCGACAGCTCGCGCTCGGCGATGCGGGCGGCGACGACCTGATCGCCGAAGAAGTTGGTCTCGACGAAGTTGGCGAGGCTGTTCCCGAGCGCGTCCTTGCGGGTCGGGAGGATCGCGGTGTGCGGGATCGGGAGCCCGAGCGGATGACGGAACAGCGCCGTGACCGCGAACCAGTCGGCCAGGCCACCGATGAGCGCCGCCTCCGCCGCCGCGTTCGCGTAGCCGAGCCAGCCGTCGTCGCCGAGACGCCGCGTGACGACGTAGGCGACGGCAGAGAGCACGAGCAGGGCGGTGGCCCGCCAACCGATCGACCCCATGGCGCTCAGGACGTCGGCGGAGCGATCGGCGAGACGAAGCCGGGCGGCTTGACCGCGAGGACCGAGCACTCGACCGCATCGAGGACCTGCTCGGCGGTGTTGCCCATCACCAGCCCGGGCACGCCGGCGCGGGCGACGGTTCCCATGACCAGCCGGTCGATGCCGAGCTCGTCGATGAGGGCCGGGATCATCTGGCCGGGCGGTCCCTCGACGATGTGCACCTGCGCACGGTCGGGGCCGACGACCTCCTCGACGAGCGCCTCGACAGCAGCGCGCTCCTCGTCCTCCACCTCGTGACGCATCTCGTCGATCTCGGACTCGTCGACGTGGAGGAAGGCGCTCTGGCGCATCATCGACTCGCCGTAGAGCTCCCAGCAGTGGACGATGTGCAGCTCGAGCTCGAGCCACCGGGCGAGCGCAGCCGCGAGCCCCAGGACCAGCTCGTTCATGTCGGCGACCTCGGGCTCCGGGTCGATCGCGGCCAGGACCCGCCGGCCGTCGTCCTCGATCGGACGGACCACGTAGACCGGACAGGGGCACGTGCGGAGCAGGCGCTTCACGAGTGCCCGCGACCGTCGGTCGTTGGCGCTGGTGACGATGAGCAGATCGTGCCCGTGGCGGACGACGCGCTCGACCAACGCGGGGGCGGCGCCGCCCTCGTCGACGGCGTACTCGACTGGCACGTCACCGGTCGTGGAGAAGCGCTCCCGGAGGTCGGCGAGGAGCTGGTCGCGGGCGGCCTGGCCGGGGCCACCGGCCGGCCGGGGGTGGAGCATGCGCTGCAGCGACGAGGGCGCGGGAACGACACCGACGACGTCGACCGGGGCCTGGTTGCTCCGCGCCAGCTCGACCGTGCGCGCGAAGGCCTCAGGGTTGGGCTCAGCCGTCAGCGGGCTGAACAGGACCCTCCTGAACCGCTGCACGGTCCGATGTCTACCCCATCGCGGCCTGCGCAAGCTGCCGACGTCACACGAGGGGGCTGGGCCACTCCCACTTCTCGGCCGACTGGGGCACGACCACGACCGGGCACCGCGCCCGGTGGACCACGTCATGGGCGACGCTGCCCATGACCAGCCGGCTCAGGCCCGAGCGGCCGTGGGTGCCCATGACCACCATGACGTCCGGCGACTCCCCGGCCATGGCGAGGATGGCCTCGCCGGGGCGGCGTCCGTGTACGGCGTCGTAACGACCCGGCTTCGGCTCGAGCGTCGACGCCACGCGGGCCAGGTAGGCGGTCTCGGCCACGTCGGGCGGCGGGACCTCGTCGAGCACCTCCAGCAGGAACAGCTCGCTCCCGGTGCGTTGGGCGACCGCTGCCGCGACCTCAGCAGCGTGCTCGGCGAGCTCGGAGCCGTCGAGGGCGACGAAGAACTCCCGATAGCGCTCGGGGGTCGCCTCGACCTCGGGGCCGACCAACACGACGGGCACCGGGGAGCGCCGGACGACGGCCTCGGCCACGCTGCCGAGGACGAACTCGCCGAACACCCCCCGGGCCCGGGTGGCCAGGCAGACGAGCGCAACGCCGTCGTCGGTGAGGACGTCGCAGATGCCGTCAGCCGGGTCACTGGCGTCCAGCGCGGTCCACGAGACGTCGGAGGCACCGGCCTCCTCGGCCTCCCGGCAGCGCTGGAAGAGGTAGGCGTCGACGTTCGCCTGCGGCACGCCGGGCGGGCGCGTCGCGACGAACTCGACCGCCAGGCCGGCCTGGCGGGCGAGGGTGCCGACGACGGACACCGCGGAGGAGGGCTCGCGGGACGGATCGACCGGGACCACGATGCGACCGGGGACATGAATCGAGGTCATGACCCAATTGTCTGTCGATCTGCCGATCGACACCAGGGACCGAGGACCCCTTTTGTCACGTATCAAGCCAGATGAATGACCATTCGCCCACGGACACCGCCGGCCTCGAGCCGCCGGTGGGCCTCGGACGCCTCCTCGGGCGACCAGGTCACGGCCACTCGGAGGGTCAGGGCACCGCGCTCGGCGAGACGCCCGAGGCGGTCGAGCGCCTCCCGCCGCCTCGCGTAGTCACGCACCCACACAGGGTGCCAGCTGATGCCCCGCTCGACGGGCCCCTCGTACCCCCGGACGGTCGCGATCCGGCCCCCGTCGCGGACCGCCCCCAGGACGGCATCACCCTGGACCGCCCCGTCGGCCAGGCCGTCCACCCCGTCGGGGGCCACCGCCCGGACGTTGGCCGCCAACTCGGCGCCGCGAGCAACGACGACGTCGGCCCCCAACCCCGCCACGAGCTCGCGATCGGCATCGGAGGCGTCGGCGACGACCCGCAGCCCGGCGGCTCGGGCCAGCTGCACCGCGTAGCCACCGAAGGCCCCCGCCGCTCCCGTGACACCGAGGGTCGATCCGGGGGCGAGGTCGAGCAGGTCGAGGGCGAGCTGCGCGGTGAGCCCGTTCATCGGCAGGGTCGCCGCCTCGGCGTGGGTCGACCCGACCGGGGCCCGCACGACCGACTCGGCCGGAACGACCACGTACTCGGCGTAGGCGCCGTCGGAGGCCGTCGGGACGACGATCGCCATCACCCGGTCGCCGACCACCAGATCGGTGAAGGTGTCCGGCCCGATCTCGTCGACGACGCCGGCCGCGTCCATGCCGGGGACGTACGGCGGGGGACCCGCTGCCGCCAGTCGCTCGGCGCGGCCTCCGCTGCGGGTGATCGTGTCGGTCGGGTTGACCGCCGCGGCGTGGACCCGGATCCGGATGTGCCCCGTCGACGCGTGGGGCTCGGGCAGCTCGACCACCTCGAGCGCCTCGGGCCCCCCGAACTCCCGTACTCCGACCGCTCGCATGGCACTCCTCTCGACCGTCCGATGTTGTCAGCCGATCGAGGCGGCCACCTCGTCGAGGGCCCGCTCGATGCGCGGGACGCTCACCTTGCCCGCGGTGCCGAGCCGCTGGGCCCACAGGCTGACGCGGAGCTCCTCCAGTTGCCAGGCGATCGCCTCGAGGGCGTCGTGGCGGATGTCGCCGAACCTCGCCCGCAGATCGTCGAGGCGGAGCTCGAGCGCCTGGACCGAGCGCAGGGCGTCGAGGTCGCGCTCGGAGGCGCCCCGGACCCGGTCGAGCCGCAGGTCGAGGGCGGAGAGGTAGCGATCGAGGTCGCCGAGGCGATCGAGCCCGGCGCGGGTCAGCGCGCCGTCGCCGACCAATCGGTCGAGCTGGCGGGATGCGTCGTCGAGCGAGGGCGACGGTGCCGACGGCCGCAGCTCGTCGATCCGGGCCCGCACGCCGTCGGCCCTGACGACGAGGCCCACCGCCGGTTCGAGGGCGGCGAGCGCGACCGACGACACGTCGGCGCGGACGGCATCGCGGAGCCGACGCCAGCCCACCTCGTCGCGGACCGGGCCGCCGTGGACCCCGAGCAGCCGATCGACGGACGCGAGCAGCAGGTCGTCGAGGACGGCACCCAGACGCTCGCCGAGCCGGCGGGCGACGGTCAGCTTGTGGTCGTCGTCGAGCGGGTCGAGCAGCTGCCGCCGTTGGGCCGCCATCGCCAGGGCGAGCAGTCGTCGGGTGCCGACCCACATCGCCCGCTCCGCCCGGTCCGCCGAGACGAGCACCTCGACGTCGACGGCATCGCCGGCGTCGACCAACGTCGGGTGGCCGACGACCGGGGCACCGAATCGCTCGACCGACACCGCCGCCGGCAGCTCACCGAAGGACCACCCGGTCGCGCCGCGCACCTCGATCGAGGCGGCGGCGCCGGCGAGGGCCTGACGGACGTCGCCGGCGTGCCGACGCTGGAGCGCGACGAGGTCGCGGCCCTCCCCCAGCACCGAGCCGTCGTGGCCCACCACCGAGAAGGCGACCAGCAGGTGGGGCGGCAGCCGCAGCTCGGCCCACGCCTCCCGATCGAGGGCCACGCCCGCGCGCCGACCGATCTCGCGCTCGACGACGTCGCGGAGCGCACCGTGGGCGGGTCCCCGTTCGGCGGCGATGGCGGCGGCGTGCTCCCCGATCGGCAGGAGCTCACGGCGCACCTCCTTGGGCTGGGCCCGCAGCAGCGTCTCGATCAGCTCGGTCCGCCACCCCGGCACGTGCCACTCGAACGTCTCGGGGTGCAGTCGATCGAGCGCGGCGACCGGCACCTCCACGGTGACCCCGTCGTCGTCCGCGCGCTGGTCGAACCGGTAGCGCAGCGACAGGTCCCAGTCGGCTGTCGACCACGTGTCCGGGAAGGCAGCCAGGTCGAGCTCGACGTCGGCGCGGTCGAGGATCAGCTCGGGCGTGAGGGTCAACCGGTCGGGGTCCCGGCGGCGGGTCGCCCGCCACCAGCGGGTGAACTCCGCGGCCGAGGTGACGGTCTCGCCGAGGCGCTCGTCGTAGAACGCCGCCAGCTCGCGCTCGTCGACGAGGAGGTCGGCCCGCCGCGACCGGCGGGCGACGCGCACCACCTCGTCGAGAGCAGCCCGGTTCTCGTCGAGCACGTCGTGGCGTCCCTGCCACTCCCCCTGAACGAGCGCGTGCTCGATGAACCAGCGCCGAGCCCCCTCCACGTCGATCAACGACAGCGGCACCCGACGACCTCGCACCACCGCGAGGCCGTGGAGCTCGACGCGCTCGTCGACGACCGCAGCGCCGCGCTCGGCGTCCCAGGCGGGCTCCGACCAGGAGCGGTCGACGAGGTGATCGGCCAGCTCCTCGATCCACTCCGGACGGACGCGGGCGACCGTTCGCCCCTGCATCCGCCGCGTCTCGACCAGCTCGGCGGCGACGACCCACCGGGCGCTACGGGCGACGGCCGAGTCGCGGGCCACCCGGAAGCGAGCGCCGCGAACGCCGCGGTACTCGCCGGTCCGCCGATCGAGCAGCCCGACGTGGGTGAGCGCGCCGGCCAGCACGCTCCGGTGGATCGCGTCGTGGTCATCCGGTGCCGAGCTCTGCGACAGCCCGAGCTCGTCGGCGGTGATGCGAAGCTGCCGGACCAGGTCCTGCCACTCGTGGAGGCGGCCGGCGTGCAGGTGCTGCTCGCGACACCAGCGCCGGAACCCTCGTCGCGACCGCTCGCGCCGGGCGGTGCGCACGCGCTCCCACAGCCGCAGCCAGGCGAGCACGTCGGAACCGTCCTCGCGGTCGACGGCGTGAGGGTCGTCGTCACCGTCTGAACGCTCCCGCGGATCGACGATCGACAGGGCTGCGGTGACGACGATGGCCTCGCGAACGCAGCCCTCCTGCTCGGCCTGCACCACCATCCGACCCAGGCGGGGGTCGAGGGGCAGGCGGGCGAGGCGGCGGCCGAGCGGCGTCAACCGATCGTCGTCGACCGCTGCCGGGTCGAGTGCCTCCAGCTCGACGAGCAACCGCTCCGCGTCGCCGATGCGGTGCCGGTCCGGGGCGTCGATGAACGAGAAGTCGGACAGGTCGTGGATGCCGAGCGACGCCAGTCGCAGCACCACCGAGGCCAGGTTCGTGCGAAGGATCTCCGGCTCGGTGAACGGGGCCCGCGCCGCGAGGTCGTCCTCCTCGTAGAGCCGGATGCAGACGCCGGGCCCGAGGCGGCCGCACCGCCCGGCCCGCTGCTCCGCAGAGGCCTGCGAGATCGGTTCGACGGGGAGCCGCTGCACCTTGGTCCGGCGCCCGGCGCGAGCGATGCGTGCGGTCCCGCAGTCGACGACCGCCCTGATCCCGGGCACCGTCAACGAGGTCTCGGCGACGTTGGTCGCCACCACCACCCGGCGGCCCTCGTGCTCGGAGAAGACCCGCTGCTGCTCGGCGACGGGCAGTCGGGCGAACAGCGGCAGGGTTTCGACCCCGGCCAGGTCGAGCGCACCGATGGCGGCGATGGCCTCGGTGATCTCTCGCTCGCCGCTGCAGAAGACCAGCACGTCGCCGCCGTCCACCACCGGGTCGGCCACGAGCTCGCGCACGGCCTCGGCGATGCCGGTGGCCTGGTCGATCGGCTCCTTCGGATCGGTCTCGTCGTCGTCGGCGACCGCGGGCGGCTCGAGCGGCCGGTACCGCACCTCGACCGGGTACGAGCGCCCGGACACCGACACGACCGGAGCGTCGAAGTGCGCCGCCATCCGCTCGGTGTCGATCGTGGCCGAGGTGATGACGACGGACAGGTCGCGACGGCGGGGCAGGATCCGCGCCAGGTAGCCGAGCAGCACGTCGACGTTCAGCGAACGCTCGTGGGCCTCGTCGACGATGATCGTGTCGTACCGGCGCAGCAGCGGGTCCCGATCGATCTCGGCCAGCAGCAGGCCATCGGTCATCACCCGGACGAGGGTGTCGTCGGTCGCCTGGTCGTCGAAGCGGACCGACGAGGCGACGACCGGCCGCTCGACGCCGAGCTCGTCCGCGATCCGGGCGGCGATCGATCGCGCGGCGATCCGGCGCGGCTGGGTGTGGGCGATCGTGCCGTGGACGCCGCGACCGAGCTCCAGGCACAGCTTCGGGAGCTGGGTGCTCTTGCCCGACCCGGTCTCGCCGGCCACCACGACCACCTGGTGGTCCCGCATCGCCGCGAGCAGCTCCTCGCGGGCGCTCACGATCGGCAGGCTCGGTGGGTACGCGATCTCCGGCACGCTGCGGCGCCGTCGGTCGACGAGCTCCTCGCCGGCGGCGACCCGAGCGGCGATGTCGTGCAGCGCCCGCTCGCGACGACCGTGCTCGCGGATCCGCTTCGCCCGATCGATCCGGCGTCGGATCCGTTGCCGGTCGCGGATGGTCAGCTCGCGGGAGCGGGCGCGCAGCGACCGCAGATCGGGGACGGGTTCGGGAACGGGATCGGCGACCATCACAGCACCAGCTGCCAGGATGCCCGCTCGCCGCCGCCGTCCCCACCGCAGGAGCGTCGGACCCGGATCGGCCTCGCCGGGCGAGGGACGCCGATCCGGGTCCGTCCCACCGATCGTGATGGTTGTCATGTCCGGCAGGGGACGGCGCCGGTGTCGAGCGACGCCGCCATCGAGTACTTGCCGTGCGGGCACGCTCCGTTTCACCGGACGCTGACCTCGCCGACCGGGGTCGCCGACGTAGCCTCGACCGGTGCGTCTCGTCGGGTCCGCCATCGTCGCGTTCGCCCTGGCGGCGCTCGTCGGCTGCTCTGGAGAGGACGACCGTGCGGCGGAGGAGCTCGACGCTGGCGCCGTGGCGACGACGGCGCCGCAGACCATCGCACCGACGACCTCGACCACCGTCCCGACGACGACCACCACCGCTCCCCCTGCCGTGACCACGGGGGCCAGGAGCCTCGTCGACGAGGGGTTCGCCTCGCTGGCCGGACAGCGGGTCGGGCTCGTCGCCAACCCGACGTCGTTCGTCGGCGACGACCACCTCATCGACCTCCTCGACGCCGCCCCCGACGTCGAGCTGGCGGCGATCTTCGCCCCCGAGCACGGGCTTCGCGGGGTCGGCGGCGCCGGGGAGCTGCTCGACGACGAGATCGACCGCCGCACCGGCGTGACGGTCTTCAGCCTCTACGGCGACACCTTCCGACCCACGCCGGAGATGCTCGAGGGCATCGACGTGCTCCTCTACGACCTGCAGGACGTCGGCAGCCGCTTCTACACGTACATCGCCACGATGGGCTTCGCGATGGAGGCCGCGGCGGAGGCCGGGATCGAGTTCGTCGTGCTGGACCGGCCGGTCGTCTCCGGGGGTGAGCTGACCGGTGGGTTCGTGCTCGTCGACGAGCAGCGCTCGTTCGTCGGCCCCTACGAGCTCCCCGCTGCGTACGGCCTCACCTCCGGCGAGCTGGCGACGATGCTGATCGGCGAGGGCTGGCTCGACGCCGACCCCGAGCTGCGGGTCGTCGAGCTGTCCGGCTGGCGGCGCGGCATGCGCTGGGACGAGACCGGGCTGCGCTGGGTGCCACCGAGCCCGGGACTGCCGACCGTGGAGTCGGCGCTCGTCTACCCGGGGACCGTCTTCCTCGAGGCCACCACGGTCAGCTTCGGCGGCGGCACGGACTTCCCGTTCTCGATGGCCGGTGCTGCCTGGATCGACGGGCCGGCACTCGCCACCGAGCTGAGCGATCGGGGGCTGCCCGGTGTCTCGTTCGAGGCCGTCGAGTTCACGCCGCGCCCGATCCCGGGCCGGACCCGGTCACCCCGATTCGAGGGTGAGGATCTGGCCGGCGTTCGCATCGTGATCGAGGACGAGGGCTCGTTCCGCCCGGTCGAGACCGGCATCCACCTGCTCGAGGCGCTGGTGCGACAGGGCGAGGCGGTCGACGAGGTCGTGATCGACCGGCCGGAGTGGGTCGACCTGCTGGCCGGCACCACCCGGCTCCGCGAGCTGCTCGAGGCCGGCGCGCCGGCCGCCGAGATCGTCGCCGCCTGGGCCGACGAGGTGGCCGCCTTCGACGAGCTGCGCCGGCCCTACCTCCGCTATGGCTGAGGGAGCTCGCCCACGATGACCCGGACGTCGTCGAGGGACTTGCGGGCGAGGTCGGGCACGAGCACGCCCTCGGCCGGGTAGCCGACCGGGAAGAGGACGAAGGGGCGCTCGTTGCGGGGCCGGCCGAGGAGCTTCGTGAGGAACGCCATCGGCGACGGCGTGTGGGTGAGCGTCGCGAGTCCGGCTCGGTGCAGCGCTGCGACGAACAGGCCGGCGGCGATGCCGCAGCTCTCCTTCACGTAGTAGTGCTTGCGCTGCGAGCCGTCCTCGTGGAACGAGTACCGCTCCTCGAACAGCACCACGATCCACGGTGCGACCTCGAGGAACTCCTTGTGCCAATCGGTGCCCAGCGGCGCGAGCGCCCGCTGCCACTCCTCGTTCATGCGGTTGTCGAGGTAGTTGACCCGCTCCTCCTCTTCGGCCGCGTCCCGGATGCGCCGTTTGAGCTCGGGGTCGCCGGTCACGACGAAGCGCCACGGTTGGAGATGGGCACCCGACGGTGCCGTGGAGGCGGTCGCGATCGCGGTCTCCACGAGATCGAGCGGCACCGGGTCCGACGAGAGCATCCGGACCGAGCGACGCCCGCTGAGCTCGTCGTGGAACGCCCGCCCGGCGGCGCGCATGTCCTCGACGGGCCGCCGCTCGAAGTCGAGCGGCACGAACGGGTGCTGCGCGGCCAGCTCGGGCGACGGGTAGGGGTGCCGGTACTCGGTCACGACGGTTCGAGGCGGTCGACGTACTCGACCCCGAGCCGCTCGAGCTCGGCCCGGAGGCCGTACACGTCGAGGCCGAGCTCACCGGCCTCGAACCGCTGCCGGGTGACCTCCTCCTGGGCCAGGCGGTCGCGCGCCGCCCCGAGCACGTCCGGAGCGTCGGGCCGGGGGACGACCACGACCCCGTCGTCGTCGGCGCAGACGACGTCGCCCGGCCGCACGACCACACCGCCCAGCACGACCGGGACGTTCACCGAGCCAGCGTGGACCTTGACCGGTCCCTGACAGGAGACGTGCCGGCTCCACACCGGGAACCCCATCGCCCGCAGCTCGGCGGTGTCCCGCACACCGGCCTCGGTGACGAGGCCCCGCACGCCACGCACCTGGAGCGCGGTGGCGAGCAGATCACCGAAGCCACCGTCGGTCGACGGCGCCGTCATCGCCACCACCAGCACGTCGCCCTCGCGGCACTGCTCCACGGCGGCGTGGGTCATGAGGTTGTCGCCCGGGTGGCTCAGCACCGTGACGGCCGAGCCCGCGATCCGGGCGCCCCGTTGTCGCGCCCGGAACCCCGCCCCGACGAATCCTCGCCGTCCCATCGCCTCGTGCACGGTGGCGGCGCCGGCCCGGCCGAGCTCGTCGACGACCTCGGGCTCGGCCCGCTCGATCTCGGTCACCACGACGTGCCGCTGCATCCGCACCCCTCGCTCGACGGTCGCAGCGAAGACTGCCACGGCGGCGTCAGGCCGTGACGCCGTCCCCGTGCTCGACCCACGCGCCGAACCCACCGAGCAGGTCGGAGACGTCGGCGAAACCGGCCCGGCGCAGGACGCTGGCGGCGACGGAGGAGCGGTACCCGCCGGCGCAGTAGACGACGGTCGGCGCGTCTCGATCGAGCTCGGCGAGCCGAGCGGGGACCTGCCCGACCGGCAGGTTCACGGCGCCGGCGATCATGCCGTCGGCCACCTCGCCGGGGTTGCGGACGTCGACCACCTGGAGGTTCGGCACCCGCTCCCGTGCGTCGTCGAGCTCGGCAGCGGTGAGCCGGGAGGCCTGGCGCACGCGGTCGGGATGGGCGGTCATGACACCGTGGAGGTCGACGAGGTGGCCGGCGACGCGATCGAACCCGATCCTGCCGAGCCGGTTCTTGGCCTCGAGCTCGAAGCCGGGCTCGACGAGGAGGACGATGTCGACGTCGCTCGGGATGGTCGAGCCGGCGAACTCCGCGTACCGACCGTTCAGGCCGACGTTCACCGAGCCGTCCAGGTGGCCCCGGGCGAAGGACTCGGGGTCGCGTCCGTCGACCAGCACCGCGCCGGCGGCGACGAGCTCGTCGACGGTCGCGAGATCGAGCGGCGCGGGTGGCTCCTTCTCGTCGAGCAGTTCGCGATCCTGGCGGTTGAGCACCGCGTCGTAGACGAAGTAGCTCGGGGCCGGCGGCTGGCCCTCGGTGACGAGCTCGACGAAGGTCGCCCGGTCCCCGGCCGCCAACGCGTAGTTGGTCGCCCGCTGCTCGCCGATGGTGGACGACGTGGCGGTGGACAGGTTCTTGCCGCACGCCGACCCCGCGCCGTGAGCCGGGTACACGCGGGTCTCGTCGGGCAGCGTCATCAGCTTCGTGTGGAGGCTGTCGTAGAGCTGGTCGGCGAGCTGGTCCTGCGTGTAGCCGATCGAGGCGAGCAGGTCGGGGCGGCCGACGTCGCCGATGAAGAGGGTGTCGCCGGTGAGCACGCCGAACGGCACCTCGTCCTCCGGGTGCTCCCAGACGACCACGCTCAACGACTCGGGGGTGTGGCCGGGCGTGTGGCGGAACTCGAGCACGACCTCGCCGAGGGAGTAGCGCTCGCCGTCGGCGAACCCGCGGGAGGAGAACTCGGTCTCGGCCACCGAGGAGTAGGCGATCTCGGCCCCGGTCGCCTCGGCCAGCTCCAGGTGGCCCGAGAGGAAGTCGGCGTGGAAGTGCGTCTCCACGACCAGCTCGATCGTCAGGCCGGCCTCGGCGGCGTCGCGCACGTACTCGTCGACGTCGCGCCGGGGGTCGACCACGACCGCTCGACCGCTGGTCTCGTCACCGATCAGGTAGGACGCCTGCGAGAGGCAGTCGAGGTAGTACTGCGTGAACTTCATGACGAGGTCTCCTTCGTGGTGGCGAGATCGGCGGCGAGCTCTGCGAGCACCCGGTCGATGTCGCACCGGTCGGTTCGGTTGTACGGGAGCCGGGCGAGGAGGTTGGCCATGGCGCACGAGTTCGACACCGCCGAGTACACCAGACCGGCGCCGACCGCGCCGGCGAGGAACGTCGCCGGATACCACGCGGCACCGGCGGCCACCGCGCCGAGGCCGAGCGCACCGGCGACCAGTCGGACCTGGCGGTCCATGGCCCAGCGGGACGTGTCGCCGTGGCGGACCTCGCCACCGGCGGCCTGCCAGCCGCCGATCCCGCCGTCGAGCACGTGGAGTCGGTCCTTGCCGGCGGCGGCGAGCTGGCCGTGCGCCGTGGACGCGCGGGCCCCGGATCGACAGACCAGCACGACGGGATGGCTCACGTCGGCCAGATCGGCGACGTGCTCGCCGAGGGTGTCCAGCGGCACGTTGAACGAACCCGGGATGTGGACCGTCTCGAACTCGGGGCCGGTGCGGACGTCGAGGATGCGGACGTCCGGGCGATCGTGCAGCAGCGCCTGCAGTTCGGCGGCGCTGATCGCGTCCGTGTCGGGCAAGCGGATGCTCATCGGTCACTCCTCGGGTCGGGGAACGGCATCGCGGTGCCGGTTCGTCGACCACTGTATATACCCCTGGGGGTACCCACACAACCACCCCGGGGGGTATGCTGGCGCCATGATGCGATTCCCCGAGGACGTCGACGACGACGTGCGCAAGCGGCTCCGCCGGGTCGAGGGCCAGATCCGCGGGCTGCAGCGGATGCTCGACGAGGGCCAGGACTGCCGCGACGTGATCACCCAGCTCTCGGCCGCGCAGGCGGCGCTCGACCGGGTGGCCTACCGCCTGATCGCGGCCGGGATGCGCTATTGCGTCGCCAACCCGGAGGAGACGAACGGGATGACGCCGGAGGAGCTCGAGAAGCTCTTCCTCAAGGTCAGCTGACGGCCGGGGTCACGGCAGGCCGACGTGGCCGTGCCGCGTCTTCCAGAGGAAGTACTTCTCGAACGCCAGCTTCATGGCATGGGCCTGGGGACCGGGGATCATCACGCTGTGCTTCCGGGGCGGCAGCATGTGGTCGGCCAGGATGATGACGCCGTTGTTGCCGGCGTCCATGACGCACACCGCCGGGATCTCGCCGAACTCCTTGTGCGCCGCCGGCTCCTCGCCCCGCACCTGCGACGCGATGTTCCTGGCGGCGGTGTGGGCCTGCTGCTCGGTCGGGAAGCCGGTCTTCGGGATGCCCACCGGGTTGGCGGTCTGCCAGGGGACCTCGACCGCGGCGGCGATGCCGACGGCGTAGACGTTGTCGTACGGGACGGTCTGGTAGGTGTCGCGGACCGGCACGTAGCCCTTGTCGTCGCTGATCTCGACCGCCTTGCTGACCACGTCCTGCCCGATGAACGGCGGGATGATCATGGCGTAGGCGAAGTCCAGGTTCGTCCCGTCCGCGAGGGCGACCCGGCCCTCGTCGACGTGGTCGATCGCGACGTCGAGCCGGGCCTGGATCCGCTCCTTCCTGAGGAACATCTTCAGCATCGACTCGCCGTGCTTGAGCCCGCCGATGCCGAAGTGGCCGAGCTCGGGCTCCGGTGACACGTAGGTGAGCTCCACCTGCCGCTTGATCTTGTTCTTGCGCAGCTGGTGGCTGAGGTTGAACAGGTACTCGTAGGCCGCGCCGAAGCAGCCGGCGCCCTGGGTCGCTCCGATCACGACCGGACCCGGCGCCTCGAGGAACCGCTTCCACCCCTCCCCCGCCTCGATGGCCTCTTCCATCGTGGTGATGTTGTAGGCGTTGCCGCCCGGGCCGAGGCCGGGCACGACGTCGTGGCGGTTCTGGTACCCGGTGGCGATGACGAGGTAGTCGTAGTCGTACGAGCCGGTCGGCGTGAGCACCTGCTGCTCCGCCAGCCGCAGCTCGGTCGCCGGCTGGTGCACGAAGTCCACCCCGTGCTCCTCGAACGTCGGCTCGATCGGGAAGCTGATGTCGTCGGGCGTCCGCTTGCCGAACGGCAACCAGATCAGCGACGGGTTGAACACGAACCGGTCCGAGGGCGAGATCACCGTGACGTCGACGTCGCCGTCGAGCTCGTGCTTCACCGCGATCGAGGCGGTGAGCCCTCCGAAGTTGCTGCCGAGGACCACGACCTTCTTGCGCACCATGACCCCATGATCCGCTCATACCCCATGGGGTACCAGGGACCTTCGACCCGACCACCGGGAAGCGCCGAACGGCGCAGCGCTACGCTCACGCAACGATCGAGGGGGGCGAATGGCCGGCGACGCGCGCTACCTGAGCCAGAACGACACCGTCATGTGGATGATGGAGTCCGACCCGCTGCTGAGGTCGACCATCCTCGGCGTCGTCGTCCTCGACCGGCCACCCGAGTGGGGAGCGCTCGCAGAACGGGTGGAGCGGGTCACCCACCACGTGCCGACCCTCAGGCAGAAGGTCGTCAGCCCACCGCTGCACCCGAAGACGTTGCGATGGGTCGCGGATCCCGAGTTCGACCTCCACTACCACCTGCGGCGTGTGTCGCTCCCGGCACCCGGCCGGTTCGGGGACCTCCTCGACCTGGCTCGCACGAGCGCGCTCGGCGGCTTCGACCGGGCCCGCCCGCTCTGGGAGTTCACGCTCGTCGAAGGACTCGAGGACGGCGGCGCAGCCCTGGTGATGAAGGCCCATCACGTGCTGACCGACGGCATCGGTTCGGTCCAGCTCGCCGCGCACCTCTTCGACTTCGAGCCGCTCGACCCCGACGGCGGGTCGGCGCCGCCTCCCGACACCGGGGAGCGGCCGCTCGACCCCATGGAGCTGCTCCGCGACGTGGTCGAGCACGAAGTCGGCGACGTCGTGGACTTCGCCCGACGCAACGCACGTTCCGCGCTGCCCGCGCTGGTGCGTGCCGTCCGGCACCCCCAGGAGGCGATCCACGAGACCGTCGAGACGGTCAGATCGCTGGGCCGGCTCGTCGAACCCGTGGACGAGCGCCTCTCGCCGGTGATGACCGACCGGAAGATGTTCAGCGAGTTCAACGTGGTCGAGGTGCCCCTCGACGAGCTCCGACGCGCCGCCAAGGCGGTGGGCGGGACCATCAACGACGGCTTCCTCGCGGGCGTCACCGGGGGGCTGCGCCGCTACCACGAACGCCACGGCGCCGAGGTCGGCGATCTCCGGGTCGCCATGCCGCTGAGCGTCCGGACCGACGACGACGCCGAGGGCGGCAACCACGTCACCGTGCTGCGATTCAAGGTCCCGGTCGGCGTCGCCGAACCGGCGGAGCGGGTCGCCGCGCTCCACGCCGCCACCTCCGAGGTCAGGGCGGAGCGCTCGATCGGCTACATCGAGGCCGTGTCGGGACTGCTCAGCTGGATGCCCCAGGGCGTGATCGGCTCGATGCTGAAGAAGGTCGACTTCCTGGCCAGCAACGTCCCGGGCGTCACCGTCCCGATGTACCTCGTCGGGTCGGAGGTCCGGCGCTTCTTCCCGTTCGGCCCGACGGCGGGTTCGGCGGTGAACGCGACGTTGATGTCGTACCGCGACTGGGCGTGCATCGGCTTGAACACCGACGCCGCCGCGATCCCGGATCCGGAGGTCTTCACCGAGTGCGTCGACGAGGGCTTCGCCGAGGTCCTCGCGCTCGCCGACGGCTGACCACGCCGGCGACCGGCGACACCGCGCTCAGGAGCGCTGGGCGTTCCGGATCGCATCAGCGACCCGGACCGCCACGTCGGAGCGCTCGGCCCGGCGCTGGCGCTTGTCCTCGTAGGCGTTCAGATCGGCGGCTGCGGTCAGCTCGTCGAGACCGATCGGCGACGCGCCGCTCGCGATCCCGAGGCTGAGCTCCAGCCCGACCGGCTCGTCGAGTCCGACCTCGACCGGCCCGGCGACCAGGCGGAGTCGACGCTCGAGGTCGGCCGCCTCGACCGGCTCGGGCCCGTGCAGCAGGACGAGGAACTCGTCACCCCCCATCCGCACCACCGACCCGCTCCGGCCAGACCCGTCCGCGGTGAGCTCACCCAGCAGGGCGTCGAGGCGCCGCGTGAGCTCGCAGAGGAGCTGATCGCCGACGTCATGGCCCCACGTGTCGTTGACCAGCTTGAACCGGTCGAGATCGATGACGACCACGGTGTGCTGCAACCCGGTCGACTCCCGCATCGCCAGCTCCTCGGCGTCGAGGTGTCGGCGGTTGTAGGCACCCGTCAGGGCGTCGGTCACGAGCGCCCTCGCCAGCTGGCTCGCCCGATGCCGTCGGTGCACGACGACGTTGACGACCAGCGCCACGCCGACCGCTGCCATCAGTCCGGCGACCGCGAGCGTCCAGGCACCGGCCAGCGGAGGCGACTCGGTCCCGACCGCGCCGTCGGCGCCGACGTGTGCGTCGACCGCGGCCCGGAGGTCGGCGGTCGCCGCGGTGGCGGCGCGCCGCAGGTCGGGGAGGTCCACGGGCGACGTGGCCTTCTCGCCGAGCTGGAACCGGTCCACGAGCCACAGGTCGTACGCCCTGACGACCGTGAGGAGGTTGGCATCCGCCAGGTCGTCGAGCAGATCCGGTGCCGCCGACACGAGCGCACCCGGGTGCAGCGCGCCGTCCTCGAACGGCGCGCTCTGGTCGGGACCGAACCACCCCGGCTGCGTCGACACGATGCGGTAGGTGTACTCGAGGTACTCCGCTGCCCACTCCGGCACGCGCTTGGTCTCGGTCAGCTCCACCGCGACGGCGTCGAGCAGGACGAGCGAGGGCGTGAGCGTCAGGACGACGGCCTCGTGGTCGGCCAGCTCGTCGATGGGAGATCCGGCATCCGGGAACTCCCCGATCGCCGCGTAGTGGAGGTCGTCGAGGACCGTGGTGTCGTACGGCGGCGCGCCGAGCTCGAGCTCGTCGAACGCCGTCAGGACCTCCGCCGCAGCGGCCGCGACCTGGTCGTCACCGGCGGCGAGGTCGCCGAGGCGATCGAGCCCGTCGCGGCGCGCACCCTCCAACGACTCGATCTCGAACACCGGGAGCGGCTCGCCGTCGAGGTGGGCGAAGAGGGCAGCCTCGATGACCCGGAGGTGGGCATGCCCCAGGTCGAGGCGGACGTCGACGAGCTCCGCCCCGCGATGGTCGGCCGACTCGGACTCCGAGGCGTCTGCGGCCCGCCGATGGGCCACCACGAGCACGCACGACGCGACCAGCAGTCCGACGGCCACGAACACCGCGACGCCCCCGTGCCACGGTCGCATCGGGCGCAGGTCCTCGGCGCGGCGCCGCGGATGGCCCGATGAGGGCGGCCGGACGCGATCGGAGGACACGGATCCCCATCGGACGAACCAGGTCCGGCCTTGAGCGGGCGACGACGGCTGCTAGATCGACGGTGGGGGTCCCACCGAGCCCCGGATCACCGGCTCGCACCGGATCCGGACATGGAGCGGCTCGGTGCCGGCACGGCCCTCGTCGAGGAGGTACCGGACGGCCCATCGACCCATCTCCTCGTGGGGGAGCCTCATGGTGGTGAGGCCCGGCATGATCTCGGCGGCGATGAGCTCCTGGTCGTCGAAGCCGACGATCGACAGCTCGTCCGGGATGCGGATGCCGTGGTGGGCGGCCGCCTGGTACGCACCCATCGCGGCCTGGTCGTTGTAGCAGAACGCCGCCGTCGGCGGATGCTGCAGGGTGAGCAGGCGCTCCATCATCCGACGGCCACCGCTCGTGTCGCTGATGCCGGTCACCTCGAGCGACGGGTCGAGGGGCAGGCCCCGGGCGAGCAGCGCGTCGCGGTACCCGGCCAGTCGCAGACCCGGCGCCGCGCTCGGGTAGTCGGTGGTGAGGTGGCCGATCCGGCGGTGACCGTGGTCGATGAGCAGCGTCGTGGCCTCGTGTGCCGCGGCGTACTCGTCGGGCACCACCGAGGGCAGCGAGTCGTCGTGGGCCCGGGCGTCGAGGAGGACCGAACGCACGTCGGCCAACGCGGGCGGGGGGTCGATCACCCGGTGGAACATGGCGGCGAGCACGATGCCGTCGACCTGGCGCTCGAGCAGCTGCTCGATGGCCGACTGCTCGCGCGCGGCGTGGTCGGCCTGATCGAGCGAGCCCGTGTTCACGATCAGCAGGAGCCGACCCGCCTCCCACGCCGCGTCCTGCGCGCCCTTGATCATGCGGTTGGCGTAGGGGGTCGTGGCGATGTCGTCGGCGACGAAGCCGAGCGTGTCGGTGCGAGCGAGGCGCATGGCCCGAGCCAACCGGTTCGTGCGGTAGCCGACGGTCCTGACCGCCTCGAGCACCCGCTGCTGGGTCGCCTCGGGGATGCCCGAGTTCTCCGGGTCGTTCAGCACGAGCGAGACCGTCGTCTGCGAGACCCCGGCCGCTCGGGCGACGTCGTTCATCGACGGGCGCTTCCTGCTGCTCACCGCCGCCGACCCCGCCCGTTCCCCATTCCGCCAGCGTACCCCTTGATCCTGAGCACTAATACGATTTAGTGTTTCGATTCAGTAGTTGTGACCGAGCGGGATCCGGTGATCGGGACCGCACCACGAGGGGGAAAGAGATGTCACGTTCACTCCGACGGTTGCTCGCGCTCCTGGCCGCGCTCGCGCTGGTCATCGCGGCGTGCGGCGACTCCGACGACGGGTCCTCGTCGTCGGAGTCCGAGTCCTCCGGGGACGACACGTCCTCCGAGGGCGACGGCGGCGGCGAGGCCGACGAGGGAGGCGGGAGCGGCGACGCCGTCACCGTCTCGATGTGGTGGCACACCGGCACACCGGAGGAGCAGGAGGCCACCGACGCCGCGGTCGATGCCTTCAACGCCTCCCGGACCGACATCCAGATCGACAAGACCGACATCCCGGGCGGCACGTACACCGACCAGGTCAACGCGGCGGCCCTCGCCGGAGACCTGCCGTGCCTGCTCGACTTCGACGGACCGTTCGTCTACAACTTCGCCTGGTCGGGCTTCCTGATCCCGATCGACGAGTTCGTGTCCGACGAGCTGCGGGCCGACTTCCTGCCGTCGATCATCGACCAGGGCACCTACAACGGCGAGCTGTACAGCCTCGGCCAGTTCGACTCCGGTCTCGGCATGTACGCCAACGGGGCGTACCTGGAGGCCGCCGGCGTCCGGATCCCGACCTTCGGGGAGCCCTGGACCCGCGAGGAGTTCGACGCCGCGCTCGCCGCGCTGGCCGAGCTGCCCGAGGTCGAGTTCCCGCTCGACGTCAAGACCAACTACGGCCAGGGCGAGTGGTACACGTACGGCTTCTCGCCGATCCTGCAGTCCTTCGGCGGTGACCTGGTCGACCGTTCGGACTACCAGTCGGCCCAGCCGGTCTCGAACCAGCTCTGGAACATCTCCATCGCCTCGACCGACTCGGGGCCGTCGAGCACGCCGC
>JBCBSZ010000080.1:0-31751 GCA_039818945.1 Actinomycetota bacterium
GGATCCCACCTCGGCCCGTGGTTCGTGCCCCGGACCTTCCTCGACCGGGAGGCCCGCTGGTTCCCCGAGGGCCGCCTCGCCGAGCTGCCCGACATCGGCGGCGAGCCGGAGCACCACCACGTCCTGCGGTGGGGGCTCGAACCCGGCGACGTCGTCTGGTTCCACTTCCTGGCCGTGCACGGCGCGCCCGGAGTGCGCGGCGCCGGGCGGCGTCGGGTGCTGTCCCTGCGCTTCGTCGGTGACGATGCCCGGTGGGACCCGCGGCCGTGGGCGACCTCGCCGACGTTCCCCGAGCTCCCCGGGTCGCTGGAGCCCGGCGCTCCCTTCGAGCACCCGCTCTTCCCGGTGGTCTGGCCGCGTCGTTAGGGCTCGGCGCGCCGTCCGCGGAGGCGGTCGGTCTCGCGGCGCTCGCGCTTGGTCGGTCGACCCTGCCCGCGGGCGCGGTGGCTGCTCTCCGGGAACGAGCCGAACGGATCGAGCGGATCGCGATCGGGCCGAGGGGGGCTGAGGTCCTCGTAGCACTCGACGGCGATCGGGGCGCCGACCCGCTTCTCGATCAGGCGGACGACCTGCACGACCGTCTCGTGGTCGCGCCGTCGGATCCGGATCGTGTCGCCGACCTTCACCCGCCGGGCGGGCCGGACCGGCTCGTCGTCGAGGAGCACGAGGCCCGACGAGCAGGCGTCGGTCGCCCGGGTGCGGCTGGGGAACAGCCGCACCGACCACAACCACCGATCGATGCGCACGGCGTCGGACATCACCCTGATCATGGCCCGGGATCGGTGCCACCGCGTCGGCGATTGTTCAGAAGATGGCTGCAGAACCGACACCGGGGCGTCATCCCGACATAGGATGTACTCCCGTGCGCGAGACGATGCTGGTCGGTGTCTGTGGCGGAAGTGGCTCGGGGAAGTCGACCTTCACCCACCACCTGGCCGACCGGCTCGGCCACCACCGCGTCGGGGTCCTCCCGCTCGACTCGTACTACCGCGATCTGGGGCACCTGACCTTCGAGGAGCGCCTCGAGGTCAACTTCGATCACCCCGATTCGATCGACCACGAGCTGTTCGAGACCCACCTCGACCAGGTCGCCGCCGGCGTGGCCATCGACGTGCCGGTCTACGACTTCAGCTGCCACTCGCGGGCCGCCGGCGCCACCCGCCTCGACGCCCACCCGATCATCCTGGTCGAGGGCATCCTCCTGCTCGCCTTCGCGGGCGTGCGCGAGCGGCTGCACCGCACCGTGTTCCTCGACGTGCCCGCGGCGGTGCGCCTCGAGCGGCGGGTCAGCCGCGACGTCGCCGAGCGCGGCCGGGTGGAGCACGAGGTGCGGCAGGTGTTCGCCGACGTCGTCCAACCGATGCACGAGCGGTTCGTGCAGCCGGGCGCCTCCTACGCGGACGATGTCATCGGCTTCGAGGACGATCCCGGCACCATCGTCGACGCCCTCCTCGCCGACATCGACGACCCGATCCTGACGCCGGCCTAGGTCCCGGCCGGCGGCGGCCGACCGGGACCAGCGACCTGGCGGTCAGCCCGTGACGGCCGCCTTCTCCTGCTCGTAGCGCTCGGTCGCCTGCTCGACCGCGACCAGCTGCTGCTCGGCGAGGTCGATGCGGGCGTCCTGGGCCCGGTTCGCGGCGCCGATCAGCGTGTCGACCTGGCCCTGGAACCGGGGCATGACGTGGCGGGCGAAGAGCTCGTAGCTCTTGTGGGTCGCCTGGGTGTTCGCCCAGTTGTGGGCGAGGGTGAGGTAGGCGCCGAAGCCACCGTTCGACTGCTCGAGCAGGCTCTCGATCTGCGCGACGGCCATGTCGGGCGTGCCCACGACGCCGAGCCCGCCGTTGACGAAGTCGACCATCTCGTCGAGGTTCCCGCCCTCGACCGCCATCTGCGGGAACGCGGCGACGTCCTGGAAGTACCGGAACCACTGCTCCATGCCGTACTCGACGTCGCGGCGGGCCTCCTCCTCGGTCTCGGCGAGGTGCATGAGCCCGACGAGGCGCCACTGGGCCCGATCGGCGACCTGGCCGTGCTGCGCGGCGACCTCCTCCTGGATGGTCCAGTGGTGGGCGAGCACGTCCATGCCGATGGCGACCGTGGCGCCCAGCGAGAGGACGCCGGCGCCGTAGCGGCCGGCCAGCTTGGCCCCCGACGGCGACGCGACGGCGGCGACCGCGATGTCGAAGAGCGGATCGGAGTAGGGCCGCAGGTGGAGTCGCGCGTTCTCCAGGACGAGTCGGTCCGAGCGGTGGTTCACCGGCTCCTCGGTGGTGAGCAGCTGCATGAGGATCTCCATGCGCTCCTCGAGCAGCGGCCGCATCTCGGGCGGTGTGAGGCCGAGCATCCCGGCGTCGGTCGGCAGCGCGCCCGGGCCGACGCCGAGCATGATCCGGCCCCGGGTGAGGTGATCGAGGAGCACCATGCGCTCGGCCACCCACAGCGGGTTGTGGTACGGCAGCGACACGACACCGGTGCCGAGCTTGATGTTGCTCGTCCGGGCCGCGGCGCTGGCGATGAACACCTCGGGCGAGGCGATGATCTCGCTGCCCGCCGAGTGGTGCTCGCCGATCCAGGCCTCGTCGAAGCCCAGCCGGTCCATGTGCTCGAGCAGCGCGAGGTCGGCCTCGAGCGAGAGCGTCGGGTTGTGCTCGGGCGGGTGGAAGGGCGCCATGAAGGTGCCGAAGCGGAGACGAGCCATGTGCGAAGAACCCCCAGTCACGGGTGTCCGCTGATCCCCCTGAGCAACGGTCCACCTGCCGAGGAACCTACGCGGTGCGGCGGCGACGCGCTCGGCGCGCCCGTCAGGCCGCGAGGCGGACCAGCGCGGTCGCGGCGCAGGCGACGACGACCACCACGACGAACGGCGCCCGGCGCCACAGCGCCACGCCGGCGGCGAGGGTCCCGACGGCGCGAGCGTCGACGGTGAGCGACTCGGCGACGGCGAAGGTGCCGACCACGACCAGCGCCCCCAGCAGCGCGGCCGGCGCCAGGTCGGCCATGCTCTGCACCCTGGCGGGCAGCGCGCGGCCGCCCAGGACGAGGGGCGCCGCCGACTTGAGCGCGTAGGTGATCGCCGCCAGGACGACCATGGTGACGACGGCCGGGCTCATCGCACCCACCGGGCGGCGACGATGCCCAGGACGGCCGCCACGATCGGGACACCGGCGGGAGCGATCGGGACGAGCGCCAGGGCCAGGAGCGAGCCTGCGACGGCGACCGCGCGTTGCGGCGCTCCGGCGAGGCGGGGCCAGAGCAGCGCGAGGAACGCTGCCGGCGCGGCCGCGTCGAGGCCGGTCCGCTCGATCAGGTCGCCCGACGACGAGAAGGCGGTCACGCCGACGAGCGTCGCCGCGTTCCAGAGGGCGAACACGCCGAGCCCGGCGGCGAGGAACCCGTACCGCCGCCACCTGATCTCGGGCCGGGCCGTGCCGACCGCGGTCGACTCGTCGATGATCAGCTGGGACAGCAGCGCCCGCCGCCACACGGGGCCGGTCAGCGCGGGTGCCATCGCCACACCGAACGCGAGGGACCGGAGGTTCAGGAGCACCCCGGCGGTCACGGCTGCCGCGACGGTGCCGCCGTCGCCGAGCACGTCGACCGCGGCGAACTGCGCGCTGCCGGCGAACACGAGCGTCGAGTAGCCCAGCGCGACGGCGGGCGAGAGCCCGGCTTCCGCGCAGGCGACCCCGAAGACGACGCCGAACGGCGCGACCGCCAGGGAGATCGACAGCGCCTGGCGGAGCAGCTCGTTGCGGATCCGGTCGTCGGCCGGGGCGCGGGCTGGCCCGTTCGATGAATCGGACATAGTGTTCACTCTAGTGAACGATCCCACCTCCGACGCCAGCGAGATGGTCGCCGTGGTCGGCGCGAACATCCGGCGGCTGCGAGCCCGGGCCGGCTGGTCCCTCGGCGAGCTGGCCCGCCGGTCCGACGTCGGCAAGTCGACCCTGTCCCAGCTCGAGTCGGGGCAGGGCAACCCGGGGGTCGAGACGCTCGTCGCGATCACGGTCGCGCTGGGCATCCCGTTCGGCGAGCTGGTCACCGAGGCCCGGCCCGAGATCGACGTGCTCGCGGCCGACGACGGTCCGCTCATCGAGTCGAGCGACCGGCTGTTCTGCGCCCGCCTGCTCCAGAGCACCGGTCGTCGGGGTGTCGTGGAGCTCTACGAGTACTCGCTCAGCGTCGGCGGCATCTACGAGGCCGAGCCGCACCCGCGGGGCGTCGTGGAGACCGTCGTCTGCCTGACCGGGCGCGTGCGGGCCGGGCCCGAACCCGGCGTCGAGCTCGGCCCCGGCGACCGGGCGACCTTCCCGGCCGACCAACCGCACGAGTACGAGGCGCTCGGCGGCGACGCGACGCTCATCGGGCTGCTCGACTATCCCTGAGCGTCGCACCCGGCGCCAGGGTCGGTGGTCCTCGGTTCGGGCGGTCGACGCCCCTGCGCGGCCTGCGGCCTGCGGCGTAGGGTTCCGGCCGCTCGATCGGCACGGAGGGGAATCATGGAGCAGCGCTGGCGTCGGATCGGTCACGTCCTCTCGCACCGGACGGCGGCGGTGCTCGTCGCCGCGCTCGTCGTGACGGTCGCGCTCGTCCCGGGCCTGACCCAGCTCGAGTTCGCGACCGGTCAGGACAGCTACCTCGACGGCGACGACCCGGCGGCGGTGTCGAACGAGGCGTACCAGGACCGCTTCGGCGGCGAGACCATGCTCGTGCTGTTCTCCGCCCAGGACGGCCGGTCGATCGCCGACCTGTTCACCCCGGCGAACATCGTGGCCATCGAGGAGATGGAGACCGAGCTGCGGGCCGAGGAGGTCATCGCCTCGGTCATCAGTCCCCTGACCGTGCTCACGTGGACCCAGGAGCTCGTCACGACCGGGGTGGCGACCCAGGTGCTCGCCGGCGCCACGGCGCGCGAGACCGACGAGGACGTCATCGCGATCCGCCAGCGCAACGACCTGATCACGGCCCTCCGCGCCGGCGCGGCCGGCGAGCCGAGCTTCGAGAACCCGGCGTGGGTCGAGTTCCTCCTCTTCGAGAACACCGGCTTCGACGTGACCGCCGACAACGAGCTGGTCCCGCCGGCCGACGAGGAGCTGATCATCCGCCGGTCGCTGCGGGGCTTCATCCCCGATCGGGAGCAGGCGCTGTTCGCCGCGGTGCTCACGGGCAACGCGTCGCTGGACGAGCTCGCGGACGGCGACGACGTCGTCGAGGCGGCGGTGGCGGACCAGGAGTTCGAGAACGTCGACGTCGTCGTCACCGGCACCCCGACCTTCCTGCGCGACATCAACGACTACCTCCAGGGCGGGATGCTCACCCTCGGGCTCATCGCGTTGATCGTGATGGCGGTCGTGTTGGTCGTGGCGTTCCGCGTGCGGTGGCGGCTCCTCCCGCTCGCCGTGGTCGTGCTCGGCGTCATCTGGGGCTTCGGCCTCTTCGGCTACCTCGGGATCGACCTGTCGCTCGTCACCATCTCCGGCCTGCCGATCCTCATCGGCATCGGGGTCGACTTCGCCATCCAGATCCACTCCCGGGTCGAGGAGGAGTGCGTCATCGACCGGGACGAGACCCCGTTCGCCGAGGCGCTCGGCAAGCTCGGCTCGCCGCTGGCGATCGCGACCGTGGCCGCGGTGCTCGCCTTCCTCGCGATGCTCATCTCCGAGGTCCCGATGATCCGGGACTTCGGCATCCTCCTCGCGGTCGGCATCGTCATGCTCCTGATCGCGGGGATCGCCGTGCCGCTCGCCGCGCTCGGCACCCGCGAGCGGCGCACGCCCACCACCGAGGTGGCCGACGCCGGGGTGATCGGCCGGGCGGTGTCGTGGCTCGGCTCGCTGCCGCGCGCCGCGGTCGTCCCGCTGATCGCCCTGGCCGTCCTCCTGCCCCTCCTCGGCGTGGCGCTCGAGGGTCGAGCCGAGATCGAGAGCGACCCGATCAACTGGGCGAACCAGGACACCGACACGATCCGCAACGCCCGTGCGCTCGAGGACCAGACCGGCTTCGCGACCAGCCTCGGCGTGTTCGTCGAGTCGGGCCGACCGGACGGGATCTTCGACGACGAGGTCGTGGCGTCGATCCACGACCTCGCCAACGACGTGATCGACGGCGAGGAGCTCGTCGCCGAGGGGTCGAGCATCGTGACGACGCTGTCGTACCTGATCGCGCTGCCCGGCACGACGCCGTTGCCGCCGCTCGCGGCCGACGTCCGGGCGGCCTACGACGTCGCGCCGCCCGACATCCAGCGGCTGCTGGTGTCCGAGGACGGCTCGGCGGCCAACATCAGCCTCCGGATCGGCGAGTCGTCGCTCGAGGAGCGGGCCGACCTCATCGACCGGATCGACGCCCGCATCGCCGAGCCCCCCGCCGAGCGTGCGGCGGTCCCGTCCGGCGTGGACGCCACCCCGGCCGGTCTCGCCCGGGTGGGCGTCGGCCTCCTCGACAACCTGACGGCCAACCGGGTGGCCCTCACCGCGACGGCGTTGCTGCTCGTCGCGGCGTGGCTGCTGATCCGCCTGATGAGCATCGGGCGGGCCCTGCTCGCGATGGTGCCGGTGGTCTTCGCGGTCGGCGCCTCGGCGACCATCGTCAGCGTGCTCGGGATCACCCTGAGCCCGCTGACCACGGTCAGCTCACCGCTCGTCGCCGCCACCTGCGCCGAGTTCTCGGTGCTGATCCTCCTGCGCTACCTCGAGGAGCGGGAGCGGGGCCTCGACCCCGACGAGGCGTCGGAGACCGCCTCGACCCGAACCGGTCGGGCGTTCAGCGCCTCGGCGCTGACGACGATCGGCGGGTTCGGTGTGCTCGCCTTCTCGGCGCTCCCGCTGCTGCGGGACTTCGGCGCCATCGTCACGCTCAACGTCGCGGTCGCGCTGCTGAGCGCCCTCGTCGTCGTGCCCCCGCTCGCCCGGTGGGTCGACGACCGCGGCTGGCTGTTCGCCGGGCAGCCGGGCCACGAGCCCGCCGGGCTCACGACCCCCCGGTGGGCGGCGTTGGGTGCCGGCGCGCTCGCCGCCGTCATCGCTGCCGCGGTGATCGTGGTCGCCGTCGGGGGCGACGACGACGATGACGAGGTCGCCTCGGCCGCGGTCGCGGCCGATGCCGCCGACGGGGCCGCACAGACCACCGCCGCGGCGCCCGGCACCACCGCGGCACCCGAGACGACGGCGGCGCCCGAGACCACCGCAGCGCCGGAGACGACGGTGGGTGAGTCGGCGGGGACGACGTTGCCGCCGGGTCCGCCGGAGCGGCCGGCCGGTCTCGTGGCCGGGACGCTGTACGACACCTACGTCGAGGCGGGAGCCGATCCGGGGGTGGCGCGCTGCACCGCCGACACGCTGGTCGCGGAGACGTCGGAAGCCGAGCTGCTGAGCATGGGCATCGCATCGGAGCCGATGCCGGAGGAGCCGGCGGCGCTGATCACCGAGGCCCTCGAGCGATGCGGCATGCCCCAGGACGTGCGCGACGCCGTGCTGGACGCCACGGGCTGACCCGTCGGCGGGACCTCCGACCCTGACATCGGTCCCGCTCGACCCTGGACCGAGGGCGGTCCCATCGGCTGCGATGGGCAGACGAGCGAGCATGGGGGAGCGACGATGACGGCGACGACAGCGACCAACACCTCCGGCAGGGCCGAGGCGGTGCAGGACACGATCGTCGGGATCTTCCGACGACAGGCGGCGCAGCTCGGCGACCGGGTCGCGCTCCGCTCCCACGCGGACGGCTCGTGGAACAAGCTCAGCTGGCGGGACTACGGCACGGCGGTCGAGGAGGCGGCGGCCGGTCTGATCGAGCTCGGCGTCGAGCCCGGCGACCGGGTCGGCCTCCTCTCCTCGAACCTGCCGGAGTGGCACACCTGCGACCTGGCCATCCTCTCGGCCGGTGCGGCGACCGTGCCCGTCTACCCGACGAGCACCTCGTCCCAGGTGGCCTACGTGCTGGCCGACTCCGGGGCGGTGGTCTGCTTCGTGCAGGACGCCGCGCAGCTGGCGAAGGTGCTCCTCCATCGCGACGAGCTCCCCGACCTCCGGCGCATCGTGCTGATGACCGGAGCCGCGGGCCTCGATCAGGTCGAGGTCGTGATCGGCCTCGACGACCTCCGCCACGACGGCGTGAAGCGCCTCGGCGCCGAGGCCGACGTGGTCGCCGACCGCGCGGCGGGCGTCGAGCCGGCCTCGCTCGCGACCCTCGTGTACACGAGCGGCACCACCGGACCGCCCAAGGGCACCCGGCTGAACCACGGCAACATCACGTGGACGATCGACGCGATGCGCCAGCTCGTCGACCTGCGCCGCTCCGACCGGTTCCTCTCGTACCTGCCGCTCAGCCACATCGCCGAGCGGGTCACGAGCCACTTCGGGCAGATCGTCGCCGGCGGGCAGACCTGGTTCGCCCGCAGCCTCGTGACGGTGCCCGAGGACCTCCGCTCCTGCCGGCCGACGATCTTCTTCGCCGTCCCCCGGGTGTGGCAGAAGTTCCGCGACGCGATCGCCGAGCAGATCGACGATCAACCGCTGCCGCTCCGGCTCGCCTTCGACCAGTACATCGGCGTCGGGCACGCGATGGTCGAGGCGCGGCAGGAGGGTCGCTCCCCGTCGCCGATCGACCAGGCCCGGTACCTTCCGCTGCACCACACGCTGGGCGCGCGGGTCCGCAAGCAGCTCGGCCTCGACGCAGCGCGTGTGCTCGTGTCGTCGGCCGCTCCCATCCATCCCGACCTGCTGCGCTGGTTCCACGCCATCGGTCTGCCGATCGCCGAGGTGTGGGGACAGACCGAGGACTGCGGGCCCGCCACCGTCAACCCGCCGGACGCCATCCGCATCGGCACGGTCGGTCGGCCCCTCCCCGGGCTCGAGGTCCGCACCGGCGAGGACGGCGAGCTCCTCGTGCGCGGCGGCAGCGTCTGCGAGGGCTACCACGGCAAGCCCGACGACACCGCCGACCTGATCGACGAAGAGGGGTGGCTCCACAGCGGGGATCTCGGCGCGATCGATCCCGACGGCTACGTGCGCATCACCGGCCGGAAGAAGGACCTCATCATCAACGCCGCCGGCAAGAACATCTCGCCGTCGGAGATCGAGTCGCGCCTGTCGATGGAGCGGCTCATCGGGCAGGCGGTCGTGGTCGGCGACGGTCGCCGGTACCTCGTCGGGCTCCTGACCCTCGATCTCGACGCCGCGGCCGAGTGGGCCCGCGAACACGGCACCTTCACCGAGACCGCTGCGCTCGTGCAGGACCCGGAGCTGCGGGCCGAGGTCGAGGCGGCGGTCGAGCGGGTCAACCGCGAGCACGCACCGGTCGAGCAGCTCAAGCGGTGGCGGCTCCTGCCCGAGCCGCTCACGGTCGAGAGCGGCGAGCTGACCCCGACGATGAAGGTGAAGCGCAGCGTCGTACAGGACAACAACGCCGACCTGGTCGAGGAGATGTACGCCGAGCGGTGAGGGTCGGCCGCGTCCTCAGTGGCCGGGCTCGAAGCGGATCGGGAGCTCCGCCGGGCCCCAGATGCCGGTGCCGTCCGGCTTCCAGACGATGTCGCCGTCGAGCTCGAGCTTCGGGAGCCGGGTCGACAGGATGGTGAAGGCCTCCTGGAGCTCGGCTCGCGCGAGCGAGGCGCCGAGGCAGAAGTGGATGCCGCTGCCGAAGGTCAGCTGGGCCTTGTCGCGCTCGGCGGTGATGTCGAAGGTCTCGGCGTCGTCTCACAGCTCCGGGTCGTGGTTGGCCGAGGTGAAGCTGGGGAACATGAGCGTGCCGGTCGGGAAGAGGACGTCGCGGTACTCGATGTCCTCCGAGGCGTACCGGCCGGTGCCACGGATCGCGCCGAGGTGGCGCATGGTCTCCTCGACGGCCCGGGGTGCGAGCTCCGGGCGCTCGGCCAGCAGCTCCCACTGGTCGGGGTGCCGGGCGAAGAGGGCGACGGCGCAGGCGAGCTGGTTCCTGGTCGTGTCGGTGCCGGCGAGGATCAGCGCCTCGACCAGTGAGAGCAGCTCGGTGTCGGAGAGGCGGTCACCCTCCTCCTCGACCCGGATGAGGTCGGTGAGCAGGTCGTCGCGGGGCGACGCACGGCGCTCGTCGATGAGGGCCGTGACGTAGGCGTCCATCTCGAGGCGGGCCTCGACGATCTCGTCGACGTGGTTCTTCGCGTCCTCGTCGAAGAAGCGGAACACCGACGTGGCGAGGCGGCTGAACAGCTGCCAGTCCTCACGGGGTGCGCCGACCATCGCGCAGATGATCGGGATCGGGTAGGGGTCGCAGACGTCGGCGACGAACTCGCTGCGTCCCCGCTCGGCGATCGGGTCGACCAGCTCGTCGACGACCTCGCGCATCAGGGGTCGCATCGAGTCGGCCTGCCGGGGCGTGAACGCCGGGCCGACCAGCTTGCGGAGCCGGAGGTGCTCGGCGCCCTCGGTCGACAGGATCGACGGGCGCTGTCGCTCGGTCATCCGGGGGTCGTCGATGCCGCGGGTCTGGTTGAGCAACGCCAGAGCGGAGTACCAGCGGCCGTCGCGCAGCACCTTCACGCAGTCCTCGTAGCGGGTGAGCACGAAGCCCATCGGGGTGCGGGCCAGCCAGTGCTGCTCGCGCGCCTCGTCGAGCTGGTCGCGGCGCTCACCGCGGTCGACGCCGTCGACGACGGGCAGTTCGAGCTCGCTCACCGGTGTTGCCATCTCGCCCCCTCTCCGGACTCAGTGTGGCGCCTCGTAGCGGCTGCGACCAAGGTCCGCGCGGGACCCTCGTCTCCCCCGGGCAGGACCTCGGCCTCTCGCCGTCGGGCCGGTCGATCCGTACGGTCAGGAATGGTGACCTCGACTGAACACCCCCTCGTGTTCGTGGGCGCCGCAACGCAGGACACGATCGCCCTCGTGGAGCGCTTCCCCGCTCCCGACGAACGTGTCCTCGCCGCCGACCTCGTGCGGGCCGGCGGGGGTCCGGCGGCGACCGCAGCGGTCGCTGCCGCGCGCCTCGGGCATCGGGTGGCCTTCGTCGGCACGGTCGGCGCCGACGACGAGGGCGCCGAGATCCTCAACGGCCTCACCGCCGAGGGCATCGACGTCAGCGGCGTCGACGTCGAGCGCGGCGCCCGGTCGGCCGCCAGCCTCGTGATCGTCGACGCCGCCGAGTCCACCCGGGCCATCGTCAACCGGCCCCCGCCCGAGATCCGCCTGTCCGTCCGCGCCGACGAGCTGCTCGCCGCGGCCGAGTGGGTCCACGTCGACCAGGCCGGCTGGCGGCCCACCCACGCCTGGTGGGCCGGCCGGACCGAGCGGCCCCGGTTCTCGATCGACGCCGGCAACCCGATCCCCGGCTTCAGCCCGGCCGGGCTCGACCTCTACGTGCCCACGATCGGCGCGCTCCGGCGTCGCTACGGCCGACCGGAGCGGTCCGAGCTGCTGGCCGCTGCCCTCGACGAGGGCGCCGAGCTGGTCGTCGCGACCGATGGCCCGCACGGCTCCTTCGCGCTCGGCGTGGAGCAGCCGCTCGTCTCGGCACCGGCGCACCCCGGCGCGGTCCTGTCGACCCTCGGCGCCGGGGACGTGTTCCACGGCGCCCTGCTCGCCGCGATCCAGCACGGCCTGCCGATCGAGACGTGCCTGCGCTACGCCAACCTCGCCGCCTTCCGCTCGTGCCAGGGGCTCGACGGCCGGTCGGCGATCCCCACCCACGCCGAGGTCGTCGCCGCCCTCGGCGCCGCCAGCACCTGATCCCCCGAGCCGAAGGAAGACTCTTATGACCGACGCGCGCACCGACCGATCCGGCCTCGATGCGCTGCGGCGACCGAGCGGCGCGTTCGCGATGCTCGCCGTCGACCAGCGCGAGGCCCTGCGGGTGATGATGACCGAGGCCCTCGGCGCCGACGAACCGGTCGACGACGCCGCCGTGCTCGAGTTCAAGCTCACCGCCGCCCGGTTGTTGACGCCCTTCGCCTCCGCCGTCCTCATCGACCGGCAGTTCGCGTGGGATGCCGCGGTCGAGGCTGGCGTCGTGGCCGACGGCTGCGGCCTCATCTCGTCGGCCGATCTGTTCGTCCCGGCCCACGGCCAGCTGGTCGGTGAGGTCGAGATCGACCGCCTCGTCGACCCGGCGCGGGTGCGCGACCAGGGAGCGGTGGCCATGAAGCTGCTGGTCCTCCATCGCATCGACCAGTCGGCCGACGCCCGCCGGGCCATGGTCGACGAGTTCGTCGGGCGCTGTGACGGTGCCGGGTTGGCCAGCATCATCGAGCCGGTCTGCCGGCCGCCGCTCGACCCGTCCCTGGCCTGGGACCACGACGATGCGATCATCGCCGCCGCCGAGGAGCTCGGCTCGCGCGGCGCCGACCTCTACAAGGGCGAGATGCCGCTGCAGGGCGCCGGCGACGAGGCCGAGATGCGCGAGCGCTGCCGTGCGATCAGCGCGGCCGTCGCGTCGCCGTGGGTCATCCTCTCGTCCGGCGTCGCCGAGTCCGACTTCCCGACCGCCGTCCGGGTCGCCGCCGAGGAGGGAGCCTCGGGCTTCCTCGCCGGCCGCGCGGTCTGGGCGTCGTGCCTGGGCGCCCCCGACGTCGCCGCCTGTCTCCGCGGCGCCGCCGCCACCCGTCTCCAGGAGTTCGCCGCGGCCGCGGACCGCGCCGTCTCCGCCCGATAGCGAGGAGTTGCCGATGTCGTCCGCCGTCCTCATCCCCACCGCCCGTCCCACCTTCGACGTGGCCGCTGCGAGCGATCACGCCGACGCGGCCACCGCGCTCCTGCGCGAGCTCGGCGCCGAGGTCCACCGCCCCGAGGGGCTGGTCATGGCGCCCGACGACGTCGGCGCCGCTCGGGCCGTCCTCGACGAGGTCGACGACCCGGACGTCGTGATCCACGCCTGCGCGTCGTTCTCGGACGCCGGGCCCGCGCTCTCGCTCTACGCCGACCTCGGCCGCCCCGTGCTGCTGTGGGCGTTCCGAGAGCCGGGCGAGCCGGGCGACCGGTTGCTGCTCAACTCGCTGTGCGGCACCAACCTCGCGGCGCACGCGCTGGTCAGGGAGGGTGTCGACGTCCGCCTCTGCTACGGCGACCCGCACGAGCCGAGGATCAGGGAGATGCTCGCGGAGGCGCTGGAGGGCCGCCTGCCCGAGCGGCCGACGCTGCCGTCGCCGCGCCGCGAGCGAGCGCCGGTCGAGGTCGCCCGCCGGGCGCTCGACCAGCTCCGGGGTCAGCGGATCGGGCTCCTCGGCGACCCGCCCCAGGGGTTCACCCCCAGCGAGTACGACGCCGAGCTGCTGCGCGACCTGTTCGGTCTCGAGGTGGAGCCGCTCGTGCTCGACGAGCTGTTCGCCGCCGTCGGCAAGGTGCCGTCCGAGGCCCGAGAGCTGGAGCTGGTGGCGGCGCACGAGTGGCAGCCGACGCTGGGCGATCTCGATCGCGACGAGGTCGACACCTTCGCGGCGGTGAACGTCGCCCTGCGCGAGTGGCGAGACGACGCCGGCCTCTCGGCGCTGTCGATCCGGTGCTGGCCCGAGTTCCCGACCGAGCTCGGAATCTGCCCGTGCTCGTCGCTGTCCCGCCTCGCCGACGAGGACGTCGTGACCCAGTGCGAGCGCGACGTCTACGGCGCCACGACGATGCTGCTGATGGCGGCACTGGGCTCCGGTCCGAGCTACCTGGTCGACACCGTCGACCTGGTCGCCGAGGAGAACGTCGTGCGGTTCTGGCACTGCGGGGCCGCCGCGACCGACCTGGCCACCGACCCGGACCACGCGACCCAGCACACCCACTGCAACCGCGGCATCGGTGTGGTCGGCAACTTCGCGCTGCGGCCGGGCCCGGTCGTCGCGGCCCGCCTGACCGAGGACCCGGACGGGACGTTGCGCCTGCTCATCGCCTCGGGCACCGCGCTCGACCGACCGAACCGGTTCCAGGGCAACACGGCCGACGTCCGTCTCGACAGCGACGCCGAGGAGTTCGTGACCGCGCTGGTGACCGGTGGCTTCCCGCATCACACCGTGCTGGCGTGGAACGACGTCCGACCCGGGCTCCGGGCGGTGGCCGACGAGCTCGGCCTGCCCGTCGTCGAGTTCTGATGTCGGCGCAGGAGGGGGCCGCCACCCACCACATCCTGCGGACGGCCGAGGTCGTCGGGATCGGTCCGTCCGGGGCCGACCTCGACGTCGCCGCCCTGCCGGCGATCGGGCTGCCCGGCACGCCCGGCTGGCTCACCGGGGAGCCGCTGCTCGACCAGGGCATCGAGGTCGACATGCCCAACCTGCCCGCCGACCTGCCGCTGCCGCCCGTCGACGAGGTGCGGTTCCGCTGCCGGGTCGAGGTGGTCGGGCCGCGAGCGGTTCGGGTCACCATCGCGCCCGCCGGCGCCCGCGTGTTCGACGAGCCCGCGACCTGGCTGGGCATCGTCACCGAGCCGGCGATCGGCGACACGTCGGCGGCGATCGAGGAGGCCGACGGGCGCCTGCTCGTGAAGACCCAGGAGCTCCTCCTGTCGATCGGGTTGTCGCCGTTCCGGATCCGCGTCGGCGACGACGATCGCCCGGCGCTGAGGACGGCCGAGCGTCTCCGCCAGGTCGCCGGGTTCCCGATGGCTCCGCCCGTACGAGTGTCGCGGGATGGCGCCGGGCGAACCCGGACCGTGCTCAACCTCGAGCTCGAGGCACACGAGCAGATCCTCGGCTTCGGCGAGTGGTTCTCCCGGGTCGTGAAGAACGGCCAGCGGTTGTCGCTCCGCGCGGAGGACGCGCTCGGGACCGGGACCGGGCTGGCGTACAAGCCGGCCCCGGTGTGGCTGTCCACCGCCGGCTACCTCGGCCTCCTCAACACCGGCGCGACCGTCGAGGTCGACGCCGGTCACGTGCGGCCGAGCGTGCTGTCGCTCGACGTCGACGACGAGGCCATCGACCTCTACCTGGTCGCCGCGCCGACCCCGGCCGAGCAGCTCGCCGACTACACGACGTTGACGGGCCGGGGTGCTCGACCGCCGCTGTGGGCCTTCGGCTACTGGATGGGCCGCTGCCGCTACCACGGCGCCGACCAGATGCTGGCGGTGGCCGACGGGATGCGGTCCCGCCGGATCCCCCTCGACGTGCTCCACGCCGACCCCGACTGGCTCGTCGTCGACCGGCTCAACACCGACTTCATCTGGAACACCGAGCGCTTCGGCGAGCTCCCCGACTTCGTCGACGCGCTGGCCGAGCGCGACACCAGGCTGTCGATCTGGGAGGTCCCCTACCTCGACCCGGTCTCGCCCCGGTACGAGGTCGCCGAGCACGCGGGGCACCTGCTCCGGTCCGCCGACGGCGGGGTGGCGGAGCTGCGCGGCACCCCGACCCCCGACGGCCGTCCCCGAGGTCTCGTCGACGTCACCGATCCGGGGGGCCGGCGCTGGTGGCAGGACCTCCATCGGGAGTTCCTCGACGCCGGCGTCGCCGTGTTCAAGACCGATTTCGGCGAGGGCTGCCCCGACGACGCCGTGTCGCGCGACGGCACGCCGTCCAACCACCTCCACAACCTGTACCCGCTCAAGTACAACGCGGCGGTGTCGGAGGTCATCGCGTCGTCCACGGGTCGGGCCCCGCTCGTTTGGGGCCGCAGCGGGTGGGCCGGATCGCACCGCTACCCCGGGCAGTGGGGCGGCGATGCCGAGTCGACCGTCGCCGGACTGCAGGCGACGTTGCGGGGCGGGCTGTCGCACGCGGTGTCGAACCCCGGCTTCTGGAGCCACGACATCGGCGGGTTCTTCGGACCCGAGCTCACCCCTGGCCTCTACGTGCGCTGGACCCAGTTCGGGGCGCTGTCGCCGCTGATGCGGGCCCACGGGCTGCGGCCGCGGGAGCCGTGGGAGTTCGGCGAGGAGGCCCTGGAGATCTGCCGGCGCTGGATCCGGCTGCGGTACTCGCTGGTGCCGTACCTGTGGCAGGTCGCCGGCGAGGTCGAGCGGTCCGGGCTCCCGATGCTGCGCCCGATGGTGCTCGAGTTCCCGGACGACCCGTTCGCGCCGGGGACCGACGACCAGTACCTGCTCGGCTCCGACCTGCTGGTCGTCCCGGTGCTCGACGACGCGATGCGCACGGTCACCCGCCGGGTGTACCTGCCCGCCGGTCGGTGGCACCGCCTCGACACGGGGGCGGCGGGCGGGGCCGATCCGGACCCGATCGAGGGTCCGCAGCTGGTGTGGGTCGACGTGCCGATCGACGACATGCCGGTGTACGTCCGCGACGGCGCCACGATCCCGACCGTCGGGGTCGACGACGCCGTGCGGTCGACCGGTGATCTCGTCGACCGGCCGTGGACCCTGCACCTCTACGGCACCGACCGACCGGCCGAGCTCGACGGCTTCGGGTCGGCCGCGCCGGAGATCGGCGAGGTGCTGCGCCATGGTTGAGGTGCGCCACCGGCCCGCCCCGTGACCCTCGACCTCGTGCTCGTCGCCGCTGCGGTGCTGGTCGGCGCCGGCACCCAGCGGATCACGGGGATGGGCTTCGCGCTGATGGCCTCACCGCTGCTGGTCCTCGTGCTCGGCGTCGACGACGGGGTCGGGACGAGCCAGGCGCTGACGCTCGTCGCCTCGGTCATCGTCCTCACCCAGCTCTGGCGCTCGGTCGAGTGGGGCAAGGCTGGGCTGCTGTTCGCCTCGTCGGTCGTCGGCGTCGTGCCCGGCGCCTGGGTGACGCGACAGCTGAGCGAGGCCGTGCTGGCGATCCTCGTCGGCGGCCTCGTGATCGTCGCGCTCGTCGCCGTCCTGATGGACGAGCGGGCCCGGGTCTTCCGGGGGACGGCCGGTGGCGCCTCGGCCGGCTTCCTCTCGGGCTTCATGAACGTGACGGCCGGCGTCGGCGGTCCGCCCATCGTCCTCTATCGGTTGTCGACGGACTGGTCGCACACGCTCTACGTCGCGACCGTGCAGGTGTACTTCATCGGCCTGAACGTGGCGTCGCTGGCGCTGCGGGGCCGGCCGGACCTCGATCAGGCCACCTGGGTCGCTGTGCTCGGCGCGCTGGTGGTGGGTCTGGTGGTCGGCGATCGCCTCGCCGACCACGTGAGCGATTCGCAGGCGAGAGCGCTGATCGCCGTCGTCGCCCTCGGCGGGGCGCTCAGCACGGTGGTGAAGGGTGTGCTCGGGCTCTGACCCGGCACCGGACAGGAAGGATCTCGACCATGCAGGTTCCCCGACGGATCGCCGTCATCGGACTGGGCAGGATGGGTGGTGGGCTCGCCCGCAACCTCACCGACGACTTCGACGTCGTGGTCTTCGACCTCGATCCGGCGGCGATCGACCGCTGCGTCGCGGCCGGCGCGACCGCGGCGACCGGCGCGGTCGAGGCCGCCTCGGGCGCCGACCTCGTCGTGTCGAGCCTGCCGATGCCGCACCACGTGATCGAGCTGCACACCGAGCTCGTCCCGCACCTGGGTGACGAGGCGATCGTGATGGACACGTCCACGATCGACCCCGAGAGCGCGGCGCGGGTGGCCGAGCTGGTCGGGCGGGAGCGGTTCGTGGCCTGCCTGCTGGGGAAGGGCCCGGCGCAGGCCGAGGCCGGTGAGGTCCCGCTCTTCGTCGGCGGTCCCGACGCGGCGATCGAGGCGCTGGGGCCGGTGTTCGAGCGGATCGGTGCCGAGGTCCACCGGCTCGGCACGGTCGAGGCGGCGACCGCGTTCAAGCTCGTGTCCAACCTCGTGGGCATGACCAACCTCGCCGTCCTGGCCGAGGGGTACGCGCTGTGCCGGCGCGCCGGGGTCGACGACGAGGCCTTCCGCGCCGCGCTGGCCGACACGGGCGGCTGGTCGTTCCAGGCCGACGTGCGCCTGCCGTGGATGATCGACGGCGACTTCGATCCCCGCTTCGCCGTGCGCCTCGGCCTGAAGGACCTCGCGCTGACCATCGCGATGGCGTCGCGTTGGGGACTCGCCGCGCCGGTCGGCGCGGCCGGGATGTCGCAGCTCGCTGCTGCGGTCGCTGACGGCCACGGCGACGAGGACGTCGACGCGGTCCTGAAGGTCGTCGACCGCGACCGCTTCGGGTGAGGGTCGTCGTCTGCGACCGCTTCGGGTCAGGGTCGGGGCGAGCGGCCGGTGAGGTCGAAGTACCTCGCCAGGTTGCCCACGACGTCGTCGAAGCGGTTGCGGTCGAGGATCGCGCCCTCCCGCCTGACCTCGTCGGGATCGATGCGGAGCAGCCGATCGACCTTGGCGTAGCTCGGCCGTCGCTTCGGATCCCACCCTCCGGACCCGACCGGCACGAGCTCTCGGCGCCGCTTCTTCCGCGAGGTGAGCTGCACGCCGGCGAGGTCGTCGCCGGTGCGGCCGATGATCACGACGGGTCGGTCCTTGCCCTGGTTCGGGTCGTCCTCGTACGGGACCCAGGTCCAGACCACCTCGCCGGGGTCGGGATCGCCGTCCAGCTCAGGCGAGTACTCGACGCGGGTGCCCTGGTCGAGCGCCGCGGTCCGAGGCTCGGATCGCCCGGTGGTGGGGCCATGGCCGCGCTCGAACTCCCGTGCGGTGCGGCGCACCCGGTCGACGACGTCCAGCAGCTGTCGGATCCGGCTCATCGGCGAGGAGCGTAGGCGGCCGGGCCGGGTCAGCTGCGGGACAGGCGACCGAAACAGGGTCGTGCGAGCCGAGTCGTGGGTCCGAAACGCGAACGGTCGTACCGTGGAGCGGTGGTGCCGACGCTGCCGCCCAGAACCGTCCCGTCGCCCTCGTGCGTCGAGGAGCTCGAGCGCATCGTCGGCCCGGACGCGGTGTGGGTCGACGAGGCCCGGCGCCGGCGGGCGTCGCTCGACCACGCCTGGCTGTCGCCGGTGCTGACCGAGGACCTCCCCGACACGATCGCCGACGTCGTCGTCCGTCCCGATGGCGTCGACGAGCTGCGGGCGGTGCTCGGCATCGCCCACGAGCACGGCGTCGCGGTCACCCCGAGGGGCCGGGGGACCGGCAACTACGGCCAGGGGGTGCCCCTCGCCGGCGGCATCGTCCTCGACTCCGGTGGCCTCGGCGGCGTGATCGACGTCGAGCCGGGTTGGATCCACGCCGGTGCCGGAACGAACTTCGTCGAGCTCGAGGCGGCCGCCCGGGGGTCCGGCCAGGAGCTGGCGATGTTCCCGAGCACCGTGCACAGCGTGCTCGGCGGGTTCCTGAGCGGCGGGGCCGGTGGGACCGGCACGCTCGAGCACGGCTTCGTGTGGGACGGCTTCGTCGACAGCGCCGAGGTGGTCCCGTGCTGGGCCGAGCCGCAGGCCACCCTCCACGAGGGCACCGCCGTGGCGCCTCACCTGCACACCTACGGCACGACGGGCGTCCTCGCCTCCGCCCGGGTGCGCCTGGTGCCGGCCCGGCGGTGGACGGCGCTCTTCGCCTCGTTCGACTCCTTCGCGGCCGCCGCCGCGGCCGGGACGGCGTCGATGGCGCTCGACCCGGTACCCCGCAGCCTCGTCGTCGACGACGCCGCGCTCGTCGGGTGCTTCCGCGAGCATCCTCGTCTCGACCCGGAGCGGGTGAGCCTCCGCGCCATCATCGACGAGTCCTCCGTCGAGGGTGCGGCGAAGGTGGTCTGGGACCACGGCGGACGGGTCGACCTCGTCCGACCCGAGGCGGTGGGCTACGTCGTCTCGACCTCGTTCAACCACGTGACGCTGCTGGCCAAGCGGACCGATCCCGGGCTGTGCCACCTCCAGGTCGGCGGTGCCGCGCTGCTCGAGCGGACCGCGGAGGTGCGCAGCGTGCTGCCGAACACGATGCTGCACCTCGACGGCCAGCTCGTCGGTGGTGAGCGCCAGTTCGGCGGCCTGCTCATCTCCCGCTTCGTCGACCGTGAGCACCTGTACCGGGGCATGGACCGGCTGCGAGAGCTCGGTGTGTTCGTCCTCGACCCGCACACCTGGCGCCTCGGCGCGCACGGCGACGCCGACCGGCTCCGCGCCCTCGCCGCGGCGCAGGACCCGAAGGGCCTGCTCAACCCGGGCAAGCTGCCTTGATCGGCGTCGTCCCCGTCGCCAGACGGGTCTGATCGACGCCACAACCCGTCGCCGGACGGAGGCGCGGATCCGGTCGCGGGCGGGTGCCCCGGACGCCGATCTGCGGTCGAGTGGAGGTCATCGGATCATCACGTCCCGGGGAGGAGCGATGGCACCCACCTCCACCGAGCTGCGGCTCGAGATCGACCACCTGACCAAGACCTACGGCGATCGGCCCGTCGTCGAGGAGCTCTCCTTCACCGTCGAGCCCGGCCGGGTCACGGGGTTCCTGGGGCCCAACGGCTCCGGGAAGTCCACGACCATGAAGCTCCTGCTCGACCTCGCCGCCGCCGATCGGGGCACCGCCACCATCGGGGGTCGTCGCTACGCGGACCTCGACCGGCCCGCCGACACCGTCGGGGTCGTCCTCGAGCCCAACGCCTTCCACCCGGGACGCTCGGGACGCAACCACCTCCGCATCGTCGCCCAGGCCTCCGGCCACGGCGTCGATCCCGTCGACGAGGCGCTCGCGGCCGTCGGCCTCGACGGCGGAGCGGCCGGCCGCCGGGTCGGCACCTACTCGTTGGGGATGAAGCAGCGGCTGTCGCTCGGGGCGGCGCTCCTCGGCGATCCGCCCGTCCTCATCCTCGACGAGCCGGCCAACGGGCTCGACCCCCAGGGCATCCACGACCTGCGCGACCTCCTCCGCGAGCGGGCGGCGCGAGGTCACACGGTGCTCGTCTCGAGCCACCTCCTCAGCGAGGTGCAGCACCTGGTCGACGACGTCGTCGTCATCAACCGCGGCCGGCTGGTGACCAGCGGGACCATCGACGAACTCACCCATCGCCGGGCCCGCGTGCGCACCCCGCAGCCCGCCGCCCTCGCGCCGCAGCTCGTGGCGGCCGGGGCCGAGGTCGAGCCGTCCTGCGACGGTGCCCTCGTGGTCGGCGGCCTCGGCCTCCGGCAGATCGGCGATCTCGCGCACGGCGCCGGGGTCGCCCTGCACGAGCTGTCCGAGGACGCCGGCTCGCTCGAGGACGTCTTCCTCTCCCTCACCACCACCGATCAGGAGACCGATCAGCCATGACGTGGACCGACCTGGTGCGGAGCGAGCTCCGCAAGCTGACCACCACCCGGATGCCCCTGGGCTTCCTCGTCGTCCTGGTGTCGCTCGCCGTGCTCAACGGCGTCGCCGTCGCCGTCGGCACCGACATGGACGGCTCCAAGACCTTCATCTCGACCGAGGCCGATCAGCAGTCGCTGATGGCCTTCGCCGCCAACGCGCTGATGATCGCCGGCCTCTTCGGCGCCATCGCCGCCGCCCGCGAGTACGCGCACAACACGGTCATCGCGACCTACCTCGCCGCGCCGCGGCGGGGTGGGGCGCTGTCGGCCCAGCTCGTGGCCGTCGCGCTCGGCGGCGCGCTGCTCGGTGCGTTGGGAGCCGGGCTCACGGCGGTCGCCGTCGCGCTCTCGCTGCCCCTGACCGAGTTCGGCTTCCTGGTCGGGGCGGGCGGTCTCGCCCAGGTGGTGGCCGCCGCCGCGCTCGCCGGCGCCAGCGGCGCGGTGCTCGGCGCGGCGATCGGCATCGTCGTGCGCAACACCGGCGGTGCCGTCACGGGCGCGGTGCTCGCGCTCGTCATCGCCCCACCGCTCGTGGTCCAGCTCGCCAGCGGCGCCGAGTCGTGGCTGCCCGCCACGCTGGCCGGCGTCACGTCGGGGGTCCTGGACGAGGTCGGCGTGGCGTCGGCGAGCGCGGCGCTGGTGCTCTGGGCGCTGGTCCCGGCCGCCGTGGCGCTGCAGGTGGTTCGGCACCGAGATGTCGTGTGACGGCTCGCCGCAACGGCGTGCTCTCCCGCGGCGCCTCGGTTTAGCGTGGCCGTCAGGCATGAGCAGCGTCACCGACGTGCGCGGGGTCACCCGATCGGCTCGGCGCCGCACGGCGTGGGGAGCCTGGCTCGAGGGCGGTGAGCCCCACCCGGTCCGCGGGCCGTTCACCCGGTGGCCGCGCGCCGCCGACTCGATCCTGGCGGTCGCGGTCGTCGGGCTCTCGCTCGTCGCCGTCGCCGTCAGCGCCCTGGACGACGACGAGGACCTCACCGGGTCGACGATCGGCGAGCTGCCCGCCCCAGCGCTGATCCTGCTCGCCGTGGCGTCCGGCTCGCTGCTCTGGCGTCGCCGACACCCCGTCGCCGTCACCGGCGTGGTGCTGGCCGCCATGACCGCCTGGGCCGTCGGCGGCTACGGCGACGGTCAGGAGCTGGCGCTGGTCGTCGCGACCTACAGCGTCGGGCGCTACACCTCGGACCAGCGCCGCAGCGTCGGGGTGCTCGCCGTCGTCGTCGTGGTCGGCATCGTCGGCACGATCGTCGACGACGAGCAGCGGGTCGACGTCGCCCCGGCCGTCATCGTGGCGCTGGCACCGTGGTACGTCGGTCGACGCGTCCGCGACCGCGGTGACTACCTCGCCCTGCTCCGGGAGCGGGCCGAGCGCCTCGAGGCCGAGCAGCAGGCGCGGGCGCGTCAGGCCGTCGTCGAGGAGCGCGCCCAGATCGCCCGCGAGCTCCACGACGTCGTCGCTCACCGCGTGTCGATGATGACGGTGCAGGCCGGCGCGGCGAAGACCGTCGCTCGCGACGACCTCGACGCGGCCGTCGAGGCGATGGGTGACGTCGAGCGGGCCGGCCGCCAGGCGCTCGGCGAGCTGCGCCACCTGCTCGGGGTGCTGCGGACCGGCGAGGACGGCGGCGACGGGCTCGGCCCGCAGCCCGGTTACGACGACCTCGCCGATCTCGTCGTCGAGCTCGCCCGCACCGGCGCCGAGGTCGTCACGGACCTCGACGGCCGCCCCGAGCGCCTCCCCGCCGCGGTCGACCTGTCCGCCTACCGCATCGTCGAGGAGTCGCTCACGAACGTCCTCAAGCACGCAGGGCCCGAGCCGTCGGTGCGGCTCACGACGTCGTTCGAGCCCACCCACCTGCTGATCGAGATCGAGAACACGGTCGCCGACGGATCGTCGGCGCTGCCGCGCTCGGGCTACGGCCTCGCCGGGATGCGCGAGCGGGCCACCTCGTTGGGCGGCACCCTGACCGCCGGACCCGGTCCCCCCGGGCACTTCGTCCTCACCGCCCGCCTCCCGCTCGACCCGGATCCGGCATGACGATCCGTGTCGTGGTCGCCGACGACCAGGCGCTCGTGCGGCGGGGCTTCGCGATGGTCCTCGGACACCAGGACGACATCGAGGTCGTCGCCGAGGCGGGCACCGGCATCGAGGCGATCGAGGTGGCCCGCCGCCACCGCCCCGACGTCGTCCTGATGGACATCCGGATGCCCGAGCTGGACGGCCTCAGCGCCACCGAGACCCTGCTGCGCGAGGCCGACTGGCCGCTGCGGATCATCATCCTCACGACCTTCGACCCCGACGACTACGTCTTCCGGGCGCTGCAGGCCGGCGCCAGCGGCTTCATCCTCAAGGACCTCCCGCCGGAGGAGCTCGGTCCCGCCGTCCGGACCGTCGTCGACGGCGGCGCCCTCCTCGACCCGGGCATCACCCGCCGCCTCATCGGCCGTTTCGCCCGCTCGATCGCCTCCGACTCGGCATCGGCCCGTCGTCTCGGCGAGCTGACCGATCGCGAGCGGGAGGTGCTCGTCCAGCTGGGACGTGGTGCCACGAACGCCGAGATCTCCGAGTCGCTGTACATCGGAGCGGCCACCGTGAAGAGCCACGTCTCGAACATCCTCACCAAGCTCGGCCTGCGCGATCGGGCCCAGGCGGTGGTGTTCGCCTACGAGAGCGGACTCATCGACCCCGGCCACCACGACATCGGCGGCTGAGCGGAGCAGCGCTCACCGCGGCAGCAGGTGCTCGACCTCGACGCCGTGCTCCGCCGCGAGGCGGTGGGCGATCAGCGAGCGATGGCACGCCTCGGCGTCCCGTTCGACGCACAGCAGGGCCGCGACCCGACCCTCGAGGCCCGCGGCGATCGGCGCGAGGTCGGCGAGGTCGAGGATCTCGGTGGTGTAGCGGTGGGCGTACTCGTCGGCCAGCTCGGTCCGCGAGCGCTTGCCGACGCCGCGTCGGTCGTCCTCGGCGTACTGGATCCGGCGGAGCTCGGTGGTGGGGGCGAGCTCGCGATGGTGCTCGTAGGCGATGCCGGCGTCGGCGACCGCGGCCTGCAGCCGGCGGGCGTTGGCCCACGCGTACTCCGGCCCGCGCACGCCCCGCCGCTGGCGGACGTCGAGCAGCAGCCCGACGTCCGCCTCCCGCAACCGGCGGAGGAACGAGTCGGCATCGAAGCCGTACACGCCGATCGTCACCGCCCGAAGCATCCGGCCATCATCGATCACGGGCGCACCGCGACGGCCTCGACCTCGAAGCGCACCTCCGGCGTGGCGAGGGCGGCCACCCCGAGGATCGTGTGGGTGGGCGGCGTCGAGCCCCAGAGGTCGCGGACGACCTCGGCGATGGCGCCGAGGGTGTCGAACCCGTGGTCGACCACGTAGGTCCGCAGCTGGACGACGTCGGCGAGCTCCAGGCCGTGGGCGTCGAGCGCCACGCCCAGGTTCCGGAACGCCTGCCCGACCTGTTCGGCGAAGTCGGTGGACACCACCGATCCGTCGGGGCCGGAGGCGTACTGGCCTGCGACGAGCACCAGCTCGCTGCCGCCGGCGACGGCGGCCGTATGGCTGTAGCCGAAGGCCGTCGGATCGTGCAGTCCGGCCGGGTTCGTGATCGTGTGCGCCATGGTCGAGCTTCCTCCTCGGTCGTGTTCTCGGCGACATCCTGGAGAGCGAACCCTGACAGTGAGTGTCAGGGTTTCGCAGTACGGTGCGAGGGTGCGTGCGAGTCGTCTGATCGAGCTGCTCGTGCTGCTGCAGCTGCGGGGCGGAGCATCTGCGTCCGAGCTCGCCGAGGAGTTCGAGGTCTCCGTGCGCACGATCTACCGCGACGTCGAGGCGCTCTGCGCGGCCGGAGTCCCGATCCACACCGAGGTGGGGCGCAACGGCGGCATCCGGATCGATCCGGCCTACCGGGTCGCGGGTCTGCCCCGCCTCGACGCGGCGGAGGCTCGCGGCGTGCTGTTCGCCGTGGTGCCCGCGATCGCCGAGCAGCTCGGCTTCGACGCCGCGATCGCCGATCGGACGCTGCTGCCCGCGATGGAGCGCTCGGCGGAGGCGGCGGCCCGGGTCGTGCGCGACCGCCTCCTCGTCGAGCCGACCCACTGGTTCGTCCCACCCGACGACGCCCCGGCCCTGCCCGAGGTGGCCAAGGGGGTGTGGGAGTCACGCGAGCTGCGACTGGGGTACCGGGGCGACGACGTGATCGTCCAGCCGCTCGGACTGATCCTGAAGGGCGACACCTGGTACCTGCTCGGGCGGGCCCGACATCCGGCGCGACGCGACCTGCGGCTGTACCGGCTGTCGCGCATCGGTTCGGCTGAGGTGCTCCACCGCCGGTTCGAGCGACCGGCCGACTTCGACCTCGCGGCGGCGTGGGCCGAGCGGCGCCGCGCCTTCCTGGCGTCGCTGCCCGCGTACGCGGTGACCGTCCGGGTCGCGCCTGGAGCCGAGCCGTTGCTCGCCATGCTCGACGAGGGTGCGCCCGGGCTGCCCCTGCCGCCCGACGTCGAGCGCGACGAGCACGGGTGGACGATCCTGCGCCTCCGCTTCGAGCGCACCCCCGACGGCGCGGCGCGTCAGCTGCTCCGCCTCGGCGCCGACGTCGAGGTGCTCGACCCGCCCGAGCTGCGCGAGCGACTGGCGGCGACGGCGGCCGATCTCGCCGATCGATATGGCGTCAGGGGCTGAGGTCGCCGGTGGTCAGTCCCAGTCGGCGGCGACGAGCGGCCCGAGCTGGTCGAAGAACCCCGCGGGCGGTCGCGTCGGGCGGCCGGTGCGATCGGTGATGCCGCCCTTCAGCTCGCCCTCGACGCACACCTGACCCTCGACCACCGCCCGCTGCGCCCACACCGACGACGCCCGGCCGGTCGACGCCACCCGGCTCTCCACCACGACCTCGTCCGACGCCGTCACCGCCCGCCGGTACCGCAGCCGCACGTCGGTGATCACGATCTGGAAGCCGGTCTCCGCGAGATGATCCAGACCCAGTCCGGCGTCCTCGAGCGCCCGCACCCGGGCCTCCTCGAACCAGGCGAGGTAGACGGCGTGGTTGACGTGGCCGTAGGGGTCCATCTCGGCGAAGCGGGGGCGCAGGGACAGTCGATGCGTCATCGCCGCGAACGCTACGACCTGGCCGCGCGATGATCGGACACCATGGGGGAGACGTTGACCGAGTCCTACTGCCCGGCCTTCGACGGGCCGCCGATCCGTGAGCTGACCGTCGGCGGCCTGCTGCGGGAGGCGGCCGCCGAGGCGCCCGACGCCACCGCGCTGGTGGCGGGGATGCCCGATCCGGCCGACCGGCGACGCTGGACCTACGCCGAGCTGCTGACCGAATCCGAGCGGGTCGCACGGGCGCTGCTCGCCCGCTTCGAGCCCGGCGAGCGGGTGGCGGTGTGGGCGCCGAACGTGCCCGAGTGGGTGATGCTCGAGTTCGGGTGCGGGCTCGCCGGCGTCGTGCTCGTCACGGTCAACCCGGCGTTCCAGTCCCAGGAGGTCGACTACGTCCTGCGCCAGTCCGGCGCCAGCGGCGTGATCACGATGGGCGAGTTCCGTGGCAACCCGATGCTCGCCACGGTGACCGAGCTCCAGTCCGACCTGCCGCAGCTGCGCGAGGTGATCTCGCTGGCCGACTGGGACGACTTCCTCGCGTCGGGTGACCCGGCGCGGGAGCTTCCCGAGGTCGATCCCGGCGCGCCGGCCCAGATCCAGTACACGAGCGGCACGACCGGGTTCCCGAAGGGAGCGGTGCTGCACCACCGCGGCATCGTGAACAACGCCCGCGACATCATGGAGCGCAACGATCCGCCGAGCGGCTCGGCCTACGTGAACCCGATGCCGCTGTTCCACACCGGCGGGTGCGTCATCGGCGTGCTCGGCTGCGCGTGGCGGCGCATGGCCCACGTGCTCGTGCTCGCCTTCGACCCCGGGTTGGTGTTGGAGCTCATCGAGACCGAGCGGTCGAGCAGCATGGCCGGCGTGCCGACGATGCTCATCGCCATGATCGAGCACCCCGACTTCGCGACCCGCGACCTCTCGTCGGTCCAGGTCGTCACGTCCGGTGGCTCGACCGTGCCCGAGCCGCTCGTACGCCGGATCGAGGAGTCGCTCGGCGCGAACTTCACCATCGTGTTCGGCCAGACCGAGTGCTCGCCGGTGGCGACGATGACCCGTCCCGCCGACAGCGTCGAGGACAAGGGGCGCACCCTCGGCCAGGCCCTGCCGTCGATGGAGACCAAGATCATCGACCCCGGCACCGGCGACGTGGTGCCGATCGGTGAGGTCGGCGAGTTCTGCACCCGCGGCTACCACGTGATGCTCGGCTACCACGAGAACCCCGAGGCGACCGCCGAGGCCATCGACGCCGACGGGTGGCTCCACACCGGCGACCTGTGCTCGATGGACGAGCGGGGCTACTGCTCGATCGAGGGCCGGCTCAAGGACATGATCATCCGGGGTGGCGAGAACATCTACCCGCGGGAGATCGAGGACCTCCTCTTCGCCCACCCGGCGATCGGCGAGGTCGCGGTGGTCGGCATCCCCGACGACACGTGGGGTGAGATCGTCGGCGCGTTCATCCGGTTCGCACCCGGCGAGGAGCTGACCGAGACCGAGCTGCGCGCCTATTGCCGCGACCACCTGGCCCCGCACAAGACCCCGGTCCAGTGGCACGTCGTCGACGAGTTCCCACTCACCGGCAGCGGCAAGATCCAGAAGTTCAAGCTGGCCCAGCAGGCGGCGGGAGGGTCCTGACGGCGCTCGGTCCCTACGATGTCTCCCCAGCCGATGAGGGGAGCGCCGTGTTCGACGTGCTGAAGGGACTGCGGATCGTCGAGGGGTCGGCGTTCGTCGCCGCGCCGTCGGGCGGCATGATGCTCGCCCAGCTCGGGGCCGACGTCATCCGCTTCGACCAGATCGGCGGGGGCATCGACCACGACCGCTGGCCGGTCACCCCCGAGGGCCGGTCGATGTACTGGACCGGGCTCAACAAGGGGAAGCGCTCCTTCGCCGTCGACCTGCGCTCCGAGCGGGGCCGTGAGCTGTGCGCCGAGCTCGTGTGCGCACCCGGCGACGGCGCCGGCATCTTCCTGTCGAACTTCCCGGCCCGCGGCTGGATGTCGTACGAGGCGCTGAAGGCCCGCCGCGAGGACCTGATCATGGTCAACATCAAGGGCAACCGGGACGGCACGACCGCCGTCGACTACACGGTCAACCCCGCGGTCGGCTACCCGCTCGTCACCGGTCCCGACAGCTCGGCCTCGCCCGCCAACCACGTCCTCCCGGCGTGGGACGTCATCTGCGGACAGATGACCGCGCTGGGGCTGCTCACCGCCGAGCGCACGCGGGCCCGCGAGGGCACGGGCCAGCTGGTAGAGATCGCGCTCGCCGACGTCGCCATGTGGACCGTCGCCATGCTCGGCCACATCGCCGAGGCCCAGATCAACCGCGAGGAGCGCAGCCGCATCGGCAACGACATGTACGGCGCCTTCGGTCGGGACTTCGTCACCAAGGAGGGGCGCCGGGTGATGGCGGTGGCGATCTCCTTCAAGCAGTGGCAGAGCCTCCTCGACGCCATGGGGCTCCAGGAGAAGATGAAGCGGGTCGAGGAGCTGCTCGAGGCCGACTTCCGCAAGGAGGGTGACCGCTTCGAGCACCGGGCCGTCATCGGGTCGGTCATGGAGCCGTGGTTCCGGTCCCAGACCGTCGACCAGGTCCGTGCCGCGTTCGACGCGCGTGGAGTCTGCTGGGGGCCGTACCAGACGTTCCGTCAGCTGGTGGAGGAGGACCCGCGCTGCTCGCTCGAGAACCCGATGTTCCAGATGGTCGACCAGCCCGGCATCGGCCGCTACCTGATGGCCGGCCCGCCCCTCGACTTCTCCGGCGCGGAGCGCGGCGAGGTCGCGCCGGCACCCCGGCTCGGCGAGCACACCGACGAGATCCTCGCCGAGGAGCTCGGCCTCTCGGGCGCGGAGATCGGGGACCTCCACGACGCCGGCGTCGTCGCCGGCCCGACGTACTGACGTCCTGACCCGGCCGCGGCGGATGGGGAACGGCTAGAGCGACAGGGCGAACGCTCTCAGATCGGCGACCGACGCGGCGAACACGTCGGGCATCGCCTTGCGGAAGAGCAGGTCGCCGGCGTGGCACGTGCCGTTGACCGTCCGGCTGACCGCCGGCACACCGGCCGCGAGCAGCTTGCGGAAGTAGGCGAGGCCCTCGTCGCGCAGCGGGTCGAGCTCGTTGACCGAGATCACGTGGGGCGGCAGGCCGGCCAGCTCCGACACCGGCGCGTGGTACGGCCACGCGAGCGAGTCGGTCGCCGACTCGCCGCTCGGGTCGTAGAGGTGGGCGAGCGGGCCCAGCATCTGCCCCGACAGGAAGTACCCGTCGTTCTCCACCAGCGACGGGAGGTCGGGATCACCCGAGGTGTACCGGTTCGAGATGTACGGGCACTGGGCGTACACGCCGTCGACCTGGTCGATCCGTCCGTCGCGCTTCGCCTTGAGCGCACCGGCGAGCGCGAGGTTGCCGCCGCCGCTCTCCCCGGACAGGACGATGGAGCTCAGGCCGAGCGCATCCCGGTTGGTGGCCGCCCAGTCGAGCGCCGAGGCGCAATCGTTCAGTCCCGCGGGGAACGGGTGGTTGCCCAGCTTCCCGCTGCCGTTGCGGAACTCCACGCCGATGGCCACCAGGCCGACCGCCGCCAGCTCGTCGCGCCACCGGACGTAGTTCGGGTCGGCCGCCGCCCCGAGGACCATGCCGCCACCGTGGCTGTGCACGATGCCCGGCGCGGGGCCGTCGACGTCCCTCGGGCGATGGACGTACAGGCTGATGTCGTTGCCGTCGACACCCTGGATCACCTCGGCGTGGCGCTCGACGTCGAGCTCGGGGAGATCGTCGAAGAAGGCCGCGAACATCAGCCCGAAGCCCTCCTCCGCCGCGATCGTGTGGGCGTGGAGGTCCTCGAGCGGGGAACCGGCGTCGACCTCCGGGGGCGGCAGCGTGCCGTCGAGGCCGAACGGCGCCATCGCCGCGAGCATCCTCGGATCGGCGCGTGGATCGTCCCGCAGCTCCAGGTCCGGGTTGCCCAGCCGTCCGGGCAGGTTCGGGCTCGTGCTCATGGCTGCTCCCCTCCGCAGTGCCCGCCGACGCTACTGCGGCCGCCGGCGCCCTGCCGGGGCCGCGATCAGCGGGCGAGCACGACGGGGCGGTGGTCGAGCACGTCGACGAGCTCGCCGTCGCGGTCGGCCCGCACCGTGACGGAGCACGCGAGCAGTCGGCCGTTGGCCACCTCGCGCTCGCCGAGGAGCTCGGCCCGGAACTCCAGCACGTCGTCCTCGAAGACCGGTCCCAGGTGGTCGCAGCTCAACCAGCCCAGCACGGTCGCCGTCGACGGGAGCAGCCGTCCGAGCGAGGCCTGGGCGAGGCCGATCGTGTGGCCGCCGTAGACCAGCCGGCGACCCCGCTGGCCGCGGGCCGGGTCGCGGTGCGCCGCGGCCTGGTTCTGGGTCAGGCGGACCAGCTCGAGCGCGCCCGACACGGTGTCGCGCATCGGGTCGGTCCGCACCTCGCCCACCTCCCACGACGCCGACCGGGGGAGCGGGCTCAGGTCCCAGTCCGGTGCCAGCGGCTCCCAGTCGGTCCAGTCCAGCTCGGTCTCGGCCGCGCCGAGGTCGTCGGCGTGGCCGGTCTCGGGAGCATCGGCTGCTCGGAACGGCAACATCGGGCAGCGCTCGTAGTCGACGACCACGCGACCTTCCTGGTCGGTCGTGGTGATGCCCAGCAGCGCGGTGCCCCGCGGCGGCCGGTCGGGGCGGCGACGACCCTCGCGCAGCCCCCGGATCTCCACCCGTGTCGACAGCGTGTCGCCGACACGGACCACGCGCCGCAGTCGCACCCCCCGGTAGAAGAGGTTGGCGATCACCCGCCGGGTGGCGACGGTCGACTGCCCGATCGAGACGTGCAGGGCGAGCGTCGGGTTGACGAGCGCCCCCGCCGCGCCGGTGACCCGCTCGGCCAGCGGCCGGGACAGCGCCACGGCCAGCGGGTCGCCGCTGATGGACTGGTACAAAGCGGCCTCACCGGGGCCGATCGTGATCGTCGGAGCGGGCTCCAGCACCTCGCCGACGGTGAGATCGTCGAAGAACGGACCGTCCGTCATGTATTCGCCGCCCGCGGTGATGGCTGCATTCGCTCTCGGTGTAGTCTCTGACGCTCAGGGCGGGCGTACATCAGCGCGTTTCCTCCACCGGTCGTCGGTGCAGCTCTTCCAAGGCAGGTCAGTGTCCCTCATCTCCTCGTGGCGCGCGGTCATCATCGCCATCGTCGTGGCCAGTGGCGCACTCGCGACCGCTGCGGGGGCGACCGCCCGGGGCGGCGACCGGGCGGTCCTCGACGACGATGCATCGTGGTTGTCGGTCGTCAACCACCACCGCCTCGCCGCCGGCCTCGCGCCGGTCGAGCACGAGCCGGCGTGGCTCCCGGGGCTCGAGGCCCACCTCACCTACCTCCGCGACACCCCCACCCGGTTGCGCACCGGTGCCTACGCCAGCTCGCACACCCAGAACCCGGCCAGCCCGTGGGCGAGCGCTGACGGCGAGGAGGCCGGTCGCTCGTCCAACCGAGCAGATCGAGCAGGCCGGCGTCCTCGAACAGCTCCAGTGCCGCCGACCCCTGCCCTGCGATGACGTCGGCGTGGTCCAGCGGCGGGATC
>JBCBSZ010000081.1:0-30577 GCA_039818945.1 Actinomycetota bacterium
CTCGTTCTCGCTGTCGCTGGTCGTCGACGGCGAGCTCGTCGGGCTGATCGCCGCCCACCACGAGACCCCCCGCCGGCTCGCCCACGACACCCGCTCGGCGTGCGGCCTCGTCGCGAGGATCCTCAGCGAGCAGCTCGCCCGGTCCCAGGACAAGCGACAGCAGCTCGAGGACAACGAGCGCCTCGGCGCCCAGTTCCTGCTCCTTCGCCACCTCACCATGGCCGGGAACATCGACGACGCCGTCGACGCAGCGGCCGACGACCTCCGCAGGCTGCTGCGTGCCGACGGGCTCTGGTGCCGCCTCGGCGGGCGGGTGTCGCACTCGGGCAAGGTCCCCCACGACGACGTCGTCGCCGCGCTGCTCGCAGAGGTCGCCATCGGTGGCATCTGGCAGACCGACGAGCTCCCCGCCGAGCTGGGTCATCCCGGCGGTGCGCTCGTGACGCGCTTCCACGAGGACGGCTGGGCGGTGTGGTTCCGGAACGAGCGGCGCACCGAGACCATGTGGGGCGGCGACCCGGGCGAGGGCTGGTCCGACGACGGGAAGTCGCTGACGCCGCGCACGTCGTTCGCCGCCTGGGCGGAGTCGGTCCGCGGTCGGAGCGAGCCGTGGACGGCGTCAGATCAGGCGATCGCCTCGACGGTCGGCCGAGGTCTCCTCGCCCACCAGCAGCGGCAACCGACGAGCGCCGAGGACGACTTCCAGCACGTGGTCGAGGGACTCGCCCGCTACGCCGCCGAGCTCCAGATGGTCAACCTGGACCTCGAAGCCAGCAACGCCAACCTGGCCGAGATCGCCTATGTGATCGCCCACGACCTCCGCGCCCCGCTCCGGTCGATCCGCTCCTTCCTGCAGATCTACAAGGAGGACCTCGAGGATGCGTCGGTCGAGATCCCCGAGGAGGCTTCGGAGAGCTGGGAGGTCATCGAGGACTCGGCGGCGAACATGCAGCAGCTCCTCAACGCTCTGCTCGAGTGGTCCCGCGTCCGCCCGGAACGACTGAACCGCGACATCGTGTCGCTCGACGATGCGGCCGAATCGGCGTCACGCAGCTTCCTGTCGACGATCAACGGCCTCGGCGGCACGCTCGAGATCGGCACCCTCGGCGACGTCTTCGGCGATCAGGCCATGCTCAGGCAGGTCTTCGCCAACCTGTTCGACAACGCGATCCGCTACCGCAGCCCGGACCGACCGCTCGCCATCCGCGTCTCGGCCACCCGTGACCACGACCGGGTCGAGGTGTCGGTGTCCGACGACGGCGTCGGCATCCCCGAGCAGGCCCAGGAGCAGGTCTTCCGCATGTTCGGGCGCGCAGCGGCCGACGACGGCGAGCGGATCGGGGCCGGCCTCGCCATCGTGGAACGGATCGTGGAGGGGCACAGCGGCCGGGTCGGGCTGCTCTCGACCGAGGGTGTCGGCACGACGTTCGTCCTCACCCTGCCCCTCTCTGCCGAGGGGCGAGCCACCTCGCGGTGAGCTACGGCTCCACGGCCCGCCGTGCTCCCGAGCGGACATGGGTGAGCGCCACTCCGCCTCGCGGCACGTGGCGACCGGGTGCAGCGCTCGTCACTCGACGAGCGCTCAGGGCTCGAGCCAGTACCGCAGCGTGCGGTCGACGAGGCTGCGGTAGGCCTCCCACTCGAAGGGCTTGGTGTGGACCGATCGCGCTCCGGCGTCGATGGCGGCTCGGTGATCCCACGGTGCCGTCGACGAGGTCAGCACCACGGTCGGCAGCATCGGCCGATCGGTCCGCAGCTCCTTGATCAGGCTGACCCCGTTCCCACCGGGGACGCTGAGATCGACGATGACCAGATCGGGTTCCGTCGCAGCGATCTCGTCGCGGGCGGCGAAGAGGTCGGGGCACATCACGAGCTCGACGTCGAGCCCGGAGCGCTGGACCGCCCGATCGAGGAAGCGCTGGTCGGCCGGGTCATCCTCCAGGACAACGACGCGGTCAGCCATCGCCGTCCGACGACCGCAGGCGCAGTCGGAAGGTCGTGCCCTCCGGGCCGGTCCGAGCGATGTTGATCGAACCGCCGTGCCGCTGGGAGACACGGCGGGCGATGGCGAGACCCATGCCCGTGCCCGGGTGCTCGGCGTTGACCCGCGTGAAGGGATCGAAGACGTTCACGTCGTCGTGGGGGCCGATCCCCCGCCCGTTGTCCGTGACGTCGATCTCCAGCAGATCGTCGTCGAGCCGAGCGGCGTCGATGCGAACGACCGGCTCGTCGACGCCGCCGTGCACGAGCGCGTTGTGGGCCAGGTTCATGATCGCCCGGCGCAGCAGCACCGGGTCGACCGGCCACTCCGGCAGGTCGCCGGCCTCGATGCGACCGCCGGTCGTCTCGAGCTCGGCCCGCAGGTCGCGTCGAACGCTCTCGACGACGTCGGTCAGGTCGACGGCCGTGAGGTTCACCTCGTGGCGGCCGACGTCGGCGAAGGCGAGCAGCGAGTCGATGATCTCCCGCATCCGCTCGGCCGTGCTCGCCGCCTCGTGGGCGAAGGCGATCGGGTCCTCGTCACCTGCGATGGCCTGCTGGCTCAGCAGATGGACGGCACGGATCGGCGCGCGGAGATCGTGCGACGCCATGTGCGCGAACTGATCGAGCTCGGCGTTGCGGTGAGCCATCGCCACGCTGCGCTCCTCGGCGGCCCGCTGCGCCTCGACGAGCTGGGTGAGATCGATGCCGATCACCATGCGCCCACCCGAGCGGGTGAAGGACGACAGGACCCGCATGTGCCTCGGCCCATCGACGCCGAACGGGCGCTCAAGCTCGGTCTCGAGCTCGTCGGCATCGAACCAGGCGGCGGCGTCGCCGTACACCTCGATGGGGCGGCGCATCAGCGGGTCGATGTCGGAGAACGACCGCGCCGCTGCGTTCACCCGAACGATGTGGCCGGTCGCATCGAGCACCCAGACCGGCTCGGGGAAGGTGTCGAGCATCTCCTGGATCTCGTCGGCAGCAGCCTGGGCGCGGGCGGTGGCGAGCTTGCTGTCGGTGACATCGATGGACGATCCACCGAGGTAGGTCCGACCCCCGTATTCGAACTCGAACGTGACGGTCCGCATGTGGCGCGTCCCGCTCGTCAGTTCGACCTCGATCTCGAACGAGGTCGTGCCGTCGTCGTGCGCCATCTGGTTGGTCGCACGACTCTGGTCGAGGAAGCTCGTGCTCGCCTTCCCGACGAGCACCTCGTCGGGCTCGCGGCCGAGGCACTCCTCCTCGGTCACCCCCATCACCCGGCAGTACCGGTCGTTGACGTAGGCGTAGCGCCCGTCGGCATCGAGGGCCCACTTCATGGCGGGCGAGTTGCGCATGAACGCCTCGAACCGACCGGTCTCCGCCTCGAGCTGCGCCTGCGCCGTCGCCAGCGCATCGACGTTGACCAGGGTGAGCACGACGCCGTCCACCCGCTCGCCGACGAGGTAGGGGTTCATGCGCACGAGCACGTTGCGGCCGTCGAGCAGGATCTGGTCCTCGTCGGGGATCGCCGAGCGGACCACGGCGCGCAGCCGCCGGTGGAAGTCCTCGATGCCCAGCCGATCGGCGAAGTCCTCGACCGATCGGCCGAGATCCGACTGGCGGATCCGGAAGGACGCGGCCACATCGGGCGTGAAGCGTCGCACGCACAGCTCGGCGTCGAGGAACAGGGTGCCGATCTCGGTGCTGGCCATCAGGTTGTCGAGGTCGTTCGTGAGCTGGGTCAGCTCGACGATCTTCTCCTCGTACTCGCTGTTGACGGTGTGGAGCTCCTCGTTGACCGACTGCAGCTCCTCGTTCGTCGACTGGAGCTCCTCGTTGGAGGCGACGAGCTCCTCGTTCGAGGCCTCCAGCTCCTCGACCGTGGTCTGCAGGGTCTCGCGCGTGAGCTGCAGCTCGCGCTCGAGGAAGACCACGTCGACCGAGGTGTCGGCCGCGCCGTTCTCTGGTGGCGTCCGGGTCATGCCCGTCGCGTCGAGGGCCTCGGGCTCGGTGTGCTCGACGGTCTCGACGGCGACCATCGCGTAGGCCGGCCCGCCGAACCGGTCGGGCATCGGCGTCACGACGAGCCGCGCCGGTAGCTCGCCGTCGGCAGAGAGCAGCTGGATGTCGTCGACCTCGACGCGCTCGTGGCGGTTGAAGGCCCGCTGGATCGCTCCCCACAGCGGCACGCGCAGCGACTCGTCGAGCTGGTCGAGCAGATCACCGGTGACGCGACCGTCGTGCGACGTGAGCAGCGGACCGGCACTGCCGAAGACGTGCACGAGCCGACGCTGGTCGTCGATGAGGAAACCGGTCGGGCCGTAGACGGCGAGGAGGTCGTCGTAGGCCCGCATCAACCGCTCGTTGACCGTCGAACGGGGCGGAGCGGCCAGCGTCGGCAGGGAGGCGGCGTTCTTGCGCGGGATCGGTTGACTCCCGAGCAGGCGCACGTCGCGGAGCTTGGTGAAGAGGCGCGATCGGCTGTCGAGCTCGTTGAACTCCCCGCCGTAGGGCTCGATCGACTCGCTCGAGCCCAGGAACATCACGCCGCCGACCCGCAACGAGAAGTGCAGCAACGCCAGCGCACGGGCCCGCGCCTCGGGTCGGAGGTAGATGAGCAGGTTGCGGCAGCTGGCGAGGTCGAGCCGGGTGAAGGGCGCCTCGCTGAGAAGGTTGTGGGTCGTGAAGGTCACCAGACGGCGGAGCTCGGGCCGGACGCGGAGGTTGTCGCCGTCGTTGGTGAAGAAGCGGGCCCGCCGATCGCTGCTGACCCCGTCCAACGCCTCGACCGGGTAGACGCCGGCACTCGCGAACTCGATCGAGCTCTGGTCGGCGTCGGTGGCGAAGACGCGGATGCGGGTGTTGAGGCCGTTGCGATCCGAGGCCTCCTGCAGGGTCATCGCGACCGAGTAGGCCTCCTGACCCGTGGCGCAACCCGCGACCCACGCCCGCACCTCGCGTCGTTCGCTGTGGGCCTGCTCGACCAGCTCGTCGGCGAGACCGCCGAGCACCTGCCAGGGCCGGTCGTCGCGGAAGAACTCGGTGACCCCGATGAGGAGGTCGTGGTAGAGGGTGCGCAGCTCCTCCGGTTGCTCGATGAGGCGTTCGAGGTAGGCCTGCTCGTCGCCGTCCTCGCTCATCTCCAGGCGACGGCTGATGCGTCGCTGCACCGTGCTCGGCTTGTAGGCCGAGAAGTCGATGCCGAAGCTCGTCTCGAGCAGCGACACGATGCTCTGGTGCGGCTGGGCGTCGACGAGATCGTCGGGACCGATCCGGCCGGCCTCCGGGTCGACGGTGAACGCCAGGATGGCGTCGGGCATGCGCTTCGGCTCGAGCACCTGGTCGACGTCGCCGGTGCGGATCGCAGCGTCGGGCATCCCGGCGAAGGCCGCCGAGGCGTCCTGGGCCATCGTGAGACCGCCCGCTGCGCTGACCGCCGAGGTGCCCTTGGAGCCGTCGCTGCCGGTCCCCGAGAGCACGATCGAGACGCAGCGATCGCCGCGGTCCTCCGCCATGGAGATGAAGAACCGATCGATGGGTCGCAGCGGCTCCCCGGTGGTGCGGATCTGCTCCTCGAGGCGGAGCACACCACGGCGCACGGTCATCTCGCTGCGCGCCGGGAGGAGGTACACCGTGTCGGCCTGCACCCGCATGCCGTCCTCGGCGGTGATCACCGGCATCGGCGTGTGGCGCGCCAGCAGCGACTGCATGAGCGTCGGGTGGTCGGGCGAGAGGTGCTGGAGGAGCACGTACGCGACACCGGCACCGGCGGGGGCCACCTCGACGAAGGACTGCAAGGGCTCCAGGCCACCGGCGGACGCCCCCAGCGCCACGATCAGCTGCGGGTCGCCCACTCCGGATGCCGTGATCACGGAAGCCGAGGGTAGCCCTGCGAACACCTGACGTGCTCGATCCCACACTGTGCGCCCCAACTCGATGACGCGAACACCTCAGTACGTGCTGATACACTCACTAGATGTGGCCTGGCAACCGACGGGGCAGCGGGTGCTCATCGTGGAGGATGACCCCCTGTTCGGCAAGATCATCGAGCGCCTCCTCGCGGCCGCCGACCCCACGTCGGCGAGCGAGATGGCCGGGGATCTCGCCGCCGCGCGGACGCGCTTGGCCGACCACGACTTCGACGTCGTGCTCACCGACGTGTCGCTGCCCGACGGCACCGGCTTCGACCTGGCCAACGAGCTCGCCGAGGTCACGACCGCTCCTCCCGTCGTGATCATCACCGGCTCCGACGATCGCGGGATCTGGGGTGAGGCGGCCGAGGCCGGCGCCACCACCGTGCTCACGAAGTCGGCGCTGTCCGAGGAGCGACTCGCGGGGGCGCTGGAGTTCTCCTACGAGGTCACGGCGAGCGCCCGGGCCGCCGGGCTCATCGCCGCGCTCGCGAGCGACCTCTGCGGCGCCATCGACGGACCGCGGGTCCAGCAGGTGCTCGACCGACTCATCTCCCAGCTCGGGCTCGACCAGGCGATCCTGTCCGTCACCGATGCCGACCGGATCCGGGTGCTCGACGCCGCCGTCGGCTCCCCGACCGACCACCCGACCCGCACCATCGTCCGCGGTCACGACGGCTGGGAGATCAGCCTCGTCCTGCGCGCGTCGGAGCGGGCCTGGGGTCGCGTCGAGGCCACCCTCGGCGGGCTCTGCGATGTCGTGCTCGCCCACGCGCAGCTCGCCGAGAGCCGCCGCCTCGTCGACCTGAGCGACTCGCGGCACCGGGCGGTCGCCGACGCCACCGCCGACCTCATCATGACCGTCGACGCGCACGGCACGCTGTTGGCGGCCAACGCCGCGCTCCGGGACGAGATCGGGGAGGGCATCGTCGGCTCCCGGCTGCGCCAGCTGGTCGGCACCAGCCCGGTGGTCGATCTCGCGCTCCAGCTGCTGCGGTCCGTGCAGTCGAGCGGCGAGGCGTCCGAGCTCGACGACCGTCCGGTCGACGTCGACGGCCGCCGTCGCTGGTACTCGGGCCGGGCGATCCCGGCCGAGCCCGGGCCCGACGACCAGGCCGTGCACCTGGTGCTGTCGGAGACCACCGGTCGGGTGCTCACCGAGAACGAGCTGTCCACCCTCGCCTTGACCGATCCGCTCACCGGTCTGTCGAACCGGCGCCTGGCCATGGACCGGATCCAGCACGCGCTCGATCAGGTCGGCCGCCGGCCCGGCGCCGTGGTGGTCTGCCAGTTCGACATCGACCACTTCAAGGCGATCAACGACCTGTACGGCCACGCTGCCGGCGACGCGGCGCTGAGCGCCATCGGCCAGCGCCTCCGCTCGCTGGTCCGCGACGCCGACACCGCCGCGCGGCTCGGCGGCGACGAGTTCCTCGTGGTCGCCGAGGGCCTCCCGGACGCGGCGACCGGGCGGCGGCTGATCGACCGCCTCCACTCCCAGCTCGGCGGCTCGGTGGCCTTCGCCGACCGCACCTTCGACATCAGCGTGAGCCTGGGGTTCGCGACCGTCGTCGACCGGGGCCTGGCCGCCGACGAGGTCCTGCGTCGGGCCGACGCCGCGCTCTACCGGGCCAAGAACGACGGACGCAACCGCTACGTCGAGTACGAGGACGGCACCCACGTCTTCGGTTCCGTCGCCGAGGTCACCCGCGAGCTCCGCAGGGCGATGGACGAGGAGCGCTTCCGGCTCCTCTACCAGCCGATCGTCAACGGCGGGTCGATCTGCGGTGTCGAGGCGCTGATCCGGCTGGAGCACCCGGTGCACGGCGAGATCGCACCGAAGGAGTTCGTCGACGTCCTGATCAACTCACCGCTGCTCGTGCCGGTCGGTCAGTGGGTGATCACCTCCGCCCTCGGCCAGGTCGCCACGTGGGAGCAAGGCGCCGGGATCGGTGAACACTTCCACTGCCACGTCAACGTCGCTCCGCAGCAACTGAGCGACACCAACTTCATCGACCACGTCCTGCACGAGATCGACCGCACCGGGGTCGAGCCGTCCCGGCTCGTGATCGAGGTCACCGAGCAGTCGCTGCTCGACCTGACCCGACGGTCGTCGGGGCTCGCCCGGCTCTCGGAGGCGGGGGTCGGGCTGTACCTCGACGACTTCGGCACCGGGGCGTCATCGATCGCCCATCTGCGAACGCCGCTGCTCGACGGGCTCAAGATCGACCGCAGCTTCGTGGCCGGGGCGACGGCCGACCCCCGCGACGCCGACATCGTCGACGGGCTCATCTCGCTCGGCCACTCCCTCGGCCTCGACGTCGTCGTCGAGGGCATCGAGCGACCCGATCAGCTCGCCCGCTTCGCTCCGGACGACTCGGTCTGCGTCCAGGGGTTCGTCTACGCCCCGCCGCTGCCCGCCGAGCGCCTCGGCCCCTACCTGGCCAACGGCGCCACCTCGATCAGCAACGCGACCGGCGACCGCGACTGACCAGCGGCCGGGCCCCTCGTCAGCCCGACACGGGCCCTGCGACCGTCTCGCCGATCTCGCGGCGCTCGACGCAGTTCCCGCCGGCGTGCTTGGCGGCGTAGAGCGCCCGGTCCGCGGCGTTGACGAGGGCGGCGATCGCCTCGTCGGGCTGGGTCGTCGAGCCGCACGGGCCACCGCTGACGCCGGCACTGATCGTCAGCCGGTCGCCGTGCGCGCTGTCGTCGTGGGTGATGTCCAGCTCCGCGACGGCACGGATCGCTCGGCCGGCGAGCTGCTCGGCCGCGTCGGCGTCGGTCGAGCCGAGGATCATCCCGAACTCCTCGCCGCCGTAGCGGGCGATCAGGTCACCGGGGCGGCGAGCGACGCGTCGGATCGCAGCGGCGACCTTGCGGAGCACGACGTCGCCGGCCTGGTGACCGTAGCGGTCGTTGTAGGCCTTGAACCGATCGATGTCGAGGAGCACGAGTGAGACGGCACCGTGCTCGCGGCGGGCGCGACGCCACTCCGCGAAGAGGAACTCGTCGAAGCGGCGCCGGTTGGCGACGCCGGTGACCGAGTCGACGATCGCCTGCTGCTTGGCCCACTCCTCGGCGAGGCGTCGGTCGGTGATGTCGGTGTGGGTGACGACGACGCGGGCCGCGCCCGCCCAGTTCGCCCGCTGGGCCCGCACGGACAGCCACCGGGGTTCGTCGGCGTCGTGGCTGCGGTACTCGAGGGTGAAGTCGAGCTGCTCGCCGGCGAGCACGGCCCGCAATCCCTCGCCCGTGGCGATGACGTCGACCGGGTCCATGAACTTCGGCGCGGCCGTGGCGCCGAGGTACTCGACGCCGTACCACTCCCCGACGGTGTCGCGACTCGAACCGAAGCAGGACCGCCAGGCCTTGTTGACCCACACGATGTCGCCGTCGAAGTCGACGACCGCGACGAGGTCGACCAGCGCATCGAGGACGGCCTCGGCGAGATCGCGCTCGAGCTCGGTGTCCAGTGCCCGCCGTCGCCGCATGTCGGCTCCTCGTCTGCCCGCTTGAGCACTCAGGGTGCCAGAATCACCACTGAATGACAACAGCGTCCCAACGGAGTGCGTCGCGGTGGAGACGGCCGGTGCGCGATCTCGCACGCCCACGACCCCCGAGATCCCGAGACAGGTGAGCCGGCGGCCCACTAGCGTTCGCGAGATCCGAAGGTGAGGGGGGTCGCCGATGGGAGACGAGGAGCTCGGGGACGTCTGGCGCCGGCGCGAGGCCATCCTCGACGCCACCGCAGCGGTCGAGGCCGCCCTGGCGGCACCCGCCGCCGGCGAGGGATGGCGCGAGACGTTGCGCAACGCCCTGATCGGCCTGCACCTGACGATCCACGACCACGTCGCGGAGACCGAGGGCCCGGACGGGTTCCTGCTCCGGGTGCGAGACGACGCGCCGCGACTGGCACGCCAGGTGGAGCGCCTCATCGGCGAGCACACCGACCTCACCGATCTGTCGACGAAGCTCATCGAGCGGCTCGACGGCGTGGCGCTCGAGCGCACCGAGGAGGAGGCCGCGGCGGTGCGCGACGACGCGCTCCACCTCCTGGCGACGGTCGTCCGTCACCGCCAGCGCGGCGCCGACCTGATCTACGAGGCGTACCAGGTCGACGTCGGCGGTCCCGGCTGAGCCCGTCCGCAGGGAGTGGCCCGGTGCTGCGTCGATAGCTTTGGGGTGACCGAGCGATAGGAGCAGCAGCGTCGTGGAAGCCAGGTCCGGGAGGCGCCGAGGGACGTTGCTGTCGGGTCTCGGGCGCGCCGTGTGGATCACGGTCGGCCTGGTGAACGTCGGCATCGGCTTCCTCGGGGTGCTCATCCCCGGACTGCCGTCGACGGTCTTCTTCCTCGTCGCCGCCTGGTGCTTCGCGCGGTCGAGCGAGCGGTTGGAGCGGTGGCTCCTCGGCCTCCCCGGCGTCGGCCCGTTGGTGCGCGACGCCCGAGCCGGGCTCGGCATGCCCCGCCGGACGAAGTGGACGGCCATCGCGATCATGTGGGTCGCCATCGCGGCCTCGACGTTCGTGCTCCGGGGGAGCCCGCTCGGACTGGTGGTCGTCGTCGGGCTCGGCGTGCTCGGGACGTTGTGCGTCTCCCTCGTCGTACCGACGAGGGAACGGGTCCTCGCCGAGCGAGCAGCTGCGGAGCCGGACCTGACCTGAACGGGCCGAGCCCGAGACCGGCTGTGCGAGCGCTCAGCAGCAGGCCGGCGAGCCGCGACCGAAGTCCAGGTCGTCGAACCGGAACGGTGTCGAGGCCGTCGCGCCCGCGGCGAGCTCGCCGGCGGTCGCGATCTCGCTCGCGAACGCTCGGAGCTCCTCGAGACCGTTCGGCTTCTGGACCACCAGGCAGCGGTCGTCGTCACGACCACGCTCGACGTCGTCGGGGAGCACCGTCGCCGACCAGGCGACGACCGGCACCGCGGCGTGCTCCGGACGGGAGCGGAGCGCATCGAGGACGTCGAAGCCGGAGCCATCGGCGAGCAGCACGTCGATCACGACGATGTCGGCGACCGAGTCCGCCGTGGCCCGAGCGAGGAGTCGGGTCGCAGCGGCGACGCTCTCGACCACGCGGACGACGTCGACGACCTGCGCGAAGACGCGCTCGTAGAGCGCGGCCTGCAGCCGATCATCCTCGACCAACAACAACTCCACGCGATTCCCTTCCGTCGAACGGCCGCAGAGTGTGGCACAACAACCACGCTGTGTCAGAGCTGACTGTGAACGCGCTCCGTGACGGCGCAGCGGCAGGAGCGCTCCCGCGTCCCGCCCGCTACGACCCGGGACGCTGGTCGGGGTCGAGCAGGGTGAGCGCGTCGAGGAGGTTGGCGGCGACCGGGATGCCGACGATGTAGACCATCCGCTCGCTCACCTCTCCCTCGGCGTGCAGCGCACCGGCCGGGATCTCCAGCTTGTCGCCGGGGCCGAGCTCGATGCGCTCGCCGCGCTCGTCGAGCACGTAGCTGCTGCCCTCGAGGACGAAGCCGTGGTTGTCGACATCGTGCCAGTGCAGCGGCAGCTCGCGCATCCGCTCCGAGACGTACGTCGTGGGCCAGAGGTCGAGCCGGCGGATCTCGTCGAGCACCTCGTCCTTGCCGGAGAAGGCGTGGCGAACGACGCGCACCGGTCCCGGTTCCAGCCCCATGCCCGGCACCCTATTCGAGTGACGATGCGTCGCCCGTGAGCACGATGGTGGAGACGGGCCGGGCGCCGTCCGCGACGACGTCGGCCGGCACCTCGAGCGCAGCACCGTGCACCGACGTGACGCCGTCGGTCGCCACGAGCGTGTAGCCCGACCCGTCCAGGTGCGGGGCGAGCAGCCGCCACGACCGCCCCGAGTCGGCCTCGCTGCCGTGGAAGGTGGCGTCGCCGAAGGAGAACACGCCGCCGTCGGTCGCCACCAGCCAGTAGCCGCCCCCGGTCGACGTGAACGAGCCGGTGGCGATCGGAGCGTTGAGGACGAGCGAACCCAGCGAGCCGAAGAAGTCGGCGTCGCCGAACGCGAACACCCCACCGTCGGACGCCACCAACCAGTACCCCTCGCCCGACGGGGTCGCCACGCCGGTCTCGATGGGCGCGTTGAGCCGGATCGAGCCGAGCGAGCCGTGGAACCCGGCGTCGCCGAACGCGAACACCCCACCGTCGGACGCCACCAACCAGTACCCCTCACCCGACGGGGTCGCGAGCGCGGTGACGATCGGCTCGTTGAGGGGCACGGCCGCGAGGTCGCCCAGGTGGCGGCCGGCGCCGTGAGCCGTCACCTCGCCGCGAGCGGTCACGGTCCACCACGACGCTCGGGCGGCCGTCGCGGCGACGACGGTCCCGCCGCCGTCGCCGCCGGACGCCGAGATCGGCTCCCCGACCGAGACCAGCAGCACCGGGCGGCCGTCGTCGTCCACGACGAAGACCGACGCACGCTCGGGGGCGCCCTCACCGGAGGCCGACCCGGTGTCGGTGGGAGCCTCCGGGTCGGGGTCGTCGTCGGGGACGGTCGCGGGCGGCGGCGCATCGGCAGCCGGCTCGGTGGTCGTCGTCGTGGCGACCGTCGTCGTCGCCGCGACCGTCGTCGTGGTCGTCGGCACCGGTTCGTCGAGATCGCCGAGATCGCCGAGGCCGCCGAGATCGGCGCCGTCGATCCGGCAGCCGGCAGCGGCGTAGCGGATCGAGCCGGTGAGGACCGCCGCGCCCTCGTCGGTCAGGCCCCGCATCATCGACGCCTTGTCGTTGAACGGCAGCCCGATCCGGCAGGCCGGAGCCGGCGAGCCGTCGGTGAGGGCAGCTCCTGCCGGCAGCTCGTACCACCCGATCAGGCCGTCGGGGAAGACGCCGATCGGGACGACCCCGTCGACCGGCTCCCCGCCGCCGGCGGCGGTCGGCGCCCAGGCCGCGACGGCGACCTCGCCGTCGAGACCGAGCGCGGCGGCCAGCGGGTGCGTCCCGTCGACGCTGAACGAGAGGTGCTGCGGTGACGGGCCGTTGTGGGTGAAGCTGCCCATGTCGTCGTGGTGGTACGGCTCCCAGGTGACGAGTGGGACCGGCGTCGCTCCGAGGTGGGTGATGTTGACCGAGTCGATGCTCGACGAGAGCACGACCACGTCGAAAGCGGCGGTGTCGTCGACCGGCAGGTGGGCCGGATCGGTGACCTGCCGGATCTCGACGTCCCAGCCGTCGAGCTCGAGCAGCTCGACCGCCACCTCGTCGCCGCGGTCGAGGGGGACCCACTTGGCGCCGAAGAGCACCGAGCCCCGCTCGTCGTCGCCGGAGGCGCGGGACTCGTCCGAGCCCAATCGCCCGGCCCGTTCGCTGCTGACGAAGACACCGACGAGCAGGAGGATGACCAGGACGCCGACCCCGCCGAGCACGGCAGGACGCGACGGACGCAGTGATCTCATGCCGCTCCATCGGACGCCGGGCACCGGTTGTTGAACCGTCCGGACGGCCTGAGGGTGCCGTGCGAGACTGCTGCTCGTGCCCGAGGAACTCGAGCTCCGTTCGCGGGTGTGGCCCACCTCGGTGGACGACGTCCGCACGGGGTGGCCCCGGTACCGGTCGGCGTGGGAGGAGGCGATCTCCCGTGCGGCTCGGCTGCCGGCCGCCGACCACACGGCATCGGTCGAGGGCGAGTGGTCGTTCGTCCAGACGCTGCGCCACCTGGTCTTCGCCACCGACAAGTGGTTCACGGTGCCCGTCGGCGCCGGGAGCTTCCATCCCGCCGGGTTGCCGAACTCGGGGTCGGCGGACTTCGGTTGGCCCGGTGTCGACCCGGCGGCAGAGCTCGACTTCGACGCGGCGGTCCACGCCTGGCGGGAGCGAGCCGACCGGCTGCAGGACCACCTCGACACCATCACGTCCGCCGATCTCGCCACTGAGGTCGAGGTCCTGGAGAACGGATCGGCCGAGGTGCACGACTGCATCGGCGTCGTGTTCGAGGAGCACTTCCAGCACCTCCGCTACGCCCTCCGCGATCTCGACCGCCTCGACGCCGGACGGAGGCCTTGACCCTCCCGCGACCGGAGGCCGCAGACTCGGGTCCCATGACGGATCGCAACGGACTCGTGTCGATCGGCCGGTTCTCGGCGATGACCCGGCTGTCGGTGAAGGCCCTGCGCCACTACGACGATGTCGGCCTGCTGACCCCGGCCGAGGTCGATCCGGGCAGCGGGTACCGCTACTACGCGCTCGGCCAGGCCGGCGATGCCGAGGCCATCCGGGTGCTGCGCGGCCTCGACGTGCCGCTCGACGAGATCGCCGAGCTCCTCGGCTCCGAACCAGACGAGCTGACCGTGCGGCTCGGCCGCCTCCGCGACCGGCTCGAGCGCGAGGTGGCCGACCGGACGCGGGGCCTGCGCTTCGTCGAGGGGCTGCTCTCGGCCGAGGCCCCCTCGTTGACCTACGAGGTGCGGACCACGGCACTGCCCGACCAGGAGGTCGTCGCCATCGCCGCCACCCCGAGCTGGACGACCATGCACGACGAGATCGCCACGGGCTTCGGCCGGATCGTCGAAGCGATCACCGCCCACGGGATCGAGCCGGCCGGGACACCGCTGATCCTCTTCCACGAGGTGATCGACCCCGACCGCGACGGCGCGATCGAGCTGTGCGTGCCCGTCGCCGAGCGGCCGGACCTCGACGGCGCCCCGGATGAACCACACTCCTTGACCCTTCGCGGTGGCCCGGCAGCGACGACGGTCCACCAGGGCAGCTACGAGGAGATCGCCCCGGCGTACCACGTGCTCGAGGGCTGGCTGCACGAACATGGACACGTCGCGGCCGGCTCGCCGAGGGAGCTCTACCTCTCCGACCCGACGACCACTCCCCCGGAGCAGGTCCTGACCGAGGTGCAGGTGCCCATCGCATGAGATCCGACAGCCCGACGATCGACGCCTACCTCGATGAGCTGCCCGACGACCGTCGGGCCGCCGTCGAGCTGGTGTGCGCCCGGATCGAGGCGCTCACCCCGGCGGTCTCCGCCTCCATGCAGCACGGCATGCCGTTCTACGAGCTCGGCGGCGAGGCGTACGTCGCGGTCGCGAGCCAGAAGCGCCACGTCAGCGTCTACGTGGTCGACCTCGACGTCACCTTCGACCGGGTGCCCGAGCTCGCTTCGGCGTTCGCCGGCATCGACCGCGGCAAGAACTGCCTCCGCTTCCGCCCGACCCAGCTCGACCGGTTGACCGCGGCCGTGCTCGATCCGCTGATCGTCGCCACCCGCGATCGCTGAACCGGGCCCGGACGCGCCGGTGGGGCGCCGCCGAAGCAGCGCCCCACCGCAGGGAACCGGAGAACCGCCCGTCCCTACTGGAGGTCGAAGCGGTCGTTCTCCATCACCTTGACCCAGCCGCTGACGAAGTGCTCGAGCATGAGCTCGGTGCCACCCGCGTCGGAGGCGTACTCCTCGGCGATGGCCCGGAGCTGGCTGTTCGAGCCGAACACCAGGTCGACGCGGCTGCCGGTCCACTTCACCTCACCGGAGTCGCGGTCGCGACCCTCGAAGACGTCCTCGGCCTCGCCGACGGCGGACCACGCGGTGCCCATCTCGAGGAGGTTGGTGAAGAAGTCGTTCGTGAGCTGCCCCGGACGGTCGGTCAACACGCCGTGGTCGCCGTCGACGTTGGCCCCGAGCACCCGGAGGCCGCCGACGAGGGCGCTCATCTCGGGCGCCGTGAGGTTCAGCATGTAGGCCTTGTCGATGAGCAGGTGCTCGGTCGGCACGAAGCCCTGCTTCGCCACGTAGTTGCGGAAGCCGTCGGCCATCGGCTCGAGCCAGGCGAACGACTCGACGTCGGTGGTGGCCTGGTCGGCATCGGTGCGACCCGGGGTGAACGGCACCGAGACGGCGCCGCCCGAGGCGGCCTCGATGGCGGCACCACCGCCGAGCACGATCAGGTCGGCCAGCGAGACGTTGCCGCCGAACGCGCCCTGGATCTCCTCCAGCTTCGAGATGACCGGGGCCACGCCGGCGCTGACGTTCACGTCCCAGCCGGCCTGCGGCTCGAGGCGGATGCGAGCGCCGTTGGCGCCGCCGCGGAAGTCGGTCCGACGGTAGGTCGACGCCGATGCCCACGCGGTGCTGATGAGCTGCGCATGGGTGAGGCCGGAACCGAGGATGGCCTCCTTCAGCTCGGCGATCTGGGCGTCGCTCACCGAACCCTCGGCGGCGGGCACGTTGTCCTGCCACACGAGCAGCTCGGACGGGGCCTGCGGACCGACGTAGCGGATCGCCGGGCCCATGTCGCGGTGCAGGAGCTTGAACCAGGCGCGGGCGAACGCGTCGGCCAGCTGGTCGGGGTTCTCGTGGAAGCGCTTCGAGATCTCCAGGAAGCCCGGGTCGATGATCATCGCCATGTCGGCGGTGGTCATGGTGGGCTTGGTCTCCGGGGCGCCGGGCTGCACCGGCGGCACCATGTAGCCCTCCTTGACCTCCTTCGGCTGCCACTGGGGCTTGCCGGCCGGCGACTCGACGAGCTCCCACTCGTGGGCGAAGAGCGTGTCGAGGTAGGAGTTGTCCCACTGCGTCGGCGTCGGCGTCCAGGCGCCCTCGAAGCCGGAGGTGATGGTGTCGGCACCGTCACCGGAGCCGTGGCTGCTGGTCCAGCCGAAGCCCTGCTCGGCCATGGCGGCACCCTCGGGCTCGGCGCCCACCGCCGACTCGGGGCCGGCGCCGTGCATCTTGCCGAAGCTGTGGCCGCCGACGGTGAGGGCGACGGTCTCCTCGTCGTTCATGGCCATGCGGCCGAACGTGGTGCGCAGGTCGTGCGCCTGGGCGAGGGCGTCGGGGATGCCGTCCGGGCCGGCCGGGTTGACGTAGATCAGGCCCATGACGACGGCGGCAAGCGGCTCGGCCAGCTCACGGTCACCCGAGTAGCGGCCGTCCTCGAGCCACTCGTCCTCGGGACCCCAGTAGATGTCGTCCTCGGGAGCCCAGATGTCGGGGCGGCCGAAGGAGAAGCCGAAGGTGCGGAAGCCCATGGTCTCGAGGGCGCGGTTGCCGACGAAGCAGAGCAGGTCGGCCCAGGAGACGGCCTTGCCGTACTTCTGCTTGATGGGGAGGATCAGCCGGCGGGCCTTGTCGAGGTTGCCGTTGTCCGGCCACGAGTTGAGCGGCGCGAAGCGCTGCGCGCCGGTGCCGCCGCCACCACGGCCGTCGTGCACCCGGTAGGTGCCCGCGGCGTGCCAGGTCATGCGGATGAAGAAGCCGCCGTAGTGGCCGAAGTCGGCCGGCCACCAGTCCTTGGAGTCGGTCATCAGGGCGTCGACGTCACGGGTCAGCGCGTCGACGTCGAGGTTGGCGAGCTCGGCGCGGTAGTCGTAGTCACCGAGGGGGTTCGAGGCGGGGTGCTCCTGGTGGAGGATCCGCAGGTTGAGCTGGTTCGGCCACCACTTCTCGTTGGACTGGGCCTGGTGCGACGTGAGCGCACCCCATTCCGGGCGGTCGGCTGGGCTGTCGGTCATCGGTGATCCCCCTGGGGTGGGTCGGTGATGTGGGCTTGGGTTGCGGGTGGTCAGTGTCGCGCCGGCTCGGCGTCGGTCTGGCACTCGGGGCAGATGCCCCAGTACACGACCTCGGCCTCGTCGATGACGAAGTCACCATCATCGTGCGGGATGAGGCACGGCGTCTCGCCGACCGCGCAGTCGACGTCGACGAGCCGGCCACACGAGCGGCACACGAGATGGTGGTGGTTGTCGCCGACCCGGTCCTCGTAGCGGGCCGGGGAGCCGGCCGGCTCGATGCGCCGGAGGATCCCCTTGCTGACGAGGACGTTGAGCGAGTCGTAGACGGACTGGCGGGAGATCGCACCGATCTCCGCCCGGACCGCCTCCATGACGTCGTCGGCGGTGACGTGTGACGTGGCGGAGACCGCCCGCATCACGGCGAGGCGCTGGGCCGTCACCTGGACCCCGTTCCCACGCAGGACGTCGGCGGGCTCGGGTGCCATGGGCGACAGCGTCGCACCGATTCTGGACTCAGTCAAGATTCGGCAGGTGACCAGGAAGTGAATCAGCCGTGACCTGGACCGACGAGGCGATCGGCAGGAGTCGGGAGTCCTCCAGGGCGGCCGTCCGGTGGCCCAACCCGGCGAGGTAGGCCTCGTTCGTCGCGAAGGCGAAGAAGTCGTCGAGCGACCGCTGCCGCACGAGGAGGACGTGGTCCCACCGCTCGTCGTCGGGGCCGATGAAGAACTCGCCGCCGGACCCCTCGAGCAACACCTCTCCCCCGCTGGCGAGCAGGTGCGGCGTGGTGTGCTCGGCGTAGCGCCGGTAGGCCTCGGCGCCGGAGATCGGCTCGTCGGGCGCCAGTTCCGGGTCATCCGAGTAGTCGGCGACGGCGCGGAACCGGAGCAGGTTGAGCATCGTGATCGGCCCCTCGATCCGGCGGGCGATCAGGGCCGCCGCGCTCGCCTCCGTGGGGTCCAGGTACGGCATGGCACCCATGGTGCCAGCCGGCTCGGTCGGACCCGGGAGCGATCACCCCCTCCGGCGCGCTCAGCGCGCGGCGACCAACGAGTCGGCGAAGCGGCTCAGGATCGGCCCGCCGATGGCGAGGAACATCACGTAGGCGGCGACCAGCGCGCCGAGATCCGGTTCCAGCTCGACGCCGAGCGCGCCGATGACGATCGAGAACTCGCCCCTCGCCACCAGCGCCGTCCCCGCCCGCATCCTGCCGCGCGGCCCGATGCCACGAAGCCGGGCGGCCCACCACCCCGTCGCCACCTTGGTCGCCGTGGTCACGATCGCCAGCACGCCGGCCACGAGCGCGACCGACGGGATGAGCCCCGGGTCGACCTCGAGGCCGAAGAACAGGAAGAAGACGGCGGCGAACAGGCTCCGCAACGGCAGCAGGAGATCACGGGCCTGCGACGCCGCCTCGCCGGACAGGACGATCCCGACCAGGAACGCCCCGACCGCGGCCGAGAGCTGGATCCGCTCCGCCAGCCCGGCGACCACCAGGGTCACGCCGAGCAGCGTCAACAGCAGCGTCTCGCTCGACGAGCTGATCACCGTGCGGCTCAGCGCCTCGCCGTACCGGTGTGCGACCGCCAAGGTCAGCAGGACGACCGCGACAGCGACCGCGACGGCGAGCGCGGTCTCCAGACCGGAGCCGCCGAGGAGCACGCCGGCGACGACCGGGAGGTACACGGCCATCGCCAGGTCTTCGATGACCAGGATCGTCAGCACCACCGGCGTCTCGCGGTTGCCGATCCGGCCCAGGTCGGCGAGCAGCTTCGCCACCACACCCGACGACGAGATGTAGGTCGCACCACCCAGCAGCACGGCGACGATCGGGTCCCAGCCGAGGGCGAGGCCGGCGATCAGCCCCGGCGGGAAGTTGAGCACGACGTCGACGACCCCGGCGCTCGCCGAACGCCGCAGACCGTCGACGAGCTCGGCCGCGGAGTACTCCAGGCCGAGCATCAACAACATGAGGATGACGCCGATCTGGGCACCGGCCGCGATGAACTCCTCGGCCGCGCCGAGGTCGGCGATGCCGCCCTCTCCGAACGCCAGGCCGGCGACCAGGAACAGCGGGATGGACGGGAGCCCGACCATCCGGGCCAGGCGCGACAGCACCGCCAGTCCGAGCACGACCGCGCCGAGCTCCAGGAGCAGCGTGGCGGGGTCGGCCTCCACGCCTACCCCGAGCCGTCAGCGGCCACGCCCCGCAGCAGCTCGCGCATGGACGCCACGCCGGCCTCGGTCCCGACCACCACCGCGGTGGCGCCGGCCACGAGCGCGTCGGTCCCCCCGGGCGCCGGGACGACGTCGTCGTCGTCGACGAGCGCGACCACGCTCGCACCGGTGCGGGCGCGGAGGTCCGCTCGATCGAGCGTCAGTCCGGCCACCTCCGAGCGGTCGCTGATCTCGACCCAGGCGATCACCAGGCCCTCGATGCGATGGGCGAGCTCGCCGACGTGCTCGACGATCCGACTGCCCCCGAGCACCTCGCCGAGCGCCCGTCCCTCTTCCTCGGTCAGCCGAATGCTCTCGCCGGCGCTGTCCGGGTCGTCCTCGTCGTAGACCACGAGATCGCGCCGACCGGACTGGAAGACCACCACGCCGACGTCTCGACCCCCGGCGGTCGTCGTCGTGTAGCGCACGCCCACACCCGGCATCGGAGTCTCGACGAATTCCATCACGCGATCGCGACCCTAACGCTCCCGCCCGAGCCATTCACCGGGAGCAGCGATGCGTCAGCTGTCGCGCTGCGGCGACTCGGCAAGAGAGCGCTCGCGGCCGAGATGCCAGTCGGCCGCCCGCTGCCGTGCCCGCCAGCTCGCGGCGTACGCGCCGTCGGCGGCGAGCAGCTCGTCGTGGGTCCCGCGCTCGGCCACACGACCACCGTCGACGTACACGATCTGGTCGGCGGCGCGGATCGTCTCGAGACGGTGCGCCACGACGAGCAGGGTCCGCTCGGCGACGAGCGCGGCGAGCGCCTCGCGCACGAGCCGTTCGTTGGTCGGATCGAGCGCTGACGACGCCTCGTCGAGCAGCACGATCGGCGCGTCCTTCAGGAGCGCCCGAGCGATGGCGATGCGCTGCAGCTCGCCACCGGAGAGCCCCCGGCCCCCTTCGCCGAGGTCGGTCTCGTACCCATCGGGCAAGGCCTCGATGCGGTCGTGGATGCGAGCGGCTCGGGCGGCCTCGACGATCCGCTCGTGCGTCGCCGACGGATCCGCCGTGCCGATCGCCTCCGCGACGGTGCCCTGCAACACCCCGACGTCCTGGAACACCGCCGTGACGAGCTCGGCCGCCTGGTCCGGCGGCATCTCGGTGATGTCGACGCCGCCGAGGAGCACCCGACCGGACCACGGTGTGAGCAGTCCGGCGACCGAGCGCAGGACCGTCGACTTCCCGGCGCCGGACGGGCCGACCAGCGCCGTCATCGTGCGGGGAGCGACGGTGAGCGAGAGCTCGTCGAGCACCGGGGCGCCCTCGGCGTAGCCGACGGTCAGCCGGTCCAGCTCGATGCCGACGGCCGGAGCGACGGCTGCTCGCGGCGGTGGCGGCGGCAACGGCTCGGACAGCCAGCGGACGAGGTTCGTGGTCGCCGTGACCAGCTCGGGCAGGTGCAGCGCCCGGTGGCCCACGTCGATCATCGGCCGGTAGAGGGCCGTGGTGAGCACGAGGGCGACGACGACAGCGGTCGCCTCGACCCGCTCGATCCGCAGCGCCGCGGTGACGAGCACCACGGCGAACCCGGCGTCGATGAGCGCGTTGAAGGCCGAGTAGGCCGGCGTGAGGCCGACGACGCTGTCGACGTCGGCGTCCCGGACGTCGGCGAGCGCATCGGCGAAGGCCCGCTCGCGCCTCCCTCGCAGCCCGAACGCCCGGATGACCTCGATGCCCCGGACGTACTCGAGCATGCGGGCCGTCGCGCCCGCCTCGGCGGCCCGGCGCCGGACCATGACGTCCTCGACCCGGCGCAGCGAGAAGCGGATCGTCGGGACGGCGGCGATCACGGTGACCGCAGCCGCCAGCGCGAGCACGACGTCGAACCAGGCGATCACGAGGAGCACCACGATGGGCAGCAGGATCGCCCCGACCATCGTCGGGAGCTCCCAGGCGAGGAAGCCGGCGATCTTGCCGGCGTCGGTCGTCAGCACGGTCAGGGTCTCGGCCCGGCCGCGCCGGTCGATCTCGGTCGGGCCGAGCGCCACGACACGGTCGAGCAACGCACGACGCAGCCGCTCGGCGACCCGGTACGCCAGCGTCCACAACAGGTGGTTGGCCCGCCAGGCGACGAGCGAACGGGCCACGAGCGAGGCGGTGCAGATCACCGCCACCGTCACGGCCATCGACTCGTCGACCTCACCGGCATCGAGCCGATCGATGGCGAAGGCCAGCGCCAGGATCGGCACGCCGGCGAGGAGCCACGCCATCGCCGTGAGCACGAACCCGAGCACGAGCCGGGGCCGCTCCGGCTCGCACAGCCACCACAGGCGACGAAGCGCAGCGATCATCGGTCGGTTCCCCCGGCCGGCCCGCCCCGGACCGCGGACCCCAGGTCGACCGACTCCGCTGCGAGCGTGTCGGCCCACAGGCCGGCGTAGACGCCCGCGGCGGCGAGCAGCTCGTCGTGGCGGCCCCGCTCGACGATCCGGCCGTTGTCGACCACCAGGATCTGGTCGGCGTCGACGACCGTCCGCAGGCGGTGGGCGATCACGATCAGGGTGCGGTCACGGGTCAGCGCGCCGATGGCCTGCTGGATCTCGAGCTCGTTCTCGGGATCGGCGAAGGCGGTCGCCTCGTCGAGCACGACGACCGGAGTGTCGGCGAGCAGGGCCCGGGCGATCGCCAGACGCTGCCGCTCACCCCCGGACAACCCGCCGCCCCCCTCGTCGAGCACGGTGTCGTAGCCGTCGGGCAGGCCGGCGATCACCTCGTGCACGTTGGCCGCTCGGGCCACCTCGACGAGCTCGTCGTCGGTGGCATCGGGACGCGCCACGCGGAGGTTGTCGGCCACCGAGTCGGCGAACAGGAAGGTGTCCTGGAAGACGACGGAGACGTGGGCCATCAGGTCGTCGACGCGCAGGTCGCGCACGTCGACGCCGCCGACGAGCACCGCGCCCTCGTCGACGTCCCAGAACCGCCCGATGAGCCGGGCGATCGTCGACTTCCCCGCACCCGACGGCCCGACGAGCGCCGTGACCTGGCCGGCGGGTGCGACGAAGCTCGCCCCGTCGACGGCGGGCTCGGCGTCGACGTCGTGCCGGAAGCGCACCGATCGGAGCTCGACATCGGCGCCGTCGGGCGCTGCGCTCAGCTCCGGCTCCGGGATCGACGCCGTGCCGAGCACGCGGTCGACGACCGCGCCCGCGTAGCTGATCCACGTGAGCCGGAAGCCCAACCGGTAGGCCCGCTCCAGCGGCTGGTGGACGCCGGCCGCCAGCAGGAGGACGAGGAGCAGGTCGGTGAGCGAGACGCCACCGCGGGAGAAGAGCCACAGCCCGAGCGGCAGCACCACCACGAGGTCGGCGGTCATGAGCACCCGGAAGCCCGTGCCCTGCCAGGCGTACCGTTCGGACCACTGGACGTCGGCGTCCGCCGCGTCGCGGACGGCCCGGCGCACCGGGGCGGTCAGCCCACCGCCGACGTCGAAGAGCCGGACGACGTCGAGGCGACCGATCACCTCGGCACCCGACCCGTGGAGCCGATCGCCGGCGTCGGTGATCCGCCGGACGTAGGCGGTGGAGTCCCGCATGCCCAGCCACATGAGGAAGAACGCGACCGGGGCGAGCGAGAGGGCGGCGAGCCCGAGCCGCCAGTCGACCGCGACCAGCCACGCCGCCCCGACCACCCAGAACGCGACGGCGGACACCAGCTCCGGCACGGCGTGGGCGAGGAGCACCTCAAGACGCTGCACGTCCTCGACGAGGACCCGCTGGATCTGACCGCTCCGGCGCCGCGTGAACCACCCGAGCGGGAACGTGGCGATCTTGCGGGCGACCTCGAGGCGGAGGTCGTGCATCACCTCGAAGGCTGCGATGTGGGAGATCAACAACGCCCGACCCCACAGCCAGAAGCGGGCGACGGACGCGAGTGCGCTCAGACCGGCGAGCACGAGGAGCGACCCGGCGTCGGCGTCGCCGGCGATGACCTGATCGATCGCCAGGAACAGCAGCAGGTAGGGCGCCAGCTCGAGCACGGTCGAGACCAACGCCAGCGCGGTCGCGACGGTCATCCGCCGGGCCGCCGGCCGCGTGAGGCGTGCCAGGATCCGGAGCCCGGTCGTGAACGGCGGCCGCTCCTCGAGGTCGTCGGTCACGGGCGCACCTCGGTGAGCGGCTCCGACGCAGGCAGCGGATCGGACGCGGCCAGCGGATCGGCCAGCTCGAAGAGTCGCCGCGTCGTCGGGTGCGCCGGCGACGAGACGAGCTCGGCTGCCGGCCCCTCCTCGACGACCAGACCGCCGTCGAGCACGACGATGCGGTCGCAGATCGCTGCCGCCTCGGCCAGGTCGTGGGTGATCAGGACGACGGCGAGATCCTTGCGCTCGCACGCGTCGAGCACCGACTGCGCGATGCCGGCACGGACCGATGCGTCGAGCATCGACATCGGCTCGTCGAGGACCATCAGGACGGGGTCGACGGCGAGCGCCCTCGCGAGCGCGACCCGCTGCCGTTGCCCACCGGAGAGACGGGTCGGGCGGCGGGCGAGCAGCTCCTCGGTCGGGTCGAGCCCGACCAGCTCGAGCGCCGAGCACGCGGCTGCGCGTTGCTCGGCTGAGCTGTCGCCCCGGATCGCGCACCCCTCGGCGACCAGCGCCTGGACCGACATCGTCGGGTGCAGCGAGCCGTAGGGGTCCTGGTGCACGAGCGACAGTCGGTGCCGCAGCACGTTGAGCCGCCGACGGGGCAGGCCGACGACCTCGGTCCCGTCGACCATCAACGACCCCGACCCGGGTGTCTGGAGCCCGAACAGGCTGCGGGCGAGCGTCGACTTCCCGGACCCCGACGGGCCGACCAGACCGACGACCTCACCGGCGTGGACGTCGAGGTCGACCCCGGCGAGCGCTCGCACCTCGCGCCGGGTGCGCCACCAGCCGGAGCGGAACGTGACGGCGACGTCGCGGGCACGAACCACCGGCTCCGCGCTGGCGGTGGCGTGGCGGCGCGGTGAGACCGACGGGAAGCTCGTCACGACGCCGGCATCGGCGACCACGCACTCGGCGACGTGCGCGGCACCCACCTCGACGACCGGTGGCGTCGTCGCGCACTCGTCGCGCCGGTGTGGGCAGCGCGAGGCGAACGTGCAGCCGTCGGGCAGCTCGGTCGGGTCGGGCACGCGGCCGGGGATGGCCGCCCACGAGCGACCCCGCAGCGACGGCGCCGCCTGCAGCAGGCCCTGCGCGTACGGGTGGCGGGCGCCGTCGAGGACCGACTCGGTCGGCCCCTGCTCGACGATCCGACCGGAGTAGCAGATGGCGAGACGATCGCTGAGCCGTCCGACGATGGGCAGATCGTGCGAGACGAAGAGCAGGGCGAACCCGCGTTCGCGCTGGGCGTCGACGACGAGCTCGAGGAACCGGTCGGCGGTGGCCGTGTCGAGGCCGACGGTCGGTTCGTCGGCGACGAGCACCTCGGGGTCGCCGGCGAGCGCCGCGGCGAGGGCGACGCGCTGGCGCATGCCGCCCGACAGCTCGTGGGGGTGGGCTCGCGACGCCCGCGGGTCGAGGCCGACCTCGGCGAGGAGCTCCAGCGCACGACGTCGAGCGGAGGCCCGGTCGAGGCCCTCGTGGACGATCATCACCTCGGCCACCTGATCGTGGACCCGATGCGACGGGTGCAGCCCCGCCATGGCGCCCTGCGGCACGATGGCCACCCGCCGACCCCGGATGGTCCGCCACCGGTCCTCGTCGGCGTCGAGCAGCTCGTCGCCGTCCAGCCGCACCGACCCCCGGGCCCGGGCGTGGGGCGGCAGCAGGCCGAGCAACGCGGCGGCGACGGTCGACTTCCCCGAGCCCGACTCGCCGGCCAACCCCAGCCGATCACCCGGCGCGAGGTCGAGGTCGACCCCGCGCACGGCCCGCAGATCGCCGCGGTCGGTGAGGTAGTCGACGTGGAGGTCGCGGACGACGAGCGTCATCGCGCGGCCCCCATGGCTTCGGGGTTCAGACGACTCTCCGCGGCGACCCCGATCAACCCGAGCGACACGACGAGGACGGCGATCGCGGCGCCCGGCGGCACCACCCACCACAGCCACGCATCGGTGAGGAAGGCGCTCCGGACGTTGGCCCAGTAGAGCACCGTGCCCCAACTCGGGCGGCCCGGATCACCCAAGCCGAGGAAGGCGAGGGACGCCTCGAGCAGGATCGCGGCCATGGCGGCCCGCACGAACAGCGGGACCAGCAGCGGGGCCGCCCCCACCGACAGGTGCCGCCACAGCAGCCGCCACCGGCTGGCTCCCATGCCCTCGGCCACCTCGACGTGCCCGCGGCTGCGAGCCTCGAACACCGCCGATCGGACCAGCCGGGCCGGGCGGGCCCACGTGAGCGCGGCGATCAGCGTCACCTGGATGAGCAGCCCCCGGCCGGCGAACGTGGCGGCGACGATCAGCAGCGGGAGGAACGGCAGGGCGAGGACCACGTCGACGGTGCGCATCGCGATCACGTCGGCCCAGCCGCGCCGTGCGCCGGCGAGCGCGCCGACGAGTCCCCCGACGGCCAGCGCCAGGGCGGCGGTCAGCAGTCCGACCAGCAACGACGAGCGCGTGCCGAGCACGAGGAGCGAGAAGAGGTCGTGTCCGAGGTCGTCGGTCCCGAGCCAGAACTCCCCCGAGGGCCGTGAGAAGGGCACGCCCACCCGCTCGTCCGCGCCGTACGGCGCGATCCACGGACCGATCGCGGCGACGATCGCGAAGAGGGCGAGCACGACCGCGCCGGTGATGCCGATCGCCCGCGGCGGGCGGGCTCGGCGGCCGTCGAGGGTGACGGTCGAGGCCGACGGGGCGACGAGATCGGTCACGACGATGCCGCCGGTGCGCGGACCCGGGGGTCGATGAGCGGATAGGTGAGGTCGGCGATCAGGTTGGCGACCACGACCGTGACCGTGAGCATCAGGAACGCGCCCTGCAGCAGCGGGTAGTCCCTGGCCTCGACCGCGTCGAAGACGAGACGGCCCAACCCGGGGTACGCGAACACGGTCTCGACCACGACCGCCCCGCTCACCAGCCACGCCACCTCGAGCAGCACGAGCGTGTGGACGGGGAGCGCGGCCGCCCGCAGCGTGTGGCGGTACCGGAGCCGGCGATCGGGGATCCCTCGGGCGCGGGCGTGCTGGAGGTGCGTGCTCCCCATCACGGCGAGCAACGACGACCGGGTGACGAGGTAGGTCTGCCCGATGCCGGCCAGCACGAGTGTGGTCAGGGGCAGGACGAGGTGGCGGGCGACGTCCGCCGCTCCCCCACCGTCGATGGCCGAGGTGGCGCCGAAGGTCGGGAGCAGCTCCAACGTGGTGCCGAACACGAGGATCAGCAGCATCCCGACCCAGAACGACGGCAGCGCATCGACGACCAGCGAGACCGTCAACCCGGCCGTGTCCGATCGCCGCCGTCGCCGCGTCGTGATCACCGCGCCGAGCACGACGCCGAGGACGCTGGTGATCACCAGCGACGACCCGACGAGGAGCAGCGTCCACCACACGGCCTCGCCGAGGTGGGTCGACACCGGGCGGCCGTCGCTCAGCGCGATGCCCAGGTCGCCGGTCGCGAGCCCGCGCAGGTCGCCGGCGAGCTGCGACACCAGCGGGTCGTTCAGGTCGTACCGGTCCTCCAGCTCCTCGAGCTGGCGCTCGCTCAACGCTCCGACGTCACCACCTCGCGCGATCGTCGCGATCGGCGACCCCGGCATCAGCCGCGGGATGAGGAAGTTCAGCCCCACCGCAACGACGAGGACGCCCAGGGTGGTGGCGACGCGGATGGCCGTCGGCCGCAGGGTGGTCACCCCCAGTCGACCAGCGAGCCCTTGTGGAGGAGGCCCTGACCGTCCTGGAACGTCCAGCCGTCGTAGACGTCGGGACGGAAGGCGTACACGCCGTCGGCGTAGTACAGCGGCACGAGCGGCACCTGCTCGGCGATGTTCGCCTGGAGCTCGTCGAGCAGCGTCCGGCGCTCGGCGTTGGTGGCCGCGGCGCTGACGGCGTCGATGGCGGCATCGATGTCGGGATCGGCGAAGCCGACGACGTTGAAGGTGCCGACCCCCGGATCGGAGTGGAACAGCGATCCGTAGCGGGCGACATCGAGCTGCACCGGTGCCGTCCAGCGCCACATGGCGAGCTCGTAGTCCTGACCGTTGTTCACGTCGAAGCCGGGCCAGACGAACTCGTCGACCGTGGCCGCCTCGAGCGCCGAGACGGTCACCGAGATGCCGACCTCGTCGAGCTGCTCGGCGATCAGCTCGGCCGTGCGGAGCCGAAGCGGGTCGTTGGCGTAGCTGAGCAGCTCGAAGGAGAGCGGCTCGCCGTCGAGGACCCGGACGCCGTCGTCGCCCGGCGTCGCACCGATCCCGTCGAGCAGGGCAGCGGCCTCCTCCGGGTCGTGGGTGTGGTCGAACGTCGGGCCGGCCAGCGGGCCGTTCGGGTGGAGGAAGGCCGGGCTGGGCAGGGTGCCCGCACCGAGCAGGACGATGTCGATCAGCTCCTGGGGGTCGATGGCCAGGCTGATGGCCTGGCGCAGCTCGACCCGGTCGAGCGGCGCCTCGGTGTTGGAGATGTTGAGCAGCGACGTCGTGAAGCCCGGGCCGGCGGCGACGGTGAGGTCACCGTCGGACTCGAACTGCCCGACGAGCTGGGGCTCGACCTCCTCGGTGACCATCCCGAGATCGCCGGCCTGCAGCGCGGCGAAGGCGGTGGCCGGCTCGGGGATGATGGCCAGCACGAGGCGGGAGACGGCCGGCGCACCCGGCGCGTAGTCGGCGTTGGCCTCCAGCTCGTAGCGCTGGCCGGGCTCGTAGCTGGCGAGGACGTACGGGCCCGTGCCGACGTTCTGCTCGACGCCGGAGCTCTGCGGGTCGGTGACGTCGGCCCACACGTGCTCGGCGAGGATCGGCAGGTCGGCGAGCGGCCGGACCGGGAAGTCGGGGTTGGCGCCGTCGAGGGTGATGGTGACCGTGGTCGGGTCGACGACCTCGACCCCGACGACGTCGGCCACGCCCGGGGTCCAGCGGGGATGGGAGTTGGCGGCGACGTACTCGAAGGTGAAGGCCACGTCGGTGGCGTCGAAGGGCTCACCGTCGTGCCACGTGACGTCGTCGCGCAGGGACATCGTGTAGACGGTGCCGTCCTCGCTGACCTCGAAGCCGGTGGCGAGCAACGGCTGGGGCACGTTCTGCTCGTCGAGCACGAGCAGCGTGTCGTGGATCAACGTCATCAGGTTCCAGCCCGGGTACCCGGTCACGTAGGTGTACGGGTTGAGGCTGGTCTCGTCCTCGCCGATCGAGAGGACCAGGTCGGTGTCTGCCGTCCCTCCGGCGGCGTCGTCGGCCTCGGTGTCGGCCGGCGCATCGTCGGTGCCCGCCTCGACGTCCTCGGTGCCCTCGTCGGCGGCGGCCTCGGCCGCGGAGGTGGTCGGGGCGGAGTCGTCGTCGCTGTCGCCTCCGCAGGCGGCGGCGACGAGGACCAGGACGAGGAGCGAGAGGAGCAGTCGACGCAGGGAGGGGAGCATGCCGGGGACCCTATGCAATTGCGAACCGTTCGCAACAACTCGGCGACGGCTGGTCACCGAGCGTTCACCTGGCCGTCGCCAGGGCCGCGCTCAGGTGGAGAGCTCGATGCCGGCGCGGACGACCAGGAAGACGCCGATGAGGAGCACGGCGGTCGCCGCGAGCGGCACGATCACGCGCCTCGCGGTGGCGATGATGTCGTTGCCGTCCATCGCGCCGAACATCCGGTCGCGGAGCGCGACCATCCCGAGCCCGACGCTGACCAGCGCGATGGCCATGCCGATCCCGAACGCGAGGATCAGGAGGCCGCCGAACGCGATCCGGTTGAGCTGGATCGCGCCGAGCAGGACGATGATCGCCGACGTCGACGGCACGAGGCCGCCCGAGAGCCCCAGGAGCGCCAGCGTCTTCCAGCTGACCTTGCCGGACAGGTCGAGCTCGTCGAGGTCGTACTTGTGCGTGTGCGGGAAGATGCCGTGCCGGTGCCACCCGTTCCCGTGGTCGTGCGAGTGGTCGTGATCGTGACCGTGGTCGTGCGAGTGGCCGTGACCGTGATCGTGGTCGTGCGAGTGGCCATGGTCGTGGGAATGGCCGTGGTCATGGGAGTGGCCGTGATCGTGCCCGGGGTCGTGGGGTGCGGCGACCGCCGTGCCGGCGGCGAACGTGGCGCCGGCCGCCCGGAGGAGGCTGCCCTCGTGCTCCTGGTCGTGGTCGTGGTCGTGCGCGTGCCCGTGATCGTGGGAGTGGCCGTGACCGTGATGATGGGCGTGGCCGTGATCGTGCGAATGGCCAGCCGCGTGATCGTGGTGGTGCGCATCGGCGGCTCGGCGAGCCGACCGCTCGCGGAACGCCATCACGACCAGCCACACGCCGATGCCCAGCACGATCACGGCGGACAGCGCCTGCAACCACGGGTAGACGTTCTCCGGAGCGAACGCCGCACCGGCCAGGTAGGTGATGATCCCGAGGATGAGCACGCCGAGGGTGTGCGAGAGGGCGACGGCGATCGCCAGGACCAGGGCTTGGATCTTCGTGCCCTTCGTCCCGACCAGGTAGGCGCCGATCACCGACTTGCCGTGCCCGGGCGCGAGCGAGTGCAGCGCGCCGAGGAACGCGGCGAAGCCCAGCGCGATCACCATGCTCCAGATGCCGCCGTCGGCGTCGGCGATGAGGTTCGAGAACGCGTCGCCGCCCCCGTCGTCCTCACCGGGCCGGCTGTCGTCGAGCTCGGCCGGGCCCACCTCGTCGGACGGCTGGAACTCGAAGGCCACGGTCGCGGTGCGCGGGTTCTCGTCGGGGTCCGGGAAGTCGGTCAGACGCTCGGTGATCGACGAGTCGGACACCTCGCCGGTGACCGCGGCTCGGTCGCCGACGACCACGATCTCGCGCCAACCGACGCGATCGACCGAGTTGCCGTCGTCGAAGACCACCGACCACGGCCCCGAGGTCGAGAGCGACGCCGTCCAACCGCACTCGATGCGCAGCGTCTTGAGGCCGCCGTCGCCGTCCTGTCGCAGCGTGAAGGCGGTCGGGCCCACGAGA
>JBCBSZ010000082.1:0-30272 GCA_039818945.1 Actinomycetota bacterium
CGAGCCCTCTAACTGATCGAGGGCTCCCTTCTGGCACCTCTGGACCCGAGGAGCAAGCCCTCAGGAATCCATATCAGTCAGCTCGCCGCCATCTGCTCCCGGAGCGCGGTGAGCACGCCGGCGGCCCGTGCTCGCGCCCCGGCCAGATCGCCGTCGGCGACCGGCTCCACCACCTCGCAGTAGAGCTTCATCTTCGGCTCCGTGCCCGACGGCCGGATCGTCAGTCGCACCGTGTCCGCCGTGAACATGACGGCGTCGGTGGGCGGGTCCTCCGCTGCGAGGTCGCGCACGGCGTCGACCGGGTGGCCGGCGAGCTCCACGGGTGGGCCGCTCCGGTAGCCGTCCATGAGCTCGGCCATGCGGCGGCTGCCGTCCGGCCCCTCGAAGCGGACCGACCAGCCGTCGGTGGCGTGCACGCCGAAGCGCAGCTCGAGGTCGTCGAGGGCGTCCTCGATCGAGCGGCCCTCGTCGCGCAGCTCGGCCACCCGCTCGGTCAACGCCACGGCGGCCGAGATGCCGTCCTTGTCGAGCACCGCATCGCCGACCAGGTAGCCGAGCGCCTCCTCGTAGCCGAACACGAAGCGGAGCGAGGGGTCCTCGATCGCCGGGCGGACGATCCACTTGAAGCCGGTCAGCGTGCGGGCCGAGCGCACGCCGTGCGCCTCGGCCAACCGGCCGAGCAGGTCCGACGACACCACCGAGGTGGACACGAACCGGTCGTCGCCGTCGCTGTGGACCAGGGCGTGCTCGGCGAGGAGCCAGCCGAGCTCGTTGCCCGAGAGCACGCGCCACCCGCCGGTGCGCGAGGGCACGGCCGCGGCGAGTCGGTCGGCGTCGGGGTCGTTGGCGATCGCGAGATCGGCCTGCTCGCGCTCGGCCAGCCCGAGCAGCAGGTCCATCGCCCCCGGCTCCTCGGGATTGGGGAAGCTCACCGTCGGGAAGTCGGGATCGGGTGCGAACTGCTCGTCGACGACGACCGGCGTCGGGAAGCCGGCGGCGGCGAAGGCGTCGAGCATCGTGGCGCCCCCGACCCCGTGCATCGCCGAGTAGACGACGCGCAGGTCGCCGGGTGCGTCGGGCGCGAGGCGGGGGATCGAGGCGACGTATCGATCGGCGAACGAGGACGGCAGCACGGTGATGTGCGGGTCGTCGGCCGGGGCGAGGCGGTCGTCGCCGACGAGCCCGATGCGGTCGATGGCGTCGGAGATCTCGACGTCGACCGGCGGGACGATCTGGGCGCCGTCGCCCCAGTAGACCTTGTAGCCGTTGTCCGCCGGCGGGTTGTGGCTCGCCGTGACCATCACGCCGGCGCAGGCGTCGAGCGAGCGGACGGCGTAGGCGAGCACCGGGGTCGGGAGCGGCGTCGGCAGGAGCGCGACGTCGATCCCCGCAGCAGCCAGCACGCGGGCGGTGTCCTCGGCGAACACGTCGCTGTTGTAGCGAGCGTCGAACCCGACGGCGACCGGACCGCTCACCTCGCCCCGGGCGTGCAGCACCTCGGCGATGGCCGCCGCCGTGGTGCGCACCAGGACCCGGTTCATGCGGGTCGGCCCGGCCCCGAGCGGGCCCCGCAGTCCGGCGGTGCCGAAGGTCAGGCGGCCCTCGAAGCGCGCCGCCAGCTCGTCGTGGTCGCCGGCGAGGAGCGCGTCGAGCTCGGCGCGGGTCTCCGGGTCGGGGTCGATGTCGCGCCAGGCCGTCGCCCGGTCGACCAGCTGTTCGTCGCCCACCGCCTGATCCTTCCTCAGCCGAGCCGGAACTCGATGCGACGGTTCAGGGCCTGCCCCTCACCGGTGGCGTTGTCGGCGATCGGTCGGGTCTCGCCGAAGCCGACGGAGCTGAGCCGCTCGGCCTCGATGCCCCGGTCGACCAGCGCCTCGAGCACCGCCTGTGCCCGGGCCTCGGACAGCTCCTGGTTGGAATCGTCGTCGCCCTGATCGTCGGTGTGGCCCTCGATCTCGAGCGCGAGGTCGGCGTTCTCGGTGAGGATCGCCGCGACGTCGTCGAGGGTCGCCTCGGACGCCGGCTCGATGGCGGCGCTCCCGGTGGCGAACTGGATCGGGTCGAGCGAGAGCGCCTCGTTGATCTCGGTGGTGACGGCGACCTGCTCGGCGATCGAGGGTGGGAGCAGGACCGAGTCGATCACGTGGACGAGGCCGTTGCCGGTCTCGACGTCGGCCTCGGTCACGACACCGGCGCCGCCGACGACCACGTCGCCGTCGACCTCCTCGAAGGTGACGGTCTCGCCCTGGATGGTGGCGAACCGACCGGCGGTGAGCGCGAGCTCGGCGTCGAGGCTGGTGTTCACGACGTGGAACGTGAGCACCTGTGCGAGGAGCTCGGGGTCCTCGATGTCGGACCCCAACGCCTCGGCGGCAGCCGCGAAGGCGTCGTCGGTCGGGGCCAGGACGGTGAACGGCCCGCCGCCCGACAGCGTCTCGGCCAGACCGAGATCGCCGACGGCGCCGACGAGGGCCGAGAAGCGGCCGTCCTCGGCGAGGTAGTCGACCACGGTGGCCGGGAGGGCGGCGGCCGCCTCCTCGGCGGCGGCGGCCTCGGCCGCTGCTGCAGCCTCGGCCTCGATGGCCTCGACGATCGACGGCGGCAACAGCGCGCCGTCAATGATGTGCACGATGCCGTTGTCGGCCTGCACGTCGGTGGTGGTGACGGTGGCCTGGCCGTCGTTCAGGACGACCGTGTCGCCGTCGAGCGCGATCGCGATGTCCTCGCCCTGGACCGTCGTCGCCGAGTCGAGGGTCACGACGTCGGCCGCCGGCGCCTCGGCCGGGATCACGTGGTAGAGCAGGATCTGCTCGAGGACGTCGGGCTCGGGCAGCCCGCCGAGGGCCTCGACCGCGGCGTCGAAGGCATCGTCGGTCGGTGCGAGCACCGTGAAGGGCCCCTCGCCGGCGAGCGTGCCGTCGAGGCCGGCGTCGACGACCAGACCCGTCAGCGTGCTCAGCTCGGGCGTCGCCACGGCGAGGTCGACGATCGTCGTGGGCTCCGCCGCCTCGGCCGCTCCGTCCTCGGCCCCGTCGCCGTCCTCGGTCGCCACCTCGACGGGAGCGCCGGCACCGTCGTCGGCATCATCGTCGTCCACGGCGTCGACGAGCACGATCAAGCCGACGATGGCCGCGATCGCCACGGGCAACAGGATGCCCAGCAGGTCCCACCACGCGCGGCGCTGCTCGACGTTCTGTTCGTTGCTCACGGGAAGTCCTCGATTCGGGGGCTCGGAGGGGCATCTGGAGGATACGACGAGCGGGTCTCGCGTTTGCACTTCGTCGCCGACGGCGGAGCGCCGCCGAGCCCGGGCCTCACTCCTCGATCGGGGGGAGGAACTCCAGCCGAAGATCGCCGAGCTTCACGAGCATCGAGGCGATCCAGCCACCCATCGCGGCGAAGTGCTTGTCGATCGCGGTGCCGTCGCCGAGCGCCTCCTCCTGCAGCTCGTAGCTGCCCTCGTACGACACCTCGAGCGCGTACTCCCTGCTCGTCAGGTCGCGGTCGTGGATCGTCTCGACGGTCGGCCCGGCCCGATCGAGCGGCTCGGAGCCGATGTCGGGGCTCGACGGCGGCAGGACCGCCAGCACCACCTGCGGGTCGGGGGCCGACGCGAGGCGTTGCACCCGGAAGACCAGCTCGATGTCGATGCGGGGCGGCTCGTCGAAGTCCTCGCCGATGTACCAGAGGCGGTAGGCGGTCTGGGACCACGTCGGCCAGTCGAGCGTCACGTCGACGCGCACGCGGGGTGGCAGTCCTTCTCCGGGCAGCCCGTAGCTGGTCTCGAACGTGAGGTCGCCGAGCAGGACGTCGCTCTGAAAGTGCTCCTCGAAGGCCTGACGCTCCAGGTGGGCGGCCTCGAAGACCTCCCGCATCGCACCGATCGCGTCGGTGAACACGTGGTCGAGCATCGGACCGACGACCCTACCGGGTCATCAGCGCGACAGCCGTCGACAACCCGGCCGATCGGCGGACCGTCGCGATCCGTCGTCCGGGCTGGACCGCATCGCGCCAGGTGCCGAGCGAGTCGCCCAGCACCTCGCTGGCCCGTGGCTCGTCGGCGACGGTGCAGACGAGACCCCAGAGGGTCGAGGGGGCGTCGTCGTGGCGACCGGGCTCACCGACGACCTCGAGGATGGTCTCGCCGACCCGGTAGAAGGCCTGGTGCAGCGGGCTGTCGGGGACCTCGCGGAGCCGGCGCAGCTCGAGGCCGGCGTCGGCGAGCGCGGCCAGGGTCCGGTCGATGTCGGGGGAGCGCAGGACGACGTGATCGATGACCTCGGCGCCGTTCGCGTGTCGGGTGGGGTGAGCCGGCTCGGGTGGCGTGTCGTCGAGCGGGGTCGTCGGCACGCCGTCGAGCTCGGTGGCGGAGATGGACAGGCCACTCAGCGCCCAGCCGACGAGGCCGGTGCGTCCGTCGTCGGGTTCGACGAAGCGGAGCTCGACCGAGCCGATCCGTGTGCATCCGTCATCGACGAACCAGCCGAGCGATGCCCAGCGGTCGGGATCGTCGGCGAGGTCGAGGTGTGCGAGCGTGGGCCGTGCGGGGCGCACCGCTCGGTGGGGGCTAGCCCCGGCCGGCGTTGGGCCGCTTGCCGTGGTTGGCCTTGTTGCGGCGAGCGCGCAGCTTGCGCTTCTTGGTCTTCTTCGAGGGCACGGCACGAGGATAGGGCGTGCGACGCCGAACGCCACCGTGGGCCGGGGAGCCGAGCGTCGCAGATCGATCTGGCCGCCGAGCGTGGTGGTGGGGTGCTGCACGCTGGCGGTGCGTGGCGGGCAAGCTGGCAGGGTGACCGGAACGGCCCCGTGGGTGGGGAGGCGCTCGCTCGACGTGGTGGCGTGGGCGCTGGCGTGCCTGCTGGTCGTCGCCGCGCTCGCCGCGCCGCACGCGGCGCAGGCCCAGGAGGCGCCGACCGACCGCGACTCGGCCGACGAGTCGCCGCCACCGCCTCCGCCTCCCGGTCCGGGCACCCAACCCCCCACGGTCGGCATCGTGCCCGCGCCCGGCGGCGCGTGGATGGTCGATGCCGCCGGCGGCGTCCTCGCCCTCGACCAGGCCCTGCACCTCGGCGGGCTGACGCCGTTCGACCTGCTGTCGCCGGTCGTCGGTGCGGCGCCGCATCCCTCCGGTGAGGGGTACTGGTTGGTGGCGGCGGACGGGGGCGTGTTCGCGTTCGGTGCGGCGGGGTTCCACGGCTCGATGGGGGGTCGCCCGCTCAACTCGCCGGTGGTGGGCATCGCCGGCCATCCCTCCGGTGAGGGGTACTGGTTGGTGGCGGCGGACGGGGGCGTGTTCGCGTTCGGCGCCGCGGGGTTCCACGGCTCGATGGGGGGTCGCCCGCTCAACCAGCCGGTGGTCGGGATCGCAGCCCATCCCTCGGGTGAGGGCTACTGGATGGTCGCCAGCGACGGCGGCATCTTCGCGTTCGGCACGGCCGACTTCGACGGGTCGCTCGGCGGCCGGACGCTGGTCGCGCCGATCGTCGGTGCGCTCGGCACCCCCCGGGGTGACGGGTACTGGATGGTCGCCGCCGACGGCGGCGTCTTCGCCTTCGGTTCCGCCAGCTTCGGCGGCTCGGCGGCCGGGCTGCCCCTCGACTCGCCGATCGCGTCCATGGGTGCGTCGGTGGACGGGGGGTACCTGCTGACGACCAGGGAGGGGTCGGTCTACGCCTTCGGCGGCGCCGGCTACCCCGGCAGCCGGGCGACGGTCGAGCGCGACAGCGTGGCGGGCTACCGAACCAGCGAGGCCGGTCGGCTCGGGCCCGGCATCGAGCTGCGGAGCCTGCGCTCCGACTTCCAGTCGGTGACCGTCGTCGACGTGGCTGCCAACGCCCCGGTCGAGCTCGACGTCGCCACGGCCGGCATCGGCCCGCTCGAGACCGGCGGCGGGGCCCGGACCACCCAGCTGTGCGCCGAGGTGTCCTGCGTCGTGGCGGTCAACGGCGACTTCTTCCGCCTCTCCGATCGCCAGCCGGTCGGCGGCCTGATCGTCGAGGGCGAGCTGATCCGCACGACCCGTCCGGCGCACGAGCAGCTCATGATCTCCGACACGGGCGAGCTGAGCGTGGGCGGCGTGGTCTGGCCGCTGCGGATCGAGCCCCCGACCGGCCCCGTGCTGTTGCCGTCCGGCCTGAACACCGGCGTGGGCGAGGACGAGCTGATCGTGTTCAGCGGTCGGGCCGGCAGCCAGACCCCCGACATCCCACTGCCTCCGCCGCCGCCCGAGCCGGAGCCCGACCCGGACGCGCCGGAGCCCGATCCCGACGCGCCGCCGCCCGAGCCGCCGCCTCCGCCGCCGCCCGATCCGGTGATCACGCTCGTCGGCCGGCTCGTCGACGAGGGCCCGCTCACGCTCGACAGCGCCAGGTCGGTCGAGCTCACCGCCCGGGTCGAGGGCCGCGTGCGGACCCCGCTCGAGGCCGACTCGATCGTCCTGATCGGGCGCGGCGTGGCCGCCGTCGCGCTCGACGAGCTGTGGGACGACCTCCAGGACGATCCGGGGCCGGTCGTCCTCGACATCGGCGGCGACGCCTCGATCGAGGAGAGCGTCGGCGGAGCGCCACCCCTGCTGCGCGACGGCGTGCGGCTCGATCCCGGGGTCGCCGGGTTCGTGATCGGTCGCAACCCGCGCACCGCGGTCGGACAGCGGGCCGACGGCTCCTGGGTGCTGGTGACCGTCGACGGCCGCCGTGACGACCGCGTCGGCATGACGATCGCCGAGCTCGCCGATCTGCTCGTCGCGCTCGACGTCGACACCGCGATCAACCTCGACGGCGGCGGGTCCTCCGCGCTGGTCGCGCTGGGCACGGTGCGCAGCTCGCCCAGCGACGGTTCCGAGCGCCGGGTCGCGAACGCCCTCATCGTCCGTCCGCGGTGAAAAGGGCGCCGGTAGCCTCGGCGCCCGATGGAACGGTTCGGATTCGTGGGACTGCCCAACGCGGGCAAGTCCTCCCTCTTCAACGCGCTCGCCGGCGGCGGCGCCCTGGCGGCGCCCTATCCCTTCGCCACCACCGATCCGAACACCGGTGTCGCCCGCGTGCCCGACGACCGGATCGACCGCCTCGCCGAGATGAGCGGGTCGAAGAAGGTCATCCCGGCCCAGGTCGAGTTCCTCGACATCGGCGGGCTCGTCGAGGGGGCGAGCCAGGGCGAGGGCCTCGGCAACCGCTTCCTCGCCAACATCCGCGAGGTCGACGCGATCGTCTACGTGCTCCGGGCCTTCTCGCATCCCGACATCCCCGGACCGACCGATCCGATGGAACACCTCCGGGTGGTCGAGCTCGAGCTGGCGCTCGCCGATCTCGAGGCGGTGCAGGCCCGCATCGACAAGCGACGCAAGGCGCTCCGGGCCGCGAAGGGGGACCGCGACATCGAGGCCGAGGTCGCCGCCCTCGAACGGGCCGACGCCGTGCTCGGCGAGGGGACGCCGATCTACCGCTCGGACCTGACCGACGACGAGCGGGCCGCGCTGCGCGAGCACTTCCTGCTCACCAACCGCCCGGTGCTCGCGCTCGTCAACGTCTCCGAGGACCAGCTCGACGACACCGACTCGATCATCGCCCCGGTGCAGGAGGAGCTCGACGGCGCCGAGGTGCTCGCCATGTGCGTGCAGCTCGAGGCCGAGGCGGTCCAGCTCGACGACCCCGCCGACCGCCAGGAGATGCTCGACGCCTTCGGCCTGGGCGAGGGGGCGTTGCCCCGGTTCGTGCGAGCCGCCTACCACCTGCTCGGGCTGCGGACCTTCCTGACCACCGGAGAGAAGGAGAGCCGGGCCTGGACCTTCAAGGCCGGATGGACGGCACCGCAGTGCGCAGGGCGGATCCACACCGACTTCGAACGGGGCTTCATCCGGGCCGAGGTCATCGGTTGGGAGGAGCTCCTCGAGACCGGCTCTTGGTCCGCGGCGCGCGACCAGGGCATCCTCCGGGTCGAGGGCAAGGACTACGTCATGGCCGACGGCGACGTGGTCGAGTTCCGGTTCAACGTCTGACGGGAGGGGCGGCCGAGATGCCATGGCTCGTGCGCGACGGTGAGGTGCTCGCCAGCCTCGAGATCGCCGAGGACCGGCGGTCGCGACGGCAGGGCCTCCTCGGTCGCGACGGCATCGACGGCGCGATGTGGCTCCACCCGGCCCGCGCGGTGCACACGATCGGCATGCGCTTCGACCTCGACGTCGCCTACCTCGACGAGGAGCTCGACGTCGTCGACGTGCGTTGCATGAAGCGGCATCGGCTCGGTCGGCCCCGACCGAGCGCCCGGTCCGTGCTCGAGGCCGAGGCGGGCGCCTTCGAGCGGTGGGGGCTGCGGGTCGGGCAGCGCATCGAGGTGCGGCGCTGAGCGACGACCGGGTCGCCCCGCCGGGCACGCTCGTGCTCGTCTCGACACCGATCGGGAACCTCGGCGATCTCTCACCACGGGCGGTCGAGGCGCTCGCGTCCGCTGACCTCGTCGCCTGCGAGGACACCCGCCACTCGGGCCGGCTGCTCGCCCACCTCGGTCTGCGCGATCGGCAGCTGCTGCGCCTCGACCGCCACCGCGAGGTGTCGGGCGCCGAGCGCGTCGTCGAGGTGCTGGCCCGCGGCGGGCGCGTCGCCGTCGTCTCCGATGCCGGGACCCCTGCGGTCTCGGACCCGGGCCACCGCCTCGTCGAACGTATCGTCGAGGCCGGCTACGAGGTGCGTGCCGTCCCGGGACCGAGCGCGGCGCTCGCCGCGCTGGTCGTCAGCGGCCTGCCGACCGACCGCTTCGTCGTCGAGGGCTTCCTACCCCGCGGCGGGGTCGAGCGGGCCGAGCGGATCGGCGAGCTGGTGGCCGAGTCGCGCACCGCGGTGATCTTCGAGAGCCCGCACCGCGTCGGCGAGACGTTGACCGACCTCGCCGAGGCGTGCGGGCCCGAGCGGCCGGTGGCGGTCAGCCGCGAGCTGACGAAGCTGCACGAGGAGACCTGGCGGGGCAGCCTGGGCGACGCTGCGGCCGAGCTCGACGAGCTCCGCGGCGAGGTGGTGATCGTGCTCGGGCCGGCCGCCGAGATCGTTCGTCCCGACGATGCCACGCTGGTGCGGGCCCTCGACGAGGCGGTCGCGGCCGGTCGATCGCGGCGCGACGCCGTGCGGGAGGTCTCGGCGCGCTTCGACGTGCCCCGCAACGAGGTCTACGAGCTCGCGACCCGGCGATCGGACGAGGGGTGAGCCCGGCGGTCGCTACCCGTAGATCGGGCGATGAGCCGAGCGGAGCTGCTGGAACGGCCGGATGACCGCGCAGTAGCGAAGCACCGTGTCGCGGTCGATCGGGGTGAGCGGCTCGAACGCCGCGCCCGTCCGCCACCTCGTCGACGTCTGGTTGGCGACCACGGAGCGGACCGTGGCCCGGGTCCGGATGTCGTGGGGGCGGCCGTGGATGTCCGGCATGCGGATGACGAGATCGACGACGTCACCGGGCCGACGCGAGCGGGTCGAGACGAAGGCGGCTCCTGCCGCGGTGAGGTCGCGGACCCGGACCAGGTCGCCGTCGGCGAAGGCGGGGAGGTCGACCTCGATCCGGTAGGCGGCACGGTGCTGGCGGCGGCGGACGAAGACGCCGAGCACGCCGAGGGCGTTCCAGAGGATCCACAGTCCGGCGGTGATGGCCAGCACGAGGTGGGCGCCCCGCATGCCGCGCAGCGGCCAGCCGACCAGCGCGTCGGCCATGCGGAGGATGAGCGCCACCTCGAGCACGACGGTGACGACCGTGAGGAACCGGAGGCGGTCGATCACGTCGAGCCCGCCGCGGTCCTGACCGGTGCGGGCGACGGGGCGGAAGCGTCGCCGGTCGCCCCGGATCGCAGCGAAGGTGGCGGACAGCTGGAGCTGCAGGAGCGTCAGGTCGCGCCGGATCACCTCGCGCCGCACCAGCCGGCCACGGGCGAGCTGATGGGTGGCCATCGAGCCGAGGATCGCCCAGGGGACGAACAGGGCGATGACGGCGCCGACCTCGACGTCGAGCGGTGCGACACCGGTGAGGAGGCTGCACACGACGATCGCGCCGGCGGCGAGGCGGCTCCAGCCCTGAAGGTCCTCGAAGGTCGGCTGCAGCAGCGCGGCCCGCTGGCGCAGGCTCAGCCCTCGGCTGCGCAGCGGCGAGTCCGGTGTCCAGACCGTCGCGATGCGGCCGCGGGCCCACCGGCCGCGCTGGCTGAGGAACAGGTCGAGGTTGTGGGGAGCGACGCCCTGCACGAGGACCTCGGGGTGGAAGACGCCGCGGTGGCCCGTGGCGAGCCACCGGATCGTCGTGCGGTAGTCGTAGGTGGTTGCCGACGACACGATGCCGCCGATGTCGGCGATGGCGCTGCGCCGGATGACCGACGCCGATCCCTCCCAGATCGCGGCGCCCGCCGCGGAGCGACCCGGAGCGATGACCTCGTTGTGGAGCTGCCGCTCGTGGCGGTCGGGCGAGGAGTGCAGGATCGAGTCGCGGTTGAGGAACTCGAGCGGCGTCTGGACGAAGGCCACCCGCTCGTCGGCGAAGTGCCCCATGACGGCGTGGAGCAGGTCCGGCATCGGGACCTGGTCGGCGTCGAGGAGCAAGGCGTACTCGCCGTTGGTGCGCTCGAGCGCGCTGGACACCGCCCCGCTGCGACCCTGCGCCGCCTGGGCCCGCGTCAGGTAGCCGACGCCCAGCTCGGCGGCGAGCGCGCGGATGTCGGGGCGGTTGGCGTCGTCGACCACGTAGGTGCGGTGGGGGTACGTCATCTCGGCGCAGCCCAGGAGGGTGGCGCGCACGAGGTCGGTGGGCTCGTGGTAGGTCGAGACCAACACGTCGACGGTGCGGGCGGTCCGCACCGTCGGGCGGATCGGCTCGGGCAGGCGCCAGGTCACCGAGGCGAACAGCGCCAGTCGGATCACGATGCCGAGCTCGATGAGCCACAGCGGCAGCCAGAACCAGAACGGCACGCCGTCCCGCGTGGCGAGCACCCGGAACACCAGCCAGACCGAGCCCACGGCCAACGCGACGACGGCGAGCGCGCGGGCGACCCCACCCTCGTCGCGGATCGCGCCCGTCTGGGCGACATCGCTGCTCGTCATGGCGACCGGGATGCCCATCTGAGAGAAGTGTCGGCCGGACCACCCCACCGGGCAAGGGCGGGACGAGCGCTCCCCGCGGCCCGTGCTGCGCGGTGCCTCAGGCGGCGAGGACCTCGAGCAGGTCGTCGGCCAGCCGGCGCGCTTCGTCGGTCGTGAGGCGCGAGGTGGCGATGCGCAGACCGGGCTCGGCATCGATGCGGAACCGCTCGCCCGCCGTGACCGCCCAGCCCCGCTGGAGCAGCGGATCGGTGACGTGGTGCTCGCGGTCGACCGGGAGCCACACGTAGGGACCGGACAGCCCCTGGGCGATGATGCCCCGGTTGCGGAGCTCGGCCAGGAACGTGACCCGGCGGGCACCGTAGGTGCGGGCCGCGAGGCTCATCGTGCGGAGGACCTCGTCGCTGCTCAGCAGCTCGAGCACCAGCCGCTGGATCAGCATCGGCACCCGACCACCGGCCAGGACCTGGCGGCCGCGGACCCGGGCGACGGTCGAGGCGTCGCCGGCGATGGTGGTGACGTCGAGGTCGCTGCCGAGCCCCATCCCGAACGAGCGCAGCACCGCCCAGCGGTCGCGCTCGCCGGTGAGGATGGTCCGATAGTTGACGCCGGCGACCGGGCCGACCGGATCGCGCTCGATGATGAGCAGCTCGGGATGGTCGTCGACGACCGCCGTGAGCTCGGCCCGGCGGGCCTCGTCGAACGCCGTGCTGGTCGGGTCCTGGGCCCGAGGGGTGAGGATCACCGCGTGCGCCGGGCCCCGGGTGACCGCGTCGAGGCGGTCGGGGCGGACGCCGCGCTGGTCCATCGCCAGCGGCATCAGCTGGTAGCCCTCGGCGGTGAGCAGGTCGCGCACGACCGGATCGGCCGGGTCCTCGACCGCCACCCGATCGCCGGGACGCAGCGTCGCGGCGAGCACCTGGGCGAGCGCGGCGTTGGCGCTGCCGGCCATGGCGAGGTGCTCGGCCCGCACGTCGTCGGTGAGCAGGTCCTTCGTCAACAGGTCGACCAGGTAGGGGAGGTCGTCGTCGCCGGGGCCCACGGCGGTCGCGTCGAGCCCGGCCAGCACGCCGCGACGGTCGGGGAGGACCTGCGGATCGGGCGCGGCGACGCGCAGGTCGCGGACGTCGGGTGGCAACGGTTCGCTGACCGGGACGTCGAGAGGGGGCCGGAGGTGGACTCGTGTCCCCCCGCGGCCGTGGGTCGAGATCACCCCGCGCTGGCGCAGCTGTCGGTAGGCGGCGGCGACGGTGGTGGGGCTCACGCCCAACTCGTCCGCGAGGGAACGCACCGTGGGAAGTTGGTCGCCCGGCCCAACCACCCCGTCGCGAATCGCCTGTTCGACGGCATCACAGATGTCGGCCGCGCGGCGGCCGGAGACGGCGAACCTGCTCATCGGCACCGAACGTAGTCGGCGCTCACGTCTCGCGAGCGGACCCTGGGCGGGGGCTGGTGATCGGTATGTTGGCGCGTGTGGCGCCCACCTACCTGACGACACCGATCTATTACGTCAATGACGCCCCACACATCGGTCATGCCTATACCACCGTGACGGCCGACGCCATCGCGAGATGGCACCGGCTGCTCGGCGACCCGGTCCGCTTCCTGACCGGGACCGACGAGCACGGCCTGAAGGTGCAGCGCGCGGCCGAGGAGCACGGGACCGACCCCCTCACCTGGGCGAACCGCACCTCCACCCGCTTCCGCGAGGCGTGGGACGGCCTCGACATCGCCTACGACGACTTCATCAGGACGACGGAGCCGCGCCATCACCGGACGGTCCAGGACCTGATGACGCGGTGCCGCGACAACGGTGACATCGAGTTGCGGACCTACCGCGGGCTGTACTCGGTCGCCGACGAGGCGTACGTGACCGAGGACGAGGTCGAGGCGCTCCAGGCCCAGGGCCGCCCGGTCATCGAGATGGAGGAGGAGAACTACTTCTTCCTGCTGTCGCGGTACGAGGACCGTCTCGTCGAGTGGCTCACCTCCGACGCCGACCCGGTCCGGCCGGCCTCCAAGCGCAACGAGGCGCTCGGGTTCATCCGGCAGGGCCTGCAGGACTTCTCGATCAGCCGGACGTCGATCGACTGGGGCGTGCCGATCCCGTGGGACCCCTCCCACGTCACCTACGTCTGGTACGACGCGCTGATCAACTACGTCACCGCCGCGGGGTGGGGGACCGACGAGTTCGACACGTGGTGGCCGGCGACGCATCTGATCGGCAAGGACATCCTGCGGTTCCACTGCGTCTACTGGCCGGCGATGCTGATGTCGGCCGGCCTCGAGCCGCCCCGCAACGTGCACGTCCACGGGTTCCTGCTCGTCGGCGGCGAGAAGATGTCCAAGACCCGGCTCAACGCCATCGCCCCGAGCGACCTCGTCGCCGACTTCGGCGTCGACGGGTTCCGCTACCACTTCCTCCGCGACCAGCAGTTCGGCCCCGACGGCGACTTCTCCTACGAGGCGATGGTCGCCCGCTACAACGCCGACCTGGCCAACAACCTCGGCAACCTGCTCGCCCGCACGTCGACCCTCGTCACCAAGAAGTGCGGCGGGGTCGGTCCGGCGCCCCGCGACGACTCACCGCTGGCCGCCGTGGCCGCGGACGTCGTCGCTCGCGCGACCTCGGCATGGGCCGACGTCGCCCCGTCCGAGGCGCTCGGTGCCACGTGGGAGCTCATCCGCGAGACCAACTCGCTGCTCGAGGACACCGAGCCGTGGAAGCTCGACCCGGGTCCGGAGGTCGACGGCGTGCTCGGCGACGCCGTCGAGGTGCTGCGCATCGTCGCCATCCTCGCCTCGCCCGCGCTCACCCGGGCGAGCGACGAGATCTGGCGCCGCCTCGGCCTCGACGGCTCGGTCTCCGACCGGCGCGTCCCCGACGACGTCGCCTGGGGTGGGTACCCGGGCGGCCTCGCCGTCGAGCGAGGCGCCCCGCTGTTCCCCCGCCTCAGCACGGACTGAGCGATCGTGGCCGACGAACCGATCGTCTGGATCGACTCCCACTGCCACCTCGCGCACGACCGCGTCGACGACGACGCCGTCGCCGAGGCGGCGGCCGCCGACGTGGTCGGGCTCGTGACCGTCGGCTGCGACGTCGTCGACAGCGCCGCGCACCGCGACGTCGCCGTCGCGCATCCGTCGGTCGTCGCGACCGCCGGGGTGCATCCTCACGAGGCCAGGCACGGCACCGACGGCCTCGCCGAGCTGCTCGACGGCGGTGGGTTCGTGGCCGTCGGCGAGTGCGGGCTCGACTACCACTACGACCACTCGCCGCGGGACGTGCAGCGCGAGGTCTTCGCCGCGCAGATCGCGCTCGCCCACGAGCGGGGCCTGCCGCTCGTGATCCACTCCCGATCGGCGTGGGAGGACACCTTCGACGTGCTCGACGCCGAGGGCACGCCGGAGCGCACCGTGTTCCACTGCTTCACCGGCGGACCCGACGAGGCCCGCCGGGCGCTCGACCGCGGCGCCCACCTCTCGTTCTCCGGCATCGTCACGTTCCCGTCGGCGCCCGAGGTGCGCGAGGCGGCCGTGCTGTGCCCCCTCGACCGGTTGCTCGTCGAGACCGACTCGCCGTATCTCGCGCCCGTTCCGCACCGCGGGCGGACCAACCGGCCCGCCCTCGTCGCGGTGGTCGGCGACGCCGTCGCCGAGGTGCGCGCCGAGCCGGTCGCGACCGTCGCGACCGCCACCACGGCCACGGCCCGGAGGCTCTTCTCGGTTCCGTGAAAGTGTTGCGATCGGGTGACGACGTTCATAGAGTGCACGGCGACACGCCGGAGGATTCCTTGAACCCCCTGGAAGGAGAGCAACGGCGATCGGTCTTCGCTGCCACCGTGGTCACGGTGGTCGCCGTCCCCTTGCTCGTGCTCTACAACCTGTCCACGACCAGCGACACGCCGGTCGTGAACCTCTCGATCACCAGCGGGACCGCGGTCGCGGCCGAGGGTGAGCTCGGCGACGGCGCTGCCGCGGTCGCCGTCCCGGCCGCCGGCGATGCGTCCACCGTCATCGCCACCGCCGAGAACCCGGCCGCCGCCTCAGCGCCCACCTCCTCCGTCGCCGACGACACGGCCACGACGCTCGAGGCCGTCTCGGCGACCACGACCACCACGACCGAGGCCACGACCACGACGGTCGTCACGACGACGACGGCGGCGCCCACCACGACCGCGGCGCCCACCACCACGGCCGCCCCCACGACCACCGCCGCACCGACGACGACGGCGGCGCCGACCACGACCGCGGCGCCCACCACCACGACGACCACCACCGAGGCGCCGCCCGAACCCGAGCCGGAGCCCGAGCCCGCCGCCCCCGGCCTGCCGACGCTCGACCAGTGGGAGGCGCTGTCGATCTGCGAATCGAGCGGCAACTGGTCGATCAACACCGGCAACGGCTACTACGGCGGCCTGCAGTTCTCCCTGCAGAGCTGGCGGTTCGTCGGCGGCGAGGGGTATCCCCACGAAGCGTCCAAGGACGAGCAGATCCGCCGGGCCGAGCTGCTGTGGGAGCGCCAGGGCTGGGGTGCGTGGCCGTCGTGCAGCCGCCAGCTCGGCTTCCGCTGATCCGGCGGCGATCGTCGGCGCGGCGATGACGCTCAGCGCCCGCGAGATCGCCGAGGCGCTCGAACGGCACGGGCTCGCCCCCACCAAGGCACTGGGCCAGAACTTCGTCGTCGACCCCAACACGGTGCGTCGCATCGCCCGGCTCGCCGGCGTCGGCCCCGGCGACCGCGTGGTCGAGATCGGCGCCGGGCTCGGATCGCTCACCCTCGCACTGGTCGAGACCGGTGCCGCGGTGACGGCGGTCGAGGTCGATCGCGGGCTGGTGCCGGTGCTGCGCGATCACCTCGCCGGCCACGACGTTCGGGTCGTCGAGGCCGACGCGCTCACGGTCGACTGGGCGGCGGTGCTGCCCGGCGAGGGGTGGGTGCTGGTCGCCAACCTGCCGTACAACGTCGGCACGCCGCTGCTCGCCGACCTGCTGGACGACGTCCCCGCCATCGACCGGTTCCTCGTCATGGTGCAGCTCGAGGTGGCCGAACGGCTCGTCGCCGGAGCCGGCGACCCGGCCCGCGGCGCGCTGTCGGTGAAGGTCGAGGCCCACGCCGATGCCCGGCTGGTCGGCAAGGTCGGCCCCAACGTGTTCCTCCCGAAGCCGTCGGTCGACTCCGCGCTGGTCGAGCTGCGCCGGCGTCGCCACCCGTCCCTCGACGGCATCGATCTCGCCACGCTGTTCGGCGTGGTGGAGCGGGCGTTCGGTCAGCGCCGCAAGATGCTGCGCCGCTCGCTCGGCGGCCTCCTCGACGAGGGGGCGATCGAGCGGGCGGGGGTCGACCCGACGAGGCGGCCCGAGGAGCTCGACCTCGAGGCGTGGGCCCGGCTGGCGGGGGCGGTGGCGCCGTGACCGCCGCGGAGACCGTGGTCGTCGAGGCGCCGGCCAAGCTCACGACGCGCTTGCACGTCGCCGGCGTGCGCAACGACGGCTACCACCTGATCGACGCCGAGATGATCGCGCTCGACCTCGCCGACCGGCTCACGATCACGCCGGCCGACGAGACGTCCCTCGAGGTGATCGAGACCGCGACCGGGCTGTCCGTTCCGAGCGGGCCGGACAACCTCGTGCTGCGGGCGCTCGCGGCGGTGGGACGGAGCGCCGAGATCCGGCTCGAGAAGCGGATCCCGTCCGGCGCCGGGCTCGGGGGCGGCTCGGCCGACGCCGCCGCCGTCCTGCGGTGGGCCGGCGTGGACGACCTCGACCTGGCGGCCGGCCTGGGCGCCGACGTCGCCTTCTGCGTGGTCGGCGGGCGGGCGCACGTCACGGGCATCGGCGAGCGGGTACGTCCGCTCCCGTTCGAGCCGCGCACGGTCACCCTGTTGACGCCGCCGTTCGGCGTCTCGACGCCGGCGGTCTACCGGGCCTGGGACGATCTGGGCGGTCCGGCCGACCCCCGCAACGACCTCACGGCCGCGGCGCTGGCGGTGGCGCCGGAGCTGGCGCGGTGGCGCGACCACCTCGGTGCGACGACCGGGCTCGAGCCGGTGCTGGCGGGGAGCGGTGGGACCTGGTTCGTGGAGGGTGCGCACGCCGGGATCGAGCTCGACGGGGTGCGTGCGGTGGTCGCCCAGGCGCGTTGACACCCCCGCTCGTGGCGTCGCGAACGGGGGTGTCGGAGAACGGCTGGGTTACTTGTTGCGGCGCTGGTATCGCGTCTTGCGAAGCTGCTTGCGGTGCTTCTTCTTCCGCATGCGCTTGCGCCGCTTCTTGATGAGTGATCCCACGGTCCGGCGACGCTACCGGTGAACGCGGACGGTCGCTACCCGAGATGGTCGGCGGGGCGGGCGGAGGTACCGTGGGGCGTGCGGTGATCGCGGGTCGTCCAAGGGCAGGACATCGGATTTTGGTTCCGAGAATGGAGGTTCGAATCCTCCCCCGCGAGCGATGACCAGATCGTTGTCCGCCATGGTCCTCGCCGGTGGCGATGCCGCCGCAATGCGAGGGACCCGACCCAAGCCGCTGCACCGCCTCTGCGGGCGACCGATGGTGTCGTTCGTGCTCGATGCGCTGGGTGCCAGCCCGACCGACCGCGTGGTCGTCGTGGTCGACGGCGAGCCCGACCGCGTCGCCAAGGCGATCAGCCAGACCGTGCCCGGCCTCGCCCCCGACGTCGTCGAGCAGCCCCGGGGCTCCGGCACCGGCGACGCCGTCGCGGCCGGCCTCACCGCCTTCGGCTCCGACGAGCTCGACGACGACGACGCCGACGTGCTCGTGCTCTTCGGCGACGCCCCGCTGCTGCGGCCCGAGACCGTCGTCTCGCTCATCGAGCAGCACCGGGCCACCGACGCCGACGCCACGGTGCTCACCGTGCCGTTGAGCGGTCAGATCGGGGCCCGGAGGGCGACCAGGGGCCGCGATGGCCGGATCACCCAGATCAGCGCCGACCTGCCCGTCGAGGACGAGCCGGTCGACGATGTCGAGGCCACCGAGGTGCTCTGCGTCCGGCGCAGCCTCGTCGGCCCGGCGCTGCGACGGGTCGCCGAGCGCGACGTGCTGCGCGGCTACGACCTGCTCGGCCTGGTCCCCGTGCTGCACCAGGCCGGCTACCGGGTCGAGCTCGCCGCCATCGACCAGGCCGACGACACCCGTCGCGTCCACGACCGGGTCGGCCTCGCCGACGCCGAGGCCGAGCTGCGCCGCCGCATCAACCGCAGCTGGATGCAGCGCGGCGTGACCATCGTCGACCCGGCCAGCACCTACATCGACACCACCGTGTCCCTGGCCCCCGACGTCACGATCTTCCCGTCGACGATGCTCCAGGGCGGGACCTCCGTCGACGAGGGTGCCGAGATCGGCCCCGACACGCGGCTCGTCGACTGCGAGGTCGGTGCCCGCGCCCGGATCGAGAAGACCACCGGCACCGGGGCGACCATCGGCGCCGACGCCGTCGTCGGCCCGTTCGCTGCGCTCGGTCGCGGCACCGAGGTCACGCCGGGTGCCACGACCGGACCGTTCTGGTCCGGGGCCTGACCGGCACCTGCCGTCCGAAGCGGGCTGCCCGGGACCGTGCGGCTACGCTCGCCGTGGTCCGACGGTGGATGCCACGAGGAGGTTCCGTGGAGGTCGTCAGCAAGAAGCGACTCCAGATCTTCACCGGTCGCGCCAACCCCGAGCTCGCGCAGGAGATCGCCGAGAACATCGGCGTCCCGCTCGGCAACGCCGGGCTGATGGACTTCCCCAACGGCGAGCTCAAGTGCCGCTTCGAGGAGTCCGTGCGCGGCGACGACGTCTTCATCGTCCAGACCCACGCGGCCACGCACGAGATGAGCCTCAACGACGCGATCATGGAGCACCTGATCATGATCGACGCCGCCCGGCGTGCGTCGGCCAAGCGGATCACCGCCGTGGCGCCGTTCTTCGGCTACGCCCGCCAGGACCGCAAGTCGCTGGGGCGTGAGCCCATCACCGCCAAGCTGCTCGCCAACATGTTCGAGACCGCCGGGGCCAAGCGCCTGGTCTCGGTCGATCTCCACAGCGGGCAGATCCAGGGCTTCTTCGACGGGCCGGTCGATCACCTGACCGCCCAACCCGTGCTCGTCGACCACCTGCGCTCGACCGTCGGGAACGACGCCGTCGTCGTCTCGCCCGACACCGGCCGGGTGAAGGTGGCCGAGCGCTACGCGAAGCACCTCGACGCCGACGTCGCCTCGATCTACAAGCGGCGGGCGACCGATCGGGTCGGGCACGTCGAGGCGCTGGGGATCATGGGCGAGGTGGCCGGCAAGTCGTGCGTCATCCTCGACGACATGATCGACACCGCCGGGACGATCGTGAAGGCCGCCGAGACGTTGAAGCAGGCGGGCGCGGCCGAGGTCATCGCCGCCGCGACGCACGGCGTCTTCAGCGGCCCGGCCGTCGACCGCCTCAAGAACAGCGAGCTGTCCCGGGTCATCGTGACCAACACGGTCCCCCTGCCGTCCGAGAAGCGCTTCGACAAGCTCGAGGTGCTCAGCGCCGCGACCGTCATCGGCGACGCCCTCGACGCCGTGTTCGAGGACACCTCGGTGTCGGAGATCTTCGACGGCGAGAACGTCTCGTAACCGCGGGCCGCCGCTAATCTTGACCGGTCGTTCTCTTCGAGGAGTTTCCTGTCGTGCAGGCCCAGTCCCTCAAAGCCACGTCCGGGCGCGAGCTCGGTTCGGGCGCATCGCGTCGTCTCCGTGCTGCCGGCCGCGTTCCCGGCGTCGTCTACGGCAAGGATCGTGAGGCCACGGCCCTGTCGGTCGAGTGGCCCTCGCTGCGGTCGATCCTCGCCAACGGCGGCACCAACGCCCTCGTGAACCTCGACCTCGACGGCGAGGAGCTCCTCACGCTCGTCTACGACGTGCAGCGCGACCCGGTGAAGCTGAGCATCAACCACGTCGACTTCCTGGTGGTCGCCGCCGGGCAGCCCATCCAGGTCACCGTGCCGCTGCGCCTGTCCGGCGTCGCCGAGCAGGTCGGCCGCCGCGGCGCCGTGGTCGAGCAGCAGCTCAACGAGCTGCAGGTCCTCGCCCCGCCGTCGGCCATCCCGGCCGAGCTGGTGCTCGACATCACCGAGATGACCCTCGAGGCCAACCTCACCGTGCAGGACCTCGACCTGCCCGAACGGGTCGAGCTCGTCGACGTCGCCGACGACCAGATCCTCGCCGTGGCCAAGAAGACCCGCGCCACCCTCGCCCTCGAGCGCGAGAACGCCCGCCGCGAGGCCGGCGAGCTCGACGACGACGAGGGCATCGAGCCCGACGAGGGCGGCGAGGAGTAGGCCACGCCGACCCGCCCGGTTCTGCCGTCACTCTTCCGCCGGGCTGCCGAGCGGCGCGGCACACCTGCGGAGTTCCTCGTCCTCGGCCTGGGCAACCCCGGAGCCGAGTACGCCGGGACGCGCCACAACGTGGGAGCGGAGGTCGTCGACGTCCTCGCGCAGCGGTTCGGGTCCGGGTTGGTCGCGGCCCGCAAGGAGCACGCGCTCGTCGCCGAGATCCGCGTGCCCGGTCACGATGACCCCGTCGTCGTGGCGTTCCCGCAGACCTTCATGAACGAGTCGGGTCGCAGCGCCGCCGCGCTCATCACCCGACACGGCATCGACGACCCGCGCCGCATCGTGGTGGTGCACGACGAGCTCGACCTCGACGTCGGTGCCCTCAAGCTCAAGTCCGGGGGCGGGTTCGCCGGCCACAACGGCCTCAGGTCGATGCGCCAGCACCTCGGCACCGCCGACTTCGCCCGCGTGCGGATCGGCGTGGGCCGCCCGCCGCACCCCGGCGCCGGCGCCTCGTGGGTCCTGAAGCGCCCGGGACAGGCCGACCGGACCGAGCTCGACATCGTGGTGCGAGAGGCCGCGGATGCCGTCGTCGACGTCGTCGACCACGGCATCGACGAGGCGATGAACCGGTGGAACGGTCGACGACGATGAGCCTGCGGCCGATCCCCGCCCGACTGGGCGTCGACGCGACCCTGCGCGCCGTCCTCGGCCGGCGCGAGGTCACCGTCGCGGTGCCCGAGGCCGCCCGCGCGCTCGTCGCCGCGGCCGCAGCCGAGCTCGCCGATCGCGGCCCGCTGCTGCTCGTGGTGCCCGGCGCCAACGAGGGTGAGCGCCTGGCCGGCGACCTCGAGGCCTACCTCGGACCCGGCCGCGTCGAGTGGTTCCCGGCGTGGGAGACCCTGCCGTTCGAGCGGGTGAGCCCCGGCGTCGAGACGATGGGTCGACGGGTGCGGGTGCTGCACCGGCTCACCTCCGACGATCGCCCCGACGTCGTGGTCGCGCCGGTGCGCTCGCTCCTGCAGCGCCTCCCCGACGAGCTCGACGGGCTGCGACCGCTCCACCTGAACGCCGGCGATCAGGTCGATCTCGACGAGCTCGTCGAACGCCTCGTCGGCTGGGGCTACCGGCGCGAGTACCAGGTCGAGCACCGCGGCGAGGTCGCCGTGCGGGGCTCGATCGTCGACGTCTTCCCCTCGACCGGCGACGAGCCGGTGCGCATCGACCTGTGGGGCGACGAGATCGACCGCCTGACCCGCTTCGCCGTGGCCGATCAGCGCTCCGCCGGCGACCTGACCGACGTCGTCATCCACCCGGCGCGCGAGCTGCTCGTCACCGAGACGATCCGCGAGCGGGCCGAGGGCCTCGTCGCCTCCGAGCCGTGGGGTCGTGAGCAGTGGGACCGCCTCGCCGACGGCCAGCTCTTCGACGGCATGGAGTCGTGGCTGCCGTGGCTCGCCAGCGAGGAGCGCCTCGTCACCGACCTCCTCGACGACGACGCCGTCGTGTGGATGGTCGAGCCCCGTCGGCTCCGCGACCGGGCTGCCGATCTGCTCGCCGAGGAGGAGGACCTGGCCCGCTCGCTGGCCACGACCTGGGGCGTCGAGGCCGACGACGACGAGCAGCCCCTGCCGCGGCTCCACCTGCCCATGGAGCACGTCCTCGCCAACGACCGCCCGGCCGCCTGGCGGGTCGTCGACGCCGCCGACACGCCCGACACCGCCGCGATCGAGGCGTCGATGTGGGAGTCGGTCGTCGGCGACAGCTCGCGGCTCGTCGGCCAGCTCCAGGCGCTGCTGGGCGAGGACCGCCTGGTCGTCGTCGCCGCCGACGGGGCCGGCACGGCGGCGCGCATCCAGGAATCGCTCGCGGCCGAGGGCGTGCAGCTCGAGCTGCTCGGTCCCGGCGAGGAGCTGCCCTCCTCGGGTCGTGGCGGCTACGTCGTCGTCGCCCCGATCGACCGTGGCGCGGTCCTCCCGGGAGCCGGCGTGGCGGTGCTCGCCGAGTCCGATCTCACCGGCCGCCGGTCCACCCACCGGCGGGCTCGGCCCCGCAAGCGCAGCGCCCAGCGGATCTTCGAGGACCTCCACCCCGGCGACCACGTCGTGCACCACACCCACGGCGTCGCCCGCTACACCGGGATGGTCACCCGGGCGATCATGGGCGCCGAGAAGGACTACCTCCTCCTCGAGTTCCGCGGCGACGACAAGATCTACCTGCCGTCGGACCAGGTCGACCTCATCCGGCCCTACACCGGCGGTGACACCCCGTCGCTGTCGAAGATGGGCGGGGCCGACTGGGCCAAGGCCAAGGAGCGGGTCCGCTCGGCGGTGCGCGAGGTGGCCCAGGAGCTCGTCGTGCTCTACCAGAAGCGGGCCACGACCGAGGGCTACGCGCACCAGCCCGACACGCCGTGGCAGCGCGAGATGGAGGAGGCGTTCCCCTTCCAGGAGACGCCGGACCAGCTCGCCGCGATCGAGGCGACGAAGGGCGACATGGAGTCGGCGGTGCCGATGGACCGGCTCGTGTGCGGCGACGTCGGCTTCGGCAAGACCGAGGTGGCCATCCGCGCCGTGTTCAAGGCGTTGCAGTCGGGCACGCAGGCCGCCGTGCTCGTCCCGACGACGCTCCTCGCACAGCAGCACTTCCAGACCTTCGCCGAGCGCTTCGCCCCCTACCCCGTGCGCGTCGAGGTGCTGAGTCGCTTCCTCACGGCCGCCCAGCAGCGCGAGGTGGTGACCGGGCTCGCCACCGGCTCGGTCGACGTCGTGATCGGCACCCATCGCCTCCTCGGCTCCGACGTCGAGTTCCACGACCTCGGGCTGCTCGTCGTCGATGAGGAGCAGCGCTTCGGCGTCACGCACAAGGAGCGCATCAAGCAGTTCAAGGCCGACGTCGACGTGCTCACGCTCACCGCCACGCCGATCCCGCGGACGCTCGAGATGAGCCTCACCGGGATCCGCGACCTCACCCTCCTGCAGACCCCGCCGGCCGAGCGCCAGCCGATCCTGACCTACGTCGGCGAGTACGACGACCGCGCCGTCGCCGAGGCCATCCGGCGCGAGCTGCTGCGCGAGGGCCAGGTGTTCTTCGTGCACAACCGCGTCGCCGACATCGATCGGGTCGCCGCCGACCTGAACGACCTGGTGCCCGAGGCGCGCATCGCCGTCGCCCACGGGCAGATGGACGAGGGCACGCTCGAACAGGTCGTCGTCGACTTCTGGGAGGGCAAGTTCGACGTCCTGGTCTGCACGACCATCATCGAGTCCGGCATCGACATGCCCACCGTCAACACGTTGGTGGTCGACCGGGCCGACCTCCTCGGCCTCGGTCAGCTCCACCAGCTCCGCGGGCGGGTCGGTCGAGCCGGGTCGAGGGCCTACGCCTACCTCTTCCACCCCCAGGACGTGTCGCTGTCCGAGGAGGCCTACGAGCGGCTCAAGACCATCGGCGAGGCGACCGAGCTCGGTTCCGGGTTCCGCATCGCCATGCGCGACCTCGAGATCCGCGGCGCCGGCCACCTCCTCGGCGAGGCGCAGTCCGGCCACATCGCCGCGGTCGGCTACGACCTCTACGTCCAGATGGTCACCGAGGCGGTCGCCGAGCTGAAGGGCGAGCCGGTCAAGGAGCCGGCGGAGGTCAAGATCGATCTCCCCGTCAAGGCCTTCCTGCCGGACGAGTACGTCGGGCGCGAGGAGCTGCGGCTCGAGGCGTACCGGCGGCTGGCCGGCGTGACCACCCAGGCCGACGTCGAGGCCATCCGCGCCGGTTGGGAGGACCGCTTCGGGCCGGTCCCCGAGCCGGCCGAGGAGCTGTTGCGCATCGCTCGCCTGCGGGCAGAAGGGCATCGCCTCGGCATCCGGGAGATGGGCATGACGCGGGGGACGTCGGTCCGGCTCGCCCCGGTGTTCCTCAAGGCCAGCCAGGAGATCCGACTGCAACGCCTCGTGAAGGGCGCCGTCTACAAGGAGGGCGCCGAGGAGCTGCAGCTCCCGGTGCCCAAGGGCGTCGACGCGGTCACGCACGTCCTCGAGACGATCGAGTCGCTGTTCCCCACCGAGGAGAAGGTGCCGGCATGACCCCCCTCGACGTCGACGCCGTGATCTTCGACGTCGGCGGGGTGTTCGTCGTGCCGTCACCGACGGTCGTGCGCGACCGCCTCGCCGGGATCGCCGGCATCGACGACGCTCCCGACGGCGCCTTCGTCGCCGCCCACTACCACGGCATCGCCGCCTACGACCGCAGCGAGGACCCGCCCGAGCGGTGGCCGGCGTACCTGGCCGCCTACCTGACCGCCCTCGGAGCCGCGACCGACGACGAGGCCCGCACCCGGGCCATCGAGCTGTGGCGCACCCCGTCCACCGGGCTGTGGACCCACGCGGTCGCCCACCACGTCGCCGCGCTCCAGCGCATCGCGGACGAGGCCGACGTGCGGCTCGGCATCATCTCGAACTCCGACGGCACGATCGAGCAGGTGCTCGCCGATCAGCGCATCGCGCAGGTCGGCGACGGACCGGGCGTGCCGGTCGAGGTCATCGTCGACTCGTACCTGGTCGGCGTGACCAAGCCCGACCCGACGATCTTCCCGTTCGCGCTCGAACCGATGGGCCTCCCGCCCGAGCGCTGCGCCTACGTCGGCGACTCGTTCCGCAACGACGTCGAGGGAGCCACCGCAGCCGGGCTGACGCCGGTGCACGTCGACCCGCACGGCCTCGGCCCTGCCGGCGAACACCGCCGCGTCCACGAGGTGGGTGACCTCTTGGAGCACCTCCCGCGCCGGTAGCGTCGTTGCCCATGCCCCGACGCCCCCTCGCCCTCGCCCTCGCCGCGCTCGCGCTCGTGCTCGCGGCATGCGGGGACAGCGACGACAGCAGCGACCCCGCCCCCGACGTCGATGCCGTGCCGACCACGACCGTGCCCGAGCCGACGGTCCCGCCGGAGCTGGCCGACGACGCCGTGGTGTTGAGCGTCGAGGGGACCGACTTCACCGAGGGCGACCTGCGCGCCGAGCTGGCCGAGGCGGCGGCCTTCGCCGAGGCCAACCCGGGACGGGCCGACGGCTTCCTGCCCGATGCCGACGGCAACGCGACGCTCGAGGCCGCCCAGCAGCAGCTGGAGCAGCTGATCGAGGGCGAGCTGGCCGGGGCCGCGCTGGCGGCGCGCGGCGGTGAGGTCACCGACGCCGACCGCGAGGTCTTCGCCGGCATCATCGACGAGGTCCAGGTGACGCCGTGGTTCGACGCCTTCGTCGAGCGCAGCCTCGCCTCGGTGGCGCTGCAGCGGCTCATCCTGGCCGATGCCGGCGTCCCCGACAGCGCCGAGGCCTGGTACGAGGAGAACGGCCTCGACTGCTCGCGCCACATCCTCTTCGACGCGGCCGACGAGGAGGGCGCCATCGCCGCCCGCGAGCGCCTCGTCGACGGTGGCGAGGACTTCGCCGCGCTGGCCATGGAGCTGTCGACCGGACCGAGCGGCCCCCAGGGCGGCGATCTCGGCTGCGGCGACCCGGCCCAGTTCGTCCCCGAGTTCGCCGAGGCGCTCACGGCGCTGGAGGCGGGCGAGATCAGCGAGCCGGTCGAGACCCAGTTCGGCTGGCACCTGATCCTCGCCGAGAACGACCGGCCCTTCGCCGACGTCGAGCTCGAGGCGACGCAGGCCTGGCAGATCGAGTCGCAGGAGGCGCTCACCGAGCCGCTGACCGCGCTGACCACCGAGGCCGACATCACCCTGGCACCCGAGTACGGCACCTGGGACGGCACCGGCATCCGCTCCTGAGCCCTAACCGGAGCGGGCACCTGGGACGGCACCGCTCGCGAGCGCTGAGCTTCTACGATCACGCCGTGCGTCTGCGCCTCATCGTCCCCCTGCTGGTCTCGGCGGTCCTCGTCGGGGCCTGCGGGTCATTGACCGCCCCCGCCGCCACCGTCAACGGCGTCGACATCTCCGAGGACGAGCTCCGCGACGAGCTCGAGGTGGCCGCCGAGTTCTCCGCCCTCAACCCCGGCGTGGTGCAGGGCCTCGACCAGCAGGGCGGCAACTACGTGCGCAGCTCCGCTCGCGGCCTGCTCAACGAGCGGGTGACGTCCGAGATCTTCGCCGAGGCGCTCGACGACCTCGGCGGCGAGGTCACCGAGGAGGAGCGCACGCGGACCGGTGAGGCCTTCGCGCAGCTCCAGTCCAACGAGTGGCTCGAGATCCAGTTCGAGCGCCAGGTCACCCAGCAGGCGCTGGTCCGGGTGCTGACCGAGGAGGCCGGCCTGCCGTCCGACGCCGAGGCCTGGTACGAGCTGAACGGTGAGTCGCTCGGGCTGGTGTGCGCGAGCCACGTCCTCCTCTCGACCGAGGAGGACGCCGTGGTCGCCCGGGCGAGGGTGGTCGACGACGGCGAGGACTTCGCCGCGGTCGCCATGGAGCTCTCGATCGGCCCGACCGGCCCGAACGGTGGCGATCTGGGCTGTAGCGACCCGGCCCGCTTCGTCCCGGAGTTCGCCGATGCGCTGCGCACCGCCGAGGTCGGCGAGATCACCGAACCGGTCGAGAGCGACTTCGGCTGGCACGTGATCAACGTCCGGGCTCGGGGCGCCGACGTGCCCTTCGCCGATGCCGCCGGCCTCGCCGAGGAGTCCTTCGAGGCCGAGCGCGGCGCCGTGATCGGCGCGTCGATCAACGAGCTGCTGGTCGAGGCCGACGTGCACGTCGCCTCGCGGTACGGCGTCTGGGACGGCACCCAGATCGTTCCCGAGGGATGAGCCGCGTCGTCGTCGTCGGGTTGGGCCCTGCCGACGCCGACCTGATCACGCCGGCCACCGCGGCGCTCATCGCCGCAGCCGAGCACCGCTTCCTCCGGACGCGGCGCCACCCGGCGGCCGCCGTCGTCGACGGCGCCACGACCTTCGACGACGTCTACGACTCGGCCGACTCCTTCGACGAGGTCTACGCCACGATCGTCGAGCGGCTGGTCGCTGCGGCGACCGAGCACGGCGAGGTCCTGTACGCGGTGCCCGGCTCGCCCCGGGTCCTCGAGCGCTCGGTCGAGCAGCTCCTCGACGACGACCGCGTCGAGACCGTCGTGCACCCGGCGATGTCGTTCCTCGACGTGGTCTGGGCGCGGCTCGGGATCGACCCGGTCGAGACCGGCGTCCGCCTCGTCGACGGGCACCGGTTCATCACCGAGGCCGCCGGCGACCGCGGCCCGTTGCTGGTGGCGCACGCCCACGCACGTCACGTGCTGTCCGACATCAAGCTCGCGGTCGACGACGAGCCCGACGCGCCGGTCGTCGTGCTGCAGCGCCTGGGTCTTCCCGACGAGCGCGTCATCGAGGTGCCCTGGGCCGAGCTCGACCGCTCGTTCGAGCCCGACCACCTCACGTGCCTGTACGTGCCCGAGCTGGCCGCCCCGGTCGGCCGAGAGGTCGTGCGGCTCTGGGAGCTCGTCCGCACGCTGCGCCTCGAGTGCCCCTGGGACCGGGAGCAGACGCACCACACCCTGCGTCCCCACCTGCTCGAGGAGGCCCACGAGGTCCTCGAGGCGATCGACCGGCTCGACCCCGACGGCGAGGACCTCGCCGGGATGGACCACCTCGAGGAGGAGCTCGGCGACCTGCTCTTCCAGGTCGTGATCCACTCGGTGCTGGGCGCCGAGACGGGCTCGTTCGATCTCAGCGACGTCGCGCGCGGCATCCATGACAAGCTCCACGCCCGACACCCCCACGTCTTCGGTGACGTGTCGGCGGCGTCGGCCGACGAGGTGGTCGGCACGTGGGAGCAGGCCAAGCGCGACGAGAAGGGGCGGGCCAGCGTCATGGACGGCATCCCCGCCGGCCTGCCGGCGCTGCACCTCGCCGGCAAGGTGCTGCGCAAGGCCGGCGCGGTGGGCCTCGACGCCCCCGATGCGGCCACGATCATCGGCGGGCTGACGGTCGACCTCTCGTCGCTGCGCGACCCCGACGCGCTCGACGACGAGCGGCTGGGTGAGCTCTTGCTGGCGGTGACCGCGCTGGCGCGTTCGGCCGGCATCGATGCCGAGGGAGCGTTGCGGGTCGCTGCCGGCCGCCTGCGCGACGAGGTGCGGGGGATGGGGGCCTGACGTTGGAGTTGCGCCAGGCGGCCGGCGACGACGAGTTGGTGGTGGACTCCGAACGAGGCGGACGCATCGTCTCGTTGCGAGCGGCCGGTCACGAGCTCCTCGCCGAGGTCGATGCGGCCGCGTCCATGTCCGGCGGCTCGTTCCCGATGGCTCCGTGGGCCGGACGGATCCGGCGGGGGCGGTTCAGCTTCGGCGGCGACCGCCAGATGCCGATCAACCTCCCGCCGCACGCCATCCACGGCACGGTGCTCGACCGCTCCTGGACGGTGGTCGACGACACCACCGCTCGCTGCGCGTTCGACGATCCGTGGCCCTTCGCTGGTTCGATCATCGCTCGATGGGAGCTGCGGGCCGGTTCGCTCCACCAGACCCTGGAGGTCCGCGCCGACGAGCCGATGCCGGTGTCCATGGGCTGGCACCCGTGGTTCCGACGCCGGTTGTCCGGCGTCGAGGCCGAGCTCGACTGGTCGCCCGGCCACATGTTCGAGCGCGACGGCGACGGGATGCCGAGCGGCCGCCTCGTCGACGTGCCGCCCGGCCCCTGGGACGACTGCTTCGGCGGTCTGGCCGGCCCTCCCGTGCTGCGCTGGCCGGGGGTGCTCGAGCTCGAGATCGCGAGCACGTGCGGGTTCGTCGTCGTCTACGACGAGCCGGCCGACACGATCTGCGTCGAGCCCCAGACGGCCCCGCCGGACGCGCTGAACCTCACCGACGACCGCCACCGCGCCGCCGTCGTCGAGCCCGGCGAGCCGCTTGTCGCCACCACCACGTGGACGTGGCGGCGCCTCGACGGCTGAGCCTGCGCAGATGGCTCCACACGCCGCGCCCGACCTGTCACGATGGGCGCCATGAGCACGATCGACATCGTCCTCGGACGACAGGTGTTGGACAGTCGGGGCAACCCCACCGTGGAGGTCGAGGTCGTCCTCGCCTCGGGTGCCGCGGGGCGGGCCATCGTGCCCTCCGGGGCGAGCACGGGGCAGTTCGAGGCGGTGGAGCTGCGCGACGGCGGCGACACCTGGATGGGCAAGGGTGTGGCCACCGCGGTCGCCAACGTCAACGGTGAGATCGCTGCGGTGCTCGACGGCGTCGACGCCTTCGACCAGCGCACCGTCGATCGGCTCCTGCTCGATCTCGACGGCACGGACAACAAGGGGCGCATCGGCGCCAACGCCATCCTCGGCGTGTCGTTGGCCGTCGCCAAGGCCGCCGCCGACGAGTCGGCGATGCCGCTCTACCGCTATGTCGGTGGCACCAACGCGCACGTGCTGCCCGTCCCGATGATGAACGTCATCAACGGCGGTGAGCACGCCGACAACAACATCGACTTCCAGGAGTTCATGCTGATGCCGGTGGGCGCGGCGTCGTTCTCCGAGGGGCTGCGCTGGGGCGTCGAGACCTACCACCACCTCAAGGCGCTGCTCGGCGAGCGCGGCCTCGCCACCGCCATCGGCGACGAGGGCGGCTTCGCCCCGAACCTCGGCTCCAACGAGGAGGCGCTCCAGCTGCTCGTCGAGTCGATCGAGCGGGCCGGGCTGCGGCCGGGCGACGACATGGCGCTGGCCTCCGACGTCGCTTCGACCGAGTTCTTCGTCGACGGCAACTACGTGCTCGCCGGCGAGAACCGCACCCTCAGCCCCCAGGAGATGGCCGACCTGTTGGTCGACCTCTGCGACCGGTACCCGATCGTCTCGATCGAGGACGGCATGGCCGAGGAGGACTGGGACGGGTGGGCGATCCACACGGCATCGCTCGGCGACCGGGTCCAGCTCGTCGGCGAGAACCGCACCCTCAGCCCCCAGGAGATGGCCGACCTGTT
>JBCBSZ010000083.1:0-29404 GCA_039818945.1 Actinomycetota bacterium
CTCGACTACCTGGTCTGCGATGAGGCCTGCTTCTACGAGCCCGAACAGGCCGAGCAGCTCGCCTGGGTCGTCGACGACCTCGACTCCGACGTCTACGCCTTCGGGTTGCTCACCGACTTCCGCGGGAAGCTCTTCCCGGCGACCGCCCGCTTCCTGGAGCTGGCCGACGAGCGGATCGAGCTGCGGGTCGAGTCGCGGTGCTGGTGCGGCGAGCCCGCCACCCACAACGCCCGGCTCGTCAACGGCCACCAGGTGTACGACGGCGACACGGTCGTGATCGGTGACTTCGACGACGGCGAGGCCGAGATCGCCTACGACGTGCTCTGCCGCCGTCACTGGCGCGAGGGCATCGAGCGGGCCCGGCAGACGCCGCTCCCGACGATGGGCGCGCCGGTCGAGCTCGCGCACGACGCGATCGTCGAGCCGGAGCCGATCGACCCGGAGACGCTGGGCGCCGAGTCGGGCTGAGGCTGCCCCGCGTCAGACGCCGGCGGTGGCGGCGGCCTTCTCCTCGCGGCGCTCGCGCCGGCGACGCTGGGCCTGTGCGGCGCGATCGAGCCGGGTCATGTGGGCCTCGATGCGGTCGCGGGCGCCCTGGGCCTCGTCGTCGAGGTCGTCGCGCTCGAAGAGGTTCCACTGCTTCGTGAGCACCGGCCGGAGGATCCGGTCGACGTGCAGCTCGAGGTCGTAGATCCCGGCGGCGGCGATCACCCGGGCATGGGTCTCGAAGCCCGGGATGCCGGTGCCCGGCATCTGGAACTGCGTCACCTGCGCCTCGGCAGCCTTGACGAAGGCGGACGGGTCAAGCTCCAACGCGGCCTGGCAGAGGTCGCGGTAGAAGAGGTGGTGGAAGTTCTCGTCGGTGCTGATCCGCTTCATGATCTCGCGGCCGTACGGATCCTCGATCTGGTTGCCGGTGTTGCGGTGCGACAGGCGCGTGGCGAGCTCCTGGAGCGCGACGTAGATGATGCCCTCGAGCGGATCGGGCGGGTCGGGGACCTGGCCGTCGGTGAGCTGGACCATGCGAGCCCGCTCGAGCTCCCACGGGTCGATGGCCCGGGAGACCAGGAGGTAGTCGCGCATGACCTGCGCGTGCCGGTCCTCCTCGGCCACCCACCGGTTCGCCCACGCCGACCAGGCGTCGCCGGTGAACAGCGTGCGGAGGCTGAGGAAGTAGTGGGGGAGGTTGTCCTCGGTCAGCAGGTTGACGTAGAGGGCGCTGCGGACCGCCGGCGGGAGGGGGAACTCGTCGGGATCCCAGTCCTCACCCGGGACGAAGTCGCGGCCCCGGCTCCACGGGACGAACTCGTGCGGGTACCAGTCCTTGGCCGTGTCGAGGTGACGTTCCAGCAGCTTCTCGACCGTGGGGCTGAGGTCGGCGAGCCATGCCTCGTTGTCCATGGTCCGCAACCGTAGCGAGACGGCTCGGCCGACGGCAGTCCTCGCGACCCGCTCGGCGATGGCCCTCAGTCGGTCAGCTCGTCGAGCACCGCGAGGAGGTCGTCGCCGTAGCGCTCCAGTCGTGTCGGGCCGATGCCACGGCAGTCGGCGAGCTCGTCGAGCGTGGTCGGACGGCGGCGGGCGATGTCCTCGAGGTCGGCGTTGGAGAGCACGACGTAGGCGGGTACGCCGTCGGCCCTGGCCCGCTCGGACCGCCACGCCCGCAGCGCCTCGAACACGCCCTCATCGGGTGCCTCGGGGCCGAGAACGACGAGGCGGCCGTCGATGGTGACCGGATCGGCCGGGCCGACCCGCGTGACGCCACCGCCGTCGAGCGCGACGAGCACGTCCTCGCCGTCGACCGACTGGACCACGCCGTGGAAGCCGCCGGTGAGCTGCACCTCGACGCCGACCTCGGCGGCGACCGAGGGCAGGCCGTCGAGCTTGGCCTCGCGCCGCTTCGTGGGCGCGACCTCCGGGGGCGGCTCGCCCGGCTCGTCGAGCTCGGCGAGGAACGGTGACGGTGAGTCGTCGTCGGCGACGAGCAGCAGCTCGCGGCGGGCGCGGGTCATCGCCACGTGCAGGATCCGCCGCTCCTCCTCGATGTCGTCGGCGAGCCGGTGGGGGAGCAGGCCGAGATCGACGCCGGACACCGCCACGTGGTCCCACTCCAGGCCCTTCACCCGGTGGATCGACGACAGGTGCACGCCGTCGTCGTCGCCCGGCGTGCCGAGCCGCTCGTTCAGCCACGAGCCGAACGTCGTCGGGTCGGGGTGCAGCGCGGCGACGGCGAGGAGCGCGTTGAGGTCGTCGGCGTGGCCGCCGGCATCGCCACGCCGCGAGCGGTCGAGCGTCTCGGCGACCCGCCCGACGCCGATGATGTCGCGCACGTCGCGCAGGATCGCCGCCGTCTCACGGTCGCCGACCCGACCGCGGAACTGCTCGACGTCGCTGATCAGCCCGGCGATCCGCTCGCCGTCACGACCCTCGACCCGCTCGGCCTCGCGGAGCAGGTCGGCGGGGTCCCAGCTGCGCCGGCGCCGGAGCTGCTCGACCCCCCGGCGGCTGATGCGGCGCGATGGCCGGTTGGCGACCTCGGCCAGGTCGGTGCCGGACCACCGGTCGTCGGCCGTGGCGAGCCGGAGGTAGGCGAGGGCGGCACGCACCCCGGTGCGGCGCAGGACCTGCTGCCCGACCGGACGGTGGCAGGGCACGCCGGCCTCGTCGAGGAGGACCTGCACGGGGAGGAGGGTGGCGTTGACGCGGGTCAGCACGGCCACCGAGTCGGGGGCGGCACCGGCGTCGAGCCAGCTCTGCACCTGGTCGACCACGGTCGGCGCCACCCGTTCGGCGGCGACGCGGGCGACCCGATGCGAGCCGCGGTCGTTGGCGGCGCGGATCTCTTTGTCGACGCGGCGACGGTTGCGCGTGAGCAGGTTGGACGCCGCCTCGACGACCGACGGCGGGCAGCGGTAGTTGACCTCCAGCGCGTGGGGAGTGGCCCCGGGGAAGTAGGTCGAGAAGTCGACGAGGTAGGAGGGGGTGGCGCCGGCGTAGCCGTAGATGACCTGGTCGTCGTCGCCGACGCCGAACACCTGGTGCGCCGGAGCCGACAGCAGCCGCACGAGGAGGAGGTAGGCCGGCGTCAGGTCCTGGAACTCGTCGACGAGGAGGTGCCGGCGGCGGAACCGGGCCCTCGCCCGCGCCTCGGGGTCGCGCAGCAGCAGCTCGACCGCGCCGAAGATCAGCTCGTCGAAGTCGACCTCGCCGTTGCCGAGCAGGCCGCTCCGGTAGCGGCGGGCGACGTCGACGAAGCCGGGTGCGTCGTCGCGTTCGGCCTCGATCCGCTCGGGTTCGACGAGCCCCAGCCGGAGGTCGGCCAGTCCGTCGAGGTAGGGGGCGAGGATGTCGGTGTTGGCCCGGGGCCGGACCGGCACGAGCGGCTGGAGGCGGTCGCGCACCTCGCGCTCGTCGAGCAGCCGGGGTGGTCGCACCCCGTCGACGTCGGCCTGGGAGCGGAGCACGTCGAAGCCGAGGGAGTGCAGGGTGCGGGCCTCGACGCGGACGTCGTCGCCGAGGCGCTCGACCAGCTCGGCGGCGGCGCGTGTGTTGTAGGCGACGGCGGTGACGAGCTCGGGCTCGATCGCCCGGTCGAGCACGAGGTGGCGGATGCGCTCGGTCAGGACGCGGGTCTTGCCCGAGCCGGCCGGGGCGACGATGCGGGCGGCTCCGGTGTGGTGGGCCACCGCATCGAGCTGGTCGGGGGCGAGGTCGGCATCGGGCGGGCGGTGGCGGGCGATGGTGAGACGCCCGAGCTCGACCGACTCGCGGTGCACGACGGCGTGGTCGACGTCGAGCGGGCCGCGGGGGCCGCCGTCGATCCAGGCCGGGGTGCCGTCGGGCAGCTCGACGTCGGCCTTGGCGCTCGGGCGGGCGCCGACCCGCTCGGCCTTGCGGGACCACCACCAGATCGGCGAGCCGGCCCGGGCGTCGTACGTGTTGGCCCAGACGAGGAAGAACAGCCGCTCCAGCGGGAACTCGAAGGTGGAGGGGAGCGTCCACGGGTCGGCGTCGGTGCGCTGCGGCGCCCGGAGCGCCTCGTTCGGTGCCACCAGCTCGACCACGTGCGGCAGCCGGCCGATCCACAGGTCGTGCAGCTCGGCGACCGCCGCCGCTGGGTCGGCGATCGCGGCGTCGTCGACCACGACGCGGGGGGCGTCCGCCCAGGGCGACGGTGGCGCCGCGCCCGCGGCGACCACGACCCCGCGCCCGAGCGCGGTCGGCCCCGGGTGGATGGACCCCGGTCGGTCCGTCTGCGTCGTGGTCATCGAACGAATGTTCTCACACGGCCGTGTCACCGGGAACAACGGGGAGGTCACGAGGGTTCTGATCGACATGGCCGAGACCACCGATGCGATCGACGTGTACTGGCGCCCGGGCTGCGGGTTCTGCATGGCGCTGGACCGCCAGCTGAGCCGCATGCAGGTGCCGATGCACAAGCGCAACATCTGGGACGACCCCAGCGCGGCCGAGTTCGTGCGCCAGCACGCGAACGGCAACGAGACGGTCCCGACGGTCCACATCGGCGAGCAGGTCCTCGTCAACCCGACCCCGAACGACGTGCTCCGCACGATGCAGGAGCAGGTCCCCCACCTCGTCCCCGAGGGTGTCGAGCCCAGGCCCGAGGGCAAGATGGGCGGCGCGGTGAGGCGCCTCTTGGGCGGGTAGCCGCGTCTCTTCCCGCTCTGGCCGAGCTTCCTCGATGCTCCGCACCGACGGGTGTCGGCGCTGCGCATCCGCTCGCTCGGCGGGCCGCTCGGGCCCTACTCCATGCGCCCGCTCGACACCTTGTAGGTGGCCGTGCCCGTCGCGACGAGCTCGCCGCTCGGACTGCTCCGGACCTCGGCCGCGCAGAAGATGATCGAACGGCCCCGCTTGGTGATCCACCCCTCCGCCAGCAGGTCCTCCGACGTCACGGCGCCGAGGTACTGCACGCTCAGGTCGACCGTCGAGTAGCGCCGCCGCTCCGGGTAGCCGGCGCCGATCGCCGGTACGAACACGCTGTCGATCATCGTGGCGATGACCCCGCCGTGCACCACGCCGGCGGGCTGGAGCAGCTCGGCGCGGAACGGCAGGCGCAGGCGGGCATAGTCCTCCCGGAGGTCGTCGAGGTGGAAGCCGACCAGCCGCGGGAAGATGGGGCCGTACCCGGACGGCGGGTACTCCGCCCAGGTCTGGGCCCGGTCGGCCGCGACGGGCCCGAAGCGTGCCGCGTTGGGGGCCACGATCGAGAGGTCCTCGGTCGGGTCGGTGGAGCCGTGCACGGCCGGGACCGTAGCCCCCTGGCGCTACCTTGCTCGACGTGACCGCCACCGATCCGGCCGACACCTTCCCCCGCCAGCACGCCCGCACCCGGCGGTTCACCCTCGGCGCGCCGCGCACCGTCACGATCACCGATGCCGGGCTGGTCCGGTTCTGCCGGTCACGCTCCGGTGACGACCCGGTCAACCTGCTCTGGGAGCTCGATCCGGCCACCGGGGTCGAGCGGGTGGTGATCGATCCGACGACACTGGCCGTCGACGAGTCCGACCTCCCCGCCGCCGAGCGGGCACGCCGCGAGCGGGCCCGTGAGGCCGCCGGCGGTGTCGTTACCTACGCCGCCGAGGAGGATCGGATCGTCACGGCGCTCGCCGGGCAGCTGGTGGTCGCCGACCGGGTCGACGGGGAGTGGACGGTCACGACCGTGCCCACCGACGGGCCGGTGTTCGATCCCCGTCCGGTCGGCGAGGAGATCGCCTTCGTCTCCGGCGACTCGCTCCGCCTCGGCGATCGCGTGCTCTGCGAGGAGGACGGCGAGACGGTCTCGTGGGGGTCGGCCGAGTTCGTCGCCGCCGAGGAGATGGGCCGCGGTCGCGGCTACTGGGTCGAGCCCGGCGGGCAGCGGTTGCTCGTCACCCGGGTCGACGTCGCCCCGGTGCCCGTGTGGTGGATCGGCGATCCGGCCGAGCCGTCGTCCGAGCCGCACCCGGTCAGGTACCCGCGCGCCGGGGCGGACAACGCCGAGGTCCGCCTGTTCGTCGTCGACGCGGCGACGGGGGAGCGCACCGAGGTCGACTGGGACCGTGAGCGCTTCGAGTACCTGGCCGACGCCGGCTGGCGGTCGGCCGGCGAGCCGTGGATGGTCGTCCAGAGCCGCGACCAGCGGGCGGTCGTCGTCCTCGACATCGATCCGTCCACCGGCGCGACCAGTGGTCGGCGACGCATCACCGACGACGCCTGGGTGGAGCTCGTACCGGGCTCGCCCGCCTTCGACGGCGATCACCTCGTGACCGTCGAGGACGTCGGTGCGGCCCGACGGGTCTGCGTCGACGGCGAGCCGGTCACCGGTGACGAGCTCCAGGTCCGTTCGATCGTGGCCGTCGAGGACGGGGTGATCTGGTGCACCGCGTCCACCGAACCCACCGAGGTGGACCTGTGGCGCATCGCCGGCGACGTTGCCGTCCGGATCACCGACGGCGGCGGCGTGCACGGCGCGACCGTCGGCGGCGACACCGTGGTGGTCACGGCGGCCTCGCTCGACCGCGACGGCACCGCGGTGACCGTCCGCCGCGACGGCGCGGTCGTCGCCTCCGTCGACAGCTTCGCCGAGACCCCGCTGCTCACCCCGGCACCGGCCCTGTTGCGCGCCGGCGAGCGGGAGCTCCGAACCGCCGTGCTCCTGCCGCACGACGCCGACCCCGACGCCAAGCTACCCGTGCTCCTCGACCCCTACGGCGGCCCGCACGCCCAGCGGGTGCTCGCGTCGCGCGCCGCCTTCGCCGCGTCGCAGTGGTTCGCCGACCAGGGCTTCGCCGTCGTCGTGGCGGACGGTCGCGGCACCCCGGCCCGCGGCCCGGCGTGGGAGCGGGCCGTGCACGGCGACCTCGCCGCCCCCGTGCTCGACGATCAGATCGACGCGCTCCACGCCGCAGCCGAGCACGACGTCCGTCTCGACCTCGACCGCGTCGCCATCCGTGGCTGGTCGTTCGGCGGCTACCTCGCCGCGCTGGCCGTGCTTCGTCGGCCCGACGTCTTCCACGCCGCGATCGCGGGCGCGCCGGTGACCGACTGGGCGTTGTACGACACCCACTACACCGAGCGGTACCTCGGTCGGCCCGACACCGCGCCCGACGCGTACGAGCGCACCTCGCTGCTCGTCGACGCCCACCGGCTCGACCGACCGCTGCTCGTCGTGCACGGACTGGCCGACGACAACGTCGTCGCGGCGCACACCCTGCAGCTGTCGCGTGCGTTGCTCGAGGCGGGCCGTCCGCACGAGGTGCTGCCGCTGTCGGGCGTTACCCACATGACCCCGCAGGAGGTCGTGGCCGAGAACCTCCTGCTCGTGCAGCTGGCCTTCCTGCGCCGAGTCCTCCACCTCGGTGGCGGCGGACTGGCATCATCTGGCCCCGGAGCCGACCAGAGGTGAGACTGCGACCATGAGCGACACGGTTGACCGGTTGAAGCGACGTGAGCGGGTGGTCGCCGCCACCGACCTGCCCGGCGTGCCCGCCGGGACCCCGGGCCGCGTGCTCCAGGAGGTCGGCATCACCTGGTACCGCTACTTCGTCGACTTCGACAACGGCGTCGAGCTCAGCAGCATCGACCGGTCGGCGCTGCGTCGGCCCGGCGATCCCGTCCCGAGCTGACCGCTCCGGTGGAGCCGCCCGACGAGGTCGTGCGGCCGACCCACGCCCAGATCGAACTCGCCGCCATCGGCGACAACGTGGCCGCCGTCGCCGCGCACGTCGCGCCGGCCGAGGTCATGCCGGTCATCAAGGCGAACGCCTACGGCCACGGCCTCGTCGAGGTCGGTCGCCACCTGCAGGCGACCGGCATCGGATGGCTCGGCGTGGCGTACGTCGAGGAGGGCATCGCGCTGCGGCGGGCGGGCGTGGAGGTGCCGATCCTGGTGCTGGGCGGCTCGGCCGCGGCGCAGGCCCCGGCGTTCCTCCGCCACGACCTGACCCCGTCGGTCTCCAGCGTCGCCAAGCTGCGGCTGTTCTCCCAGGCGGCGGAGGCGGCCGGTCGCCGAGTCGACGTGCACCTCCAGGTCGACACCGGCATGGAGCGGCTGGGCGTGCACTGGTACTCGGCCGAGCCGTTCGTCGACGAGGCGATCCGCGACCCGCACGTGCACGTGGGCGGCGTCTGGTCGCACCTCGCGAACGGCGACGCCGTCGATCTCACCCACGCTCGCACCCAGCTCACCCGCTTCGAGGAGGTGGTCGACCTCTTCGACCGTCGTTCGGTGGAGATGCCGCTGCGCCACCTCGCCAACTCCGGCGGTGTGCTGCAGCTCCCCGAGACGCATCTCGACCTCGTGCGACCCGGGATCATGATCTACGGCGTGCTGCCCGACCCCGATGTCCGACGGACCGTCGACGTTCGCCCCGCGATGCGCTGGGTGTCGGAGGTCGTCTACGTGAAGACCGTCGAGGCGGGGAGCCCGGTCAGCTACGGCTCGACGTGGGCACCGGAGGAGGCGACCCGGATCGCGACCGTGCCGGTCGGGTACGGCGACGGCTACCTCCGGCTCAACTCCAACCGGGCCGAGGTGCTGGTGGGCGGGCGGCGGTGCCCGGTGGTCGGCCGGGTGTGCATGGACCAGCTCATGGTCGACGTCGGCGAGGCCGAGGTGTCGACCGGCGACGAGGTGGTCCTGCTCGGTGATCAGGGCGACGAGCGGATCACCGCCGAGGAGCTCGCAGCCCACGCCGAGACCATCGGGTACGAGGTGCTCACCAACGTCAACGACCGGGTGCCACGCCGCTACGTCTGACCGGAGTGGGGTGCGCGCCCCGTATCGCCCGGCGGGGTCGCTTCCTAGGTTCGGCACCATGCAGACCTCGACCAGCACCCGCCCGTCGCACACCCACCGTCTCGCCGGACCGTGGCGATCCGTCCGGGAGGTGCGCGTGCTCGCCGATCGCGTCGAGGTCGACGAGCGACGACCTCCGGGTCGTCGGCGCCGGCGGACCATCGACCTGGTTCCCGGGCTCGGTGCGGTCGTCGGCGAGGACTGGCGACTGGTCGGGCGCGGTGCCCTGGCCCGGACGCTCCTGCCGACGACCCACTCGGTCGACTACGGCGGTCGGGTGGTCGTCTCGGGCGTGCGGTCTCGCGAGCGGGCCGAGCAGCTGGCTCGGGCCATCGACGCCGTGTCCTGCCGCGGCCGCGCCGAGCTCACGGCGCGAGGCGGAGGCGAGCGATCGCGCTGAGCGGGATCGCCCGTCTCGAGCCGTTTCCCGGCGCGATCACCACGGCGTCGAGCCCCACCGCGGCCAGGTCGCCGGCGTGCGGACCGAGCCCGTCGCGGGTCCACACCGCCACCGGCGGCCGCTCGTCGACGATCGAGGTGAGCACGTCGTGCAGCGATGGCTCGGTCGGGTCGGCGTCGGGGTCCGGGCCGAGGTCGGGGTCCAGGTCGATCGCCGCCACCGCCGCGAGCGCCACGATCTCGGTCGGGGCGCCCGGGCGCGCGCCGGCGACGACGTCGGCGCCGACCAGCGAGGGCACGAGCCGGAGCTGCTGGCCACCGAGCAGGGTCAGGCCGACCTCTCGACGGCGGCGGGCCGCTGCGAGCACCAGGGCGGCGAGCGACGCCAGCTCGTCGGCCGCCGCCCGTCGCGCCGAGCGCCGTGAGCGCTGGGCGGCGGCGTCGTCGACGACGAGGTCGCGAGCACGTCGAGCCAGCTCGTCGGGGTCCACGACCCGGCGAGGGTACCCACCTCGGGCGTGGTCGGATCCCCGTGGTTGCCGCCACAGGGGGGCGGTAGCCTGGTCGTCTCTTCCAGGAGGATCGTGACCGCCACACTCGTCAGCATCGAAGTCCCCGGCAACCACCTCATGACCAGCCTGCTCGGCCGTCGCGACGAGTTGCTGCGACGGATCGAAGCAGGCTTCGACGGGGCCGACATCCATGTCCGCGGCAACGAGATCACCGTCCGGGGCGCCGAGGCCGAGCGGATCGGACGCCTCTTCCGGGAGCTCGTCGTACTGCTCGAGCAGGGCCATCAGCTCGACGCCGAGGTCGTCGATCGCACCATCCAGATGGTCAAGGCCGACGAGAGCCCGACCGAGATCCTCGGCGGGAGCGTGCTCAAGACCACCGGTGGCCGGTCGGTCCGACCCAAGACGGCCAACCAGAAGCGCTACCTCGAGGCGATGGCCGAGAACACCGTGACCTTCGGGCTCGGCCCGGCCGGCACGGGCAAGACGTGGCTCGCCGTGGCGATGGCGGTCAAGGCCCTCCAGGCCCGCGAGGTCGCCCGCATCGTGTTGACGCGGCCGGCGGTCGAGGCCGGCGAGCGGCTCGGCTTCCTGCCCGGCGACCTGTCCGAGAAGATCGACCCGTACCTGCGCCCGCTCTTCGACGCGCTCTACGACATGGTCGACCCGGAGGCGATCCAGCGCATGCTCGGTCGCTCGACCATCGAGGTCGCCCCGCTGGCCTTCATGCGGGGCCGGACGCTCAACCAGAGCTTCATCATCCTCGACGAGGCGCAGAACACGACCCCCGAGCAGATGAAGATGTTCCTCACCCGGATCGGCTTCGGGTCCAAGGCCGTCATCACCGGCGACACGACGCAGGTCGACATCGATCGGGGCCGCAGCGGCCTCGACGGGCTCGAGCGGGTGATGCGGGGCGTCGACAACATGGGCTTCGTCCACCTGACCGGCGTCGATGTCGTGCGCCACAAGATCGTCCAGGACATCGTCGACGCCTACGAGCGGGCGTCGCGGGGGCCGGCTTGAGCGAGCCCCCACCATCGGCGGCTCGCGTCGTGGTGCTCGACGAGCAGCGGGCGGTCGAGGTCGACGCCGACCGGTGGGCCGCGCTGGCCGCCGCGGTGCTGCGAGACGAGGGCGTCTCGCCCGACCTGGAGCTGACGGTGAGCTTCGTGGAGGCCGACGTCATCGCCGGTCTGAAGGCCGAGCACCTCGCCGGCGACGGCTCGCCGACCGACGTGCTCGCCTTCCCGATCGATGCCGAGCCCGAGGTGGCCGGCCCCGGGCTGCTCGGCGACGTGATCGTGTGCCCCGAGGTGGCCGCGGCCCAGGCGGGCGGGCGCGACGGCCTGCGGCGGGCGCACGACGGATCGGTCGACGCCGAGCTCTCGCTCCTCGTCGTGCACGGGATCCTGCACCTGCTCGGCCACGACCACGTCGACGACGCGGAGGCGGCGGTGATGATCGGGCGTGAGGAGCATCACCTCGACCGGTGGGTCCGGTCCGGGGAGGTCACGACGTGACCCCGGCCCTCGCGATCGCCCTCGCCGTGGTGGCGATCGCGATCTCCGCCGTGCTGGCGCTGATCGAGACGAGCTTCACCCGCCTCGGCGCGGTGGGGGCGAAGGCGCTCGAAGAGACCCACCCCGAGCGGGCCAAGCGGCTCGGTCCGCTGCTCGAACGACCCAACCGCGTGCTCGCCCCGACCCTGCTGCTCACCCTGGCCTGCCACATCACGGCAGCGAGCCTCCTCGCCGTCGTCGCGGCCGACGAGTTCGGGGCGCTCGGCGTGGTCGGCGCCGTCGCGCTCGAGATCGTGATCGTGTTCGTGATCGCCGAGGGCATGCCCAAGACCTTCGCCTTCTCCGAGAGCCTCCGCGTCGCGGGGGCGCTCGCCCCGGTCGCGAGCTTGCTGGCCGGTCTCCCGGTGGTGTCACCGCTCGCCCGGGGGCTGCTGCGCCTGTCGAGCGGTCGGCGCGGTGGCGACGTGACCCCGGTCGTGTCCGAGGACGACCTGCTCGCGCTGGCCGAGATCGCTGCGGCGAGCGAGGCGATCGAGGACGAGGAGCGATCGCTCATCGAGTCGGTCATCAGCTTCGGCGACACCGTCGCCCGCAGCGTGATGGTGCCGCGACCCGACATGATCACGGTCGATGCCGACGCCACCATCGACGAGGCGCTCGCCCTCGTGGTCGAGCGGGGCTACACCCGCCTCCCGGTCATCGGTGAGAGCGTCGACGACGTCGTCGGCGTCGTGCTCTCGAAGGACCTGCTCCGCGCCCAACTCGAGTCCGGCGGCGACGGGGCGGTCGCCGACCACCTGCGCGACGCCAACTTCGTGCCCGAGACCAAGCGGGTCGCCGAGCTCATGCCGGAGATGCAGGCCCGGAAGTTCCACCTGGCCGTCGTCGTCGACGAGTACGGCGGCACGGCCGGCCTCGTGACCCTCGAAGATCTCATCGAGGAGCTCGTCGGCGAGATCGTCGACGAGTTCGACGAGGAGGAGGAGATGGTCGAGCAGGTCGACGACGGCGAGCTGCTGGTCTCGGCCCGCATGCCGGTGTCCGACGCCGAGGAGCTCCTGTCCGCCGAGGCACCCGACGGTGACTGGGACACCCTGGGCGGCCTGGTCACCGGGCTGCTCGGTCACGTCCCCGAGGTCGGCGAGGAGGTCGAGCTCGGCCCGCACCGGCTGCGCGCCGAGGTGGTCGACGGGCACCGGATCGAGCGGCTGCGGGTCTTCCCCGGCGTGATCGAGACGGCCGAAGAGGCCGTCGACTCGTGAGCGATGCACCAGACGTCCACCGATCGGGCTTCGTGGCCGTGGTCGGACGGCCCAACGCCGGCAAGTCGACGCTGATCAACCAGATGCTCGGCCAGAAGGTCTCGATCGTCTCCGACAAGCCACAGACCACCCGCCACCGGGTCCTGGGCGTCCTGCACCGCGGCGACGCGCAGGCGGTGCTCGTCGACACGCCCGGGCTGCACAAGCCCGTCACCGCGCTCGGCGAGAAGCTCAACGCGACGGCGCACGAGTCGCTGTCCGACGTCGATGTCGTCCTCGTCGTCATCGACGCCACCAAGCCGGTCGGCCGAGGCGATCGCTGGGTCCTCGAGCGCACGCCGAGCGACGCCATCGTCGTCCTGAACAAGGTCGACGCCGCCTCGCCCGAGCTGATCGCCCGGCAGCTCGCCGCGCTGGCCGAGGAGGACCGTGCCGCCTACTTCCCGGTGTCGGCCCGCCGCGGCGACGGCGTCGACGAGCTGATCGAGCACGTGCTCGCGCAGCTCCCGGAGGGTCCGGCCTACTTCCCGCCCGGTGACATCACCGACATGCCCGAGCCGGCCTTCGTCGCCGAGCTCGTCCGCGAGCAGCTGCTGGGGGTCCTGCGGGAGGAGTTGCCGTACTCGGTGGCCACCCGGGTCGCCGTGTGGGACTGGCCCCACGTGAAGGTCGAGATCCTGGTCGAGCGCGAGTCGCAGAAGGGCATGGTCATCGGCAAGGGCGGGTCGGTGCTCAAACAGGTGGGCACCAAGGTCCGCGAGCAACTCGCCGAGGGCGCCTACCTCGAGCTCCAGGTGAAGGTGCTCAAGGACTGGCAGCAGCGCCCCGAGCTCGTCGACCGGGCCCTCGACCTCGGCGGCGAGTGACGCTCAGGCGGCGCCCCGTTCGCGTCGCGTCTCCGCGATGATCTCGTCCTCCGTGATCGGCCGCTGGCCGTAGATCGACCACGCGTGGAGCGCGAGGCCGACGCCCCAGCCGGCGATCGGCCAGATCGGCCAGAAGTAGCCGGCACCCGATGCGGCCCAGACGACGATGAGCAGGGTGTTGACGACGGCGTAGACGAGGAGGTGGCCCCTCACCTCGCGCCGTCGCTTCAGCCGCTGGATCGCCGCAGCTCGCGCTTCGTCGTGCTCCATCATCGCCGGACCTCCTCGCGATCGTCACCCGCGCGCGGCCGTTACCGGTCGCACCTCGAGTGTCCGACCCGGCGGTGGGGACCGGCATCCCCCCGGCCGGTGACCACCCCGGGGGTCTCGCCGCCCGTCGCGGTCAGGCCGAGGATCGGCTCGGGTCGACGGTCACGAAGATCGGGCACGGCGCCCGTCGGGTGATCTGTGCTGCGGTGCTGCCGAGCGTGTGGCGATCGATCCCGGTCCGGGCGGCGGTCGCGACCGCGAGGTAGGACGCGTGCACGCTCTTCGCGAACGCCTCGATGGCGCGGGCAGGATCGCCGAAGAGGACCTCCGGTCGGGCGACGATGCCGTCGCGTTCGAGCCGTGCGGCGTGTTCGCTGCACCGGGCGAGCGCGGCGTCGTAGCCAGGGCGCGACGGGGTCGCTCCGCCGGGTGCGGTCTCCTCGTCGGGCGTGATGACCTCGACGACCCAGCAGGTGAGGTCGAGCGATCCCGCGATGCCGGCGGCCGCGCTGGAGATCCACTCGCCGGCGCCGTCGCCCCGAGCGCAGATGACCAGCGAGGCCCGCTCACGGGCGAGCGGTGGTGCGCCGGCGGTCGGTCCGACGAGGAGGACCGGCCGGGACGCCGAGCGCACGACGGCCTCGGCCACGCTGCCCAACACGATCCGCCGGACCCCGGATCGCCCCTGGGTGGCCATGCAGATCGTGGCGTGCTCGCCGGCCGCCGCCAGGATCGCGTGGGCGGGGTCGTCGTGGACCACGGTGGCGTCGGCGGGCGCCACCTCGCCGAAGCGGTCGAGGTGCTCCTCGAGCTGCGCGGCGACGGTGCTCGTCCGCTCGGTCGCGTCGACGGCCTGGACGAGCAGCACGCGGCCTCCGGTGCGCTCGGCCACGGAGAAGCCGGTCCGCAGCGCGGTGGACGCGAGGACCGAACCGTCGAGCGGCACCACGACGTCGCCGACGTCGTGCCCGGGTCGGTGGACGTCCATCGTCATGGCCGGTCCAGTGTCTCCCGCCGGGCCCGCGACTCCCAGGGTCCTCCGGCCCTGCCGGTCGACGTCGACGAGCCTCAGACGATGCGGCTGGTCTTGTTCCCCCAGTACCGGTCCTTGAGCAACCGCTTGTAGAGCTTCCCGGTCTCGAGCCGGGGCAGCTCGGCCTCGAAGTCGACGCTGCGCGGCACCTTGTACCGGGCGAGCTTCGTGCGGGCGTGCTCGAGGATCTCCTCGGCCAATGCCTCGCCCGCCTCGACACCGGCGGCCGGCTGCACGACCGCCTTGACCTCCTCGCCAGTGTCCGGGTTGGGCACGCCGAAGACGGCCACGTCGGCGACCTTCGGGTGCATGATCAGCGCGTCCTCGATCTCCTGCGGGTAGATGTTCACCCCGCCGGACACGATCATGAACGACTCGCGATCGGTCAGGAAGAGGAAGCCGTCGTCGTCGACGTAGCCGACGTCGCCGAGCTTGGTCCACAGCGGGTTCGTCGGGTGCTGCGTCGACGCCGTCTTCTCCGGGTCGTTGTGGTACTCGAACGGCATCACGTCGCGCTCGAAGTAGACGATGCCCGCCTCACCGTTGGGCAGCTCCTCGCCGGCGTCGTCGCAGATGTGGAGCGTCCCCATGATCGCCGAGCCCACCGTGCCCGGATGGGCCAGCCACTGCTCGCTGGTGCAGAACGTCATGCCGTTCAGCTCCGTGCCGCCGTAGTACTCCGAGATGATCGGGCCCCACCACTCGATCATCTGGTGCTTGACGTCGACGGGGCACGGCGCGGCGGCGTGCACGGCCACGCGGTGGCTCGACAGGTCGTGCCCGGACCGGTCGGCCGCGTCGAGCTTGAGCATGCGGATGAACATCGTCGGCACCCACTGGCTGTGGGTCACCCGGTGGGTCTCGATCGCCCGGAGCGCCCCGACGGGATCGAACCGCTCCATGATCACGTTCGTGCCGCCGAGGCTGTGGACGCCGGCGGTGAAGGCCAGCGGCGCCGAGTGATAGAGCGGGGCGGGGGACAGGTACACCGAGTCCGGCCCGACCCCGTAGAGCGTCGACACGAGCCCGTCGATCGCCGAGGGTTGGTCGAACGTGGCGCCGCTGAGCGGGCGGCGGATCCCCTTCGGTCGGCCGGTCGTGCCCGAGGAGTAGTTCATGAAGTCGCCGAGCGGCTCGTGGTCGAACGGCTCGGCGCTCCGGCCGGCGATCGCCTCCTCGTACCGCTCGTAGCCGGGTACGTCGCCGTCGACGACGAGGCGCACCGGGCAGCCCTCGAGGTCGTCGACCATCGCCTGCGCGACGTCGCCCACCGCTGCGGAGGTGACGACGGCCTTCGCCCCGGAGTCGTTGACGATGTACGCCGCCTCCTCGGCGGTCAGGTACTTGTTGACGGCGCACAGGTACATCCCCGAGCGGACCGCGGCCCAGTAGACCTCGTGGTAGCGGAGGTTGTTGTCCATGAAGAGCGCGACGACGTCACCCTCCGCCAGCCCCGCCTCGCGGAACAGGTGCGCGAGGCGGATGCTCCGCTCGTTCAGCTCGCCGTAGGTGAGCGAGTCGCCGGACGGCCACATGATCGTGGCGGTCTTCTCCGGCGCTGCCGCTGCGTGGACGGCCATGGGCATGGCGGTGCTCCTCCCCCCGGTGGACTCACCAGACTTGCAGCTCGCCGACCCTCACCGCCGGGCGACGCTCAGTCCGAGCCCTCCGGCTCCCGATGACCGACGTGTTCGGCGAGCGCGTGGCGATAGGCGATGCCGGGCCGATCGAACTTGACGTGCGCCTGGAGCCTCGGGTCGAGCGGGAAGCCGGCCGGGATGGTGTCGAGGATCGCCCGGTCCTCCCGCTCCACGGCGAGCTCGAACTCGACGATCGCCTCGGCCGGCTGGGGGTCGTTCACGTCGTTGCGCAGCACCGTGAGGTGGACGGTCGTGCTCCCGTCGTCCACCGGGCAGCAGCCCTTCAGGAGGACGTGGGTGGCGCCGTCGGAGTAGTGGAGCCGGGTGACCTGCGTGAACGGCAGCCAGATCTCCGTGCTCGCCCGTCGGCTCCCCGGCCGCTGGCTGGTGGGCGTGCGGGCGACCGGCATCTCGGCGGAGTCGATCCTGATCCCGAAGTCGGTCCGCGTCGCCGTGCTCACCGGGATCCGGGGGTCCTGATCCGCACCGAAGGAGCCGGCGTGCACGTAGGCGATGTGGGTGGCGTCGGTGTTGTTGTCGATGATCACCGGTGCGCTCGTCGTGTAGTCGATCGCGCCGACGCGGATCGAGCGGAAGGTCGGGTCATCGAGCTCGGGCACGACCGGCAGTCGGTCCCCGCCGGACTCGAGGCGGACCCAGATCATCCCGGCCCATCGTCGGGCGTCCAGCCGTTGGAGGCATGCCGACGGCGGTGTCGATGCCGTCGCCGGGAGCTGGGGGACCGCCGCGAGCTGACCCCGGTCGTCGAACCGCCAACCGTGGTACGGGCACTCGAGCTCGCCCTCGACCACCCGTCCCGTCGACAGCGGCGACCACCGATGCGGGCAACGATCCACGGCCGCGGCGACGACATCGGCGGCGGGCCGCCAGAGCACGACCGGCACGCCGAGCAGCCGGCGACCGATCGGCGCATCGCCGACGTCGTCGGCGAAGGCCACGGGATGCCAGCAGCGGCGCAAGGCGGGCGCGGCCGTGACGTGGAGGATGCCGTGGTCGACGGCGTCGGTCCGAAGCGAGTCCATCTCCCGCTTCTCCTGTCCTGCGCGTCCGAAGGCTGCACCGGCAGCCGGCTCCTCGGACGGCGACCGCACCGTAGCAAGCCCGATGGCCGGGCGGGACCGCGGGGCGTCAGTGGTCGACGTACGCCTGGTCCCAGCTCCGCGCGGGGTCGTGGTTGTGGAGGTCGACCCCGAAGTCGACCATCGCCTTCAGGGGGAGCAGCACGTTCAACCAGCCGGCGGTGACCTCCACCCGGTGCTCGTCGGGCATGCCGGTGTTCGTCATCGTCAGGTCCGTCCCGCCGCTCCCGTCGGGTTCGAGGGAGAACGTCACCGTCGATCCGAAGTACTCGACCGACCAGCGGTGCGGCGGGTCGTGCTCGAGGATCCGACCGGCGTAGGTCTCGCCGTTGATGAACTCGAAGTGGACCACGCCGTCGGTCTCCGCCGCCGACTCGGCCCAGAACGACGCGCGCCCCTCGTCGGAGGCCAGCGCGTCGAAGACCCGATCGGGTGGCGACGCCAGGTGCAGGCGCCACTCGATCCGATCGGCGCGAGGTTGGAAGGCCACGGGCAGGGACGCTACTGCGGCGCTCAGGTGGCGGACCGGCCGAGCTTCCAGTAGCCGCGGGCGGTGACGTCGGCGCGGGTCCGGCCCCGCACGTCGAAGAGGTGGGTGCGGATCCGCTGCACCGCCGCGGCCTCGCCGGCCACCCACACGGCGTCGGGCAGCTCGGGAACGGACTCGACGAGCGCGACCATGGCGTCGCCGGGGTGGGCGCCCTCGGCGGTGTCGTGCCAGGTGATCGTCGCGCCCGGGTGAGCCGGCAGCTCGAAGCGGGCGTCGGGATGGGCGAGCTCGACGTGCACGTCGACGCGCTGGTCTTGGGCGATCGCCTCGAGGAGCTGGCCGATGGCGGGCAGGGCCGTCTCGTCGCCGACGAGCAGGTGCGACCGCGCCTCGGGGTCGGTGCGCTCGCTGCGCCCCGGTCCCGAGATGGCCACGACGTCGCCGACCTCCGCTCCCCGAGCCCATTCCGTCGCGGCACCCTCGTCGTGCAGCACGACGTCGAGGGTGAGCTCCAGCCGGTCGCCGTCGAAGTACCGCGGCGTGAAGGTCCGGATCGGGGCCCTCCGGCCGTCGGGCAGCTCGAACTGGTTGCCGGTCCAGGTCGGCATCACGATCTCGTCGCTCCCGCTCGGAGGGAGCAGGAGGCGCACGCTCGACGCCGGCGCCTCGACGGCGAAGCCCTCCAGCTCGTCGCCGCCGAGCACGATGCGGCTCATGTGCGGGCTGAGCGGATCGATCGAGCGGACGGCCACGCGCCGGAACGGCGGCGGCTCCCGGCGGACGCGGCGGACGTCGGTCACGTGCCGGCCAGCGCAGCGACGACCGGCGCGAAGGTCTCGAGCGCGTCGGCCTGCACCGTGACGTGGGAGGCGCCCCAGCGCTCGCGCTGCTCGTGGAGCACGTCGCCGATCTCCTCGGCCGAGCCGATGAGCATGTGCGGGCTGGCGAGCGCCGTCGCGGCGTCCATCCCCATCGCTCCGCCGACCTGCTCCGCCGTGCCGTCGCGGTCGTCGGTCACCAGTGCCACGAACTTCAGGATGCTGATCTCGAGGTCGTCGAAGCGATCCCCGGCCGCAGCCCGCACCCAGCCGAGCTTCTCGTCGGTGGCATCGGCCGACATCGAGGCGATGGCCTCCGGGCCGATCTTGCCCGCGCCGACGTTGGGGTTCACGCCGACGATGTCGGCCAGGCGAGCGGCCGTCGACAGCACCCGCTTGCCACCGCCGCCGATGAGGATCGGGGGCCCGCCGTCCTGGACCGGCTTGGGCATGCCGTCCATCTCGCTGATCGTGTAGTGCTCCCCGTCGAACGAGACCGGACCCTCACCCCACAGCCCACGGATCACCTCGACGGCCTCGATCATCCGGTCGATCCGCACCCCGGCCCGGTCGTGGGGGATGCCGGTCCAGGAGTAGTCCTCGGTCATCCAGCCGGCGCCGAGGCCGACCTCGACGCGGCCGTCGGTGAGGAGGTCCATCGTCGCGGTCTCCTTGGCCAGCACCGACGGGTGGCGGAAGTCGTTGGCGAAGACGAGCGCGCCGACCCGCAGCCGCTCGGTCACCGCAGCCGCCATCGTGAGCGCGGAGATCGGCGCCAGCTGCCCACCGAAGTGGTCGGGCATCAGCAGCGCCGAGTACCCGAGGTCCTCGGCCTTCTTGGCGGTCTCCGTCCAGTCGGTGGCGGACCGGGCCTTCTGGGCGAGGACGTTGAAGCGGAACGTGCGGGGATGGCTCATGCTCCGAGCCTCGCACACGCGTCGGCGTCGCTCAGCCGGCTCCCTCCGGTGCCGCGGTGGCGAGGAACCGCCTGACCTCGTCGATGAACACGGCGAAGGCCGGATCTCGCTCGGGCAGCAGGTGTGAGTCGCTCTCCAGCGGGACGAAGCGGGCGCCCGGGATGAGCGCGGCGACCCGGCGGCCCTCCTCGAACGGGACGGCCTCGTCCCGGTCGGCGTGGAGCACGAGCGTCGGGACGGTGATCTCGCGAGCGAGGTCGGTGATGTCGAGCTCGTGGAACGCCGATTCGAGCTGGGGTGCGTTGGTCGCGTCGGTGGTCACCTCGAGCTGGTCGCACACCCAGTCGATCTCGGCGGTGTCGGCGCTCGGGACGAACTGGCGGGCGAACAGGCTGCGGAACGTGCGGGTGCCGGCGTCCCACGCGACCCGGGCGAGGTCGACCTGCAGCGCGGCCTGGGCCGCCTGCACCGGGTCGCGTCGTCGCATGCCCCTGGCGTAGGTCCCGAAGAGCACGAGGTGGGTCACGCGATCGGGGTGGCGGGCGGCGTAGCCCATCGCGACCGGACCGCCTTGCGAGAGCCCGAGCAGCGCGACCCGGTCGTGGCCGAACGTGTCGATCACCCGCTCCAGGTCGTCGACCCAGAGATCGAGATCGTCGAGCGCGATGCCTCGCAGGTCCCGATCGGAGAGGCCGCTGCCACGGGCGTCGTACCGGATCAGCCGGTGCTCGGTGCTCAGCTCCCGGATCCAGTGGCCCCAGAACGGGTTGGCGAGGTCGTCCTTGTCGATGTGGGTCAGCCAGGTCGCCGTTCGGACCAGAGGTGATCCCGCGCCCGTCGCCGCAGCAGCGAGGTTGACCCCACCCCGGCCCGCCACGAACCGGATCTCGGGCACCAGGTCGACGGTCGGCGCGGGCGCTGGCACGTCGTCGGCGTCGACCTCGAGCTCGGCCACGAAGCGGTATCCGACGCCGCTGGTCGTCCGGATGATCCGCTGCGCGCGGCCGTCGTCGCCGAGCGCCTGGCGGGCCGACTTGATGCGGCTCGTCAGCGCGCTCTCCGACACGAACCGCCCGCCCCAGACCTCGTCGAGCAGCTCGGTCTTGGGCACGACGCGCTCGGCGTGGCGCAGGAGGTGGAGGATGACCTGGAGCACCATCGGCTCCACCGGGACCCGTTCGCCGGCGCGCCGGATCTCCAGTGCCGCATCATCGATCTCGACGTCGTCGAAGCGGTGGATCATCGGGTGCCCCGGGCGGACCGTAGCGGCTCGTCCGCGGCGACTCAGCCGGTCCGGAGCCGGATCACGTGGTACTCCCATCCGTCGGGGCCCACGTCCCACGGTTCGCTGTGCTCGATCGTCGCGACCGGGGCGAGCAGATCCCGATTGGCTTCGATCGACCGGAGGCTGAACAACCGGCGCAGCTCCGTGCCCGGCTCGTCGCTCGTGATGTCGCCCAGGGTGCCGCCCCACTGCCCGATCGTGAACGGCGCCCCGGGCTGCAGCGTCGCCACCATCGCCTCCGCCGCGGCAGTGACCTGCGGGGCGGGAAGGTGCATGAGCGTGCTCATCGACCAGCCGGCGTCGAACGAGCCCGCTCGCAACGGCGGCTCTGCGATCGAGCCCTGGACGACCGTGAGCCCGGCCTCGGCGGCGAGTCGGGCGTTGCCGTGGGCGAGGTCGACGCCGACGTAGCTCAGCCCGGCATCGACGAAGGCGGCGCCGTCACCGCCCGGGCCGGCCCCGAAGTCGACGATGGATCGGCGGCCCTCGTCGAGCAGGGCTCGGATGACCCGATCACGCAGCTCCACCCGCCGCCCCCTCACGGGGCCCCGCCGGCGCTCGTGCGCCTCGTGCTCGTAGAAGGCGCGCAGCTCGTCGCGCGGCCCGGTCACGACCGCGTCGTGGCCCGCACGACCACGAGCACGCCGAGCACCACCAGCGCCCCGCCGAGCAGCTCGACCGCACCGAGCGACTCGTCGCGGATGAGGTAGCCGAAGAGCACCCCGAACAGCGGGATGAGGTACGCCGTCGAGGCGGCGACCGTCGGCGTGGCGTGGCGCACCACGGTGGCGAGCAGCGCGAACGTGACCGCGTTGGCCGGCACCGAGGCGTAGAACAGCGGCACGAACAGGTCGAGGTTCCACTCGGTGTCGCCCGCCCCCTCGACGACGAGCGCGAACGGCACGAGCAGCATCGCCGAGAAGACGAGCTGCACGGCAACGAGCATCACCGGGCTCACCCGGCTGAAGTCCCGCCACTTCATGTAGACGGTCCCGAACGCCCAGGCCAGCGCGGAGAAGGTGAGCGCCACGATCCCGACCAGCTGACTCGACCCTCCGAGGCTGGGCGAGGCCAGCACGCCGGCTCCGACGAACCCGACGACGAGGCCGGCGATCGCCCGCGCCGGAAGCTGCGTTCGCAGCAGCACCAGCGACAGCGCCGCGGTGAAGAGCGGCATCGTGCTCGACATGAGCGAGCCGAGCCCGGCCGACACCCGGCTCACGCCGAACACGAGCAAGGCGCTCGACACGGTCGTGATGCTGAAGCCGACGACGAAGATGTTCAGCAGATCGTCCCGTCGACGTGGCAACCGCTCACCGCGTGAGAAGGCGAACAGCAGGAGCGCCGTGCTCGCCAGCACGGTGCGCATCCCGGCGACCATGAACGGCGTGCTGTGGTCGAGCGCGAACTTGAGGACGCTGAAGTTCGCACCGATCAACGCAGCGACGAGGAACACCGTCGCGGTGGCGATCCGGCGGTCGAACGTCTGGACCTGGGTCGTCACGGCGAGGCGCAACGTAGCACCGGCGAATCCGGTGCGGCCGGGTGGTTCGGGGCCGGTACCGTCGGCCCGCATGATCGACGAGACGAGCCCCGCCCGATGACCGAGCTGCGCAGCGTCTGCGTCTACTGCGGCTCGTCGCCGGGCTTCGATCCGCTCTACGTCGAGGTGGCCGAGTCGCTCGGCAGGCTGCTCGCCGAGCGCGGCATCCGCCTCGTCTACGGCGGGGGCGAGGTCGGGCTGATGGGGCGGACGGCCGACGCCGTGCTCGCTGCGGGCGGTCAGGTGACCGGGGTGATCCCGGTGGGCCTCTTCAGCCGGGAGATCGCGCACCAGGGCCTCACCGAGCTGATCGAGGTCGACACGATGCACACCCGCAAGCACCGGATGTTCGAGCTCGCCGATGCCTTCATCGCGCTGCCGGGTGGCCTCGGGACGCTCGAGGAGCTGGCCGAGATGCTGACCTGGTCGCAGCTCGGCGTGCACAACAAGCCGGTCGGGGTGCTCGACGTGCTCGGTTACTGGCAACCCTTCTTCGACTTCCTCACCCGAGGGGCAACCGAGGGGTTCATGAAGCGCGAGCACCTCCAGCTCCTCGTGCGTGGCACCGACCCGGCGAGCCTCCTCGACGAGCTGGCGACCCACGAGGCGCCCGTCGTCGACAAGTGGCTGAAGCCCGACGAGGTCTGAGCCGGGGCCCGAGCGGCCCGGCGAGCGAGCGGATGCGGAGCGCCGGCGGAGTCGGTGTGGAGCATCGAGGAAGCGAGCCCAAGAGCGGGGGAGAGGTCTAGCGCTCGTCCTGCGGCTTCGGGGGGAGCCAGGGGAGGTCCCACTGCGGGTCGAAGGCGTTGCGGGCGACGAGGACCAGGCCGGTCATCATCACCCACAACGAGGGTTCGGGTCCGCTGCGCATGCCCCAGCCCGGGTTCCAGTCGTTGATCCAGGCGAACCACTCGAACGCGAGGGCCACGGGCACCGCGACGACGATGGCGAGGCGCCGGTTCTTCGTCACGAGGAGCCCGAGGAAGAACCCGGCGACCCCCGAGCCGAACACGGTCGGGAGGTAGACGGCGGTGAGCACCATCACCGGCGGGATGCCCGTCCCGCCGCGGAACCGGGTCCAGATCGGGGCGACGTGCCCCAGGACGGCGGCGAAGCCCGCCCACAGCGCCACCGACTGCCAGGCGGTCAGCGCCTGCGCGCTGAAGACGGCGATCCGGGAGGCGTTGTCGAACGGGTTCGGCGTGCCCCCACCCGGTGCGGTCCAACTGATGACCTGCCAGGCGATGTGCGCGGCCAGCAGCGCGGACAGGCCCTCCAGGATCACGACGACGGATTCGCCCTCCCGGCCGACCTGGCGCTCACCGACCGGCGTCGCCGTGCCACCGTCGAGGGCGCGGCGCAGCTGCAGCCGCCGCCAGAGGAGCGCGAACGGGATCGAGCCCAGCAGGTAGCCGAGGATGACCAGCGGGCCGCTCCACAGCGCCACGGTGGCGACGCCTCGTTCGAACACCCGAGCGACGCTACTGGGGCTCGACCCCCGTGGGGTCAGTCCGGAGGCCCCGGAGGAAGGCCCGGACCTCCTCGGGGTCGCGGGTGCGGCGCAGCGGCGGCAGCGCGTTGACCAGGTCCCAGCGGTAGCCGGCGGTGGCGAGGCGGCGGTCGAGCACGGCGACGACGCCCCGGTCGGCCGACGAGCGGATCAGGCGCCCGGCGCCCTGGGCGAGCAGCATCGCCGCCCGGGGCAGGTCGACCTCGGCGAACCCGAACCGCCCGGCCCGCTCGCGGCGAGCCTGGAGGAGTGGATCGTCCGGCCGGGGGAACGGCACCTTGTCAATCGTGACCAGCGACAGCGTCGTGCCGGGCACGTCGACGCCCTGCCAGAAGCCCATGGTGGCGAACAGGCACGCCTCGTCGTCGGAGCTGAAGCGCTCGACGAGGGTGGCCTTGGTGAGCTCGCCCTGGGCGAGGATGGGCAGGTCGAGCCGTTCGGCCATCGCCTCGGCGGCGGCCTGCATCGCCCGCCAGCTCGTGAACAGGGCCATCGTGCGGCCGCCGGCAGCCTCGATCAGCCCGGCGAGCTCGTCGTGCATCGCCTCCTGGTACGCCGCCGATCGCGGCTCGGGGAGGTGGCGGGCGCAGTAGAGGAGTCCCTGTGCCCCGTAGTCGAACGGACTGCCGACGTCGAGCTCGTCGTGCTCGTCCTCGGCGAGTCCCAGCCGCCCGGCGAGCCCCTGCGGGATCGTGGCGCTCGTGAGCACCGAGGTCACCCCGGGCCACAGCTGGGAGGCGAGCAGCTCCCCGACGTCGATGGGAGCGAGCCGCAGGTTGGGCTGCGTGGGCGGCCCCTCGACCCAGGCGGCGTGCGTCTCGGGGAGGGCGAGCGCGACCTCCACCTCCTCGCGCAGCGCGTCGGCGGCCATGCGGGCGCGGAGCCGGAGCTGGTCGAGGTCGTCGTCGCGCTGCTCGCTCAACGCGCCGGACAGGGTCGTGAGCCGGTCGCGGGTCAGCTCGAGGAGCTGGCGGAGGCGGGCGGGCGGTGCCCGATCGATGCGTTGATCGACCAGGTCGACGAGCACGTCGGTGAGCTTCGACGCCGCGTCCTCGACCGCGTCGGCCGGGGCGGTCGAGGACAGCAGGCGGCGAGCGCCTCGGCCGGCGGCGAGCACTCGTCCCGGTCCGACCGTCACGCCCGCGGAGGAGGAGATGATGTCCTCGAGCTGGTGGGCCTCGTCGATCACGACCACCTCGTGCTCGGGCAGCACCGCCCCGGCGGTGGCCAGGTGCATGGCGTAGAGGTGGGTGTTGACGATGACGACCTGCGAGGCCTGGGCCGCCGAGCGGGCGTCCTCGGCGAAGCAGGTGTCGCCCGACGGGCAGCGGTGCGCGCCGGGGCACTCCCGGGGCGTCACGCTGACCGCCGACCAGGCCCGGACCGAGGGCTCCTCCGGCAGCTCGGCGCGGTCGCCCGTGGCGGTCGTCTCGGCCCACTCGAGCAGCCGGCGGACCTCGGCACCGGTGCGGCTGGTCGTCTCCTCGGCGAGGTCGAGGCCGGCCTGTGCGATGTCGTCGTCGGCCGAGCCCATCTCGGCGATGCGCTGGCGGCAGAGGTAGTTGGACCGGCCCTTGAGCACCGAGACGACGACCGGCTCGTCGAGGTGGTCGGCCAGGAACGGCACGTCCTTGTCGGCCAGCTGGTCCTGGAGGGCCTTGGTGGCGGTGGCGACGACGGCCCGCTTGCCGGAGCGGATCAGGGGCACCAGGTAGGCCAACGACTTCCCGGTGCCGGTCCCGGCGGCGACCACGAGGTGGCGCTCGCCCTCGATCGCGGCGCCGACGGCCTCGGCCATGTCGAGCTGGCCCGATCTCCGCTCCCCGCCGCCGGGCAGCTGCGTCGTGAGCGCCTCCAGCACCGTGCGGTCGTCGGCCACCGGGCGAGCGTACCGACCTACTCAGCCGAGCCGGATGATGGCGGTACGACCCCGTCCGGTTCGGTAGGTTCGACCCCGAGATGGATCTGACCGGAATCGACCTGACTCGGGTCCCTCGCCACGTCGCCTGCGTCATGGACGGCAACGGTCGCTGGGCCCAGCGCCGTGGCCTCAAACGCACCGAGGGCCACGCTGCTGGTGAGGAGGCCCTCTTCGACGCGGTCCAGGGCGCGCTCGAGCTCGGCATCGAGTGGCTGACGGTCTACGCCTTCTCGACCGAGAACTGGCGCCGCCCGAAGGACGAGGTGAAGTACCTCATGGGCTTCAACGAGAGCCTGCTGGTCCGGCGCAGCGAGGAGCTCCACGACCTGGGCGTCCGCATCCGCTTCGTCGGTCGCCGCAACTGGCGGGTCCCGAAGCGGCTGATGCGGCGCATGGACGAGTCGATCGAGCTGACCCGCGACAACTCGAAGCTCACCTTCACGATCGCCTTCAACTACGGCGGTCGAGCCGAGATCGTCGATGCCGTCCGGTCGCTCGTCGCCGAGGGTGCCGGGCCCGACCAGATCACCGAGAAGGCCATCTCCGCCCGGATGTACGACCCGGAGATGCCCGAGCCCGACCTCATGGTGCGGACCTCGGGGGAGTACCGGATCTCCAACTTCCTGCTCTGGGAGCTGGCCTACAGCGAGCTGGTCTTCACCGACACGCTGTGGCCCGACTTCCGGCGCGAGCACCTGGCCGACGCCGTCCGGGAGTTCCAGGCCCGCGACCGCCGCTTCGGCGGCGTCGAGTAGCGGCCGGGCCGGGCAGGCGCCGTGGCCCTCTACCGCGAGGAGGGCGTCGTCCTCCGCACGATCAAGCTGGGCGAGGCCGACCGGATCGTCACCATCCAGACCCGCGACCGGGGCAAGGTCCGGGCCGTCGTGAAGGGGGTGCGCAAGACCTCCAGCCGGTTCGGGGCCCGGCTCGAGCCGACCTCGCACGTGTCGCTCCAGCTCTACGAGGGTCGCGAGCTCGACACGGTCACCCAGGCCGAGACGATCGAGTCCTTCCGGGTGGTTCGGGGTGATCTCGACCGGCTGGCGAGCGCGCTCCCGCTGCTTGAGGCGGTGGACGCGGTCGGGCAGGAGCGCCAGAGCGATCCCCGCCTGCTCGACATGCTCCTCGGTGCGCTGCGGGCGCTGGAACGGCGGGCGTCGCCCACGCTCGTGCCGGCGTTCCTGTTCCGGCTGCTCGCCCACGAGGGTCTCGCCCCCGAGGTCGACGTGTGCGTCAGCTGCGGGCGCGACGACGAGCTGGTGGCCTTCGACATCGGCTCCGGCGGGGTGCTCTGCACCGACTGCCGCCGGGGCGTGACCCTCGCCGCCGGGGCGCTCGAGCTGCTGCGCGACGTGCTCGGGGGCCGGCTCGGCGCCGCCCTCGACGCCGAGGAGTCGGTCGCCACCCAGGAGCTCAGCGGCCTCGCCACCCGCTGGTTCGAGTTCCACGTCGAGCGCCGGCTGCGATCGGGGCACGTGCTCTCCTGAGCGGGCGTCCCGCCGTTGCGGGACCGTTGTCGCAGCCCAGCGGGCCCGTCGTTCGAGTCGTCTCCGCCGGGTGTCGATGCCGGTGGCATGCGACGTGTGCTGATGCTCCTGGCCCTGCTCCCGCTGATGGCGGGGGCGCTGGTCTTCTCCGACGACTCGACGGCCGACGAGGCCGGGGTCGGGGTCCTCTCACCCTCCTCCGAGTTCGTCGAGCTGCTCGGCGGCGACGAGGACGACGACGATCACGTCACCCTGAACGAACTGCGCAACGCGACGCTGCAGAACTTCCAGTACTGGGGTGACGGCAGCGGCGTGGACGTGGCGTTGATCGACACCGGGGTGAGCCCGGTGGACGGGCTCGACGACGGGCGGCTGCTGCACGGTCCGGACCTGTCGAGCGAGGGTGGGATCGAGGAGGTCGCGTTCCTCGACACCTACGGCCACGGCACGCACCTGGCCGGCATCATCGCCGGCGATCGCAACGGGGCCCAGGGGATCGCGCCGGCGGCGCGGATCGTCAGCGTGAAGGTGGCCGGTCGCGATGGGGTGACGACGGTTCCCCAGGTGGTGGCGGCGATCGACTGGGTGATCGAGCACGGTCAGTCCGACGGGCTCAACATCCGGGTGCTGAACCTGTCGCTGGGTCTGGCCGGGGTCGACGACCACCGTGGCGATCTGCTGTCGGCCGCGGTGGAGCGGGCGTGGGACGCGGGGATCTTCGTGGTGGTCGCCGGTGGCAACGACGGTGACACCCAGGCCCACCTCGACAGCCCGGCCATCGACCCCTACGTGATGGCGGTCGCGGCGGTCGACACGACCGGGAACATCCGCCGGGGCTACACGGTCCCGGACTGGTCGGCGATGGGCGACGGTGAGCGCAACCCCGACTCGTCGGCGGCCGGTCGTTCGATCGCCTCGTACCGGGTGCCGGGTTCGGCGATCGACGAGATGGCCCCGGGCGCCCGGGTCGGCAACGACCTGTTCACGGGCTCGGGCACCTCGCAGTCCGCCGCCGTGGTGTCCGGCCTCGCCGCCCGCCTCTTCAGCATCCTGCCGATGCTCGACAACGACGACGTCAAGACCTCGCTCATCGCCGGTGCCTTCCCGATGGAGGACTACCCGGCGCAGCGGATCGGCGACGGTGCGGTCGACGGGCAGGAGACCTCCCACAACCTCTGGTTCGACGTCCCGGCGCAGGTGCACGAGCCGGCTGCCGGTGACGGGACCGGGATCGTGACCCCCACGGGTGCGACCTGGTCGGGCGGTCAGTGGAACGGCGCCACCTGGTCGGGTGCGACCTGGTCGGGTGCCACCTGGTCCGGTGGCACCTGGTCCGGTGCGACGTGGTCGGGTGCCACCTGGTCGGGTGCGACCTGGAGTGGGGCGACCTGGTCCGGTGCGACTTGGTCGGGTGCGACGTGGTCGGGTGCGACCTGGAGTGGGGCGACGTGGTCGGGTGCGACGTGGAGCGGCTCCGGCTGGGTCTGAGCCTTCCGTCCACATCGAGCGAGCCGAGGGCCCGGGGCGACACGCCCCGGGCCCCTTCGCGTTCGGTCGCCCCGGCTGGCCGGACCGCTCATTGCGGGACCGTTGTCCGAAGCGAGGCGGTGCGTCGTTCGAGTCGGCGCCGTCGGACGCCGATGCCCAGGGCATGCGACGCGTGTTGATGCTCCTGGCGTTGGTCTCGATGGCGGTCGGTTCGCTGGCCCTCGTCGACGGCGACGCCACGGATCACTCGGCCGTCGGTGTGGTGACTCCCTCCTCGGACTTCGTCGAGCTGCTCGGCGAGGACGACAGCGGCAAGCACGTCACGCTCAACAAGCTCCGCAACGCCACGCTCCGGGATTTCCGATGGTGGGGTGACGGCAGCGGCATCGACGTGGCGTTGATCGACACCGGGGTGAGCCCGGTGGACGGGCTCGACGACGGGCGGGTGCTGCACGGTCCGGATCTGTCGAGCGAGGGTGGGATCGAGGAGGTCGCGTTCCTCGACACCTACGGCCACGGCACGCACCTGGCCGGCATCAT
>JBCBSZ010000084.1:0-28813 GCA_039818945.1 Actinomycetota bacterium
CGCCCCGTACTTCCTGCGGACCGTCGGCGATCGCCTCGAGATCGGCGGCTCGGCCCTGACGGTCGACGTCTGGGAGTTCGAGCGCCTCGTCGAGGCCGGCGCCACCGCCGAGGACGAACATCGGCTCGACGAGGCGGTCGGCTGCTACGTCTCGGCCGTGGAGCTGTGGCGAGGGGAGCCGTTCGTGGACCTCGCCGACGTCGACGAGGTCATCATGCGCCGCAGCGACCTGACGTCGCGGGCGCTGGTCGCCGCGACACGGGCGGCTGAGCTGCTCGTCGCGAAGGGGGACCACGCCGCGGCGACGAGGATGGCGCGACGGGCACTCGAGATCGACGAGCTCGACGAGGCGGCGCACCGAGCCGCCATCGCCGCCGCCTACTACCAGGGCGATCGGGCCGGTCTCGATGTGGCGCTGGCGCGCCTCGACGGTGCGCTGGCCGAGCTGCGGGTCGAGCCGAGCGCGGAGACCGCGATGCTCCTGGAGCTGGTCTCCGCACCTCGGGCGGCCTGAGACCAGGGTCAGGCCTCGTCGATCGGGGACGGCGGCACGAACCGGAGGCTCTCGTAGCCGGCGCGGAGCTGGTCGATGTCGACGTCGACGAGGCCGGCGGGACGGATCGTCTGCCAGGAGAAGCCGTCCTCGCGGAGCTCGAGCTCGACGACCCCGGAGCGCCGGGTCCCACCCAGGGGTGAGGTCGAGCCCGGCCCGCGCAGGAAGGCGGTGGTCGGCGCCCAGACGTGCACGCGGCCGCCGACGTGGTGCGAGCGGTGCTGATGGAGGTGGCCCGAGGCGACGAAGCGCACGTCGCCCAGATCGAGCAGGTCCAAGACCTCGGTGCGGGCCTCGTCGGGCACCGTGGAGGATCCGTGTCCGCCCTCGGCCGGATCGCGGATCAGCAGCGGCTTGTGCAGGAACACGCCGGTGGGTCCGCCATCCGCCTCGGTGAGCCGATCGCGCAGCCAGGCCCGCTGGGCGTCGTCCTCGTCGGTGAGCGCGGAGGCGAACAGCTGCGAGTCGAGGCCGATCAGTCGCCACGCTCCGATGTCGAGGCTCCAGCGGTCGTCGCCCCAGACCTCCCGGAACCGGGCGAGGCGGTCCTCGTCGACCGGCTGGTCCTGCCACGGCTCGGGTGGGCCGTCGCCGACGTCGTGGTTGCCCGGCACCACCCGCCACGGCGAGGTGAGCCGGGTGTGCAGCTCGTGGGCGTAGCGGTGGTCGTCGAGGTCATCGGGATCGTCGAGGACGATGTCGCCGGTGTTGACGACCAGGTCGGGCTCGGTGGCCGCGACGTGCGCGATCACGGCAGCGAAGTTCGGCACGGCGTACGGCCGGGTCCGGCTGAGATGTGTGTCGGAGATCAACAGCACCCGTGTGGCCGTCATGGTCCTCCCGTCGGTTCGGTGAGGCGCCGGACGGTGCCGTCGTACCCGACGACGAGCACCTCGCCCTCGTGGTCGGTGGTGAGTTGCACGATCGCCGGCCCGACGTCCACACCGAGGTCGAGGGCATCGGAGCCGTCCGGGTCGATGGCGAGCAGGCGGCCGGAGCAGAAGTCGCCGGTGACGATGCGGCCCTCGAGCGCCTCGACGGCGTCACCGGCATACGCCACGGCTCCCACCGTCGCGCACCAACCCGGGTCGTGGGGGTACTGGAACGTCGGCTCGTGGTGCTCATCGACGCCGCCGCCGACGAAGGTCCGGGTCCCCTCGAACCGGTTCCAGCCGAGGTTGGCGCCGGCGTCGTCGCCGCGGTGGAGCGTCGACACCTCCTCGACGCAGTTGTGGCCGACGTCGCCGACGAGGATCTCGTCGCCGTGTACGGAGATCCGGAAGGGGTTCCGCACGCCGATCGCGAAGATCTCGTCGGCGCCGTCGGGATCGCCGACGAACGGGTTCGACGCCGGCACGACGTAGGGCTCGGCGGCGCCCGGTGTCGGTTCGATGCGAAGCACCTTGCCGAGCAGCTCGTCCCGGGCCTGGGCGTTGTTGTCCTGGTCGCCGATGATCCCGCCGTCGCCGATGCCGATCCACAGCGCGCCCTCGTCATCGAGCGCGATGCCGCCGCCGTTGTGGTGCTCGTCGTCCTGGGCGACCTCCAGGAGCTCGACCGGCTCGTTCACCGGCAGTCCGTCGACGAGCGGGAACGCCTCGACGCGGGTCTCTCCCTCGAGACCGGTGAAGATCAGGTAGAGCCAGTTGCCCGCCTCGTCCACGACACCCCCGAGCAGACCCTGGTCGCGATCGATCGTCACGCGACCGGACAGGTCGAGCGCCACCGACGGGCCGTCCGCCCCGTGCAGCACGACCTCGCCCGTCTCGCGCAGCAGGTACATCGTGTCGCCGTCGGGATGCAGCGCCAGGCCGGTCAGCTGCGGGCCGTCCACGACGATCTGCTCCAACCCGACGAGGGGTCGATCGCCCCCACCTGGCTCCGACGTCCACTCGACGGTGCCGCAGCCCCGGAGGTCGCTGGAGGCGGCCGCCCAGTACTCACGGGTCAGCCAGCCCCGACTCTCCGCGTACACGAGGCCGACGACGGCGAGGACCACGGTGACCGCTCCGGTGCCGAGCAGGATGCGTCGTCGTCGGCTCATCGGCCGTCGGCCCCGGTCATCGGTGCCGAGCATCGTCGGCGGCGGTGAACGACGACGAACCCGTGCCCGGCGGGCGGATGAACAGTTCGCCACCTCGATGCGATGAGCGCACCGCCGGTGCTCTGCGGCGGCCATCCTGAGCTCGTGGCCACCGAACCCCCGGCCGGACTGGTGATCGCCGCCGTCGTCGTCCGCCTCGTCGTGGCCTTCGGTCTCGTGGCCGGACCGTGGACGGTCGACGCCGAGCTCGACGACTGGGACGTGGGCCGGTTCGCTGAGATCGCCGATCGCGAAGCCGACGAGCTCGTCGAGTACCCGCCCGGCACCGTGGCGATCATCGACGCCCTGCCCGACGGCACGACCGCCGGGTTGCTGGGGTGGGTCGTGGTCGTGGCGGTGGTCGCCGATCTCGCCATCACCATCGTCCTGTCACGGGTGTGGGGGCGGGGCAGCGCGGGGTGGTACCTCGTGGTCTCGGCGCCGCTCGCCCTCGTGATGTACGTCCGCTTCGACCTGCTGGCGACGCTCGCCGCGGTCGTGGCGCTGGCGGCGATCGTCACGTCGCGGCGGGCCGTGCTCGTCGCAGCGGTCGCCGCGGGCCTCCTCGTCAAGACGTTCCCGCCGCTGGTCGCGGTGGCGGCGCTGCGGCGCGATCGGCGCCCTGAGCAGGCGGCGGCGGTGGTCGGTGGCGTGATCGGCCTCGCGACGTGGTGGGCGCTGGTCGGCGTCGACGGCATCCGCTCGGTCCTGTCGTTCCGCGATGCGGAGGGCTGGCACGTCGGGAGCACGGGAGGGCTGATCACGGTCCTCCTCACCGGTGCCGAGGCCGAGCTCGCGTCCGGGTCGTACCGCGTCGGGTCGATGCCGGGATGGGCCGGGCTGGTGGGTGCAGCGGCCGTCCTCGCCGTCGCATCGGCCGTCGCGCTGGCCGCTCGGCGTCGATTGGCGACGCCGGAGAACGACGCGCTCGCCGTCCTGGCCGTGCTCGGCACGATGCTCGTGGCCGCGCCGCTGTTCTCGCCGCAGTTCGTCGTCTGGCTGGTTCCGTTCGTCGCCGTGGCGGTCGCCCATGGAGCCCTCCGGCCTGCAGCGCCGTTCCTCGTCGCGATCTGGTCGACGGTCGTGGTGCTGGGGGTCGTCGGGCCCGACGGCGCGGACGGTGCGGTGCCCGCCGCGCTGTTGCTGCTCCGCAACGCGGTGCTCGCGCTGGGCGTCGTCGCGGCGATCCGTACGATCGCGCGGGCGGACGGCCCGAGGTTCAGGCCGAGCTCATCGCGACGGCGTCGGTCCGGGCGGGCGGTCCCGCTCGGACGCTCCACGGCCCGAGCGCAGCGACCCGCAGGTCGACGAGCTGCCCGGCGAACCGAGCCCCCTCGGTCAGCGACACCTTCGAGCGCCCCGCCCGCCGCTCACCGAAGCGCAGCGGGACCTCGGCGGTCGGGAGATCGTGGCTGGCCAGGAGCTCGAGCAGGATCTTGAACCCGTTCGGCCGCAGCCGGTCCGCGTCGATCCGGTCGAGCCGCACGGCGAAACAGCCGCTCATCGGGTCCGAGACCGGGCCGACCCGGCGGGGGAAGAGGAAGCGGGCGGCCGAGCCACTCAGCCGCGAGACGAGGGCGCGGTGCCCCCGGAGCCCGTGGTCGCCACCGGCGGCGAACCTCGACCCGACCACCACCGCCGCCGCGGTCGCCTCGGCGACATCGACCAGGTCGGTCACGAGCTCTGGCGGATGCTGGAGATCGCCGTCGATCACCACCGCGGTCCGGTAGGAGGCCGCTGCGAACCCGTCGGTGACGGCTCCGCCCAGGCCTCCGAACCGTTCGCCCTGCGCGCGATGGAGGAGCCGCACGGGCACGCCGCCGCCCCGGGCCACCTCCGCGATCAGCTCCGGCGTCTCGTCGTCGCTGTCGTCGACGAAGATGATCTCCGCCCGCCGGCCCTCCAGGGTCGAGCGCAGGCGAGTCCCGAGCTCGGCGACGTTGCCGGCCTCGTGGCGGGTGGGAACGATGACGGACGTGCCGGAGGGGCGGGCCGGACCGGGATCCTCGACGAGCTCGGCGCGGCGACGGAACGGGATCGTCAGCGGAGCCAAGGCCGCGATCGCGAGGACGAGCGCGGCGCCGTGGCCGATCAGGACCTCGCCGAGGTCGGGGCCGGACGGCAACACGCCGAAGGCGAGCACGACCGAGGAGCCGACCAGCAGCCGGTTGGCCTCGCCGGAACGGGCCGCGGCCAGCAGGCCAGCGCCCCACAGCAGGTACCACGGCTGCATCGAGGGTCCGAGCAGCGCGACGACGAGCATGGTCAGCCCCAGCGCCTCGACGCCCAGCCGTGTGGCGCGGGCGAGCAGCGCGGCGGCGATGACCGCGGCGATGACGAGGCCGAGGTCGTTGACGACATCGACGGTCCGGTCGAGCTGCGTCCCGACGCCGACGAGATCGCCGACCGCGTGGACGACGACACCGATCCCCGTCGTGACCGACAGATAGGCGCGCACCGTGCCGGCGGTCGCCACCGTCGAGAGCCAGCCCCAGCCGTAGCCGGTCGCCGCCGACACGACCGTGAGCGTGCTGAGCCCGACCGCCACGACGATCGCGAAGCGCAGCGCACGCTCGACGATCCGGTCCCCCCGGGCGGCCCAGATCCACGCCACGAACACGATCCCGAGGAGTGCCGGCGCCTTGATGGTGGCGGCGAGGCCGCACAACGCCGCGCCGGCGACCGCCCTCGATCGCGACACCTCGCCGGTCCCGCCGACGGCCACGCCGAGCGTGAGCAGCCCGATCATGAGGGCCTCGTTGTGGGCGCCGGACACCAGGTGGAGCATCGTGAGGGGGTTGCACAGGATCAGGACGAGCGCGTCCTCGGGTCCGCGCCCGACCGCCCGGGCCAGCCGGGGGATGGCGAGCGCGACCAGCGCGAGGCCCGCCAGGGCGAGGAGCCGGAAGGCCGCCACGGCCCAGCGCACGTCCGAGGTCGGCGAGGTGGCCTCCGCCAGGGCGACGAAGCCGGGGCCGTACGGCGTCGGTGCCTCCTGCCAGCGCGGGTCGACGCCGTCGAGGGGGAGGCCGTCGACCTCCGCCGGTCCGACCTCGTAGGGATCGAACCCCGCTGCGGCCACCTCGCCGAGCGCGGCGTAGGAGTACACGTCGCGGGAGGCGAGCGGTGGGCCGACCAGCAGCGGGAGGGCCCACAGCAGCGCCGTCGCGACGACGGCGCGCCCGTGCAGGCGATCCGGCCGGGCGAACGGCCTCAGCCAGAGCCAGGCCCGCGTGAGCAGGATCAGCCCGGCGTAGAACGCCGTGGTCGCGACCACCGGGTGCGCGGCGGGCTCGACCGGGATCGCCGGCACCTCCCACCACCACGACGACGAGCTGCCAGCGGGCGCGGAGGCGCCGGCGAGTGCACCGCCGACGGCCATCAGCGTGGTGCCGGCGAGACCGGTCGCCTGGGCGCTGCGCAGTCGACTCGGGCGCTTCACAACACCAGGCCCATGCCGGCGTGGACGAGCACGACGTAGGCGACGGTGCCGCCGACGTCGAGGCCGGCGACCAGCGACGGGCGCAGACCGATCGCCCCGGACCAGGCGAGGATGCGCGAGCTCGGGCGGAGGACCAGGGCGGCGCAGCAGCACCACCGATGGCCGGGGCGGTCCGGTCCGACCGCGGCGCCGAGGCGCCGAAGGCGGGTCGGCAGCCGCCGGCCGACGGCGTTCGACATCGTCGGACCGTGGCGGCGGCCGAGGTCGAAGTGGAACGGATCGGCCACCAGCAGTCGGGCGGAGGCGACGACGACGAAGGGGAGCAGGGCCGTGCTCGACGCGGCGACCAGGAGGAACGGCAGTCGTGGGGCCAACGCCACGAGGAGCATCGGGGTCGACCAGAGCGCCGGCGCGCCGACCGTGCCGATCGTGCTCATCGCGGTGAGCACGGCCAACGGGACGACGGTGCCGGCCTCGTCGCGGGCGGTGCGGCCGACCCGGTCGGCGAGGCGTCGCCCCAGCGGGAGCCCCGCCAGGGACTCCGCGACCCCTCGGTGGTCCCGTCCTGCGGACGCGGTGACCGCCACGGGCCACAGTGCAACGCACCCGGGTGTCCGGGCCGCTGCGATCAGGCATCACGCAGACGAAGCGTTCGTGACGACCCACCTGCTCAGGTGGCGTCGAGGCGACGCCCTCGTGACGGGCGGTCGGCGCGCGCCCCGCCGGTAGCATTCGATGGCCGTGGCTCCCCTCTCGTTGCTCTCCGTCCACGCCCACCCCGACGACGAGTCGTCCAAGGGCGCCGGGACCATCCGCCGCTACGCCGACGAGGGCGTCCGGACGACGCTCGTGTGCTGCACCCACGGCGAGGAGGGCGACATCCTCAACCCCGAGCTCGACGTCGAGGAGGTCAAGGCCAACCTCACCGACGTCCGCCTGCGCGAGCTCGAGGACGCGGTCGCGGTCATCGGGTACGACCGGATCCACCTCCTGGGCTACCGGGACTCGGGGATGGCCGATTCGGAGTCCAACGAGCATCCCGAGTGCTTCCACCGGGCCCCGATGGACGAAGCGGTCGGTCGGCTGGTGCAGGTCATCCGAGAGGAGCGTCCGCAGGTCGTCGTGACGTACTCCGACGACCAGTCCGGCTACCCCCACCCCGATCACCTGAAGGTGCACGACATCTCGATCATCGCCTTCGACCGTGCGGCGGATCCCGACGCCTACCCCGAGCTCGGCGAGCCGTGGCAGCCGCTGAAGCTGTACTACTCGGTCTGGGCCCGAGCCCGGATGGTGGCCACACACGAGGCGTTCGGTGAGCTCGGTCTCGAGTCGCCCTTCGACGAGAAGTGGTTCGACCGGCCCGACCAGGACCACCGCATCACGAGCCAGGTCCGGGTCGACAACGACATCCGCCGTCGGGCGTTGCTGTGCCACCGCACACAGATCGATCCGACCTCGCCGTTCTGGTTCGGCCTGCCCGACGACGTGCAGCGGCGGATCCACCCGTTCGACGACTACATCCTCGCCCGGTCGCTGGTGGAGGCGCCGACGCCGGAGGTCGACCTCTTCGCCGGGGTCCGCGAGACGGTGGCGACGTGAGCGACCTGCGCGACGATCTCCACGAGCTGCTCGGCCACGCCGCCGTCGACGGCGGGCCGACGATGGACCTCGTCGTGGCCCTCGATCCGGGCAAGAAGACCGGCCGCATCGAGGTCGGCGTCTCCCTCGTCGACGGGTCCGTCTCGGCCGTCACCGACGAGGTCGCCGACGAGCCGGCCGTCGTCGTCTCGATGAAGCCCGGGTTCATCGACCAGTTGGTGGCCGGCGAGCTCGACGTCGCCCTGGCGTACATGCGGGGCGACGCCAAGCTCGAGGGCGAGCCGGGTCCCGTGCTCGACGCCCTGCGCTGGTTCGAGCGCGTGCCGGCCACGAGCTGAGCCGCCGCCGGTATCGGCCGGTTGACATTGTTTAACGCTTCCCGGAATAATCAACCGTATCGTTGAACATCTACCGGTCGACGAGACCCTGACCGCGCTGGCCGATCCGGCCCGTCGCCGCATCGTCGAGCTCCTGCGCGACGGACCACGACGGGCCGGCGCGATCGCCGAGCAGCTCGACATGAGCGCCGCGGCGTCGAGCCGGCACCTGCGGCAGCTGCACGGCCACGGGCTCGTGTCGGTCGAGCCTGATCCCGCCGACGCCCGCGCTCGGGTGTACGCCCTCCGACCCGAACGGTTGGTCGCCCTGTCCACGTGGCTGGATCAGGTGCACGCCCATTGGAGCGAGCGGCTGGAGGCCTTTCGGCGCCACGCGGAGGGGGAGCGGCCGTGAGCGACGGGGTCGCGCCGGCGTCGGTGCGCGTCACCGTCACCGTCGCGGTTCCGCCGGTCGAGGCGTTCCGGGTGTTCACCGGGGACTTCGGCGAGTGGTACCGCTCCGGGTCGGCGGCGCTCGGCCGGCGAGGTGGGATCTCCGGCGTGTTGGCGTTCGAACCAGGGCCGTCCGGGCGCCTCGTCGAGCTCCGCGATGGCGACGAGCCGGCCGTCCTGGCCGACGTGGTCGTGTGGGATCCGGGCGCTCGCCTGGTGTTCGTCGACCGTCGCCGCACGGAGGTCGACGTGTCGTTCGTGGCGGTGCCGGAGGGCACCAGGGTCGTGCTCGAGCACCGCGGGCTCGATCGCCTCCCACCGGGGGAGGCCACCGACATCGTCCGCTGCGGCTGGCGTCGCCTTGCCGACTGGTTCGAGTTCCATCTCGAGACGAGGAGCACTCCATGACCTCATCCACATCGTTCGGCGGGATCGTGCCCTGCCTGCCCTACGAGGACGCCGGCGCCGCGATGGACTGGCTGTCGGCCACGTTCGGCTTCGTCGAGCGGGCCCGCTACGTCGATCGGGACGACATCGTCCGACAGGCCGAGATGCGCATCGGTGAGCACGAGCTCTGGTTGTCCGGTCACGGACCGGGCTACTGGGCTCGGCGGGGGGTGGGCCCTGACCTCTGGATCGGCATCTGGGTCGACGACGTCGACGCCCAGTACGAGCGGGTGCGGGCGGCCGGTGTCGAGGCGGACCCGCCGGTCGATCGGGACGACGACGTGCGCAGCTTCAACCTCTTCGACCCGGAGGGCTACCACTGGGGCTTCCAGAAGCGCCTCGGCATCCCCTACGTGCAGTCCCTCCCCACCGAAGCGGGTGGGCTCCGGGAGATCCTCGCCGAGGACTGAGACCGGCACCTTGCTTTTGCGACGTAGTGTCGTAATGTCCGAGCGTGGTTCGGATCACCCGTGAGCAGCGAGCGGCGAACCGCGAGCGACTGATCGACACGCTCGCCGCGCAGATCGCTGCCGGCCGGGGCCGGGTCCCCACGGTGAGCTCGATCACGGCCGAGCTCGGTCTGGCGAGGTCCGCCTTCTACAACTACTTCGACGACGTCGAGGACCTCTTCCGAGCCTTCGTCGACCGGGAGTTGCGCCTGCTCGCGAGCGCGCTCGCCGATCGGCTGGCGGAGGTCGACGATCCGGTCGAGCGACTCGCCGTGTTCGTCCGAGCTGCGCTGAGCGAGTTCGCCGGGCACGGCGCGGCGTTCGAGGCCGCGACCGCGTTGGGTCTCGAACGCCGCGTGCAGGGGTCGGAGGAGCTCGGCCCGCTGGCCGCGGTCCTGGCGACGGTGCTCCGGGACGGTGTTGCGGCTGGGCGCTTCGACCCGGTGATGATCTCGCCGCTCGTCCCGGAGCTGATCCTGCGAGCCGTCGGGACCCACCAGGCCGCCATCGCGGCAGGGACCGTGGATCTCGACGAGGCCCAGTCCGTCGTGTCGCACTTCGTCCGCCGGGCGCTCCTGCCCGAGCCGTCCGATCACCGAGGAGAGGAACGTCCATGACCGACATCTCGACCGACCAGGTCTGGGCCGAGATCGATCGCCACATCTTCGCCGTCGTCGGGATGGTGAGCGCACGCCAGCAGGCCCGGACCGCGGGCATCGTCTACCTGGTCCGCGACCGCCGGCTCTACTTCGGCACCTCGGTCCACGAGTGGAAGGTGCGTCACCTGCGGGGCAACCCGCACGCGTCGGTGACGGTGCCCATCGCGAAGCGGATCCCGCTGATGCCGTTCATCAAGATCCCGGCGGCGACGATCACCTTCGCCGCCACCGCCCGCGTCCTGCTCGACGACGAGGTCCCCGACGGGGTGCTCGCCGAGCTCGACGCCGGCCTCCGTGACGATCCCTCGGCCTCGTCGTCGGCGGCGGTCGTGGAGCTCACGCCGACGGGCGACTTCGTGACCTACGGCGTGGGCGTGTCGCTCAACACGATGCGCGACACGGTCCGCGCCCGAGGCCGGGCCCCGGTGGGGGTCGCCTGAGCCGGGGTTCGTCCCCGGGTTGGCGATCGGGCCATGCTCGGAGGGTGAGCATCGAGCGCGACGAGCACGCCGGACCGGTCCCCGATGCCGCGTGGGCGGCCGACGCCGAGGCGCGACGCACGTCCGGGCGGGTCGAGATCTTCAACGCCACCCGGCCCGGCGGGCTGGACGGCTGGACGATGGATCTCGATCAGTACGAGGCGGTCCGGGCGCTCATCCACGAGCTGCTCGACGATGCGGGCGAGGGGGAGACGGTGCTGCTGAAGGACGTGGTCGCTGCGGCGCAGGACCGGTTCGGTGACCACGAGCTGTTCCCGAAGGGCCGGCTGACGAACTACGTCCGCTACACCAAGACCGACCTCGAGGCTCGGTGCGAGGTCGAACGGATCCCCCGCTCCAGCCCGCAGCGGATCTGCCGCTGGCGCGACGGGTGACGGCGTCGGCGGGCTCAGGCCGCGGCGGCCCGTTGCAGGTCGCGCAGCGGGCGATAGTCGATGCGGTGGGCACCGACGCGATCGAGGAGCTGATCGAGCTCTGACCGTCGGGAGATGACGTCGAGGTCGTCGACCCGCCCCGACCACTCCGGCGAGAGCGATCGGAGCTCCGGCGTGTCGACGGCCGGGCGGGCAACCAGGACCGTGACGCCCGGCGCCAGCTCCTCGACGGCCCGTTCGAGCGCCGCTCGGGCCCCGGCCCGGCGAACGGTGACGACGTGGTCGGGGACGATCACGCCCTCGTCGGCCGCCAGACGCCGGAGCGGGAAGCCGAGCTCCCGCTCGACGTGGGGCGCGGGCGGCCGGACCGGGAGACCGAACTCGCAGGCCAGGTCGAGCACGACGTCGAAGTGCTCGGGGCGGGCGTGGAGGGCGTCGAGGTGCACGTCGAGGTGGCTGATGTCGAAGCCCCAGAGGATGGCCCGCTCGACCTGGGCCCGGCACTCGCGGCGGAGCTCGTCGGGGTCGGCGTGCTCCCACATGTCCCCCGGCGTCCTCGGGAACCCGCCGTCACCGTCGAGCAGCGAGGGGGCCATGGTGATCGGGCCCCAGCGGTACTGCTCGTGATCGGCGTTGATCGTGAGGTGCACGCCCACGTCCTCACCTCGGTAGCGTGCCGCCGCCTCACGCGACCACGGCGCCGGGACCATGAGGCTGGCGCTCGTCGCGATGCCGCGGCGCAGCGAGTCGTAGACGCCGTCGTTGGCGGCGTGACAGAGCCCCAGCTCGTCAGCGTGGACGATGACGAGGCGTCGATCGGCCGGATGGCCGAGCGCAGCAGCGAGATCGGGACCCTGGGTCACGTCGGGCAACGCTAACGGCTCACGCCCGATCCACCCCGGGGAGGTCAGCCGAGCGGTACGTCGGCGCTGCCGCAGGCACCCCACAGCCCGAGCCCCTGCTCGCGGGCCGACCGGACCGCGCTGCCGATCACGCCGGCGTAGGCCGAGTTGGGTTCGATGTTCAGCTGGTCGGCGTAGCCCGTCTCGGCGAGGTGGAGGTTGACGAACAGCTCGTCGTCGACCCGGAAGACGTAGGCGAGGAGGCGGTCGAAGACGTCGCGGCCCTCGACGTCGCGCTCGAGGCGCACCACCGTGCCCTCGGGCAGCAGCCGGCGGGTCAGGTCGCTGGCCTCGTCGCCGAAGCACTCGGCGTCGCGGCGCCCGCCGACGGGCTCCGGGGTGTCGATGCCGATGAAGCGGACACGTTCGACCACTCCCTGCACCTCGATGTCGGCGGTATCGCCGTCGAGCACCTGCACCACCACCCCGAGGTCGGGGCGATCCTCCTCGGTGGCGGCCGGATCGACCGTCGCGGCCGTGCGCTCCCCGTCGTCGTCGCCGCAGCCAGCGAGTGCCGCCAGCACGACGGCGACGACGACGAGGCGACGCACTACGACAGTCGTTCGATGAGCGTGCCGGTGCCGAGCCCGCCGCCGCAGCACATGCTCACCAGTCCGATCTCGAGGTCGGCCCGCTGCAGCTCGTGCACGGCCTTGGTCATCAGGACCGCGCCCGTGGCGCCGAGTGGGTGGCCGAGCGCGATGGCGCCGCCGTTGGGGTTGGTCGTGTCGAGGTCGGCGCCGACCTCCTTGGCCCAGGCCAGCACGACCGAGGCGAACGCCTCGTTGACCTCGGCCACGTCGATGTCGCCGATGGTCATGTTGTTGCGCTCGAGCAGCAGCTGGGTGGCGTCGATCGGCCCGGTCAGCATGAGCACGGGGTCGACCCCGACCAGGCAGCTGTCGATGATCCGGGCCCGTGGGGTGAGGCCGAGCTCCCGGGCCCGGTCGGCGGTCATCAACATGACGGCGGCGGCACCGTCGGAGATCTGCGAGCTGGACCCGGCGGTGTGCACACCGTCCTCGCGGGCCACGGGCTTCAGCCCGGCGAGCGCCTCGCGCGTCGTCTCCCGCAGCCCCTCGTCGCGCTCGACGCGGTGGGTGGTGTCGAGACGGTTGCCCTCGTCGTCGACGTCGGGCGCCTCGACCGCGTGGATCTGGGCGCCGAAGCGGTCCTCGGCCCACGCCTGGGCGGCCCGCCGCTGGGACTCGAACCCGAACTCGTCGGTGTCCTCCCGGGAGATGCCCCACTTGTCGGCGATGCGCTCGGCGCCCTCGAACTGGGAGGTCATCTCGTACTGACCGAAGTAGGTCTTGGGGATCGGGACGCCGAGGCCGAGCTTCTTCGAGGAGTTGATGCCGATCGGGATGCGGCTCATCACCTCGACGCCACACGCGATCGCGGAGTCGACGATGCCGCCGGCGACGAGGCCGTGCGCCAGCGTCGTGGCCTGCTGGGAGGAGCCGCACTGGGTATCGACCGTGGTGGCGGGCACGGACTGGGGCAGGCCCTGGGCGAGCCAGGCCGTGCGGCCCACGTTGAAGGACTGCTCGCCGACCTGGCTGACGCAGCCGGTGACCAGCTGACCGATGACCGAGGGGTCCACGCCGGTGCGCGAGATCAGCTCGGACTGGACCTCGCCGAGCAGGTCTGCGGGGTGCATCCCGGCGAAGCCACCCTTGCGGCGGCCCACGGGCGTACGGACGGCGTCGACGATCACGATCTCGGTCATCGCGCCAGCCTATGGCCGGGCGGTCGGTGCCAAGAAGTGGAAGATCATGCCGCCGGCCGCTCGTCGGCGTCGTCGTCGAGGACGGGTCGCAGCGATCGCAGCGCCGCCCTGGCCTCGGCGATGCCCTGCCGCCCGAGGGCGATGGTGTCGGAGTCGAGGCGCCAGCTCGGCGACTCGGCGGGCTGAGGGGCGCCGAGCTCGTCGTCGCCCCCGATGATGAGGTGCAGCTGGTTCGTCATGGAGATCATCTTGACGAGGGGGTGTGTCACCGAACCCTGCAGCGGTCCCACCTGTCGACGCCCAGTGGGGTCAGCTACGTTCGACCCACCCGATCCAGGAGGGGACGTGGCACCAGGGCAGGCGCGACACGGGGTCACCGTTCCACTCGGTGGACCGCTCCACAGCCATCGCGACCAGATCCGCGAGCTGGTCGATCTGGGGTACACCGACCTGTGGTCGGCCGAGGCCGACGGCGCCGACGGCTTCACCCCGCTGGTGCTGGCCTCGCAGTGGGCGCCGGAGCTGCGGCTGGGCATCGCGATCATCCCCGCCTTCACCCGCGGGCCGGCGCTGCTCGCCCAGACGGTCGCGTCGATGGCCGACGCGGCGCCCGGTCGTTTCGTCATGGGTCTGGGCTCGTCGTCGAACGTCATCGTCGAGCGCTGGAACGGCATCCCCTTCGACGAACCGTTCAAGCGGACCCGTGACACGCTCCGCTTCCTCCGACAGGCCCTCACGGGCGAGAAGACCAGCGTCGAGTACGACACCTTCACGGTGAAGGGCTTCCGGCTCGGCGTGGTGCCCGAGCAGCAGCCCCCGATCCTCGTCGCCGCCCTCCGGGCCGGGATGCTCCGGCTCGCCGGTCGTGAGGGCGACGGGGCGATCATCAACTGGCTCTCCGCCGACGACGTCGCCACCGTCGCCCCGTACGTGCACGAGGGCGGCCACGACAAGGAGATCGTGGCCCGCGTCTTCGTCATCCCGACCGCCGACGCCGACGAGGCCCGCGGCATCGCCCGGTTCGCGATCGCCGCCTACCTCAACGTGCCGGTCTACGCCGCCTTCCACGACTGGCTCGGTCGAGGCGAACGCCTCCAGGGCATGTGGGACGCGTGGTCGTCCGGCGACCGCAAGGCCGCCCTCGCGGCGATCCCCGACGACGTGGTCGACGAGCTCATCGTCCACGGCTCACCCGAGCGGTGCCGCGAGCACATCGACCGCTACCACGAGCAGGGCGTCACGACGTCGGCGATCGCCCTGATCGGCCCCCCGGGGGGCGATGCGATGCAGGCCCTGCGCGATCTCTCGCCCGCGGCCAGGAGGTAGGACCGACCATGGAGCTCTCGCTCGACACGCTCGACCTCACCGTCGACGACACCGGCCTCGCCCGCCTCGTCATCAACCGCCCGGACGCCGCCAACGCCCTCGACCGGCAGATGGCGGCCGACTTCCGCACGGTCGCCATCGCACTCGATTCGACCCGGGCCGCCCGTGCGGTGCTCGTCACCGCGAACGGACCGATCTTCTGCGGCGGCGGTGACCTCCGCGGCTTCGCCGAGTCCGACGACACGTACTCGCTCGTCTCGGAGATGACCGTCGACTTCCACGCGGCCGTCGCCCGACTCTCGAAGCTCGACGCCCCCGTCGTGGCGGCGGTCGCCGGCGCCGCCGGGGGAGCGGGCATGAGCCTCGTCGCCGCGTTCGACCTCGTCGTCGCCGGCGAGTCGGCCAAGTTCACGATGGGCTACACCAAGGCCGGGCTGGTGCCCGACGGCAGCTCGTCGTTCTTCCTCGCCCGATGCGTCGGCTACAAGCGGGCGCTCGACCTCGCGCTCACCAACCGCGTGCTCAGCGCCGCGGAGGCCGAGGAGTGGGGCCTCGTGACCAGGGTCGTGCCCGATGGCGACGTCGACGCGGAGGCCGAGGCCCTGGCCACGAAGCTGGCCGCCGGACCGACGAGGACCTTCGGGCTCACCAAGCGGCTCATCCTCGCCGGCGCCAACTCCGCCCTCGAGGAGGCGATGGAGCGCGAGTCGATGTCGATCGCGGCCGCCACCCGCACCGCCGACTCCGCCGAGGGCATCGATGCGTTCCTGAACAAGCGCCGACCCGACTTCCGCGGGGAGTGAGCATCGAGCTGCGGCCGCTGCCGACCCAGGCGGCCGGCACGCCCTGGCCGACCGACGCGTGGCCGTCCGGCGAGGCACCGGCCGAGCTCGTCGACGCCGGTGCCGAGCTGTTCGATCCCGCTCGCGTCGACGAGCTCGGCCAGGGCCTCGCCCTCGTGGTCGTCCACGGGGGTCGCCTCGTCCACGAGGCCTACGGACCGGAGGTCGACGCCGACACCACCCTCATCTCGTGGTCGATGGCCAAGACGCTGACCGCGATGCTCGTCGGCATCGCCGTGCGCGACGGTCTGCTCGATCCCGCCGCACGCGCGCCGGTGGCCGAGTGGGCCGACGACGAGCGGTCGACGATCACGCTCGACCACCTGCTCCGCATGCGCAGCGGCCTGCGCTTCGCCGAGGACTACGTCGACGCCGAGACCTCCGACTGCATCGAGATGCTGTTCGGGAGCGGGTCGGACGACGTGGCCGGCTACGCCGCCGCCCGGCCGCTCGACCACCCGCCCGGCTCGGTGTGGAACTACTCCAGCGGCGAGACGAACGTCATCTGCCGCATCCTGCGCGACGTGCTGGGCGGTCCCGACGCCTTCGAGGACTTCGCCCGACGTGAGCTGCTCGGCCCGATCGGCATCACGTCGATGTCGCTGCGCACCGACGCGGCCGGCACCTTCGTCGGCTCGTCGTTCGCCTACGCGACGGCGAGGGACTTCGCCCGCCTCGGGCTCCTCCTGCTCCGTGACGGGGAGTGGGACGGGCGTCGGCTCCTGCCCGAGGGCTGGGTCGACTCGATGCGCGCCACGCAGGCCGAGGACCCGGACAACGGGCTCGGCTACGGGCGTCAGACCTGGACTGTGCCCGACGGGCGGGGCACGTTCCGCATGAACGGCTACGAGGGCCAGCGTGTGGTCTGCACGCCGACGACCGACTCGGTCGTCGTCCGCCTCGGAAAGACACCCGTCGAGCTCGCGCCCGCCATGGACGCCGTGCTCGACCGCATCCTCGGCTGCCTGGAGGCACGATGACCCGCCCGTTCCACCCCGAGGACCTCCACCTCGTGCGCCAGGTGTCGGAGGTGCGCTGGCATCCCGACGGTCGGCGGCTCGCGTTCGTCGTCTCGTGGGCCGATCGGGAGACCGACGCCAACCGGTCCGACATCCACCTGGCGGATGTCGCCGCCGGCACGCATCGCCGGATCACGACCGCACACGTCGCGTCCGGCCCACGCTTCTCGCCCGACGGCCGCCACCTCGCCTACGTCGCCGCACCGGGACCGAAGGACCGGCCGCAGTTGCGGGTGCTCGATCTCGAAGGTGGGGAGCCCGATGTCCTGACCGACCTCGCCGACGGGGTGCGCAGCGCGATCTGGGTCACCAACGACGAGCTGGTCTTCGTCGCGCCGGTGCGTCCGGACGATCAGGTCGACGTCGACGACGACGAGCTCGGTCGCCGCCTCCGGGTCGTGGACACCCTCGACTACCGGATGGACGGGCAGGGCTTCACCCACGACCGGCGCGCCCAGCTCCACCGGGTCCGTCGCGACGGCTCGCCGGGCGACGAGGAGCAGCTGACCGACGCCCCCCGGGGGGTGGGCGGTCCGGTGCTCTCGCCCGGGGGTGGCTACGTCGCGGTGGCGGTCGGTGACGCCGAGCGGCCGCTGACCAGCCGCGTGGGCGTCGTCCCCGTCGCCGGCGGCGAGCTGCGGATGGTGACCGAGGGCGATGGTGACTGGACGCCGCTGGGCTGGCGAAGCGGCAAGGAGCTGCTGGTGGCGGGGGTCGAGCGCTGGGACGAGGTCGGCCTCGCTCGCCTCGCGTCGGTCGATGCGGCCGGTGGTGTCCCCACGACCGTGGATCCCGACGATGTCGGCCGGATCGGCATCGGCCAGCCCGCCGACGTCCGGCTGGACGACGACGTCGCCCACGTGCTCGCCAACCGTCGGGGCCGGACCCACGTCGACCGCATCGACCTCGCCGAGGGGACGGGCGCGACGGTCGTCGACGGCGAGCGCTGCGTCGTCGCGTTCGACGTGTCGGGCGACGGGGCGGTCGCCGCGGGCATCACGACGTCGCGATCGCCCGCGGAGCTGTTCGTCGTCGACGCCGACGGCGAGCGGCAGCTGACGGCGCTGAACCCCTGGCTCGACGGCATCGACCTCGCCGTCGTCGAGGAGGTGTTCGTCGAGAGCACCGATGGAGCGCAGGTGCAGGGCTGGGTGACCCGCCCGCCGGCGAGCGCACCGGGCGACGACCCCCGCCCCGCCCTCGTCTACGTCCACGGCGGACCCCTGTGGGCCTATGGGCCCCGCTTCTTCGACGAGTTCCAGGTCGCGGCGGCCTGCGGCTACGTCGTGATCGGCGGCAACCCCCGCGGCTCCGACGGCTTCGGCACCGACTGGGCGAGGGCGATCACCGGTGGGCGCATGGGGCAGCCCGACTGGGACGACGTGCAGGCCCTGACCGACCACCTGGCCGCCCTTCCCGAGGTCGACGCCGACCGCATCGGCATCGGTGGCGGCAGCTACGGCGGGTGGATGACCGGCTGGGCCATCGGCCACTCGGACCGCTACGGCGCCGCCCTCGTCGAGCGGGCGGTCACCAACTGGGAGTCGTTCGCGTCGACGTCCGACCTCACCGACCTCTTCGGCAGCCTCTACCTCGGCGCCCCGGAGCCCGGCGACGTGGACGAGCTGCGCCGCCAGTCGCCGGTCCAGTACCTCGACGCCGTCACCACGCCGACGCTGGTCCTCCACGCCGAGTCCGACCTGCGGTGCCCGATCGAGCAGGGCGAGCAGATGTACGTGGGCCTCAAGCGTCGCGGCGTCGAGACGCGGATGGTGCGCGTGCCGGGTGAGGGCCACGAGTTCAGCCGCAGCGGCAAGCCGAGCCGTCGCGTCGACCGCTTCGGTCACGTGCACGACTGGTTCGCCCACCACCTCGGCGGTGCTCCGGTGCCCGACCTCGACGACTGAGGGCCAGTTCAGCCAGCAGACCCGCGGCCGGCCTCGATGCCGGGCCAGACCGCGTCGAGGATGGCGGTCGCGTCGGCGGGGCGCATCGGGGCGTGGCGCACCATCAGACGGAGCCAGAGCGCCCCGTAGACGACGTCGAGCGCGACCTCGGCGTCGACGTCGGGCCGGATCCAGCCGTGCTCGATGCCGCGCTCCAGGCGGGCGCGCGAGAGCTCGCGCCGCGGCCCCCAGAACCGCTCGCGGAACTCGGCGGCGATCCCGTCGTCGGACTGCGACTCGGCGAGCAGCTCGCGGATGAGCCCACCGGTCGGGGAGTTGAACAGCCGGATCACCGTGCGGAGGTGGGCGTCGAAGTCGGACCGGAGATCGTCGGTCTCGCGGAACGGCGTCGCCTTCATCGTCCCGTCGACGAGGGCGTCGAGGATCACCGCCGTGCGGGACGGCCACCAGCGATAGATCGTCTGCTTCGCGACGCCGGCCGCCTCGGCGATGTCGTTGATCGCCACCGACCCGGGCTCGTTGGCGCCGACCAGCTCGAACGCCGCATCGAGGATCCGTTGTCGGGCGTCCTCGTCGCGCTTGCGTCCTCGGGGCACGGAGCGATCCTAGCAACAAGACCGGTTGTCTATGTAGACCCTTGGTGTTGTAATTGAGAAACGAGACCCGTAGTCTCCTTGAACGTCAGTCGATCGAGGAGCGATCCGATGTCCAGCACCACCGCCGCACTTCCCTTGAGCCCCGGCACCTGGGAGCTCGACCCCGTGCACTGCACCGTCGAGTTCACGGCCCGCCACATGGCCATCTCGAAGGTTCGGGGCCGGTTCCACCACTTCGATGCCGAGGTCGTCGTCGGCGACCGCCTCGAGACCTCGAGCCTGCGAGCCTCGGTCGACATGTCGTCGGTCGACACCGGCAACCCCGACCGCGACGCGCATCTGCGCAACGCCGACTTCTTCGACGTCGAGCGGCACCCGACGATGACGTTCGCCTCGACGGCGATCTCGCCGACCGGTCCGTCCACCTTCGACGTCGTCGGCGACCTCACCATCAACGGCACCACGAGGTCCGAGACGCTCGCGCTGGTCTTCCACGGCATCGAGACGTTCCCCGGCGACGGATCGGTGCACGCCGGGTTCGAGGCGACGGGCACGATCCGGCGGCTCGACTACGGCGTGGACTTCAACGTGCCGCTCGGTGCCGGCGGCTTCGTCATCTCCGATCAGATCGGGATCGAGCTCGACATCCAGCTGCTGGCGCCGCAGCGATGAGCGGTCAGCGCATCGCGGTCCTGGGTCTCGGCGCCATGGGGTCGCGGATGGCGCGGAACCTCGCCGGGGCGGGACACGTCGTCACGGGGTGGAACCGGACGCCATCGGTCGCGACCGAGCTGGCGGCATCGTCCACCGTCACCGCGGCGCCCGATCTCGCCGCCGCGGTGGAGGGCGCCGACGTCGTGATCTCGATGCTGACCGACGACGAGGCGTCGCGTTCGGTGTGGCTCGATCCGGAACGCGATGTGTTGGCCGGGCTCGCCCCCGGGACGGTCGTGGTCGAGTCGTCCACCCTCACCGCCGAGATGGTCCGAGAGCTCGGCGAGGCGGTCCGGGGCCGCGGCCTCGAGCTCCTTGAGGCACCGGTGGTGGGGTCCCGCCCGCAGGCCGACGGCGGGGCGCTGCTCACGCTGGTCGGCGGCGATCCGGCGGTGCTCGACCGGGTGCGGCCCGTCCTGGAGGTCAACGCGGGGGCGATCCGTCACGTCGGTGCGATCGGCGCGGCGGCGACCATGAAGCTGGCCGTCAACGGCCTCTTCGGCGCCCAGGTGGCGGCGTACGCGGAGATCGTCGGGCTCCTCCGCCGCAGCGGCGCCGACGTGGCCGCCTCGATCGAGCTGCTGTCCGGCCTCCCGATCACCTCAGCGGGTCTGCAGCGCATCCTCGGGCTGATCGCCGACGAGACGTACGAGCCGAACTTCCCGATCGAGCTGGTGGCCAAGGACTTCGGCTACCTCGGCCGCCTCGCCGCGGAGGTGGGCGCCGAGCTCCCGGTCACCGGCGCGGCGGGTGCGGTCTTCGCCGCCGGGGCGCGCACCGACGACGCAGCGCTCGACATCGCCGGGATCGCTCGCCGGTACGTCTGAGACGACGTCGGCCTACGCCGGAGTGAGCTGCAGGCTGCTCACGAGGGTCTCGACCCGGGAGCGGATGTCGTCGCGGATCTCCCGGACCACCTCGACCGGTTGCCCCGAGGGATCGGTGAGCTCCCAGTCCTCGTAGCGCTTGCCCGGATACACCGGGCAGGCATCGCCGCAGCCCATGGTGACGATCACATCGGCGGCCTTCGCGATCTCGTCGGTCCAGGGCTTGGGGTACTCGGTCGAGATGTCGATGCCGACCTCGGCCATCGCCTCCACGGCGGCGCGGTTGGTCTCGAGTCCGGGGTCCGACCCGCCGGAGAAGACGTCGACCCGCTCCCCGGCGAGGTGCCGGAGCCAACCGGCGGCCATCTGCGACCGGCCGGCGTTGTGGACGCAGAGGAAGAGCACCGCCGGACGGTCGGCTCCCACCTCGAGGCGGGCGAGAGCGCGGAGCCGGTCCCGCGTGAAGCGCTCGACCAGGACCGGAAGCCAGGTCGCGAACCGAGCCCGCGACGACAGCCGGGTCTGGGAGTCGGAGATGTAGCGCTCGATGGTCTCGGTGTTGAAGGTGCCGCTGAACTCGTCGGTCAGGCGGCGAGCCGCCTGCTTGATCAGGAGCTTCTGCTCGGTCGTGAGCTCGACACCGAGGTTCGGTTCGTCGGTCGTCATGGGGTCCCCTTGGTCGATGGTCGGTTCGTCGAGGCGAGCGTGGTGATCCGGGCGTCGAGCTGCGCGACGGCGGCGTCGAAGGCGGCATCCGTCCCGATCCCCACCGGGTCGGGGATCGACCAGTGCCACCAGTGCGGCTCCGGTTCGAGGTCTTCGTGGGCGCGGTCGCACACGGTGATCACGAGATCGACGGCGTCGAGGTCGACGAGCTCGGCGGGCGCGGCCTCGCCGAGCTCGAGGCCGGCGCGACGGGCGGCGGCCACGGCACCGGGGTGCACGGCACGAGCGGGGTGGGTTCCGGCCGACTCGGCCGCCCGTCCGGTGCGGGCTCGCCACAGCGCCGCGGCCAGCTGGGAGCGCGCCGAGTTGTGCGTGCACACGAACAGCACCGAGCCGATCGGCTTCGCGGTGGCGATCACGAGCTCGGCGAGCGGCGCTCGCAGCAGGCGGACGTAGCGTCGGCGCCGGTCACCGGCCGACGTGAAGCGCTCGATCAGCCCCGCCGACTCGAGGACGTCGAGGTGATGGGCGAGCAGGTTGGAGGCGAGGCCGAAGCGATCGGCCAGCTCCTTCGACGCCCGATCGCTCGCGGCCAGGTCCTCGACCATCGCCAGGCGCAGCGGATCGCCGAGCGCAGCGTGCACCCCCGCACGCCATTCGACCGAGGACTCCACGCTGCGAACGCTACTCACTCGACAAGAATTGACTCAAGTTCTGGTGACTGATGCTTGGACCCGGCTGCGGGCATCGGTGGCGTCGGCCAGACTGCGGCGATGTCCTCGTTCTCGCCCGAGCCGCCGGAGCGTCGTGGAGGTCGGCCGACCGACCGGACGATCTTCCAGAACTGCTGGGTCGTCGACGACATCGAGTCGGCCGCCCTCGACTGGGCCCGGGCGTTCGGTGTCGGCCCGTTCTTCGTCAGCGAGCTCGGCGACTCGATCACCGACGTGGAGTACCGGGGCGGGCCCGGCCGGATGCACATGCTCGTCGCCCTCGCGCAGGCGGGCCCCATGCAGATCGAGCTGATCCAGCCACTGGCCGACGGGAACGCCTACCGCGACGCCGTGCCCGCCGGGTCGGGGATCACCTTCCATCACGTCGGTGTCTGGAGCCACGACTTCGAGGCCGACGTCGAGCACTTCGTCTCGCTCGGGTACCCGGTGGTCAACCGGGCGCTCGCCGGTGGCCGTACGAGGTTCGCCTACCTCGACACCCGACCGCTGCTCGGCGCCATGTACGAGCTGGTCGATCACCACCCCGCGATCCAGCAGCGCTTCGAGGCGATCGCAAACGTCTGCGCGGGCTGGGACGGTGTCGACCCGCTCCGCGACGCCGCTGACCTCTGAGCCGTCGTCCTTCGCCGTTTTGACTTCCGTCGGGGGCGGAAGGAGGCTCAGTGCATCTCCAACAGGTGTGTTCTGACGTCCATATCGAGGTGGGTACGATGAGTGAGCGGTCGATCGGGGTCGGGGCGCTGCTCGACGGCAAGCGGCTGCTGTTCACCGGGGTCGTCAGCGAGGCCTCGATCGCCTTCGCTGCTGCGGCGCAGGCCCAGCGGCTCGGTGCGGAGATCGTGCTGACCGCACTCGACCGCGACCGGGAGCGCGCCGTCGAGACCGCGTCGCAGCTGCCCGCCCCCGTCGACGTGCTCGATCTCGACGTGACCAGGGCGGAGGACTTCACCGCCCTGACCGAGGAGCTGCGCGGTCGGTGGGGGGTCCTCGACGGTGCCCTCCACGCGGTGGCCTTCGCCCCGCGAGCGGCGCTGGCCGGGGAGTTCCTCGACGCCGACGGTGAGTCGGTGGCGCGGGCGTTCGCCGCCTCGACGTACTCGTACCCGGCGCTGGCCCGGGTGGTGGCCGAGCTGGCCCCCGACGACGGTGGTTCGATCGTCGGTCTCGACTTCGACGCCGCCGGCGCGTGGCCGGTCTACAACTGGATGGGCGTGTGCAAGGCGGCCCTCGAGTCGGCGAGCCGCTACGTCGCCCGCGATCTCGGGCCTCGGCGGATCCGCAGCAACCTCATCGCGGCCGGTCCGCTGCGCACGCGCGCCGCGAGCGGCATCCCGAGCTTCGAGCTCCTCGAGCAGGCCTGGGAGGACCGGTCACCGCTCCCGTGGGACCTCGAGGACCCGGCACCCGTGGGCGATGCCGCCTGCTTCCTGCTGTCGGACATGAGCCGGGCGATCACCGGCGAGATCCTCCACGTCGACGGCGGCTATCACGCCATGGCGTGACCCCCAGTCGTCCGCTCAGCCGCGGGCGAGCTCGGTGAGGATCGTGGTGAGCTCGTCCGGGTGGGCGAACTGCGGCATGTGACCGCAGCCCAGATCGAAGATCCGCGATCCGGCGCGCTCGGCCATGAAGGTCTGCAGCTCCGGGAGGACGATGCGGTCCTCGGTGCAGCGCACGTAGGTCGAGCGGCAGAACCGCCACGCCGGCAGTCCCGCCTCGGTGGAGAACTTCGCACCGTTCTCCGGCACCACGAGGTTCGTCGCGGTGTCCACCGCCGTCGAGGCATCGTGGTACAGCACGTGGTGCAGCCCGTACTCCGTGAGCGTGACCGTGCCATCGTCGGCGCCATCGAACGGGGGCTCGCTGAAGTCGTTGGGGAACTGCTCGGCGAGTCCGAACACCGTCTCGCCTTCGTCGGGAGCGAACGCCGCGACGTAGGCCAGTTCGATGACGGCGTCGTGGCGGCCGGCGCCCGTGATCACCGCCCCGCCCAGCGAGTGGCCGACGAGCACGACCGGGCCGTCCACCTCGTCCAACGTCGCGGTCACGGCGGCGATGTCGGCCTCGAGATCGCCGAGCGGCTCGGTGCTGTCACCGTGGCCCGGCAGGTCGAGGGCGACGACGTCGATCCGCTTGGACCGCAAGCGCCTGGTCACCGGCTGCCACGACCAGGCCCCGTGCCAGGCTCCGTGCACCAGCACGACCGTTGCCGTCATGTCCGCGCTCCTACTCCGCCAGCCCGACCGGCTGGCCATCGATGATCTGGTCGAGGTACTCCGAGAGGCCGTAGCCGATGCGCCCGTCCTCGAGCTCCCAGCGTGTCATGCCCTCGGAGATGCGGGTGAGCAACTGGTCGCCGTCGGGGGTCGTGCGACGGTTCCGCAACGGGATCAGGCGCAGCACCGAACCGTTGACCGACCACCGCTCGCCGTCGCGGGCGGTGAGGGTGGCCTCGATGTCGGAGTGGTACCGCTCGTCGCCGACGTAGGTGGTGCTCAGCTGCACGTCGTTGCAGATGCGGAGCCGCTCGCCGTCCCACACGAACCCGCCTCGGGTGCCGGGCCCGTCCCGCTTGGCGACCCGCGAGGCCATGAACCCGAAGTCCCGGCCGAAGTTGGCCGTCAGCCACCGGTAGTACCAGGGCGCCTGCCAGAAGCGGGGGCCCCAGGAGTGGTCGCGCAGGCCGTAGCCGTGCACCTCGAACGCCTCGTCGCCGACGGTGACGGTGCCGCGAGCCTCGTTGAGCTGCTCGTAGTGGCCCTTGGCGAACTCCTCGCCCGGCGTCTCGTGCGACTCCTCGGGCTCGCCGCCGAACATGTCCGACACGCGGGTGTAGTCGAGATGGACCTGGCACTCGACCCAGGGGTGCTCCTTGAACGCCGTCCGGGGGTCGGCCATGGCGCTCGGGTCGTCGAGCAGCACGACCTTGCCGTCGTAGTCGACCGAGAGGTGCTCGAACGGCTCGTGCACCGTGAAGCGCATCCCGCCGGCGTCGAAGGCGTCGTTGTGGCCGATCGACGGGCGCGTGAACTGGAAGCCGACGCGCCCGTCGGGCAGGTAGAGGCAGGTGGTCATCTCGGCCTGGCCCTCGTTGGCGCGGTTGCCGAGCCGGAAGAAGCCGCCGAGCTGCTGCGACGGGTCGAAGACGTTGAAGTACATCGACTCGTTGAAGTTCGGCTCGGGGCCGAGCTCGTGCAGGTACTCGTCATTCGGCTCGAGGCGGACGCGCATCGCTCGAACCGTACTCACCTCGCACGGGTCGGTGCCGCATGACCTGGTGGCGCGCCGATGCACCCGGCCCGGCCGCATGTCTAGAGTCTCGGCGTCGAACGAGCGGGGGAGAGGTCGATGGGGGACAGCGCTCCGGAGCGCGTGGGGATGAGCGCCGGGCGGTTGGAGCGGATCGCGCCGGCGATGGCCTCCTACGTCGAGCGGGGCAAGGTGGCCGGCATCAGCACCCTGCTCAGCCGGCGAGGTGAGGTCGTCCACACCCACCAGGTCGGGCACCGCGACCGCGAGGCCGATCTCCCGATGACCGACGACACGATCTTCCGGATCTACTCGATGACCAAGCCGGTGGTCGCGACCGCGCTCATGCTGCTCGTCGAGGAGCACGGCATCCGGCTCACCGACCCGGTCGCCGCGTTCATCCCGGCGTTCGGCGCGACGCAGGTGTTCGCCGAGGACGGCTCGATCGTCCCGCCGAACCGTCCGATCGACCTGCGCGACGTCCTCACCCACACCTCCGGCCTCACCTACGACTTCATGGAGGGCTCTCCGGCCGACGTGCGCTACCGCGAGGCGCGGATCATGAACGACGCGAGCCGCACGCTCGAGGAGCTCGCCGAAGCGATCGCCGAGATCCCGCTCGCCTTCCAGCCCGGCACCCGATGGCACTACAGCGTCGGGACCGACGTCGCCGCGCGGGTGGTCGAGGTGCTCTCCGGGCAACCGCTCGGTCGGTTCCTCCAGGACCGCCTCTTCGACCCGCTGGGCATGGTCGACACCGGGTTCGCCGTCCCCGACGACCAGCTCGGCCGCCTCTCGGCCATGTACGGCCTGCCCGACCTCGTGGGCGAGGGCTTCTCGGCCACGCCGCTGGTCGAGGCGATGCTGTCGGGCTTCAACGAGCGCATCGACGTCTCCGCCACCTACCCGACCGATCGGCCCGACACGTGGGCCCGGGGCGGCCTGGGCCTGTTCTCCACCGTCCGGGACTACCACCGCTTCGCGCAGCTGCTCCTCGACGGGGGCCGGGTCGACGGCGAGCGGCTCATCGGTCGCAAGACGCTCGAGCTGATGCACACCAACCACCTGCCCGAGGCGCTGCGGCCCTACGAGATCCTCGGGCAGTTGAACCCCGGCTGGGGCTTCGGCCTCGCCTCGCGGGTGCTGCTCGACGTCGGCCTGCACGGTGGTCCGGGATCGGTCGGCGAGTTCGGCTGGGCCGGCGCGGCGAAGACCTACTACTGGGTCGACCCCGCCGAGGAGCTCGTCGGCGTCTTCATGGCGCAGTACATGACCGGCATGGAGTCGCCGGAGGCCGGCTTCCGCACGTTGGCCTACCAGGCCATCGACGACTGAGCCCGCCCCGCCGATGATCCTCCTGACGTTGCGCGACCTGCGCCATCGCGCCGTCCGCTTCGCCGTGGTGACCGTGCTCGGGGCGGTCGTGTTCACCCTCCTGTTCGTCATGACCGGTCTCGTCGAGCAGTTCAACCGCGAGCCGTACGACACCGTCGACGCCTTCGGCGCCTCGACGTGGGTGACGGCGCAGGGCATCTCGGGCCCGTTCACGGCATCGTCGCCGATCCCGGCCTCGTCGTTCCTCCAGGTCGAGGCCGACGACGCGGTCCCGGCCGTCGTGGCCCGGTCGAGCCTGTCCGCCACCGGGGTGGACGAGGAGATCGTCCTGGTCGGTCACGTGCCGGGCGCGCTCGGCGCTCCGCCGACGGTGAGCGGTCGGTCGGTGGAGGGGCCGGGAGAGGCCGTGATCGACGACACGCTCGACATCCCCCTCGGCGAGGTCGCGCGCATCGGGGGCGACGAGTTCACCGTCGTCGGCTGGTCGAGGGACACCTCGCTGCTCGCCGGGATCCCGCTGGCCTTCGTCTCCCTCGAGGACGCCCAGGACGTCGCCTTCCGCACCCGCGACGTCGTGTCGGTCGTCCTCGCTGACGGACCGGTCGACGCGGTGCCGGACGGGACCGTCGCCGTCCCGTCCGACGACATCGCCGAGAGCGCCCTCGGGCCCCTCGACGGCGCGATCGCCTCGGTCGATCTGGTGCGCGTCCTGCTGTGGCTCGTCGCCGCCGTGATCATCGGTGCGGTGGTCTACCTCTCGGCGCTCGAGCGTCAGCGCGACTTCGCGGTGCTCAAGGCCGTCGGGGTGTCCGATCGCAGCCTGTTGGGCAGCCTGGCGCTCCAGGCCGCGCTCGTGGCCCTCCTGGCCGTCGGCCTGGCTGCGGTGATCCAGATCTTCCTCGCCCCCGTGTTCCCGCTGAAGGTCCGGGTGCCCGATCGGGCGTTCTGGCAGCTGCCGCTGCTCGCCATCGTGGTGGCGCTCCTGGCCGGCGTGGCCGGGATGCGTCGCGTCGCGCGCTCCGACCCGGCGCTGGCGTTCTCCGGGGCCGGGGGCTGACGTGGTGTCGCTGCGCGTCGACGACCTGGTCGTCGAGTACGTCAACGACGGCTACCTCGTCCGCCCGCTCGACGGCCTGTCGTTCGCGGCCGAGCCGGGCGAGCTGGTCGTGCTCCTCGGTCCCTCCGGGTCGGGCAAGACGACGCTGCTGTCGTGCCTCGGCGGGATCCTCACCCCGACGTCCGGCTCGATCCACCTCGGCGACACCGATGTCAGCGCGCTCCGGGGTCGCGACCTCGTCGACTACCGGCGGAGCGAGGTCGGCTTCGTCTTCCAGGCATTCAACCTGATCCCGTCGCTGAGCGCCCGCGAGAACGTCGCGATGCCGTTGATCATGACCGGCCGGCGCCGGAGCGATGCGTTCTCGCGCGCTGACGAGCTGCTCGAGCGGGTCGGGCTCGCCGACCGGTCCGGCCACCGTCCGAGCCAGCTGTCGGGCGGTCAGCAGCAGCGCGTTGCCGTCGCCCGCGGCCTCGGGAACGATCCGAAGCTCCTGCTCGCCGACGAACCGACGGCGAACCTCGACCACATCCAGGCCGAGGCCGTCATCGGACTGCTCCGCGAGCTGCGCGACCAGGGCCGCACCATCGTCGTGTCGACCCACGATCAGCGGCTCGTGCCGATCGCGGACCGCCTGGTGAAGATGGTCCCGGAGTTCGAGACGGTCCACGAGCCCACCCGGGAGGTGAGCTTCGGCGCGGGCACGACGATCTTCGAGCAGGGCGACACGTCGGACCTCGTGTACGTGATTCGCACGGGCGAGATCGACGTCTACCGGGAGCTGGCCGACGGGGGAGAGGTGTTCATCCGGCGGCTCGGGCCGGGCAACTACTTCGGCGAGCTCGGGCCGTTCTTGGGCTTCCCCCGGTCCGCGTCGGTGCGGGCGCACTCCGACGTGGTGCTCACCGCCTACAGCCCCGACGTGTTCCGGCGCGAGGTGCAGGACTGACGGCTGATATGGATTCCTGAGGGCTTGCTCCTCGGGTCCAGAGGTGCCAGAAGGGAGCCCTCGATCAGTTAGAGGGCTC
>JBCBSZ010000085.1:0-28674 GCA_039818945.1 Actinomycetota bacterium
CCCGGACCGAGTTGCTGAGGTCGTCGAGCAGCTGGCTCTCGGTGAGCTCGATCGTCAACCCGCTCGCACGCGCGCCGGTCTCGGCCATGGCGGCGGCGATGTCGTCGGCGAGCTGGCCCTGCGCGACGTGGTGGCCCGACACGTTGACGTGCACGCGGATCGGTTCGGCGTCGAAGGACTCGCTCATGCGCCGGCTGATCCGGCAGGCCTCGCCGATCGCCCAGCGCCCGAGCTCGATGGCGAGTCCCGACTCCTCCGCGATGGGCACGAACTGCGAGGGCGGGACGGGCCCGTCGGGGCGGTACCAGCGGGCGAGCAGCTCGACGGCGGTCACACGACCCGATCCGAGGTCGACCAGCGGCTGCGCATGGAACTGCAGTCCGTCGCCTTCGGCGAGCGCGGCCCGCAGCCCGTTCTCGATGTCGGAGCGGACCCGCACCCAGGTCTGCATCTCCTCGTCGAAGGTCTCGATCCGGTTCCGGCCGCCCCGCTTGGCCCGGTACATCGCGAGGTCGGCCTCCTGGAGGAGCTGGTCGGCGTCGAGGTCGCGGTGGCCGTCGTCGATCGCCAGGCCGATGCTGGCTCCGATGCGGATCTCCTCGTCGAGGTGGATGGGGCGCCGGAGACCGGCGAGGACCCGCGCCGCCGTCGCCTCGGCCTGCTCCGGACGGACGTCGTCGACCACGAACACCAACTCGTCGCCGCCGAGGCGACCGACGGTGTCGTAGGGCCGGACCTGCTCGAGGATGCGGAGGGCGACCTCCTGCAGAAGCGAGTCGCCCACCTGGTGACCCCGCGTGTCGTTGACGTTCTTGAAGCCGTCGAGATCGATGAACAGCACGGCGACGTTGGATCGGATCCGCGCGGCCCGCCGTCGTGCTCGTTGGATCGTGCGGAGCAGGGTCGCCCGGTTCGGGAGCCCGGTGAGCGAGTCGTGGCTGGCCAGGTGCTCCAGCTCGGCCTCGAAGGACTTGCGCTCGGAGATGTCGCGGGCGAACAGCGTCACCACCGCCGTGCCGTCCGGCGTGGTGGTCTCGCCGGCGGACACGAGCACCGGAGCGGGGCGGCGCTCGTGACGCTGGAGCGCCAGCTCGACGTTGACCAACGTGTCGAGGTCGGTCGCGTCGAGGCCGGGGAGGATGTCGTGGATCGGACGGCCGATCACGTCGATGCCCACGGCCTCGTCGAGCGCGAGGTTGGTGTCGATGATCCGGCCGTCGCCATCGATGACGATGATCGCCTCGGAGGCCGTGTCGATCACCGAGCGGGCGTATCGCTCGCTCGCCTCGAGGCGGACGGTCGTCCGATCGACCTGTTCGACCTTCGCCTGCGCGGCGCGCATGGCGATCAGCGTGACGATCGACGTCCCGGCGATGGCCGCCATCACGGCGATCCGCAGGGTGAGGACCTGGCGGGCGGCCGCACGCTCGCGCTCCTCGGCCTCGGTCGACAGCTGCGAGCCGAGCTGATCGATGGCGGCCCGATGCGTCTCGATGCGGTTCGCGACCTCGAGGCCGACGAGCGTCACGGGCCCGACCCGCTCGTCGGCGGGTTCGTCCGGTCCGGTCGTCAGGTAGGCGGTCCGGATCTCCACCCATTGCCGTTCGCCCTGACCGTCGACCACGACGGCGATCAGCGGCAGGATCGTCTCGTCCGAGAGGTCGAGGAGCACGTCCCCGCGCTCGTCCTGCCTCACCGCGAGCTCGCGGACCTGCTCGGCGATGGTCGGGTCGACGGCACCGTCGAGCAGGTCCTCGGCGACCAGCACGCACTCCGCGACGGCCAGCTCGCTCACGACCGAGACGTCGACCAGGAAGCGGATGGAACCGTTGCCCTCGGCGGCGGCCGCGGCGACCCGGTCGCGGAGCTCCTGCAAGCGGTCGGCCAGCGGTTCCAACCCGGTCTCCCGCACGGTCACGACCTCGTCGGTGACGCCGGGCCCGGGTGCTCCCAGGTCGAGATCGGCGTCATCGAGCGCTGCGACGTCCCGCTCGATGGCCGACCAGGTGCCGGGGCCTGCGATCTCGTCGACCAGCTCCGCCCGCGACCGGACCCTCCCGAGCGCCGCCGCCCGACCCTGGGCGGCGGCATCGCGCTGGTCCTGGAGGAACCCGTCGAGTCCGTCGAGACCCAGCTGGGGGAGGGCGCGGATCGCGACCTCGGTCATCCCGTCGCCCCGCACGGTGCGGGCGAGGTCGGTCAGATCGACGACGAGGTTGGTCAGCTCCCGGTCCCGTGCCGCCCGCTCCTCGAGCGCCTCTCGGTCATCGATCCAGGCGACGGCGAGCAGCGACATGGCCACCAGCGGGATCACGACCGCGGTGATGACCAGTTGGCTCAGTCGACCCTGTCGACGACGTCGGACCTTCACCGGTTCCCATCGGCGCCGGCGCGCCCCGCTGTGAGGACGCTGATCAGTCCTGCGCGAGGCGGCCGTTGCGCAGCTCCCGCTCCGGTTCGACGTCGATCGTCCGGCTGCTGCTGGTGAGGTTCAGCTCCGTCCCCGCGACCGTCGCCCGGTTCCGACCCGAGGTCTTGGCCTCGAACATGGCGAGGTCGGCGATCCCGATGATGTCCTGGGCCGTCCGCCCCATCGACGAGTGGGCGATGCCGAAGCTCGCCGTGAAGTGGGGGAGGTTGCTCCGGCCGAGGCGTTCGCGCAGTTCCTCGCCGATGCGCATCGAGGCGCCGAGCGCTCCCTCGGCGTCGATGTCGCGCAGGATGACGAGGAACTCCTCGCCGCCGAAGCGTCCGATGTGGTCGGCCGCCCGGCTCGTGTGCCGCAGCACCTCCGCGAACAGCCGGAGGGCCCGGTCGCCGGTCTCGTGACCGTGGGCGTCGTTGAGCTGCTTGAAGTGATCGAGGTCGGCGAAGATCACCGAGAAGACCGCACCCTCGCCGGCGAGCTCCTCGAGCGCGTCCTCGAGGCTGCGGCGGTTCATCAGGCCGGTCAGCGCGTCGGTCGACGCCTTGCGCTCGGTCGCGGCGAACGCCCGGATCGTGCCGATCCGCGTGCCGGCGTGCATGGCGACCGTCTCCAGCGACTCCACCTCCTGGGGCTCCCAGGCGTCGTGCTCCTCGCTGACGGCGTGCACGATGCCCATCGGGCTGCCCAGGACGGTGACCGGGATGCAGACGGCGGAGCACGGTGAGGCGTCGATGTCGCCGAGGTGGGGGCAGGCCGACAGCGCGGTGCTGGAGTCGAACACCAGGGTCTGACCCCGGCGGATGGCGGGGCAGGAGTCGGGCGTGGCCACCGAGCAGCCCGATCGGTGCTCGAGCGCCGACGAGTTCATCGGCAGGCTGCGGAGGTGGCCCTGGGCGGAGGCGGCGAGCAGGAGGTGGGTCGGGCGGTCCGACAGCTCGTCGACCGCACGGCGGAGGACGCCCATCGCGGCGTCCTCGTCGTCGGCCATCTCGAGGGCGTCCTGCAGGTCACGGGTGAAGGCGAAGCGCCGGGCCTCGAGACGGAGCTGTCGCTCCGTGATCCGCACCGTGGTCTGGTGGTGGCGCATCGCCGACCGCAGCGGGCGGTTGCCGACGATCTGGAAGGCGACCGTCCCGAGGAGCACGAAGAGGACCGTCCGCACCACCAGCTCCGCGGTGCGGTCGAGGTCGAGCGCCAGGTCGACCACCAGGAGCACCCCGATCCCGGCGAGGACGGCGGCGAGGACGGCGTGGGTGAGCTCGGCGCTCTGGTTCGATCCTGCCTCGTCGGGAGACGGCGGACCGGGCTTGAGCGAACGCGCACTGAACGGACGACGGAGACGCGGCACGGAGCGTCCCGTCGTCCGCTCGAGCGGCGACTGAAGTGGTTTGTCGGATGAAATCCGTCACCCCATGGCGCAGTCGACCAGGCCCTGGGCCATGCCGCTGTCGTAGCCCTCGGCGTACGCCTGCTCCTGGCCGGTGATCGGCGAGTAGGTCGACAGGCCCGGGTCGCAGGCCTCGTGGTAGCCGTCCTCGTAGCCGTACCAGAAGGCGGCCTCGGCCTCGTCGACGGTCGACCCGTGGGCGGCCTCGTCGGCGGCAGTCATCTCGGCGATGGCGGTGTCGTAGCCGACGGCGAAGCCCTCGTCGTAGGCCCACTCGTGGCCGGCGACCGGGAGGTAGTAGTCGAGGCCGTCGTAGGCGGAGTGGTAGCCGTCGGTGTAGCCGAGCTCGAACGCCGCGTCGTCGGCCTCCACGAGCGCCCAGTGGTCGGCCGAACCGACCTCGGAGCCGATGTTGTAGCCCTCGGCGTAGTCGTCCTCGTAGCCGGGGACCGGCGAGTAGAGGTCGATGCCCTCGAAGCCGGCGATGTAGCCGTCCTCGTAGCCCAGGGCGAAGGCGGCATCGGCGGCGGCGGTGTCGACCACCGTCGTGGGCGGTGCCGTGGTCGGCGGGGCCGTGGTGGGCGGCGGCGGCGTGATCTTCGGCGCCTTCGCCGTCGGCTGCTCGTCCTCGGACGCCTCGGTGTCGTCGGCGTCCTCGGTCTCCTCGGTCTCCTCGAGGTCGGCGTCGTCACCGATCTCGATCGCCTCGTCCTCGCCGTCGTCGACGACCGTGCCGGTGTCGACGACGGAGGCCGCCGGCGGCACGAACTCGAACCAGGCGCTGGTGTCGTTCGGGGCGAACGGGAAGCTGAACGCCGTGGCGCCCTTGTCGACGTGGGTGCAGCGCAGCACGTCGGTGCAGTTGACCCGGCTGGTCGACGCCGAGTTGCCGTCGGTGTCGTCGCGGTCGGTGTAGCCGGCCGGGGGCGACGCCACGAGCCGGTACTGGCCCGCCGTGGCGATCTCGACGTCGGCCTCACCGGCGGAGTCGGTGGTGTCGGTGTCGATGATCTTGCCGTTCACGTCGAGCACCGAGACGTCGACGCCCCGGAGCGCGTTGCCGCTGGTGTCGCGGGCGTCCACGTCGATGGTGATGGCCTGCCCGGGGGCGGCCGGCTGTGCCGGTCCACCGGCGCGGGCGGCGACGGCACCTCCACCGACACCGGCGAGGGCGAGGGCGGAGATCGTGATGGTGGCGAGCTTGCGGTTCATGTCGTGTCCTTCGGTCGTGGCCGGCTCCGTGCCGGCCTGGGATCACGATCGGGGACCACCGTGAAAACGGCGTGAGACGCCGGCGCGACCGGCGCTGGCGTTCGGCCCCTGGTCAGCCGGGGTCGGGCGCTAACGTCGCCCTGGACCGGACGAGGGAGGGGTGCGTGGAACGCGTCGGAGTGGTCGGCTGCGGCCTCATGGGATCGGGCATCGCCGAGGTGTGCGCACGTTCTGGCCTCGACGTGACGGTCGTCGAGGCCAACCCGGAGGCGCTGGAGTCGGGGAGCGGCCGCATCGAGAAGTCGCTCGGTCGTGCCGTCGGTGCCGGGAAGATGGACGAGGCCGAGCGCGACGCGGCGATCGGTCGGCTGCACTTCACGACCGAGCTGGGAGAGCTGGCCGACCGGGAGATCGTCGTCGAGGCCATCGTCGAGGCCGAGGGGCCCAAGACCGAGCTGTTCGCGGCGTTGGACGGGATCGTCGAGTCGCCCGAGGTCGTCCTGGCGTCGAACACCTCGTCGATCCCGATCATGAAGCTGGCGATGGCGACCCGCCGGCCCGACCGGGTGATCGGCATCCACTTCTTCAACCCGGTGCCGGTCATGCGCCTCGTCGAGGTCGTGCCGTCCCTGCTGACCAGCGAGGAGACCGAGGCCGACGCGAACTCGTTCGCCGAGCAGATCCTCACGAAGCGGGTGGTGCGGAGCCAGGACCGGGCCGGGTTCGTGGTGAACGCCCTGCTCATCCCGTACCTGCTCTCGGCCGTGCGGATGTACGAGTCGGGCTTCGCCTCCGCCGAGGACATCGATGCCGGCATGGTCCTCGGCTGCGGGCACCCGATGGGGCCGCTCGCCCTCACCGACCTGATCGGGCTCGACACCACGATCGCCGTCGCCGAGTCGCTGTACGAGGAGTTCCGCGAGCAGCTGTACGCACCGCCACCGCTGCTGTCGCGGATGGTCGAGGCCGGCCTGCTCGGCCGCAAGAGCGGGCGGGGGTTCTTCGAGTACCCGCCCCGCTGACCCACCGTCGGGCGACCCGCATCCGGGGGTGCGCCCGGTACCCTTCGATCCGTCGACCCATCGAGGAGAACATGACCTCCGAGCCCCGCATGCTGCAGCCGCCGACCGACGCTCGCACGTTCGACGTGATGAGCCGGCTGCTCAACGATCGCATCGTCATCCTCGGCAGCGAGGTCGACGACGACATCGCCAACCTCATCACCGCCCAGATCCTCTACCTGGAGGGTCAGGACCCCGACGCCGACATCTGGCTGTACATCAACTCGCCCGGCGGCTCGGTCACCGCGGGCATGGCCATCTACGACACGATGCAGTTCGTCAGCTCCGACGTGGCGACCATCTGCATGGGGCTGGCCGCCTCGATGGGGCAGTTCCTGCTATGCGCCGGCGCGCCGGGCAAGCGCTTCGCCCTGCCGCACGCCCGGATCATGATGCACCAGCCGCTGGGCGGCTTCCGGGGGCAGGCCTCCGACATCGCCATCCAGGCCGAGCAGCTCGCCTACGTCAAGCGCCTCATGGCCGAGCGGATCGCCGACCACACCGGTCAGCCGGTCGAGCGCATCCAGGAGGACTCCGAGCGGGACCGCTGGTTCACCGCCGAGGAGGCCAAGGACTACGGCCTCATCGACAACGTGATCCTGCGCCGCGGCGAGCTCGCCTGACCGAGTCGGGTTCGCCTACAGCTCGATGTCGCAGATGCGGCGGGCGTGGCTGCGGATGCGAGCCACGGCCGGGCTGATGTCGGGCAGCTCCGACAACGCCGCTTCGTAGGCGGCGACGGCGTCGAGGTCGTCCTCGCTGTCGGGTACCAGGCGGCGGGCGTCGCTCAGGGCCACGACCCAGCGCTGGAGCGCCTCGAGGTCGTCGTCGATCTCGGGCGGAGCGAGGTCGACGGCCTCGCCGATGTCCTCGACGAACCCGTCGAGCGCGAGCGCCGTCTCCCGACCGTCATCCGGGTCGACCTCGAAGAGCTGCTGGTCCAGCCGCCGCAACTCGTCGAGCTGGACGCAGTAGGCGTTGGGGTCGTCGTCGCCACCGCCGAAGCAGGCGCCGAGGACGGCGACGGCGAGCACGACGGCCCCGATCCGGGGGCGTCGCGTCACGGAGCGGCCCGCTCGGCCCGTTCGCGCAGGTCGGCCACCCCGGCCGCGAGGCCGTCCTCGTAGCGGTAGAGGGCCGACCCGCTGACCAGCACGTTGGCACCCGCCGCCGCGGCGCCGGCGATCGTGTCCGGGCCGATGCCCCCGTCGACCTCGATGTCGATGTCGCGCCCCGTCGCCTCGACGAGGCCCCGGAGCTGGCGGATCTTCGGCTCCATCGTGGCGAGGTAGGCCTGGCCACCGAAGCCGGGGTTGACCGTCATGACCAGCACCATCTCGACCAGATCGAGGACGTGCTCGATCTGGGTCACCGGCGTCGACGGGTTGAGCGCCACGGCGGCGCGGGCGCCGAGGTCGGCGACCGCGGCGAGCGACCGGTGGAGGTGCCGGGTGCTCTCGGCGTGGAGGATGAGCAGCTCGCAGCCGGCATCGACGTAGCGGTGGGCGAGCTCGTCGGGCTCCTCGACCATCAGGTGGGCCTCGAAGAGCACGTCGCTGTGCTTGCGGCACGCTGCGATCACGTCGGGCCCGAAGGTGAGGTTCGGGACGAAGCGGCCGTCCATGACATCCCACTGGATCCGGTCGACCCCGGCGTCGGTGAGGGCGCGCACCTCCTCACCGAGGCGGGAGAAGTCGGCGGGCAGCACCGAGGGGGCGATCTCGATCCGGGACATGGGCACACGGTAGGACGGTGGCCCCGGATCGGGGTGGAGCCCTGTGGCCACGCGGAGCGTCGCCCGGCGAGGCGGCACTAGGGTCCCGCCGTGCGCGTCGGCGATCACGTCCGTCTCCGAACCGAGCGCCCCGTCGCCGGCGGGCGGATGCTCGCCCGGGCCGAGGACGGCCGTGTGGCGCTCGTGGCCGAGGCGCTCCCCGGTGAGCTCGTCGATGTCGAGCTCACGGCGGTCCACGACCGTCGGGTCGAGGGTCGGGTGCTCGCTGTCGTCGAACCCTCGTCCACGCGGACCGCTCCTCCGTGCCCGCACGTCGCTGCCGGGTGCGGTGGCTGCGACTGGCAGCACGTGGCACCCGCTGCGGCACCCGAGTTGCGGCGCGAGGTCGTCGTCGATGCCGCCCGCCACCTGTCGGGGGTCGAGCTCCCGACACCCGTCGTGCGGCCGGCGGGGGACCTCGAGGGGTACCGCACGACCGTTCGCTTCGCCCGGACCGGCTCGTCGGTGGGGTTGCGCCGGGCTGCTTCCGACGAGATCGTCCCGGTCGATCGGTGCCTCGTCGCTCATCCGCTCGTCGACGAGGTGATCGCCGAGCTCGAGCCGGGCGACGCCGACGAGCTGACCGTCCGGGTCGGGGCTGCGACCGGCGAGCGGCTGGTGCTCGCCACGCCGGGCGCCCAGGGTGTGGGCGCACCGCCGGGGGTGTCGGTGGTGGGGGAGGACGAGCTGCGGGCCGGTCGCCGGGCCTGGATCCACGAGGAGCTGGCCGGACGTCGATGGCGGATCTCGGCCCGGTCGTTCTTCCAGTCCGGTCCCGGTGCAGCGGAGGCGTTGGTCGACGCGGTCGGTGCGGCGGTCGGTGACGCCGGGCCCCGGCTGCTCGATCTCTATGCCGGGGTCGGCCTCTTCGCCGGCACGGTCGGCGTCGGGCGCGACTGCGTGGCGGTCGAACGATCTCCCGACGCCGTCGCCGACGCGCGGATCAACCTCCCGGACGCCCGCGTGGTGCGGGCGGACGTCCGCCGGTACCGGCCCCGGCCGGTCGACGTCGCCGTCGTCGATCCGGCTCGCGCCGGACTCGGCCGGCAGGCCGCCGACGTGCTGGTCGCCAGTCGAGCCGACGTCGTCGTGCTGATCTCGTGCGACGCCGCCGCGTTCGGTCGCGACGTCAAGCTGCTCGCCGACCGCGGCTACGCACCGACGAGCATCGAGCTCGTCGACGCCTTCCCGGGGACGTCACATGTCGAGGTGGTGACCCGCTTCGAGCGGGTCTGACCTCGCCGAGCGCTCAGGTCCCGGTCCACTCCGGGGCGCGCTTCTCCGCGAAGGCCCGCGGGCCCTCCTTGGCGTCGTCGGACCGGAACACCTCGGCCTGCAGCGGGGCCTGCGCCTCCCAGAACTCCGCCTCGGACATGCCGGTCGCCAGCTGGACGAGCTGCTTGGAGGCGGCGACGGCGAGGGGAGCGTTCTGGGCGATCCGCTCGGCGATCTGCATCGCGACGTCGACCGCCTCGCCCTTCGGGGCCACCTCCGCGACCAGGCCGACCTCCTTGGCCTCGTCGGCGAGGATCGGCTCGGCGGTCAATGCCATCCGCATCGCCACGCCGTAGGGCACGCGCTGGGGGAGCCGGACCAACCCGCCACCGGCGGCGAAGAGGCCCACGCCGGCCTCGGGGATCCCCAGCTTCACGCCCTCGGCGGCCACGATCAGGTCGCACGACAGGGCGATCTCGAGGCCGCCGGCGAGCGCGAAGCCCTCGACCGCGGCGATGAGCGGCTTCTTCGCGCCGTCGCGGATGAACCGGTCGAAGCCGATGGGCGGCTCGCCGGCGGCGAACGCCTTCAGGTCCATGCCGGCGGAGAAGCCCCGCCCCGCGCCGGTGAGCACGCCACAGGTCAGGCCGGGATCGGTGTCGAGTTGCTCGATGGCGCCCAGCAGGGCCTGCGCCAGCGCCGAGTTGACCGAGTTCATGGCCTCCGGTCGGTTGAGCGTGATGAGCAACACCCGCCCGCGCTGCTCGGTGAGCACCTCGTCTGCCATCTCCGGACCCCTCGCATCTCGTTCGTGGACGTCGAGATCGTTCCAGGGCGTGGGGTGCCGATGCCAGGTGAGCGTCCGAGCCGAAACCATGTCCGGGCCGCTCCCGCGCGCGTGCCAGCATCCCGGACATGGACCGCTCAGCGCTCCGGGGCGGTGTCGTCGCCGTGCTCCCGCTCGTCCCCGCCATGATCCCGTTCGGCATGGTCTCCGGTGCGGCGGTGGCCGAGGCCGAGCTCGGCCTGAGCGAGGCGCTCGGCCTGTCGGTCGTGCTGTTCGCCGGGGCGGCGCAGCTGGCCGTCCTCGACGTCCTCGATTCCGGGGGGGCCGTCCTCGTCGCCGTCGCGGCGGCGTGGGTGATCAACCTGCGCTTCCTGCTCTACTCGACGTCGTTGGCGGCGGAGGTCGCCGACGTCAGCCGTACCCGCCGCCTCGGCATGGGCTACGTGTTGACCGATCAGGCCTTCGCGGTCGCGGTCAGCGGGATCGACGGGAGGCCCCGCGCCGCGACCTTCCCCCGCTACCTCGGTGCGGCCTGGACGATGTGGATCTCCTGGCAGATCGCCACGGTCCTCGGCGTCTTCCTGGGCGACCGAGTGCCCGACGACGTGCCGCTGGAGTTCGCCGTCCCGCTGCTGTTCCTGGCGATGGTGATCCCCGTCCTCACCGACCGCGCCCCGGTGGCGGCGGCGGTGGTCGGTGGGGTCGGCGCCGTCGTCGCAGCCGAGCTGGGAGCGGGCGACTCGTCGCTGCTGCTCGGTGCGTTGGCGGGGATCGTCGCAGGCACCGTGGTCGAGCGGAGCGGCCGGTGATCAGCTCTGGTGAGCTCTGGGTCGCCGTGCTCGTCGCCGCGGCGGGGACCTACCTCGTCCGCACGGTGCCGCTGTTGCTCGCCGACCGCATCGCCGCGCTCCCGGCCGGTGTCCGCCGACCGCTGCGGATGATCGCCCCGGCTGCGCTGTCGGCGCTCGTGGCGCTCGCGGTGATGCGGCCCGATGGCGAGCTCGAGTTGCTGAGCGCGCGGCCCGTCGCGGCGATCGTCGCCGGGGTCGTCGGGTGGCGCACCGGCAACGCGCTGGCGACGATCGTGGTGGGGATGGTCACGCTGATCGGTCTGCAGGCGCTCTGAGCGCCCGGTCGCGCCGGGCCAGCGCCGCAGCGACGAGGTGGAGCAGGCCGGCGACGACCAGCGCCGTCGGCAGGCCCGCGGTTGCGGCGAGCGCGCCGAGCGCGACGCCACCCACGATCTGCCCGCCGGCGTCCGCCTGGCCGACGAACGAGAGCACGGTCGCCCGCACCTCGCTCGTCGCCTCGCGGTTGGCCCAACCGGTCCAGATCGGATCCAGCGCCCTGCGCAGCGCGGCCTGACCCACGAACGCGGCCACCACGACCGCGAGCACCGGGCTCAGCGCAGCGGCGACCACCAGCGCCGCGGCTCCGACGGAGATGCGGGCGTACCACCACCCGGCCGCCCCGTCGTCGAGTCGGCGCTCGACGTAGCCCATGAGCGCGAAGCTCAGGACGGCCGTGGCGGCACCCATCGCCCCGACGAGCACGACCGCATCGACCTGCTCGGGCAGGCCGACCTCCTCCATCCGGCGGATGTCGAGGCGATCGATCACCTCGCTCCCGAAGCCGGCGGCCAGCGTCGCCCCGACCAGCAGGCGGAGCGACGGGGACCGGCGGGTGACACCCGCTCCCTGCGAGAGGGTGTCGACGAAGGACCGCCACCGGCGCTCGCTCCGCCGTGCGAAGCCGTGCTCGGTCATGGCGGCCGCGAGGGCGAGCCCGGTCGCCACGAGTCCCAGGCCAGCGGCCACCATGACGGCGCCGAGCGAGGTGAGCGCACCGGCGGCGATGCCGAGCCCCAGTCCGGCCAGCCCGCCCAGCTCCTGGAGTCGGGCTCGTCGGACGAGCAGTCGCTCGATGCCCTCGGGGTCGGAGACCTCGTCGGTGACCCACGCGACGTCCGCGCCGCTGCGGAAGGTCCAGCCGACGCCCCAGGCGACCTGGCTGACGACGAGCAGGGGGAACGCCTCGGCGAGCCCCGCGAGGACGATCGCCGCCCCCATGACGAGCTGGGACACCACGATCGACCACTTGCGCGACATGACGTCGGCGACGACCCCGGTGGGAACCTCGGCGATCAGCACGCTGAGCTCCATGACGGTGCCGAGCAGCACCAGCTCGAGGGGTCCGAGCTGCAGCTCGGTGGTCCACCGCACCGATGCCGCCAGCCAGAAGCCGCTGAGCAGCAACCGGTCGGCGACGCCGAGCGAGACGAACAGGCGCGCCGGGTCTCGCAGCGCGGTGCGGGTCACGGGCGGCGACGCTACGGCGTGGCGCCCGACCGATCAGTCGGATTCCGCGTCGTCGGGCTTGCGGGCCCTGCTCGGCGCGACCCGGGGCGGCTCGTTGGGCTGCTTCGGGTAGACCGGCGGCCAGGGAGCGTCCATCATCCCGGCGTCGAGGTCGCGGTCGTACATCTCGAGGAGCGGATCGATCGACTGGGGTCGCTCCTCGAGGCCCGCCCACGGATCGCCCAGCTCGGCGAGGCGACCGGGAACCGACTCGATCGTCAGCGCGGCCGGGTCGATCGTCGGCACCTCGTCCCAGCCGATCGGGCACGAGACCTGCCCGCCGACCCGGGCCCGAGCCGACCACGCGCCGAAGACCGTCTTGTGCGGCGCGTTCTGGTTGAAGTCGACGAAGACCCGCTGCCCCCGCTCCTCCTTCCACCACGCCGCGGTGAGCAGCTCCGGTCGTCGCCGTTCGAGCTCGCGTGCGGCCGCGACCGCCGCCGCCCTGACCTGGTACGAGTCGTACCGGGCCTCGAGACGGGCGTAGATGTGGAGGCCGCGGCTGCCGGTGGTCTTCACGCCGGCCTCGACGCCCAACTCGTCGAGGAGCGAGCGGACCTCGCCGGCGGCCTCGCGCACGGCGTCGAAGGGCACCTTCGGTTGGGGGTCGAGGTCGATGCGCAGCTCGTCGGCGTGGTCGGGATCGGCCGCCAGGTACGGCCAGACGTGGAACCCCAGGCAGCCGAGGTTCACGGCCCAGGCCACGTGGGCGAGGTCGGTGAGCACGAGCGCGTTGGACGTCGTGCCGTTCGGCGTCGAGACCACGGTCGTGGTGAGCCACTCGGGGGCGCCGGCCGGGACGCGCTTCTGGAAGAAGTTCTTGCCGCTCGCCCCGTCGGGGAACCGCTGGAGCATCGTCGGGCGGCCCCGCGCAGCCCGCATGAGGGCGTCGCCGATGGCGAGGTAGTACTCGATGAGGTCGAGCTTGGTCTCACCCCTGGCGGTGAAGAACACCTTGTCCGGGCTGGTGACCCGCACCTCGCGCCCGTCGATCTCGAGCTCCACGGCGTCGCCGGCCACGGAGCACACGGTACGCGCGTCGGAGTCGGCTCGTGCCGGACGATGAACAGGGGAGGAGCACCAACGATGAGGAGGAGCGCCGTGCAGCGCAGCTTCGTGAACCTGTTGTCGGACGATCCCGGACGCCTCCGGGACTTCTACGTCGGGCTGTTCGGCTGGCGGGTCGACTTCGACAGCGACTGGTTCGTGCACCTGCAGGCACCCGACAACGACGACGTCGAGCTGGGGATCCTCCGCCGCGACCACGAGATCGTCCCCGAGGCGGCGCGATCGGCCTCGGCGGCCGGGGTCATCGTGACGATCGTGGTCGACGACGCCGACGAGCTCCACCGCCGGGCGGTCGAGCTCGGCGCCGAGGTGCTCGAGGAGCCCCGCGACCTCTTCTACGGGCAACGGCGCGTCCTCCTGCGGGACCCCGACGGCACGGTCGTCGATGCGTCGTCCGAGTGCGAGCCGTCCCCCGAGTTCCTCGCCTCGATGGGCTGAGGGGGCTCCCGGCGAGGCCGGTCACTACGGTGCGCCCATGGGGTTCGACTTCACGGGGAAGACGGCGCTCGTCACCGGCGCCAGCAGGGGCATCGGCGAGGCGGTCGTGCGACAGCTCGATGCCGGCGGCGCGCGCGTCGCGCTCGTGGCGCGCAGCGAGGACCGGCTCACGGCCATCGCTGCCGGGCTGGCCAACGACCCGATCGTGATCCCGGCCGACCTGTCGGTCCACGAGTCGATCGAGCAGATCTCCTCGGCCGCGCTCGCGGCGTTCGGCGGGCTCGACGTGCTGGTCAACAACGCCGCCGTCGAGCGCAACCAACCGGCGTCAAAGGCGACGGGTGAGGCGATCGACGAGACCCTCTTCGTGAACCTCCGCCAGGCCTTCCTGCTGTGCACGGCGTTCGCGAAGCCGCTGTTCGCCTCGCAGGGCACGATCGTGAACGTGTCGTCGACCGCAGCGACCGGCGCCGGCGGGACGCAGGGCGCCTACGCCGCGTCGAAGGGCGGCCTCAACACGCTCACGAAGAACCTCGCGAACGAGTGGGCGCCCAAGGGGGTGCGTGTCAACGGCGTGGCACCGGGCCTCGTCGACACCGAGATGTGGGAGTCGACCTTCGACCGGCTCGGCGAGGAGGCCGTGCGCGAGGGCTTCGTCAAGCGCGTGCCGCTGGCCCGCTGGGGCACGGCGGACGAGATCGCCGACGTCGTGTGCTTCCTCGCCTCCGAGCGCGCCAGCTACGTGACCGGGCAGACCATCAAGGTCGACGGCGGCATGACCAACAACTGACGCGGCCGGGCGCGGCCGTGAGGCGTCGAGTGCTGTTGGTGGCGCATCCGGGCGTCGATGGGGCTGCGCGGTGCCCGGCGACGGACGTGGTCGGCGGGCTACGGTCCGCGCATGGACTGGGTCGCCGAGGTCGAGGAGCTCCACGACTTCTTCGAGGCGTACTTCCTCGGCACCGCGACGTCGATCGACCGGCTCGAGGCGGCGCTCGCACCGGGCTTCACGATGGTCGGGCCCCACGGTGGCGTGTCGTCTCGCGGTGAGATCGTCCGGATGGTGATCGACGGGCACGCCCACGCCACGTCGCTGCGGATCGAGACCAGCGAGCACCGGCTCGTCGCGGAGCGCGACGGGCTGGTCGTCGGGACCTACGTGGAGACCCACCACCTCGCCGACCGGCGCAACGACCGGCTGACCACCGTGGTGTTCGCCGTCGACGCTGCCGCGCCCCACGGTGTTCGGTGGCTCCACGCGCAGGAGACCTGGATCACGTGAGCGTGTCGTCGGGGCCGCTCCCCGATGCCGAGGTGGAGTGGCGCCGACACCCGTCCGACGTCGCCCGGCTCGTCCTCTCGGGGGCCGCGCTGGTGCTGGCGTTGGCGACGGCGGCGAACTTCCCCGGCGCGCTGTCGAACCTCTCCGCCGACCTCGTCGTCCTGGTCGGGCGACTGCCGGCGAGCGTCCGGGCGCTGCTCATCGGCCTCGCCCAGCTGACCGTCATCGTGCTGCCGATCGTGCTCGTCGTCTGGGCGGCCCGCTGGCGCCGGGGACGCGAGCTCGCGGTCGTGGTGGCGAGCGGTCTGCTGGGGATCGGGGTCATGGCGTTGCTCGTCGACTGGCTCGATCGCGTGGCGCCGCCCGAGCTGCTCGACGCCGAGCCGGCGGCGTCATGGGTCGGCGACTCGAGCTTTCCGTCGATCTCCTACGTGGCCGGGCTCGCCGCGGTCGTGACCGTGCTGGTCCCGGTGATCGACGCCCGATGGAGTCGCCTCGCGTGGTCCTCGCTCGGGATCGCCATGCTCGTCACCGCGATGACGGCGACGCGGGTCCCCGTGAACGTCGGGATCGCCGCCGTGCTCGGGGTCGTCGTCGGCTCTGCGGTGCTGGTCGCCGCCGGCGCGCCAGTGCGGCGTCCGGGTTCCGACCGTCTCGCCGCGGCGATCGACGGCCTCGGGCTCGAGCTCGATGGCGAGGTCGGCGACGCGCCGGGGCCGGACCGCGCCTGGCTGGCCCGGACCACCGAGGGAGCGACGGTCCGGCTCGTCTACGTCGGCGCCGACGAGCGTGACGCGAACCTCCTCTACCGGGTGTGGCGGGGACTGCGGGTGAAGGGGATCGAGGACGAGTCACCCGGCGTGACCCCACGGCGCCTGGCCCGCAACGAGGCGCTGGTGACCCTGCTCGCCGCCCAGCGCGGCGTGTCCGTGCCGCCGGTCCTGGGGGTGGACCAGGGCACCGACTCGAGCGCGGTGCTCGCCTTCGACTGGTGCGATGGCCCGACGCTGGCGTCGAGCGCGTCGGACGGGCTCGACGACGCCGTCCTCGTCGACACGTGGCGACAGGTGCAGCGACTGCACGCCGCCGGCCTCGCCCACCGCCGCCTCGCCGCCGATCGGGTCCTGGTCACGGCGGGTGGCGTCCGACTGACCGGACTGCGCTGGGGTCGGGTCGACGCGACCGGGGCCCAGCAGGCCACCGACGTGGCCGAGCTGCTGGTGAGCACGGCGCTCCTGGTCGGCCCGGAGCGTGCGGTCGCCGCGGCCGCCGCCGTGGATCCCGACGCCCTCGTGGCGGCCCAGGGCTACGTGCAGCCGCTCGCGCTGTCCCACGCGACCCGGAGGGCGGCGAAGGAGGCCGATGGTCTGCTCGATGCCGTCCGCGCCGAGGTGCAGCGGACGACGGGCGCCGAGGAGCCGGAGCTCGAGCAGCTGGCGCGCATCACGCTCGCCGGGGCGGCGGCCGGGGTGGGCCTCTTCGTCCTCGTCGGGTTCGCGCTCGGTCTCGCCGCCAACTTCGGCGACATCGTCGACGCGATGTCCGGGGCGGACTGGACCTACGTCCCGCTGATCCTCGCGATCACGATCGTCACCTATGTGGGTGGCGCCCTGTCCCTGACCGGGTCGGTGGTGCGACCGATCAGCCTGACGCAGAGCACGGCTGTCATGTTCGGCCAGTCGTTCCTCAACCGGTTCACACCGGCGAACGCCGGCGGGATGGCGATGCGGGTGCGCTTCCTGCAGAAGGGTGGCACCGAGCTGAGCGTGGCCGCCGCGGCGATCGGGTTGACGTCGGCTGCGAGCGGCGTGGTCCAGGTGCTGCTGGTGGTCGTGTTCTTCACCTGGAGCGGTTCGACCCCGGGCGGTGGTGACACGTTCTCCGTCGACGGCCAGGCCGTGGCCTTCGGCGTCCTGCTCGTCGTCGGCGTGCTCAGCGCGCTGTGGGCGATCCCGCTGCTGCGGCGCACGATCGGCCGGCGGTTGCGGGCGGCGTCGGAGCGGCTCACCGCCGAGTACGGCGAGCTGGTCCGGCAGCCGTCGAAGCTCGTCCGGCTCTTCGGGGGCGCGGCGCTGTCGAAGCTGTCCTACATCGTGGCGTTCGGGTGGAGCTGTCGGGCCTTCGGCATCGACCTCGGCTTCGCCGAGATCGGTGCGCTCTACCTGACGTCGACGACCGTGGCGTCGGCCGTGCCGTCACCCGGCGGGGTCGGCGCGATCGAGGCCGCCCTGGTGTTCGTGCTGACCGGCGCCGGGGTGGACGACGCCGAGGCGTGGTCGGCCGTGCTGCTCTTCCGCCTCATCACCTACTGGTTGCCGACGCTGCCGGGCTGGATCGCCCTGAAGTACAGCGAGCGGGCGGAGCTGGTGTGACGGCACCGGAGCCAGAGCCCGAACCAGAGGCCCTGCCCGGCGCCGAACGGAGCGCCGGACGGCGAGCGGCGTCGATCGCAGGACGGATCGCGCTCGTCGTCGGCGCGCTGGTGGGCACCGGCTTCCTGCTGGCCGGCGCGGTCGACGAGCTCGACTGGGGCGAGGTGCGCTCCGCGCTCGGCTCGCTCTCCGACGCCGAGCTGCTGGCCCTGGCCACCGCCTGGCTGGTGTGGCTGGCCTGCCAGGGGCTGCAGACCGCGTCCCTGGTGCCCGGCCTCCCGGTCCGTCGCGGGATCCTCGCCTTTCTCGGTCCGAGCGCCGTGGCCTCGGTCGTGCCGGGGCCGTCCGACCTGCCGCTGCGCTACGCCATGTTGACCGGTTGGGGTCGCACCACGACCGAGGCGGGGTTGGCCGTCGCCGCCGGCGGGATCTTCAACATCGGCATCAAGCTCGTGCTGCCCGTGGTGGCGGCGGTCGGGCTCGTCGTCAGCGGGGTCCCCCTCGAGGGTGCCTGGCGGACGCTCGTGGTGATCGCCGGGGTCGTCGGCATCGGCGTCCTGGTGGTCGCCGCGGCGCTGCGGTCGGAGGCGACCACGGCGAAGCTCGGCCGTGCGCTCGATCCGATCTGGCGAGCGGCGATGCGGCTGCTGCGTCGTGAGGCGGACGGTGAGCTGGCCGACCGCCTCGTCGCCTCCCGCGCCGAGGCGCTCGGACTGCTGCACGACCGCTGGCCGATCGCCACGTGGGGAACCGTGCTGGCCGCCGGCGCCCGCGTCGTGCTGTTGATCCTGTGTCTTCGCTTCACCGGCGTGCCCGAGTCCGCGATCGGCTGGACGGGCATCTTCGTGGCGTTCGCGTTCGTCCAGGGGTTGACGGCCGTCCCGATCCTGCCGGGCAACGTCGGCGTGTCCGAGCTGGCCTACATCTCGATGATCACGTCGGTCACCGGTGCCTCGGCCATCAACGAGGTCACGGCCGGGGTGCTGCTGTTCCGGATGCTCACGTGGCTCCTGGTGATCGCCGCCGGCATCGTCGCGCTCGTCGTCTGGCGCATCGGGTCGCGGGCACGATGAAGCGACACCTGGCCCAGGTCGAGTCGAGCGGCGACTGCGAGGCCGCGGACGGCGGGATCTTCGACCAGGACGCCAACGCCTGGTCGTCGGCCATCTACGTGGTCATCGGCGTGCTCGTCCTGGAGCTGGTCCGGCGACGGCGGCTCCGTCCGGCCGTCGCCGTCCTGGCCGTGGCCACGATCGCCGAGGGCGTGGGCAGCATCGCGTTCCACGGCGCACCCGGCGACGGTGCCCAGCTCGTCCACGACCTCGCCCTCGTGGCCATGCTCGCCTACCTCGCGGGCTGGCACCTGGTCCGCGCCCGGGGTGCGGCGTCCGCGGACCGGGCCGCCGTGGTCGCTGCGGTCGCGGCCGCCGTCGTCGGCGCGGCGGTCCACGGCGTCCTGTCCGAGATCGCCACGGTCGGCTCCGGTGTGCTCGTCGGCGTGATCCTGCTCGCGGAGGTGCTCGCCCGCCGACAGGGCCTCCCTGCGGTCTGGTCCGCCGGTCCGCTGGCGCTCGCAGCGGTTGCGGGTGTGACCTGGATCCTGGGACGGACCGACTCGCCGGTCTGCGATCCCTCTGCGCTGACCCAGCCCCACGCCCTGTGGCACGTCCTGTCGGCCCTGCTCGTGCTCGTGTGGATCGACCGCACGGCCGGCGCGACGCCCGACGGTCGGGCGGGGATCCTGCGCGACGGCGTCGACCTCGCGCTCGGGCGTGCGGCGCAGGCGATGGTCTTCGCGTTCCATCGGCGGGTCGAGGTGATCGGGCGGGACCGGCTGCCGGCGTCGGGTCCGACGTTGATCGTCGCCAACCACGGCAACGGCTTCGTCGATCCGATCGTGGTCGCCGCCGTCCTCGGCCGGCTGCCGAGGTTCATCGCCAAGGCCGCGCTGTGGCGGGTGGCGCCGGCCCGGCCGTTCCTCGCCCTGGCGGGCGTCGTACCGGTCTACCGACGTCAGGACGGCGACGACGTCAGCTCCAACCGGTCGAGCTTCGCCGCCGTGCACGACTCGCTCGCCGGCGGCGGCGTGGTGGCGATCTTCCCCGAAGGGACCACGGGTGACCGGGCGGCGCTCGATCGAGTCCGGACCGGCGCGGCCCGGATGGCGCTCGGAGCCGTCGCCGATGCGCCCGAACTGCTCGTCGTGCCCGTCGGGCTCGCCTTCGAGAGCCGGGTCGAGACGCGTTCGGCCGTGGCCGTGGTCGTCGGCGAACCGATCCCCGTCCAGCGGTGGATCGACGACGAGCTCGGCCGGTCGGTCGTCGACGACGACGATCGGTCGGCGGTCCGGGCGCTCACGGAGTCGATCCGGTCCTCGCTGGCTGCGGTCTCGCCCGAGTTCGGCTCCGTGGACGAACGCGATCTGCTCCGAGCGGTGGCCGAGGTGACCGCCCGACGTCGCCGGCCACGCCGGCTCCGGCCACCGTTCGCCGAGATCGAGGTGCTGGCTCGTGCGCTCGCCGCTGCACCGAGCGCGGCGCGGGCCGAGGTCGTCGAGCACTACCGGCGATACGCCACCCGGCTCACCCTCGTCGGCCTCGACGACGCCGACCTCGAGGAGGGGGCGTCGCGCGGGATCCGCCCGCTCGTGCTCGCCGGGCTCGCCGTGGCGGTGGCCGGCTCGTTGCTCCTGACCGTCACCCTGGTGCACCTGCCCGCGCTGCTCGCGGTGGTGGCGATCACCGGATGGGTCCGCTCGACCGCGACCAAGGGCACCGTGCGGCTGCTCGTGGGTGCCGCGGCTGGCCTGGCGACCTGGGTGGTCGTGGGGATCCTCGTGGCGGACGGGTGGGCGGCGGTGGCGGTCGGCGTCGGTCTCGCGATCGCGGGAGCGGTCGCGCTCGTGGTGTGGTCGACGGTCCTCGCCGCCGTCGGCCGGATCCGAGGCGGCCTCCGGGCCCGGGCGCGACACCAGCTCGCCGACCGCGCTCGTCGGGACCGGGCGGTGCTCGTGGAGTTGGTCGAGCGGACGGTGCTCGTCGGGTCGGGCGTTCCGGACGTCCCGGTCGGATCAGAGGAGTAGCTTCCGGCTGACGAGGCGGTGACGAGCAGAGGAGGCGGCGGATGACCTTGGTCAGGGAGCGATCGCACGGCGCGGCGGCCGCGCACCGCAGGGCCAGATGACCGCCACCTCGCACCAGGCGGTGGCCTCGCACGCCCTCGATGCCGCCGAGGTCGCACGTGGGCTGGGAGTCGACGCGGCCGAGGGACTGAGCGCCGAGGAGGCCGCTCGCCGTCTCCGGGAGCACGGCCCGAACTCGCTGCCGAGCGAGCCGCCACCCAACTTCTGGCAGGTGGCGCTCGGTCAGCTGGTCGATCCCATGAACCTGATGCTCGTCGGCGTCGCCATCGCCGGCCTGGTCATCGGTCAGACGTCGACGTCGATCCTGATCGGGCTCCTGGTGGTGCTCAACGTGTCGACGGGGGCCAGCCAGGAGCTGAAGGCGCGGGCCAGCGTCGATGCGCTGGCCGATCTGCAGGTGCCCGATGCCCGGGTGACGCGCGACGGGCGGCTGCTCACCGTCCCCGCGGTCGATCTCGTCCCGGGCGACGTCGTCTCGGTCGAGTCCGGCGACCTCGTTCCCGCCGACGGGCGAATCGTCACCGCCGCCGCCCTCGAGGTGCAGGAGTCGGCGCTGACCGGCGAGAGCGTGCCGGTGGCCAAGGACGCCGATGCGCTCGACGACGTCGATGCCGCACTCGGCGACCGCACCTGCATGGCGTTCCAGAACACGTTCGTCACGAGGGGCACGGCCACGCTGGTCGTGACGGCGACCGGTTCCTCCACCGAGGTCGGCCGGATCGCCGGGATGCTCTCGGAGGTCGAGCGCACCCGCTCGCCGCTCCAGCAGGAGATGGCCGATCTCACCAAGCTGCTGGCCATCGTCGCGTGGGCGGCGGTCTTCGTCATCGTCGCCGTCGGCCTGGCGCGGGGCCTCGATGGCGACGCGCTGATCCTGCTCGGCATCGCCACGGCGATCTCGGCCATCCCGACCGGTCTGCCGACGTTCGTCCAGCGCATGCTGTCCGCCGGTGCCCGACGCCTCGCCGACGCCAAAGCGGTCGTGAAGAACCTGACCGACGTCGAGACGCTCGGTGCGACGACCGCCATCAACAGCGACAAGACCGGCACCCTCACCCTCAACCAGATGACCGCCACCCGGTTGATCGTGGGCGGGCGTCCCTTCTCGGTGCAGGGGAGCGGCTACGAGAAGTCCGGCGCGATCCTCGGCGACGCCGACCGCGAGGTGCCCGACCTCACCCCGCTCGCCCTCGGCCTCGCCCTCTGCAGCGACGCCACGGTGGCCGACGACGGCACGGTGGTGGGCGATCCGACCGAGGCGGCGCTGGTCGTGCTCGCCGCCAAGCTCGGCGTCGACGCCGAGATCACCCGGCGCGAGCACCCCCGCCTCGCCGAGGTCCCGTTCGATTCGGCCTACAAGTTCATGGCGACCTTCGTCGAGGACCCGAACGATCCGCCGACCGTCATCGAGCTGGTCAAGGGCGCTCCCGACGTGCTCCTCGCCCGATGCAGCCGGGCCTACTGGCACGGCGAGGAGGTCGACATCGAACCGCTCCGCGAGGGGTTCGTCGCCCGCAACCGCGAGCTGTCCGAGCGGGGGCTCCGGGTCTTGTCCTTCGCGGTGCGGCGTCTGTCACCGGCCCAGCTCGAGGCCGAGGAGCCGATGGACCTCGTCGGCGAGCTCTCGTTCGTCGCGCTGGTCGGGATCATCGACCCGTTGCGTCCGAGCGCCAAGGAGGCGGTGCGCGTCGCGCTCGGCGCCGGCATCGAGGTACGGATGATCACCGGTGACCACGCCGTGACCGCCCGGGCGATCGCCGACGAGCTGGGGCTCGGCGCCGGCATCGTCTCCGGTCCGGAGTTCCAGCGCTCCAGCGACGAAGAGCTCAGCGACTCGCTCGACGAGCTGCACGTCTTCGGTCGCGTGGCACCGCAGGACAAGCTCCGCCTGGCGCGGCTCATGCAGGAGCGGGGCGACGTCGTCGCCATGACCGGCGACGCCGTGAACGACGCCGCCGCGCTGAAGCAGGCCGACATCGGCGTCGCGATGGGCAGCGGCAGCGAGGTGTCGAAGCAGGCCGCCCGCATGATCCTGACCGACGACAACTTCTCCACGCTCGTCCGCGCCGTCGAGCTTGGCCGCGACGTCTACGGCAAGGTGTCGGCCTACATCCGCTTCCAGCTCTCCGGGCTGTTCTCGATCCTGTCGCTGATGGTCATCGCCACCGTGCTCGACGTGAACGACGGCATCGCGCTGACGCCGAGCATGCTGCTCTTCGCCAACTTCTTCGTCACGATCTTCCCGGTCGTCGCGATCATGGGCGACGACCCCGATCCGGGAGCGATGGACCGCCCACCCCGCGACCGGACACAGCCGATCGCCAGCCGACGATCGGTGCTGCTGTGGGTGCTCACCGGCGTGTCCGCCGGGTTGGCGGCACTCGTGCCGCTGCTGTGGGGTCCTGACGAGCCGTCGACCGACGGCCCGTCGATCGCGATGACGATGGCGTTCGGTGTCGTGGGGCTGAGCACGCTCCTGCTCGGGCTGGCCTGGCGGCGCGACGCCTCACCGGCCTGGACCGGTCCGCTGTGGCCCTTCGTCGGCTGGCTCGCCGCCGGCGGGGCCGTGGTCTGGCTGGCGATCGAGCTCCCGGTGCTGCAGCGCTGGCTCGACACCCTGACGCTGACCGGTTCGCAGTGGCTCGCCGTCATCGCGCTCTCCCTCGTCGGATCGGCCGTCGTCGAGGTCTCCAAGCTGGTCCTCGGCTCGTCGCGGGCGAACTGAGGAGCGGCGTGGACGTTGCTGCAGCGCTCCGGGCGCAGGTGGACGAGCTGGACGGGATGCTGCGCGGGCTCGACGACGCCGCGCTGGCCACGCCGTCGGCGTGCGCCGGGTGGTCGGTCGGTGACGTGTTGGTGCACCTGGCGCAGACCAACGAGGTCGCGGTGGCGTCGGTCGAGGGCCCGCCCGAGCGGGTCGCAGCGTTGTGGGGTGGGGTCGGCGGCGAGACGACGGTGGACGACGTGGCCGCCGAGGCCGTCCGCTCCGGCCCGAGGCGGGACGGGCTGGGGCCGTACACGTGGTGGAAGCGGACCGCTGACGACATGACGGCTGCGTTCGAGGCGGTCGATCCTCGTGCCCGGGTGCCCTGGGTCGTCGGCGAGCTGGCGGCCCGCACGTTGTGCACGACCCGCCTGGCCGAGACCTGGATCCACACCACCGACATCGCCCAGGGGCTCGGCGTGACGGTCGAGCCCACCGACCGGCTCTGGCACATCGCCCGCCTCGTGCACCGGACGGTGCCGTACGCGTCGGAGCGAGCGGGGTTCTCCACGGCGCCGGGCCCGGTCCGCTTCGAGCTCGACGCTCCCGACGGTGCCGTGTGGACCTTCGGCGACGACACTGCGGCGAACGTCGTGCAGGGCTCGGCGCACGACCTCTGCCTCGTCGCCGGCCAGCGGAGACCGGTCGCCGACTCCGGCCTCGTCGCCACCGGTCCCGATGCCGACCAGGTCCTGTCCAGCCTCCGCACCTTCGCCTGAGAGAGCAGGCGGCGTCGCTCCTCATGCGGCGCCGGGGAGGGACGATGGACTGTCGATGAGCACTCGTCGCGCCGCCCGGCCCCTGCGAATCGCGATCGCGGCGCTCACGGTTGCGTCGCTCTCCGCCGCCTGCTCGTCGACGGATCGAACTGCCGTGCCGGATCCGCCGATGTCGGCGGAGACGACCTCGATCTCGCTCGAGGCGAGCGGAACGACGGCGACGAGCGCGCCGGCAGCGACGTCGCCGAGCGGGACCCCACAGGGGGCGGGACTGGAGGAGCTGATCCGCTTCCTCCAACCCGGCGTCGAGTACGTCGTCGTCGAACGGCAGGGCGCTGGGTCGATCCGCTCGGTGCCGTGGACCAGTGTGCCGACCCGTGCGTCCGACACGGAGCTGTTCGAGCGCGAGATCGGCATGCGCCGAGAGCAGATCCACGCCGTGGCTGAGGGCGAGGACGGGCTGGTGATCGCAGCGATCGCAGCAGACCGCGACGAAACCGTCCGGTCGGTGGTCGAGGAGTCGCCCTGGTCGGGCGAGGCCGTGACCGAGGAGGTCGGCGGCCTCACGCTCATCCGCTTCGGCGAGGATCGCGACGGAACCCGGCGGTCGCTCATCCGGCCGATCGGTCAGCCGGGCGCCCTCGCCGTCGGCGACGGGGTGCTCTTGTGGTCGACCGACCCGGACGACGTGGTCGAGGCCATCGAGCAGACCGGACCGCGCGAGGTCTCGGCCGACGTCGTGACCGTCGCCGAGCTCCGGCCTTGGTCCCAGCTGAGCAGCGTGCCGTCGCAGTCCGTCGACGACGTCGCCGAGCAGATGTGCGCCGTGCTGTGCGACGAGCCCGTGGTCGCTCGCGCTCGGGCGGCGGCGACCAGGTTCGGCAACGCGGTGCCGTACGAGCGGCTCACGCTCGGTCGCGGTGCCGACCCGAGCGACGTCACGCTCGTCTTCCACCACGCCGACGAGGACTCGGCGTCGGTCAACGCCCTGCGGCTCGCCGACATCGTCTGGGCGACGGTCGGGCCGTCCGGGGACGAGAGCCTCGTCGGCGGCCTCCGTGCCGATCGGATCGAACGGCTCGGCACGCTCGTCGTGGTCGAGCTCACCGAGCTGCGCATGAACGTCGCCGACGGCCTGCTCGTGAGCTGGACGCTCGTCTGGGACGACTGACCCCGTTGGCGACTCGGCTCAGGCCTCGACGATCGTGACCGTTCCGGCGGTGCCGTCGACCTCGACGGTCATGCCGGTCTCGATCCGGTCCGTGGCACCCTCCACCGAGACCACGCACGGGATCGCGAGCTCCCGGGCGACGATGACGGCGTGGCTCATCAGGGCGCCGACGTTGACGATCACGGCGGCGGCGGGGAGGAAGAGCGGCGTCCACGATGGATCGGTCAACGGGGCGACGAGCACCTCACCCGGGAGCAGCTCGCCGGCCTGGCTCGGGTCGTGGATCACCCGGGCCGTCCCTCGGGCGACGCCGCTGCACCCGGCGTCGCCGGTGAGGACGTCGCCCGGGCCGGCCACCGCCGCCTCGTCGGGCCGCTGCGCTTCCAGCTCCTCCAGGGTCGGGACCTCGTCCTGGGAGGTGAGGAAGAAGACCGGCTCGACCGCCGTGTAGCGCTCGAAGAGCTTCGCTCGCGCCTCGATCACGGCCAGCTTGCTCGTCGGATCGGCGACGTAGTCCCGCAGCTCGTCGCGGGGATCGAGCAGGGCGACGTGGACCGGGTCGGGATCGCCGCCGCGCTCGGCGGCCCGTCGGACCAGCTCGCGGTAGACCTGCTTCACCGGGAGGCTGAGGCGGACCGCTCGGTCGCGGGTCGCCTCGCGACCCTGGGCCCAGAAGGGGGCGGCGAGCACGGCCTGGTCGAAGTTGCGCCGATCGATCAGCCGCACGTGGGGCCGGACCCGCTCGATGGCCGCCCGGCGCTTGGCGCCGTCGTCACCGAGGCGAGTGGTGGGGGACAGGTCGTGGTCGGCCCGTCGCATCGAATCGATCGCCGCCAGCGCCAGCTCGGGCGTGTTGTCCCAGGTCCGACTCGACAGCTCCCAGTCGTTCGGCCCCCGATGGCCGTGTTCGGCGAGGAACCCGTCCAGCTCGGTGAGGAAGCCGCTCGCCTCGGGGTCCGACGAGAGGCGATCGAGGAGGCCGTCGAGCCCCTGGTCGAACGCCGCACCGACCGCCGGCGTCTCGCGCACGGTGCTGGCGATCGCGTCGAGCGCCTGCGAGTACTGCGCCGAGCGGACGTCACCCGCCGCACCGATCAGGTGGGTGACCAGCCCCGGCTCACCGGCAGCGGCCGCGGCGTCGACGAGGATGCCCGACACGATCGCCGCCAACGCCGTCGTCTTCATGTGGTTGGCGAAGACGTGCTCGAAGGTCGCGGGGAACGCGTCGAGGTAGTCGAGCAGCGCCTCGTCCGGCGCGTCGAGGGCTGGCCGGCGGGCCTCGAAGGCGGCGACCCGGCGGAAGCTGTCGTTCGCCGGTTCCGGCAGGCTCCTCGTGCCGAGGCCTCGGAGCACCGTCCGCAGGATCTTGAGGCTGGACAGGACGCTCTTGTCGCCAGAGCGGGGTTCGTAGGGCGGGGGCTCACCCTCGCCGAAGAAGGTGACGTCGATGGCCTCGGCCGAGGACCCGGGTGCCCGAACGCCCAGCATGCGCAGGTACGACAGGTTGAGGTAGGCGTACCCGCCGTAGAGGCCGACGATCACGGGCTCGTCCCGCCCGAAGTCGTCCGCCTTCGCGATGCCGAGCTCGGCGTAGGCGGATCGCCAACCCCGCTCGGCGGGCAACACGCCGTAGTGGTAGCTCAGCGAGGTCAGCACCTCCGGGAACACCTCGCCGATGTTGCCCCTCGTGTTGATCGGCCACCTCGGGTCGATCTCGCCCTCGATGATCCAACGCGTCCCCGTCATGAGCCTGCTTCCCCTCGATGCAGCTCATCACGCTGGCACAGACCGTGAGGTCGGCGACGGGTCGGTGCCGACGGCACCGGCCGGAGACGACAGAACCCCAGGCGCCGGTGGCGACCTGGGGTCCGGTTTGCGTACGCCCCCTGGGACTCGAACCCAGAACCTGCGGATTAAGAGTCCGATGCTCTACCAATTGAGCTAGAGGCGCTAGCGACGGAGAGAGTGTAGCGACCGCGGTCGCCACACCCTCCTCGTCGACTGGGGTGACCGAGGGGACTTGAACCCCCGACCTCCAGGGCCACAACCTGGCGCTCTAACCGGGCTGAGCTACGGCCACCACGGGACCGACGAGTGTATGCGAACGCAACGCGAGCAGCGACCTCGTTGTCGCGACGCGGCGTCCGGGCTCAGCCGGTTCGGCCGATCGGTGTGGCACGCTGACGGTGACGCCCCCGTAGCTCAGCTGGACAGAGCAGCGGACTTCTAATCCGACGGTCACAGGTTCGAATCCTGTCGGGGGCGCGGACATCTCATCGGACGGTCACCGGTTCGAATCCTGTCGGGGGGCCGCGTCCGTATCTCGCTGGCCTGCTGCCGTAGAACCGAGCGCACCGGTTGGCGAACCGGGGCCGCCGCTCCTCCCCGCGGACCGCCCATCCGACTCCGCTTGACCTCGACCACGGTCGAGTGTGTTGGGTCGGGTCATGGGTTCGACGAAACGCGGCTTCGACGGTCCGCTCGGGCGGGTGGTGGGACGGATCATGGCCATCCGCAACGCCGACGCTGAGTTCGAGGCCGTCGCCCGATCAGCGCTCGCTCCCGATGCGCACGTGCTCGTCCTCGGCTTCGGTCCCGGCGTCGGCATCGTCGAGGTGCTGCGTGACGCCCCGCACCGTCGCGTGACGGCGGTCGACCCGTCCGAGGCGATGCATCGAACCGCTCGGCGGCGGGTGACCGAGCAACTCGGCCGCGCGTCAGCGGTCATGTGGCACCTCGGCACCGCCGACTCGATCCCGGTCGCCGATGCGTGCGTCGACGGCGCGATCGCCGTGAACGCGCTGCAGCTGTGCGAGCCGCTGGAGGCGACCTTCGTCGAGCTCGCTCGCGTGCTCGGCCCCGGCGCTTCGCTCGTCTCGATCACGCATCCCTGGGCGATCGAGAGGAGCACCGGGTTGACGCCCGGGGAGTGGATCGAGCGGGCCTCGACCATCGTCCGCGAGAGCGGCTTCGTCGGGCCGGAGCGGTTCGCATCCCGGGCCGACGATGGCACGGCCGTCGGCTTCCGGGTCCGCCGACGTGCACCGTGAGCGGTCGGGGCCGCCGTGGCCGTGCTGGCGATGGACGCCGGCCCAGCCTCGGCCGCCGAACGAGCCGAGTGAGGGAGACGGCCAGGATGAGCCTGTTTGGCGAGCGGGCCGCTGCGCCGGAGCGGCACGACCAGGTGCATCCGCTTCGGGACGCGGCAAACGGCGGGTTCGTTCTCGCAACCAGAGGCGACGCACCGCTCCGCCGTGTGGGCGGGATGGCCGCGGTACCGTGCGGCATGCGGTCGCGTCGACGAATGGCGGGCACACCCGAGCGCGGCGACGAGCGGCTGCGGGCTCGCGCTCGAGCTGGCAGCAGCTCGCGTCGTGGTGAGCTCCACCGCGTCCAGACGTTGCAGGCGACCGCCGGCAACCGGGCGGTGGCCCGCGCCGTCGCCGCAGCGGAGCCGATCGGCATCCAGCGAAACGGCCCTGAACCCACAGACGACG
>JBCBSZ010000086.1:0-28201 GCA_039818945.1 Actinomycetota bacterium
CTCGTGCGGGCTGTCCTCCTGGATGAAGTGGCTGCCGGCGACCGTCACCTCGGTCAGGTTCGGCCAGGTCCGGCACAGGTCCCGCTGCGGGCCGGTCAGCAGCGCGCCCGGGTCGGCGTTCACGAACAGCTTCGGGACCTCGGCGGCAGCGAGCCAGGTGGCGTAGTCGGAGACGATCTGGGTCACGTCGGCCGGTTCGCCCTCGATGGGGATCTGCCGGGGCCAGGTGAGCGTCGGGCGACGATGCTCCGGCTCGGTGAAGGGCCGCCGGTACTCGTCGTGCTCGGCGTCGGTGAGGCCCCGCAGGATCGAGCCCGGCAGCACCGCCTCGACGAAGAGGTTCTTGTCGATGACCATGTCCTCGCCGGCCGGTGAGCGGAAGCCCTGGAAGAGGTCGCGTGCTGCGTCGGGGAAGTCGGCCCAGGTGATCGGGGTGACGATGGCCTCCATGAAGGCGATGCCGGCGACGCGGGCGCGATGGCGATTGGCCCAGTCGAAGCCGAGCGCCGAGCCCCAGTCGTGGATGACGAGGACGACGTCGTCACCGAGGTCGAGCTGGTCGAGGAGCCCGTCGAGGTAGCGGCGGTGCTCGACGAAGCGGTAGCTGTCCGGCCCGACGTCGTCGAGCTTGTCGGAGTCGCCCTGGCCGATGAGGTCGGGGGCGATGCACCGGTTGGTCGCCGAGAGGTGGGGGATGATGTTGCGCCACAGGTAGGACGAGGTCGGGTTGCCGTGGAGGAAGACGACCGCAGGCCCCTCCCCGACCTCGTGGTAGGCCATCCGCTTGCCGTCGACGGTGGCGAAGGACTTGGTGAGCGGCGTGGCGTCGATCGGTGGCATGGTCGTCCCCTTCTGAGCGATCGTGGACGACGTTAGATAGCGACCGCTACCATTGCAAGGGCGGCGCAGGAGGCAGATGGCGAGGCCACCCAAGTTCGACGACGAGGTGCTCCTCGATCGGGCCATGCGGTCGTTCTGGCGCGCCGGCTGGGCCGGCACGTCGATCCGCGACCTCGAGCGCGAGCTCGAGCTCAAGGCGCCGTCGATCTACCGCCGCTTCGGGAGCCGGGACGGCTTGGGCGTGGCGGTGATCGACCACTACGTGGACCGCGTGATCCGCGGTCGCGTCGCCCGGCACCTCTCCGGCGAAGGCGATGCGCTGGCCAACATCGAGGACTTCCTGGTCTCGTCGGTCACCCCGGGCGAGGACGGGCGCCTCGTCGGCTGCCTGGTCACCACCGTCGGCCTCGAGGGCGCGGCGCTGCACCCCGGCGTGCGCCGATCGCTCGCCGCCGGGCGGGCCGAGATCGAGCAGGGGCTGCGGCGCGAGGTGCGCCGGGCCGTGGAGGCCCGTCAGGTGGACGCCGACGAGGACGCGGCGGTGGCGATGCTCGTGCTGGTCATGCAGGGCCTGATGGCGCTGGCGCGCAGCGGCGCGCCCGCCGACGAGCTCGTCGACCGGGTGAGGGCGGCGGTGTCGCTCCTCAGGTCGTGAGGTTGATGTCCCAGAGCACCTGATCGAGCTTGTCCGCGGCCGAGATCGGTGAGAATCGGAGGGGGTGCTCCTCGGTGACCGTCGTCGGCACCGGCGACAGGATCGTCCAGGGCCGCGGGTGACAGAACTGCACCACGGAGATCCGCTCGCCGAGCTGACCCTCGCCGGCGACCACGCGGTGGATCCCGCTCGGGATCAGCCCGTTGGTCACGTGCTCGAGCATCATGCCGGTGTTGACGATCATGTGGCCGTCGGGCGGTGCGGCGTCGACCCAGCCGGCCTCGGTCTTCACCTGGAGGCCCGATGCGGTCGCTCGGGGCAGCGCCGTGATGAGGTTGATGTCGCCGTGCTCGGCGGCCCAGACGTGCCCGCCGGCCGGCGCCTCGGTCATCGCCGGGTAGCGGATCGCCCGGGTGAGGGTCGGGCCCTCCTCCAGCATCACCTCGAAGAAGTCCTCGTGACAGCCGAGGCCGACGGCGATGATCCGCATGAAGCGGCGCTGGATGTCGAAGACCCGGTCGTGGAAGTCGAGCAGCAGGTCGCTGGCGCCGGGGAAGTCGTGGTCGGGGAGGACCGGATCGAGGTACGCCCGCGGGTACTTGCGCCGGAGGGGGTGGGCCTCGGGGACCGAGCGGCCGTAGTTGATCATCTCCTTCCAGTCCGCCAGCTCGGCGGTCGCCGCCGTCTCGACCAGCAGGCCGGTGTAGCCGGTCTGACCGAAGCTCTCGGGCACGTGGTAGCGGGCCTTGGCCTCCTGGTCGAGGTCGAAGAACCCCTTGAGCAGGCCGTACGTCTCGTCGAGCATCGACTCGGACAGATCGTGGCGGGTGTAGACGAACCCGGTCGTGAGGCTGCGCATGACCCCGTCGACCACGGCAGCGCGGGCGGCGGCGTCGCCGGTCTCGAAGGCGAGGAGGTCGACGTCGAGGATGTCGGAGCTCATGGCGTGGGTCTCCCGTGGCAGGCGTCGGATCGGTCCGGGTCGACGAGCGTACGCCGGACATCTGCCGGACACGGTTGTCAAGAGTTTGCAAGGAGGCGGCGTCGAACCCTTCACCGCGATGTGACGGCGGCCATAGGTTCCGGCCTGTTGGGCGGACGGGCGGTCGCCCAACGAGGGGGTACACGACCGACCCGGACCTGGAGGTCCCATCATGCGATCACGTTGGAGCATCCTGACGCTCCTGCTCGCGCTCGTCCTGCTCGCCGGTGCGTGCGCATCGAGCGACGACGACGACGCCGGCGACGACGCGGACACCACCACATCGGAGGCCACCGCCGACACCGAAGCCGAACCCGACGAGGGTGACGACGGCGGTGACACCGAGGTCGAGGCGGGTGACGACGAGGAGACCGACGACACCGTCGAGTTGACCCAGGGCGACGGCTCACTCCTCGATTCGGTGCAGTCCGCCGGTTCGGTCCGCTGCGGCACGCGCGACGCGCTGCCCGGCTTCGCCGTGCTCCAGGACGACGGCTCCTACCAGGGCTTCGACTCCGACTTCTGCCGGGTCATCGCCGCCGCGGTCATCGGCGACGCTGCCGCAGCCGAGATGGTGCCGCTCGAGACGGCCGACCGCTTCACGGCGCTGCAGTCGAACGAGATCGACGTGCTGGTCCGGAACACGACGTGGACGGCCAGCCGTGACGGCGTCGAGGGTGCGACCTTCCTGCAGCCGAACTTCTACGACGGCCAGGGGATGATGGTGGCCAGCGGCTCGTTCGGTGGCATCGACGAGATGGACAACACGGTCGTCTGCGTCGCCTCGGGCACGACGACCGAGGGCAACGTCGCCACCGAGTTCGCCCGCCGCGGCCTCTCGGTCGAGGTGCTGTCGTTCGAGAGCACCGACCTCATCCAGGAGGCGTTCATCGCCGGCCGCTGCGACGGCTGGTCGTCGGACGTCTCGCAGCTGACCGGCCTCCGGTCGGCCTTCCCGGACGGGCCGGACGCGCTGACGATCTTCGGTGACGTGTTCTCGAAGGAGCCGCTGGCCCCGGCGGTCCGCGACGGTGACACCGCCTGGGCGCAGGCGGTCGAGTGGGCCGTCTTCGCCACCATCCAGGCCGAGGAGTTCGGCATCACCCAGGCCAACGTCGACGACTTCCTCACCTCGGAGAACCCGTCGATCCTGACCTTCCTCGGCGTCGAGGTCGACGGGACGACGCTCGATCCGGGTCTCGGCCTGCCGGCCGACTTCGCCTACCAGGTGATCAGCCAGGTCGGGAACTACGGCGAGATCTTCGAGCGACACCTCACCCCGCTCGGCCTCGACCGTGGCGTCAACACGATCTGGATCGAGGGCGGTCTCCTGTACGCCCCGCCGTACCGCTAGGCCCATCGGTCGTCGCAGGTGGCGGGGCCGGCTCCTCCGGCCCCGCCACCTGACCGGATCGTCGTCGAGCGGAGAGGAAGAGGGTGAGCGCAGCAGCGCAACGGCCGCCGTTGTGGCGCGACGTGCGGGTGCTCGGCTGGATGTTCCAGCTGGCGGTCTTCGCGGTCGTCGTCGCCATCGTGGGCGTGCTGGTGAACAACGTGCGCGTCAACAGCGCCAACCAGGGCATCCCGACCGGCTTCGCGTTCCTCGACCAGCCGGCCAGCTTCGAGATCCCCGGCAACGACTTCCGCCAGACCCAGTCGGTGCGCGAGGCGTACGTCGAGGGGGTGCTCAACACCCTCCGCGTGGTGATCGCCGGGCTCATCCTGGCGACGCTGCTCGGCATCACGCTCGGGGTCGGCCGCCTCTCGGGCAACTTCCTCATCCGCACGATCACCCGCGTCTACGTCGAGAGCATCCGCAACATCCCGCTGCTCGGCCTGCTGATCTTCTTCTACATCGGGCTCGTGCTCACGGCGTTCCCGCGCCTCGAGGACTCGTGGGTCGTCGGGAGCCTGCTCGTCGCCAACGTGCGGGGCGTCACGATCCCGTGGATCACGGGGTCGACGATCGCCTTCCTCGTCGTCGTGGCCGTGGCCGTCGGGCTCGCCTGGGCGGTCAACCGGTGGCGGCTCGCCGTCAACGAGCGGACCGGTGAGCCGTCCCGCGGTGGGCTGTGGGCCGTGCCGGTGCTCGTGCTCGTCGGGTTCTGGGGGGCGTTCTTCGTCGGCAACGGCATCACCACCCCGGAGCTCGACGGCCGTTCGCTCGAGGGTGGGATGACCATGCAGCCGGAGTTCTTCGCGCTGCTCGCGGCGCTCGTGATCTACACGTCGAGCCACATCGCCGAGATCGTGCGGGGGTCGATCCAGGCCGTCCCGAAGGGTCAGGTCGAGGCGGCCAGCGCGCTCGCTCTCAGCAGCTGGCACCGGCTCCGCCACGTCGTGCTGCCACAGGCACTCCGGATCGCGGTCCCCCCGATCGGCAACCAGTACCTCAACCTCATGAAGAACTCGTCGCTCGGTTTCGTGATCAGCTACTTCGAGGTCACGAAGGTGACGCAGACGACGGTCGGCAACCGGTCGCCGGCCGTCCCGGCCTTCCTCCTGCTGATCGGGATCTACCTCGTCATGTCGTTGATCATCTCCACCGGCGTCAACATCGTGAACCGCCGGCTCCAGGTCGTGGAGCGATGAGCCGCACGGAGCGGGCCGGGGCCCGCCCGAAGGCGAAGGTCGAACGATGAGCGCCACGGAGCGGATCACGGCCTGGATGAAGGCCAACCTTTTCCGGTCGGTCGCCGACTCGATCGTGAGCGTCGTGCTCGGGGCGCTCGCGGCGTTCCTCCTGTTCCGGATCGTCCGGTTCGTCTTCGTGACCGGCCGGTGGGAGATCGTCGAGGTCAACCTCTCGCTCTACATCACCGGGGCCTGGCCCGACGCGGAGACGTGGCGCCTGGTCACCGTCGTACTGTTCGCCGGCTTCGTCGGCGGGATCATCGTCGGCTTCGTCACCCGGACCCGGGAGATCGAGGCCGGCATCGAACCCGGCCCGCCCGACGTCCGCACCCGCGCCGCCGAGATCGTCGCCCGGCTGTGGCCGCTGCTGCTCGGTATCGGGCTGCTGCTGCTCCTCAGTCGCACGATCATGCCGACGCTGCTCGTGCTCGGGCTGGTCGGCGTGGTCGTCGTGGGCCGCTTCCTGGGCCGCCGCCTCCCGCAGCGGGGTCCGACCCCGCTCGCCGTCCTCGCCGTCCTGACCCTGATCGGCATGGTCTGGTTGATGGCCAACGGCGTCGGGCTCGAGAGCTGGGGCGGCGTGCTGCTCAACCTGTTCCTGGCGGCGTTCTCGATCACGCTCTGCTTCCCGCTCGGCGTGCTGCTGGCCCTGGGTCGACGCTCCAAGTTCCCGATCATCCGGTTGCTGTCGGTGGGCTACATCGAGCTCTTCCGCGGTGCCCCGCTGATCGCGCTCCTCCTGATGGCCAACGTGACCATCGGCTTCTTCGTCCCGCAGTCGATCGTCCCGTCGACGCCGGTCCGGGCGATCATCGTCTTCACGCTGTTCACCGCGGCCTACATGGCCGAGGTGGTCCGCGGCGGGCTGCAGTCCGTGCCCAGTGGGCAGTTCGAGGCGGCCAAGGCGCTCGGGCTCTCGCCGATCAGCACGACCTTCCGCATCGTCCTGCCCCAGGCGCTGCGCAACGTGATCCCGGCGATCGTGGGCCAGTTCATCAGCCTCTTCAAGGACACGACCCTGGCCGGTGCGGCGATGGGCCTTGCCGAGCTCCTCAACGCAGCCCAGGCGTCGACGGCGCAGGAGCAGTTCCGCGGCCAGGGCCTCATCGTCGAGTCGTTGGTCTTCGTGCTGTTCCTGTTCTGGGTCGGCGCCTTCACGATGTCCCGAGAGAGCCAGCGGCTCGAACGACGGTTGGGAGTTGGGAACCGATGAGCGACGACATGGGGACCGCCCAGGTCATGTCCGACGCCACCCAGGTGGGTGGTGACGGCGACGTGATGATCGAGGTGTCGGGGGTCGACAAGCTCTTCGGCGACTTCAAGGCGCTGAGCAACATCGACGTCAAGGTCGGGCGGCGCGAGGTCGTCGTCGTGATCGGTCCGTCGGGGTCGGGCAAGTCGACGCTGATCCGCTGCATCAACCGGCTCGAGGAGCACGACGCCGGCCGCATCATCGTCGACGGCACCGAGCTGTCCGACGACCTGCGCAACATCCAGGAGATCCGCCGGGAGACCGGCATGGTGTTCCAGCAGTTCAACCTCTTCCCGCACCTGACCGTGATGGAGAACATCACGCTCGCGCCCCGGCTCGTCCGCAAGCTGCCCGCCGCCGAGGCGGAGGCCAAGGCGATGCAGCTGCTGGAGCGGGTGCGGATCCCGGAGCAGGCCGAGAAGTACCCGGGCCAGCTCTCCGGCGGCCAGCAGCAGCGCGTCGCCATCGCCCGCTCGCTGGCGATGGAGCCCAAGGTGATGCTCTTCGACGAGCCGACCTCGGCGCTCGACCCGGAGATGATCAACGAGGTCCTCGAGGTGATGATGGACCTCGCCCGCGAGGGCATGACGATGATCGTCGTGACCCACGAGATGGGCTTCGCCCGCGAGGTCGCCGACCGGGTGGTGTTCATGGCCGACGGCCAGATCGTCGAGGTCGGCACCCCCGAGCACTTCTTCACCAACCCGCAGGAGCCGCGGACGCGGGAGTTCCTCTCGCAGATCCTCTAGCGGCCCAGGCGTTTCCGGGCGGGCGACCTCGGCCCACTACCTTCGTGCGTCGGCTCCGACGAAAGGCCCCCACCGTGAAGGTCGGCATCAACCTCCCCGCGCAGTTCCCCTTCGACAGCACCGACATGATGTTGCCGGTCTACGAGGAGATGGGCGCCGACACGTACTGGGCGCCCGACCACATCCTCGGCGTGTTCCACCCCGGTCTCTGGGCCGACACCCCGCTCTCGGCGATGGCGGCCGACCCCGACGCCTTCTACGACCCGTTCGTGTACGGCGCCGTGGTCGGGACGAAGACCCAGAAGCCGTTCGGCATCTCGGTCACCGACTCGACCCGGCGTGGGGCCGCCGATCTCGCCCGCACCGCGCTCTCGCTCAACGACCTCATCCCCGGCGGGTTCATCCTCGGCATCGGTTCGGGGGAGGCGGAGAGCCTCCTCCCCTTCGGCTATCCGTTCGACAAGCCGGTGGCGAAGCTCGAGGAGTGCCTCATCGAGCTGCGCTCGTTGCTCGACGCCGGCCACATGCCGGGCAACCCGACCGGTCGCATGGGGCTGCCGCTCGAGGCCGAGGGTCGGGGCAGGCCGGCGGTCTGGGTCGCCGGTCACGGGCCGCGGATGCTGCGCCTGACCGGCCAGTACGGCGACGGGTGGATCCCGGCGTGGTGGATGAGCGCCGAGGAGTACGGCGAGAAGCGGGCCGTCGTGAACGAGCACGCCGCGGCGGCGGGCCGTCCGAACCCCGAGGCATCGCTGTTGCCGTTCACCCTCTTCGCCGAGAGCATCGAGCGGGCGGAGGAGATGTTCGAGGCGGAGCCGCTGGGGAAGCTCTTCGGGCTCTTCGCCATGGGCGACATGTGGGAGGCGAACGGGCTGCAGCACCCGCTGGGGAACGACTCCAAGGGCTTCATCGACGTGATCATCCACGACCTGGACCCCGACGAGCTCCGCGACATCGCCCCGACGATCCCGTTCGAGATGGTCCAGCAGGTGCTCTTCATCGGCAACGCCGAGGAGCTGGCCTCGCAGTTCGAGAGCTACGCCCGCAACGGGCTCGAGCACATCGTGCTCGCCAACCTCACCGGCGTCGTCGGTGGGATGGACGAGATCATGGCCCGCGGCGCCGAGCTGCCCCAGCTCATGGCCGCGCTCCGCGAGCTCTGATCGACGGCCCTCAGCTCGGCACTCGGCGCCCGTGGCGGGCGCCCGGGCCGAGTTGTGGCCCGTAGTCGAGGTCGTCGAGGAGCTCACCGGTCTCGCGATCGGCGAGGACCGGATCGAGCACCCGCCCGGTCCGCCGATCGACCATGACCACCGGCGGTTCGGGCAGCCCCGACCACTCGTCCCCCCACGTGACGAGGGTGACGAGCACCGGCCCGAGCGCTCGGCCCTTGGCGGTGAGGCGGTACTCGAACCGTTCGGGGGCGTCCTGGTAGCGCTCGCGCCGCAGCACGCCGTGCTCGCACAGATGATCGAGCCGGCTGGCCAGCGTGTTGCGGGGGATCTGGAGCCGATCGCGGAACTCCTCGAAGCGGCGCAGCCCGAAGAAGGCGTCGCGCACGATGAGCACCGACCAGGGATCGCCGATGACCTCCATCGCCTGGGCGATCGAGCAGTTGACGTCGGCGAAGCTCGTGCGGCGGACCATCGTCAGGCCTCCGCCGGGACGGCCGGTGCGGTCGACCGGGTCGTCACGAGCGGCAGGGCGAGCACGCTGGTGGCGAGCCCGCCGGCCACCAGCAGCAGCCACACCTGGTCGAAGGACGAGAGGGCGTCGGCGAGCGAGGTCGGCGTCCCGACGAAGGCGATCGTCAGCGCCACGCCCAGGGTGCCGGCGAACTGGCGGATGGCCTGGTTGGCGGCGCTCCCGACGCCGAGACGGTCCGGGGGCAGCGACTGGGCCACCACGCTGGAGAGCTGCGGCAGGCAGAGCGCCACGCCGAGGCCGGTGAACAGCATCGACGGGAGCAGGTCGGTCACGTAGTTCGACTCACCGTCGAGCACGACGAAGCGATGCAGCCCGCCGAGCGCGAACGACACCCCGCCGGCGAGGAGGAGCGGGCGCTGCCCGATGCGCCCGGCCAACGCCCCGAAGCGCGGGGCGAGGACGGCGACGAGTGCCGGTCCGGGGGCGATGCCGAGCCCTGCGCTGATGATCGACCACTGCCAGACCTCGGTGAGGAACAGGATCGAGCTGAGGAACATGGCGGTGAAGGCCACGCTGAAGGCGGCGGTGGCGGCGTTGCCCCAGGCGTAGTTGCCGATCGAGAAGAGCTCGAGATCGAGGGCGGGTGCGGTCGTCCGCCGCTGGTGCAGGACGAACACCGCGAGCACGACGGCGCCGAGCGCGATCGCCCCGATGGTTCGCCCATCGGCCCAGCCCCACTCCTCGCTCTGCACGACGCCGAGCGACGCGAGCGCAGCGGCGGCGGCGACGAGCAGCACGCCGACCGGCGCGGGCAGCTGCGTGGACTCGTCGCTCGACTCCTGCAGGTGGCGACGGCCCGAGACGATCGTGAAGATCCCGACCGGGATGTTCAGGAAGAACACCCAGCGCCAGCCGGCCCACTCGACGAGCGCCGCCCCGGCCGTCGGCCCGATGGCGCCGGCCACGGCCCCGGTCGCGCCCCAGATGGCCACGGCGAACGGGACCCGCGACGGGGGGAACGCCCGCAACACGAGAGCGAGCGACGAGGGCAGCAACATGGCCCCGCCGACGGCCTGGGCGACCCGGAAGACGACGAGCAGACCGGCGCTCGGTGCCAGGCCACACGCCACCGAGGCCACCGTGAACACCGCCGACCCGGTGAGGAACGCCCGCTTGTGGCCGATGCGGTCGGCCATCTTGCCGAAGGGCACGAGCAGGGCGGCGAAGGTGATCGTGTAGGCGTTGAGCACCCACGACAGCGCCGTCGGGCCGACCGACGGGAACGACGCCACGATGTCCGGGAAGGCGACGAACAGCACGGTCGTGTCGAGGAACACGGCCAGCACCGCGAGGGCGGACACGGCGAGGGTCCGCTTCGCATGGGCGTCGATCGGGGCGTCGGGGGGAGCTGCCATCGCGACATCCTGACACTGTCAGTTCAATGATGCAACGCACTGAGGTACATGAGCATCGGGCGGTGGGTAGCGTCGTGGCGCCCGAACACGAACCACCGCTGTTCCGTCGCAACGCGTCGCGGGCCGTGTCGCACCGGGGTGGCGTGCCTCCACACCAGCGAGGACGCATGCGCCTGCGTACGCCCGTGATCATCCCCGTCGCCGCGACCCTGGTCGCGGTGCTGACCGTCGCCGTCGGGTCGAGCGATGCCGACGCCCAGCAGGGACCGGCCCGGGTCGACCGGCTCGACACCCCGCTCATCCGCAACTCCGCGCCGGCGGTGGGCGACGTCGACGGCGACGGGTTCGACGACATCGCCATCGGTGGCGAGGACGGGATCCTCCGCGTCTTCCGCAGCGGCGATCTCGACGACCAGATCCTCGCCGCCCGCGCCGTGCCGTCGGTCGCCTCGAACTGCAACCGCCAGACCACGCCGACCGCCATCGATTCGACGCCGACGATCGCGGACATCGACGGCGACGGCGCGAGCGAGATCGTCGTCGGTGTCCAGTCGACGTGGGTGCCGAACCAGAACGGCGGGCTCATCGCGTTCGAGCGCGACGGCTCGATCGCGTGGCGCTGGACCTCGAGGACCGACCAGTTCAACGTGTGGGACGCCAGCACCGGCGCCACCCCGGACGGCTGGTGCGACGGCGTCTTCTCCACCTCGGCCATCGGTGACGTGAACGGCGACGGCTTCGCCGATGTCGTCTTCGGCGGCTGGGACCACAACGTCCACGCCCTCGACGGTCGCACCGGCGTCGAGTTGCCCGGTTTCCCGTTCCCCAACGGCGACACCGTGTGGTCGTCGCCGGCGCTGTTCGACGTGGACGGCGACGGTCGCGAGGAGATCTTCATCGGCGGCGACGACACCCCGGGTCGCCCCGGTTCGATCGCCGGGGGCCAGGTCCATGCGCTCGACTGGGACGCCGGCGCCGTGCGCCAGCTCTGGAAGCGGGCGCCGAACGAGACGGTGATGGGCTCGCCGGCGATCGACGATCTGAACGGTGACGGCCGGGCGGAGGTCTTCGTCACGACCGGCTTCAACTACGACGCCAGCGACACGAGGCGGGTGCTCGCCTTCCACGCCGACGACGGCTCCGCCGTGCCGGGCTGGCCCGTCGACGTGGGTGACGTCGTGACCGGCAGCCCGGTGATCGGCGACCTCGACGCCGATGGCGATCGCGAGTTGGTCGTGGGTGCGTGGGACGGTCACGTCTCGGCCTACGACGGCTCCGGCCAGCGCATCTGGCGGACCGACCTCTGCTGCAACCCTGCCGGGCCGGACCTCAACCGCGTCCTCGGGAGCGCCGTCATCGCCGACCTCGACGGCGATGGCGACAACGACGTAGCGATCGGCTCGGCCTGGTCCGTCCACGTGCTCGACGGTCGCACCGGTCAGCGCTTCGCCGAGCTGGCCGAGGGCCTGTCCAACGACTCCTCTCCTGCCGTGCTCACCCGAGCGGACGGCTCCCGCCTCCTCGTGACCTCCGGGTACTCGCTGGGGCGCGGTGCCCACGAGATCGGCACGTTCGCGGTGCCGTCGTCCTCGGCGCCGGCACCGTGGCCTCAGTTCCGAGGGGCGGGGGACGGGCTCCCGGTGGGGGACCGGTGCATCGAGCCCACCGCGACGAACGCCCCGCGACGGGCACCCGATGGGTACTGGCTGCTCGACCGCTCGGGTGAGGTCTATGCGTTCGGCGAGGCGACCGATCTCGGCGACGCCGTCGGCGACCTCGGGGGTTCGTCGGCCGTGGACCTCGAGACGACCGCCGACGGTCGCGGGTACTACGTCCTCGATGGCCGGGGCTGTGTCCACACCTTCGGCTCGGCCACCTTCCACGGGCACGCCGACGGCGTCGGCGGTGGCCGTCCGGTGTCGATCTCGGCGGTGCCCGGTGGCTACTTCGTCTTCACCGACCGCGGCGGCGTCGAGGCCTTCGGGCGGGCCCGGGCGCGGGGGAACCTCCTCGATCTCCGTCTCAACGGTCCGGTGCTCGGCTCCGTCGTGACGCCGAGCGGCGACGGCTACTTCATGGTGGCGTCCGACGGCGGCATCTTCGCGTTCGGTGACGCCGAGTTCGCCGGCTCGATGGGCGGTCGGCCGCTCAACGAGCCCGTGGTCGATCTGGTGCCCGATCCCGACGGCGAGGGGTACTGGCTCGTCGCCGCCGACGGCGGCGTCTTCGCCTTCGATGCCGGGTTCCGGGGGTCGGTGCCGGGCGAGCTGCCGGCCGGCGCGCGCCTGAACGCACCGGTGATCGGCGGCATCGCCTACGGCGACGGCTACTCGATGATCGCGAGCGACGGTGGCGTGTTCGTCTTCTCCGACCGGGAGTTCCTCGGCAGCCTCGGCGACGATCCCCCGGCCGCCCCGGTGGTCGGCATCAGCGCTCCCGGCTGAGGCGGCCGCCGGTCGGCTCCGGACGGGCGGTGGTCGTCGGTCCCACGCTCCGAGCGACAACGGGCGCCGCGCCCGGTGCGTGCGCCCTCGTTGTCGCTGCCAGGCGGAACCGACGACACCTTGACGCTGGCGCCGGGGTGACCGAGCTCACCCCTCGTTGTTCCCCGCTCTGGTCTCGCTTCCTCGATGCTCTGCGCCACGTTCGTGGCGCGCCGCATCCGCTCGCTCGACGGGCCGCTCGGGCCCCGGGGTGAGCGAGCTCACCCCTCGACGGCACCCCGTCGGAACGTCCCGGTGTCGTCGTAGACCGGGCCCCGATCGTCGGCCAGCCAGAGTCGGTTGTCGCTGGCGAGGATGCCGCTGCCCCGGAGCGCCTCGACCATGGCGGCGTAGTTGGGGTGGGCGAAGTGGGCGTCGAGCGAGGCGGCGTCGGTCCACAGCTCGTACACCTGGACGTGGGTCGGCTCGGCGGGGTCAGCGGCGAAGCAGTACGCCACGCAGCCGGGCTCGTCGTCGCGGGTGGCGGCCTGGATGTCGACGGTCGCCGCCACGGCGGCGTCCCGAGCTGCCTGGTCCCGGAACGACAGCGTGGCGGTGACGATGATCACGACGCCTCCCCGGTGGGACCGAGCTCGAAGCGGTCGCGCCGCCAGGGTCGACGATCGGCGAGCCCCTGCCAGATCCGCCCGCCCTGCATCACCGCGACGATGCGATCCGGGTCCTGGAGCAGGGCGACGTCGGTCGTGGGATCGCCGTCGACGACGAGGAGGTCGGCGAGCTTGCCCTCCTCCAGCGTCCCGAGGTCGCCCTCGGGCCGGGCGGCCGACCCGCCGTCGCGGGTGGCGCAGAGCAGCGCCTCGACCGGGCTCATCGAGAACAGCTCGACGAACAGCTGGAGATCGCGTGCGTTGGTCCCGTGCGGGGCGATGTTGAGGCCGTAGTCGCCGCCGATGAGCAGCGGTACACCGGCGTCCCGCAGCCGCTTCACCGCGTCGACGGTGGCGTCGATCTCGGCCCGGTAGCCGATGCGCTCCATGGCGTCGCGGGGCAGGCCGATCTCATGGCCCCGCTCGAGCAACGAGACCTCCCAGGCGATCCCCGGCCCGACGGAGAGCCGATGTCGTTCCCGGCGCAACAGCTCGACCGCTTCGTCGTCGAGGTAGTTGGCGTGGCCGATGAAGTCGACGCCCGCTCGCACGGCCTGCTTCACCGCCGCTGCCGATCGTGCGTGGCAGGCGACCCGCATCCCGCGCCCGTGGGCCTCGCCGACCGCGGCGTCGACCTCCTCGTCGGTCCAGGTCAGCACACCCGGCGGGGCGACGGTGTTGAGGTGCTCGCCGTCGAGGAAGATCTTGATGACGTCGCAGCGCTGCCGTGCGAGCTCGCGGACCGCCGCCCGCACCGCCCACGGACCATCGGCGATGTGATTGAGGCCGGGTCCGCCGTCGGCGTTCGAGGCGGTCGCACCGATGTCGGGGCCCGACGCGACCAGCCGCGGACCGGGGATGCGGCCACCGGCGATCGCGTCGCGCAACGGGACGTCGATGCCGTGGGCCGACCCGAAGCTGATCGCGGTGGTGAAGCCTGCGGCGAGCAGGGTCTGGGCGTTCTCGACAGCGTCGAGCATCGCCAGCGCGGGCGTGGTCGCATCCAGCTCGCGGGGACCGCGGTTCGCGTAGGCGATGTGGCAGTGCCCCTCGACCATCCCCGGCATGACGAACCGCCCGCCGCCGTCGACCGCGACGTCGTCGCCGGAAGGACGCGGAGCGTCCATCGTCGGTCCCGCCCAGGTGATGGTGCGGTCCTCGACGACGACCGTGCCGTCGTCGATCACCTCGCCGTCCACCGCGGTGAAGAGTCGGACCTCGGTCAGGTGGGTGCGGGTCACGGTCGCTCCTGGTCGCCGAGGCGCAGCAGCCGCTCGGCGTTCGGGGTCAGCGACGCATCGAAGGCGTCGGTGGACGTCGGGGTGTCCCAGCCGCCGAGGTTGGTGCCGAAGACCATTCGCTCGGTGCCGACGGCATCGGCGACGAGGCCGCGGGCCGGCCCGTGCCCGACGTGGGAGTCGTACCAGAGGCGGCGCAACGAGGGCGTCAGATCGGGCTGGTCGACGCCGACCCGGTCGCGCAGGAACCCACCCATCTGGTCGAAGCGGTGGGCGAGGAAGGCGATCGCACCGCCGCCGTGGGAGATGCAGACGTCGAGGTCGGGGTGGCGCTCGAGCACCCCGCCCAGCACGAGCGAGGCCACGGCCATGGTCTCCTCGTAGGCGTAGCCGAGCACCAGGTCGAGGCCGAAGCGGCGAAGACGAGGGTCGGTGATCGCGGCGTCGCCGTCGTTGGTGGCGGGGTGCAGCAGGAGCGGGACGTCGAGCTCGACCAGGCGGCCGTAGACCTCGTCGAGGCGGGCGTCGTCGAGTCCGAACCCGTAGTCGGTGCCGCAGTAGGCGGCGATCAGGCCAAGCTCCCCGGTCGCGCGCTCGAGCTCGGCGCAGGCAGCGCTCGGGTCCTGCAGGGGCAGCGCCGCGGCGCCGAGGAGGCGATCCGGATGCCGAGCGACGAGCTCGGCCATCGCCTCGTTGGTGGCCCGGGCGTGCGCGACCGCCGGCTCGGCCTCGATGCCACCGAGGAAGGTGAGCGGGTTGGGGGAGAGGAGCTGCAGGTCGATCGCGAGACGATCCATCAGCCGCAGTCGGGCGTCGACGTCCATGAAGACCGACGTGCGGTACGGACAGGGGCGCATCCGGTAGTCGCCGACGCTGAACTCGTCGACACCGTCGCGCTCGACGAGCCTCGGGCCGTACGGGCCTGCCGTCTCGAAGGCAGCCTCCAGCACGACGTGCGCGTGCAGATCGATCACGCGTGTCATCGGACCCCGGACCCCTCCCCGTCGACGGGCGGACGGTAGCACCGGTGCCGGCCCGCGCCGCGTGCCGGATCAGGCCGAGTCGATCGCCTGGTGCACGGCGACGTTGGGTTCGTCACGCAACCCGAGCTGTTTGCGCAGTGCCCGCAGCGCGTCGAGATCGTCCCCCTCGATCGAGAGGGTGTGGAGGACCTCGCCGCTGTCGGTCAGCTCGATGTCGGTGGCCTCGGCTCGCAGCTCGCCGACGCGGAAGCGGCGGCGACGCTTCACGACGAACACGGCGCGGACGTCGCTGCCGTCGAGTCGCTTGACCGCCTTGGTGATGTCGAAGGACTTGCCCCGCTGCGGTCGGTCGAGCCGGAGCGCCTCGAAGATCTCGTCGAAGGGCGTCGGTGTCGTGCTCGACGAGCGATGGTGCTGAGAGGACCAGCGCTCGAAGCCACGATCCTCGGCGACGAGGTGCTTGAGCTTGAGGGTGTCGTCGCGGACCTTGGCGTTCCACGTGGGGTCGTCGACGAGCAGGTAGCAGTCGTCGACGGTCTCGGACGTCTCCTCGTCGGCCAGGCGGGCGAGGGCGCGGCGGGCCTTGCGATGCTTGCCCCAGACCCGGAACTCGTAGCGAGCGGCGCGTCCGTCCGGAACTGCGTCTCGCTCGGCCGCCATCTCGTTCCCCCTGGACTCCGACACTAGGGCCCGCCTCGGACACCATCGGTGAGCTGGAGCAATGATTGAGCAACGAACGGATGAACGTCAGATGACCTCGCTCGCGCAGCGCGAGCGGCCGGGCGCTCCGAGCGACACACCCAGGCCCGACGACCCCACACCGTGGCACCCCCAGGAGCCTCCGTGGCGAACGGCCGCAGTGGAGCGGGCAGCAACCGGGTGGACGGCGCGAGCAGGCCTGCGAGCGCAGGCCGAACGAAGTGCGGATCTGCACCGTGAGCGACACCGGAGGTGTCGCGACGGTGCAGCGAGGATGACGACGACGAGCCGTGCGAGGCTGCCGCCGAGCACGGGTTGGCGGAAGGTGTGGGATTCGAACCCACGGTGACCCGGAGGCCACAACGGCTTTCGAGGCCGCCCCATTCGTCCGCTCTGGCAACCTTCCGTCGACGAGGTTACCGGGCGATGACGTGGGTCTGGCAACGAGGCCGGTCGTCAGCGGCGGGCGGCGAAGAATCCCGAGAGCATCGCAGCGGCCTCGTCGGCCCGCACGCCGTGGCGGAGCTCGAAGCGGTGGTTCAGCCGGGGGTCGTCGGCGACGTTGTACAGCGACCCCGTGGCGCCCGCCTTCGGATCGTCGGCGCCGAACACCACCCGATCGACGCGGGCGCTCAGGAGGGCGCCGGCGCACAGGAGACACGGCTCCAGCGTCACGACGACCGTGCATCCGTCCAGACGCCAGGAGCCGCGGTGGGTGGCGGCGGCGCGGAGGGCGAGGACCTCGGCGTGCGCGGTCGGGTCGCCGTCGACCTCGCGACGGTTGTGGGCCCGGGCGATGACCTCACCGTCGTGGACGACGACCGCCCCGACGGGGACGTCACCGTGCTCGGCGGCGAGGCGGGCCTCGTCGAGGGCCAGCGACATGAGCTCGTCGTCGGTCACGGCCGGACGCTACCGGCGGCGACGGGCACCGACCCAACGGTCTCGCCGGGTCAGGCCTGCTCGGTCAGGTACTCCGCTGCGACCCAACCGGTCTCGGTGCGCTCTCCGAGGTGGGCGCGGACCTTGACCCAGTCGTGCCCGTCGGCGGCGCGGGGCGTGCCCGTGAGCTGGATCACGTCGGAGCCGTCGGTGAGGTCGATGACGATGTCGGCCGAGGTCGTCGGGCTGGTCCTCAGCCGGAGCCCCGAGGGTGCGGTCACGACGTGGGTGACCTCGTCGAGGTAGGTCGTCGCGACCCAGCCGTCGACGGGTCGGTCGCCGATCATCGCCCGGACGTGGATCCACGAGTGGTTGCTCGCCTCGGCGAGCTGATCGTCGAGGCGTTCGACGCCGGTCCCGCGGGGGAGCTCGGTCAGGATCGCGGCGCTGGTGGTCGGCTCGGACCGGAGGCGGAGGCCGGAGGCGTTGACCCGGTGGGTGATGCTCCGGGTGGACTTCACGACGTCGGTACCGGCGTCGGGCTTCCAACCGGTGGGGTGGAGGAACCCGTCGGCGACCCAGCCGTCGACGGCGGACTCGCCGTCGCGGACGCGCACCTTCACCCAGGTGTGCTTGCCGATGGTCTGTGGTTCGTCGTCGAGTCGCACCACCCCGGCGCCCCGGGGCAGCCGGGCGATGATGGTGGCGTCGAGGCCGGGATCGGCTCGGAGGCGCAACGCCTCGACCGAGACCCGATCGGTGGCCCGTTCGGTGGCCGGGAAGGTCGTCGGCGTGGAGCCGTTGTCGTCGTCGGGCTCGGCGCCCGGGATCGGGCCGAGGACGTCGATGACGGTCGCGAGGTTGAGCGTGCGGCCCGCGGCGCGGGTCATGCCGACGTGGATGTGGTCGTAGTGCGGGTGGACGCCGGTGTAGGAGCGACCCGACGGATGCCGCGCCGACCAGAACCGGCGGTTGTAGATGAGGTGGTCGATCCCGAGCCGGCGAGCGTTGGCGAGCAGTGCCTCGAGGACGGGCATGCCCTGGTCGGTGTCGGCGGCTCGGCCTCCGTTGAGGGTGGGGAGCCCGATGTCGAGGGCTCGGCCCTCGGCGTGGTGCGACAGCTTGGTGTTGCTGCCGCGGATGGTGCGGGGGGCGTAGATGCCCTGCGACCGGGCCTGCGGCCACCGGGCGAGCGTGTAGCGCTTGAGCGCCACGGTGCCGGGTGCCGGGCCGCCCGCGTCGGCGGTCGCCGACTCGTACCGCGCGAACCGGAAGGCCATCAGAGCAGCTCCTCCTCGGCGATGATCGGATCGTCGGCGATCGCCCGCAGATCGATCGCCCGGTCGTCGGTGGTGTCGATCTCGGCCGGGTCGTCCATGTCGAGACGGTGGCGGCGGGGGACGTGGAGGTAGCGCAGCGGGTCGTCGGAGCGGAACCGCAGCTTCCGGTACAGGTCGTTGAAGAACATGGGATCCCCGCCCCTCCTCGTCTCCCCGAGCTTACGACCGGTTGGGGGCGCGTGGTGGGAGTCCGACCACCCCTCGCGCGATGCCGCTGCTCAGCCGAACCGGTCGGGATGCGGTGTGGCGCCGGCAGCCACCGAGAGGTCGCTGTTCGAGGCCCCGCCGAGCGCCGCGAGACCCAGGCGGGAGCGGTCGTCGGCCGTGGCGGACACGACCCCGTCCTCGAGGGGGATGCCGCTCGCGTCAGCGGTCCGCACCAGGCCGTTGAAGGCTGCGACCGTCATGACGGCCTCGACCCAGCCCGCCTCGCCGAGCACCTGTCTCGCCCACTCGGTGACGGCGTCGAGGTCGGGGCCGCCGGCGTGGGCGGCCTCGGCGTAGGCGGCGAGGACGTCGCCGTGGCGCACGCCGTCGTCGAGACCGGCCAGGGCCGCTTCGACGTCGATGTCCGTGCCGAGCTCGTCGCTGCTCGCACGGAGCAGCATCACGTGCGAGCTCGTTCAGTAGAAGCACTCGTTCAGGGCGCTGGTGCGGGCGGCGACGAGCTCGACCTGCGGTCGATCGAGCGCTCCGTCGTCCCATCGCAGCTCACCGAAGCGGGTGCCGGAGTAGAGCGCCCGGACGATGCCCAACCGTCGGAGGTTGGCGGTCGGGGCGATGCTCAGGGACTTGGCGATGTGTGCCCCGGGGAACCCGGCGGCGATGGGGAGGTAGGCACCGAGCTCGGCGGTGGTCTCGGCTCGCTCGCCGGTCGGTGCGCCGTCCATCGGTTCGGGCGGTGGTTCGACGGGTCGGCCGAGCAGCCCGCAGGCCCGATCGGTGGAGACGACGATGGCGACGACGGCGACCAACTCGGCGTAGGCGACGTCGCCGAGCTCGTCGATCACGGCCTCGGCCCATGGCCGTTCGATCGCCCCGGCCTCGACGGCGACCCGCTCGACCGTGTCGACGATCAGCGGCGACAACCCGGTCTCGAGGTCGGGACCGGTCGCGAGGTGGTCGATGCCGTCGGGTCGGCGATCCCACAGCGGCCGGGGTTCGGCGGCGCGTGCGACCTCGAGCATCGCCACCTTCTGCGCTCCGGTCCAGGCTCCGCTCGGCGAGGCGATCCAGTCCCAGCCCGCCTCGAACGCGGTGCGCTGGTGCTCGGGCACCTCGGGTCCGAACGACTCGGTGGGGAACCGCATCCGCCCGAGGGTAGTGACGGCGCTCAGTCCAGCGCGGCTCGACCGGCGAGGATCCAGTCGGCGGCGTCGCCGGCGAGCTCGGCGAGTCGGACGTGGAAGTGGTCGAGGTCGCCGGCCGTCAGGATCTCCGCCCACGGGCGGGTGCCGCCGACACGGAAGAAGGCGGCCGGGTCGCGCCAGACGCCGAGCTCCGCCCAGGGAGCGGCCATCTCGGCGCGGCCGCGCATCGAGTCGATCGTCGTCGCCTCGACGATCTCGCCGAGCCGTTGCTCGGTGGCGGAGACGTCGAGCACGTCGGCGAGCAGGCGGACCTCGCCCTCGAGGTTCGACCACAGATCGCCGTAGTGGAAGAGGGCCACGTTCGGCTCGTGGCGTGCCTCCCAGCTCAGCCCGGCCTGGTGGCAGAGATCGAGCAGGCCGTGCGGCCCCGTGCCGAGGAAGGCCTTCTCGCGGTCGATCCACCAGCGGAGGTACTCGCGGTCCCCGGTGGGTCGCTCGTCGGCTTGCTGTTCCGCAGGTGAGGGCTCGGGCGGCTCGTTCCCGGAGGCGGTGATCAGCGTTCGGGCGCGCTCCGGGTCGGCGTTGTCGCCGTGGTCGCGGTCCGAGAGCGCGACGTCGAGTGGATGGCGGACGACCGTGATCACGGTGACGCCCTCCGGCCGCGGGATCCCGTCGAGCGGGGTGTGGGTCTTGATGAACCGCCGGTGGTTCTGGGCGTCGAGTCGAGCGAACACCTCGTCTTCGGCGACCACCTTCGCGTCGAGCCACGGCGAGAGGACGGAGATCGGCTCGCCGAGGTCGACCCGGTCGAGTAGGAGCATCGCGACGAGCGTCTGCATCCAGGTGGTCCCGCACTTCGAGGGTGTCGAGATGATCACGTCGCCGTCTCGCAGCTCGAACCGTGACCAGCGGGTGCTGTCGACTCCAAGGCTGACGTACTCGCGCATCGGCCACCTCCGCCGCTCGTCGTCAGGGAGCCTGGCACAGCCGTCGAGCGACGCCCGACGAGGTCCTTCTCGGCGTCCGATTCCCGCCAGATGCCTGATGGCGGGGCCCGCAGGATGGAGACATGACCTCGCACCTGATCCACGCCATCGATCCGGATGCCGCCGAGCGGCTCCGGGTCGCCCACACCGGCCCGGTCGTCGAGGTGGACGTCTCGCCCGGCTACCCGTGTCGACGGTGCCTCCGCGATGCCGCGGTCGGCGATCGGGTCGTGCTCGTGAGTCACGATCCCTTCGAGTCCCCCGGTCCGTACCGCTCCGCGTCGCCGGTCTGGCTGCACGCCGACGGCTGCGAGGCGCACGAGCCGAGCGACGACGTACCGCAGATGCTGCTGAGCCGCCCGCTGTCGGTCCGGGCCTTCGACGGCGCGGAGATGATGGTCGCCGCTCGCACCGTCGTCGGCGAGGGCTTCGAGGCGGCGCTGGACGAGCTGTTCGCAGATCCTGCCGTCGTCTCGGTCCACGTCCACAACGCCGCGCCGGGCTGCTGGAACTGCGTCGTGCGCCGAGTGCCGGTGGCCGCCTGAGCGCTCTGGTCGCCGGAGCTACGCTCGCCGCCCATGGCCATCTCGCTGACCAAGGACTCGATCGATCTGGGCATCGTCGTGCGAGATGCCGAGGCAGCGCTCGGCTTCTATCGCGACGTGCTCGGCTTCGACCACGTCGCCGACACGCCCATGCCCGCGCCGTTCGCCGGCACGATGCACCGGCTGATGTGCGGCACCTCGCTCATCAAGCTCGTCGCCCTCGACGACGTCCCCGCGGAGTCGGCAGCGCCGGGCGGCCTCGGCGGCGCGAGCGGCTACCGGTACTGGACGATCAGCGTCGCGGACATCGAGGGCCTGACCGCCCGATGCCGTGACGCCGGGCGCGAGGTGCCGATCGACTGCGCCGAGATCCGGCCCGGGGTGCGGATCTCGATGATCGTCGATCCCGACGGCAACTGGGTCGAGCTGCTCGAGAACAACGAGTAGCCCGTGAGCGCCCCCGCCGAACCGGAGTCGTTGGATGCGGTGATCGTCGGGGGCGGGTTCAACGGGTGCTACCTGCTCCATCGGTTGCGCGAGGAGGGGTACGCGGTCCGTCTCGTCGAGGCCGAGCCCCGCCTCGGGGGTGTCTGGCAGGCCAACCGCTACCCCGGCGCTCGGGTCGACTCCCACGTCCCGAACTACGAGTTCTCGATGGAGGAGATCTGGCGGGACTGGATCTGGTCGGAGAAGTTCCCGGGCCGCGATGAGCTCGTCGCCTACTTCGAGCACATCGACGACGTCCTCGACCTGGGCCGCGACGTCGATCTCGGCACCCGGATCACCTCGGCCCACGTCTCGACCGACGACGACCGCTGGACGCTCGGCACGGACGTCGGCCGCCGGTACGGGTGCCGGTACCTCCTGTTGTGCCTCGGCTTCGGGTCGGCGCGCTACGTGCCCGATCTCCCCGGGCTCGGTTCGTTCACCGGACCCTGCCACCACACCGCTCGCTGGCCCGAGGACGGTGTCGACCTGGCCGGACGGCGCGTGGGCGTCGTCGGCACCGGGGCGAGCGGCGTCCAGGTGGTGCAGGAGGCGGCGAAGGTGGCCGGGCACCTGACCGTCTTCCAGCGCACCCCGGTCACCGCGATCCCGATGCGGCAGGAGCGGCTCGATCCCGATGCGCAACGAGCCGCCAAGGCCGACCTTCCCGAGATCTTCGCCCGCCGCAACGCACCGCCGGGCAGCTTCCACGATCTCCAGCGCGAGGACGTCGGTGCCATGGCCGTCAGCGCCGAGCGTCGTCGTGAGGTCCTCGAGGCGGCGTGGCAGCGGGGTGGCTTCCACTTCTGGTTCGGCACGTTCAACGACGTGCTCATGGACGAGGCTGCCAACCGGACCGTCTACGACTTCTGGCGAGACCGGACACGGGAGCGCGTCGACGACCCCGTCACCGCCGAGCTGCTGGCCCCGGACGAGCCGCCGTACCCGTTCGGCACGAAGCGACCTTCGTTGGAGCAGGACTACTACGACCAGTTCAACCGGCCGAACGTCGACCTCGTCGACCTGCGGACCACGCCGATCGAGGCGATCACGCCGACGGGCATCCGCACGAGCGGCACCCACATCGAGCTCGACGTCATCGTCCTGGCGACCGGCTTCGACGCCAACACCGGTGGGATGACGACGCTCGACCTGCCCGACCTCGACGGGGTCCAGCTCGCCGACCGGTGGGCCGACGGTGCCGACACCCACCTCGGCGTCGCCGTCCCCGGCTTCCCTAACCTGCTCATGCTCTACGGCCCGCAGAGCGCGGCGTCGTTCTGCAATGGGCCGGTCTGCGCCGAGCTCCAGGGGGAGTGGGTGGTCGAGCTCCTCGATCACGTGCGAGCGGGAGGCCACAGCCGGTTCGACTCGTCCCCCGACGCCGCTCGGTGGTGGACCGGGCAACTGGCCGAGGTCGCCGAGCGAACCCTCTTCGGACGGACGGCGTCCTGGTACATGGGCGCCAACGTGCCCGGCAAGCGACGTCAGCTGCTGAACCACCCGAGCAGCGACGTCTACCTCGGCGAGCTCCGAGCGTGTGCCGCAGCCGGCTATCGCGGCTTCCTGTTCGGCTGAGCGCTCGGTCCGGTCAGCTCGACGGACGCTCCTCGACGGAGCCGTCTCGCATGTGGAACACCCGATCGCAGCGCTCGAGCACGCGCTCGTCGTGGGTCGCCACGAGTGCGCAGCTGCCGGACGCGGCACCGGCTGCCAGCGCCTCGAGCACCCGGTCGGTGTTCGCCTCGTCCTGGTGGCTCGTCGGCTCGTCCGCGACGAGCAGCACCGGTTCCGTCAGCAGCGCTCGCGCCACGGCGGCGCGCTGTTGCTCGCCGAGCGACGTCTCGTGGGGCGGGCGGTCGGCGAGCGCCGTGATGCCGAGGAGCCCCATCGCGTCGTCGACGGCGGTGACGGCCCTCGCGCCCAGACGCAGCGGCAGGCCGACGTTCTCGCCCAGCGTGAGCTCGGGGAGCAGCCCCAGGGACTGGGGGACGATCGCCAGCCGCAACCAGTCGCCGACCGATGTCGGCCCGTCGACCGTGCCCGAGTCCGGCTCGTCGCCGCCGACGATCAGGTTCAGGAGCGTCGTCTTCCCCGAGCCGGACGGTCCGACGAGCGCCGTCAGCGATCCCGCATGGAGCTCGAGGCTCACGTCGTCGACCGCGACGATCGTCTCGCCACCCCGACGATGCCGCTTCGTCACACCGGTCAGGCGCACGACGACGCTCATGGCTCCTCGACCGTGAGCGTGCGCCGGTCCCGGTCCCAGGAGATCCTGGCCCGGCGGTCGGGGAACTGGTCCCGCACCTCGGGCGGGAGCTGGATGCGGCCGGCGTGATCGATGACCGCGAGCTCCGACCCGCCCGCGGTGACCGAGGAGATCGACCCGTCCCGCAGCGTCACGACCTCGTCGACCCGCTCGATGACCCGTCGATCGTGGGTGGCGAGGAGCACGGTGATGCCCTCGCTCGACAGCTGTTCGACGGCGTCGAGCACCCGATCGGTGCTCTCCGAGTCGAGCTCGGCGGTCGGCTCGTCGGCGATGATGACGGCGGGCGACCCGACCGCGCCGCGGGCGAACGCGAGCCGCTGCTGCTCGCCACCCGACAGCTGATGGGGCAGGTGATCCTCGCGGTGGGCGAGACCGAGCGAGGTCAGCATCTCCCGCGCCTCGGTGAGACCCGCGCCGCGCCGGTCGGCCACCCGCACGACCTGGTCGAGCGCGGTGAGATGGCCGAGCAGGTTGTCCATGGGCTGCTGGTGGACGTGTGAGAGGAGCCGGGCCCGCATCCGACGTCGAGCGCCGCCGGACAGCTCGACGAGGTTGACGCCGTCGATCGACACGTCACCGGCCGTCGGCTCGTCGAGACCGCCGATCATGCGCAGCAACGAGGACTTCCCGCTGCCGGACGGACCGACGACGGCAACCGCACGCCCGGACTCGATCGTCAGGTCGACGCCACGGACGGCCTGCACGCGACCGGTCGCCGACTCGAAGACGCGCAGGAGGCTGACACACTCGATGACCGGGCGCGGCGCGTCAGGTCCCACGGAGCACCTCGGCGTAGCTGCGGCGTCCCGCGGCCCACTGGGTCACGAGGGCCGCGAGGACGACCAAGGTCGCCGCGAGCAGTGCGACGAGCCCGACCAGCGGCCAGCTGACCTCCAGGCCGATGTCGGGTGGGAGTCGGGGATCCGGTTCGAAGCGGTCGAAGATCCGACCGGCGAGGACCAGCCCGACCGACGTGCCGGCGAGCAACGCCACCACGACGAGCCCGAGCACCTCGCCGACGGCGGCGACGGCGGCGGTGCGACGACGGAGGCCCATCCGCTCGGCCATCACCGTCGAGAGCTCCCGCCGCGACCGCTGCTCGGAGAGGTAGAAGAACAACGTGCCGACCGCTGCCAGGCCGGCGATCGCGGCGAGGACGCCGAGGTACTCGAAGGTCCATCGGGCCGCCCGGTTCCCCACGACGTCCCGACGATCGCCGAGTGTCTCCAGCTCTCCGAGGGGGAGGTCGTTGTCCTCGATGAAGGTGCGGAGCTCCGGTTCGTCCAGCTGCGAGACGATGACCGCCCGGGCTCGCTGCAGGGGCGATCGGTAGCTGAAGGCCCACTCCTCCGGCTCGATGTCCTGCGGCCGCTGCGACTCGTGCCGGTCGAGCGCGACCTGCTCGACCGCGGGCGCGCTGACCAGCAGCGTCGGCGCGACCGGAGAGGTGAGCGGAGCGGCGTCGATGGCGTCGACGATCGCGTAGGAGGTCACGCTCACCGAACCGAAGCCAGCCTCCCGGGGCGCGGCGAGGCGGCCGGCCGCGACGGCGGGGACGTCGGCGTCGACCGGCTCCTCCAGCATCGCCACGACCTCGGCGGCGGAGCTCCCGAACTCGGGATGCCACGACACCCCATCCGCGTACGAGTCGGGGTCGATCGCGAGGACGGTCACGCGCCCGTCGCCGATCGTCGACCGCGTCGCCAGCACCTGGACGACGGTCGTCCGCTCCGGGAGCTCCACGTCGAGTCGGCCGTTGAGCGTCACCTGGGTGCGACCGCCGACGGCGGTCGCTGCCTTGGCGTCCGACGCGGACTCGAGGCCGGCGACGAGCCCGGTGGAGAAGACGATGAGCCCGAGGGCGATGCCGAGCGCAGCGGACAACAGCACGGCGCTCGCGTCGGTCGCCGTGATCCTGCGCCAGGCGAGGAACAGGCCGGTCGGCAGCGCGGTGCCGCGGTGGCGGAGCCGGCGCATCGACCATCGCATCCCGACGACCACGAGCCCGACGCCGGCGATCAGGCCGACGAGGGGGAAGGCGATCACCAGCGGGTCGATCTCGCCCGAGCGTCCGGCCGCGCCCACCTGGATCCATGCCGCCACGGCGATGCCGACCACGGGGAGGAACCAGGCCGGACGCAGCGAGCCCACCGTGGACCGGCCGCTGCCGAGGACCCGCTGCGCGGCGAGCGCGGTGACGGCGCACGCCACGACCAGGCCGATCGCGGCGATGCGCACGATCTCGGTCAGGTCGATGGCTGCGCTCGCCGGCTGCGCACCGCCCGGCGCGATCACGATCGACCAGGCGGCTGCCACACCGACGAGCGCGCCGAGCGCGGCGGGGGCGAGGTACTGGAGCAGGGCGCGAGCGCCGAAGCGCCACGCCGCGTCGCCGTCGGCGCGCAGCAGCCTCACCTCGGTCTCCTGCTTGCGCACGGCGAAGGCGGCCCCGGCCGCCGTGACGAGGAGCCCGAGGACGATCCCCCCGATGGCTGCGGTGGCGATGGGCTGCTCGAGGTCGTCGACGATCCGTCGGACCTCGTCGCGGAGGTCGGCGGCCTCCGTCGCCACCGTCGGCGCGGGTGCGCCGGGCCCCGAGAAGGCGGCGAGCGCCCCGACCAGCTCGGAGGACTCGGTCGCCGCTCGTTCGATGCCGCTCGTCCGGGCGGCGTGACGCTCCAGCTGGTCGAAGGTGTCGGGCCGGTCGGCGAGCGCGCTGTCCCACCTGACCTGACCGACCAGGTTGAGGTCGAGCAGCAGCGCCTCCGGCACCACGATCGACTCGAAGGACGGACCGCCGAGCACCCTCAGGAAGCGGGGGACGAAGGGAGCGGGGAGCTCGTCCCAGTACGGGTCCCTCGGGCCGTCCCACAGGTCGGCGAAGACCCCGGCCACCGGGATCGGGCCGACGCCCCCGATCGCGATCAGCGATCCGGCCGGCAGGTCGAGGCGGTCCGAGAGGCGCTCGGAGAGCCAGACCCCCTCCACCGATCGGTCGCCGTCGACGACGTCGAGGGCCTCGAGCGCCCCGTCCGTGGCGAATGCCCGCGCCCGCGAGCCGATGATGGTCTCGGGAGGGGTGTCGGGGTCGGAGGACGGGCGCTGCAGCTCGATGTCGGCGTAGACGATCCGCTCGGCCGGGCCGAGTCGTCCGACGCGATCGAGCTGCGCCCGCATGGCCTGGTCGACCCCGTCGACGGCGTGCTCGGTGAGGAGGCCGTCGGCGATGATCGTGACGTCGAGCCCGGTCGGCCGGTCATCGAGGATGTCGCTCGTGATCGAGTCCGACGCCGACACGAGGAACACGTCGGCGCTCGCCGCCATGAACGCCGGGACCGCGAACGAGGCGACCAGCGCGGTGACCAGCCCGAGCGAGCGCCACGGGCGGACGATCCACCGCCACCACGCTGCCCACCGGCCCGCCATCGATGCAGTGTCACACGCGGGTCCCGGACGGTCACCCCGGGGCGGGTGTCGTCGACCGGGTCAGTCGGCTCGGTGCTCGACGACGTCGACCAGGCTCGTGTCGAAGGCCATGAGCCCCTGCAGCTCCACCGCGAAGTCGAAGGTCGAGACGTAGGACCAGGCCGCGTGCTCGATGCGCCCGTCGTCGAGGACGAGGTCGAAGTACTCGGTGTCGCCCTTGAGCGGGCAGTGCGTCGTGCGTTCGACCCGCTCGAGGCGGGCCATCTCGACGTCCTCGCGGGGGAGGTACACGACCGGGTCGTAGACGTCGCGGCCGACCTCCTTGACCTTCGACGCCCGGGTGCTGCGGGCCACCTCGACCCCGGCGGCGGTGACCGTCACCGTGCGGTCGACCGGGACGATGCGCATGAAGTGCCGGGGCTCCGCCGGGTTGTGGATGGCACCCCGCACCAGCGTGATCTCGTCGCTCATCGTCGCCTCCTCGCGTCGATGCCGAACCTATCCGCCGGACCTCCAGCTCACCTCGTGCACGTGGTGGTGGCCGTCGAGGCCCTTCAGCTCGACCGGCCGTCCGGGCCCGAGGGGGAGGTCGCCGCGCGGCGCGACGAGGTCGTGGACCATCGACGAGACGAGGATCTGCCCGCCGTCGGCCTCGTTGCCGATGCGGGCGGCGAGGATGACGTGGCGGCCGAAGAGGTCGCCGCCCTCGTCGATGGTCCACGACCTCGTCGCGCCGCGCGGCGACCTCCCCCTCGGGCCCGGACGGCCG
>JBCBSZ010000087.1:0-27912 GCA_039818945.1 Actinomycetota bacterium
CACGGAGGCCGGTCTGGCCGACGGCGCGATTCGACCGGCCCGACTGATCAGGCCCACGTGCATCGCCGGCCGGGCCAGCGAGCTGGCCGACCTCGTCCCGCGACGCCTGCACGACCCCCTCACGCTCCTCGCCGACGTCGATCTCGGGGCGGTGGTCGTGGGCGGCACCGCCGGGCGCCATCGCAACACCTGCGTCGAGCGCGTGCGCTCCCGGGGCCGTGGACCGACGCCGCCGATCGTCGCCACGATGATCGTGCGCGACGAGGAGGAGATGCTCGAGGACTGCCTCCGTTCCCTGCTCGGCGTCGTCGATCGCACCGTCGTCGTCGACACCGGGTCGGTCGACGGGACCGTCGAGCTCGCCCGGCGACTCGGGGCCGAGGTGCACCATCGCGACTGGCGCGACGACTTCGCCTGGGCCCGCAACGAGGCCCTCGTCGCAGCGGGGGAGATCGCTTGGGCCGTGTGGATCGACGCCGACGAGCGGCTGCGCTGCGACGACCCCGAGCTGCTCCGCGGGTACCTGCGATGCTTCGCCGCCGAGCACGACATCCTCGAGGTCACCATCAGGAACCTCCGCCGGGACGGCTCCGAGACCACCCGGTTCGCCGCACCCCGACTGCTCCGCGCGCCCAGGATCCGCTTCTGGGGCGCGCTCCACGAGCACCCGACCGTCATCGACGAGAGCGTGCCGGCCCGGCGCTCACCGCTCGGGCTCTGCTCCATCGACCACTACGGCTATGCCGACGACCTCATCGAGGACGGCGCCAAGCAGGACCGCAACGTCGCCGTCGCCGAGGCGGCCTACCGCCGCGACCCGCGGGCCAAGACGGCGCTCGACCTCGCCCGCTCGCTCACGTTCGCCCAGCGCGACGCCGACCGAGCCGTCGAGCTCTACCGCGAGGGGCTCCAGGGCGTGCCCGAGCACGACCACCGGGCCCGGACCTTCGTGCACGCCCAGCTCGCCGGCCACCTGCAGGACCGGGTCGGCGACCAGCGGGCCGCGCTCACCGAGGCGGAGGCGGGGCTGCGCCTCGTCCCCGCCGACCTCGCGTGCCGGGCGGTCATGGCCCGGGCGTTGTTCGCGCTCGGCCGCGACGACGAACTGGTCGAGCGGGCCGCCGACCTGGACGCACGTCCGTCGCTGGAGCCGATGGCGGTCGCGGTCGACGCTCGGGCGGTGTGGCAGCTCCGCCTCGCCGTGGCGCTCGCCCGGCGCGGCCGCAGCGAGGAGGCCTGGGCGCTCGCCGCCGAGGCGGCCGGTTCGGGCATCGGCATGGCCGTCCAGGAGGTGACGGACCTCCTCGCCGTGGCCGGCTCGCGGTCGGGGTCGCCGCTCCCGGTGCTCCTCGACGCCGTGCTCGCCGTCGTCCACGAGGAGTCTCGCGATGCGGTGCTGCGCACGATCGCCGCGAACCGGCCGCGGTCGGAGGTGCTGGAGCTCTGCCGTGTGCTCGTCGACCGGCACGGTCGCCCGGAGGGGGTCCTGTTCGGCGCCGTGCTCGCCCTCCTCGACGGACGCGATCGGGAGGTCGAGTGGTTCGTCGACCGGTCGGGGTTGCTCGGCGCGTCGACGGCCACCGGTCTGGCCGACCGGCTCCGGGCGAGGGGCCGTGCGGACCTCGCCGCCCGGGTGTCGAGACCGGCGCCGGTGGCCGGCTGAAGAAATCTCCGAAACCGCTTGAACGCTCGTCCGGGCGGTCGACACCACCGTTCAGGAGGGAACCGACACCCGGAGGATGCAATGCGGATCGTGGTCGTTGGTCGTGGCGCGGAGGCCCCGACCGGACAGGTGAGGACGACGCTGGTTCGCAGCCTCGTCGAGCTCGGTCACGTCGCCACGGGGTTCGATCCCCGCTGGCACGGCGACGACGCCCACACCCGGACCGAGGCGCTCGATGCGCTCCTCGCCGGCGTCGATGCGGACTGGTGCGTCGTGGTGCCGAGCCCGGGTGATCTCGACCTCGGCCTGCTGAGGTCGTCGACCGCGGAGCGCGGCATCCTCACCTTGGCCCTGCACGCCTCCACCACCTTCTCCGAGGCGACGACCCGCCTCGACGACATCGCCGAGCAGGCCCGCATCTTCGACCTCGTCGCCGTGCCGCACGCCGACGCCGCCGCTCGCTGGTACCCGTACCTGCGCCACGGCATGGTGCAGCTCCCGCCGGCCGTCACCCCGGAGGTGCTCGACGAGCGCTTCGACGGGGCGGTCGTGCCGAGCGCGGTCGTCTGCGTCGGCGACGCCGACCACGACGCCGCCGACGTCGTCCGCTCGCTGCGCGACGTCGGTCTCGACGTCGGTGTGCTCGGGCGGGGCTGGGACGAGCTGGCCGATCTGCGCTGCTGCGACCTCGGTCGGCCCGGCGTGCGCGAGCGGTCCGCCCTCCTGGCCGCCGCCGAGGTCGTCGTCGAGCTCCCCGCGACGCTCGGTGAGCTCTCCACGGCGGCGACGCCGTGGGAGGAGACCCTGCTCAGCCAGTCGGCCCTCGACGCCGCCGCCCTCGGCACGGCCGTCGTGGCGCTCGATCGCCCCGGCATCGGTGAGCACCTCGAGCCCGAGCACGAGCTCCTCGTGGCCGCCGACGCCGGTGATCTGCCCGACCTCCTCCGGATGGTCCTGTCGACGCCGGAGGCACTGCGAGCCGTCGGGCTCGCCGCCCAGGAGCGGATGCGGGTCGAGCACCAGTGGCGCCACCGGTGGACGTCCTTGCTCGACTGGCTCGGCGCCGAGTCGCCGTCCGGCTCGATCGCGACCACCGACGGGCTCGCGATCGTGGTGCCGGTCGCCCCCGACGTCGACGCCGGAGACGTCGCGGTCACCATCTCGTCGCTGCACGACACCGAGGCCCGCCATCGCCTGGTGGTCGCCGGTGCCGCCGCCGACCTCGACCGGTGCCTCGCCGCCGACCTCGACGACGACGTCGACGTCCTGCGGGTCTCCGTGCCCGGTGGTGACGACGGTGTCCGGGTGCTGGCTGGCATCGCCAACACCTCCGCTCGGTACCTGACCGTCGTGCGGCCGGGCACCGTCTGGCCGGCGGGGCGGCTGGACCGCCAGGTCCGGCTCCTCGACGAGGACCCGCTCCTCGACGCCGTGGTCGCCCGCCACGAGCACTTCGAGCACTTCCACCGCTGGGACCTGCTCCGCCGATGGGTCAGCGCCGGCTCGGTGCAGCTCGACGGGACCGTCCTGCGCCGCAGCTCGCTGGTCGAGCGGGTCGGGCCGGCGCTGCTCGCCGGGCGGGTCGAGTCGCTCACCGAGGCCGTGCGCTCGCTCCGGTTCCGCAGCGCCGAGCTCGACGAGCTGATCGCCGGTGTCGGCGCCCTGGAGATCGGTCCCGAGCACACCGGTGTGCTGGCCGCCTTCCCGCAGATCCAGCGATGCGAGGCCGTCGACCAGGCGCTCGCCGCAGCGTTCACCGCCCTCGCGGCCGACGTGGCCGAGCAGCGCCCCGAGCTGGCGCGCGAGCTGGCCGCCCTCGCCCTCGATCACCTCGAGGGTGGCGACGAGGAGTTGGCGGCGATCGCGACCGGTCGGGGACCGGCCGATCGCGAGACCCTGCGCGCCGTCGAGCACCGGCTCGGCATCGAGCTGCGTGCCGTGGCGCCGACCGCCGAGGACCAGGTCTGGCACCAGAGCGGTGGCACGCTCGCCAACCACCGGCTGGTGCTCGACGTCGACTGGGACGACCCGACGGCCGGCCTCCGCCTCATCGCCGACTACTCGCGGCGCTTCCTCGCCGGCGAGCCGGTCGAGCTGGCCGTGCTCGCCGAGTCGGCGAGCGTGGAGCGGGTGATCGCCGTCGTCGCCGAGTCCCTGGCCCACGACGGCATCGACATCGAGTCGGCGGCGAACGTGACGCTGCTCGACCGCTACGAACGATGTGACGGCGATCTCGTCATCCGCCTCCGCAACGCCGCCGCAGCCGACGAGGCCGTCGCCGAGGCCGAGGCGTGGATGGAGGAGACCCGGCTCGAGCTCGACGCGCTCGGCGTGTGAGGCGACGGCCCGGGGCCCGCGGCACCGTGTGCGACGGCGCTTGCGCGGGGCCCGGGATGGTCGACCTGAGCGTGCGGAGGACCTGACACGTGGCCACCGCAACGGTCGAGCAGCTGGTGCAGCAGCTCCAGCGACTACCCGCCCATCGCATGAGCGCCACGCGCGTGCTGCACCTCGTCGACGATCCGACGTCGTCGGCCGAGGACCTCGGCCGCGTCATCTCGACCGACCCGTCGATGACCGCGCGGCTCCTCAAGATGGCGAACTCCGCCTCGGTCGGGCTCCCGAACCCGGTCGGCACCGTCGCCGGCGCGGTCACGGTGCTGGGCTTCTCGGTCGTGCGGTCGGTCGCGGTCAGCTGGGCCGCGGGCCTCTTCGAGGGTGGTCCGCGCACGCTGCCCGACGGCTACTGGGAGCATTCGATCACGGTCGCCTCGGCCGCGGTGCGGATCGGCACGGCCATCGGCGTGCCCGGCGGCATGGCATACAGCGCCGGGCTGCTCCACGACCTCGGTCAGCCGCTCCTGCTGCGCTTCGACCCGGCCCGCTACCGGAAGCTGCTGCGCGAGATCCCCGAGGCCGACACTGCGGAGCTCTGCGAGGCGGAGCGGCGCACGTACGACCAGGACCACGCCATGGTCGGGGCGCTCGTCCTCCGGAGCTGGGGCCTGCCCGACGAGCTCGTCGACGCGGTCGCCAACCATCACCATGCGATGACGCCCGACGACCCCCCGACCCGCAAGGCGGTCGCGCTCGCCGAGGCCGCTGCGCAGCTGCTGCGTTCGGGAGCGGTCGATCCCGACGCTCGTGAGGCCGTCGAGTTCACCCTGGCGCGCGCCGGCGTGACCCAGATCGCGGTCGACGAGCTGCTCGACGGCACCCGCCTGGACGTGGAGATGACGACCGGCCTGCTGTAGCCGGCGTCCTGCCCTACAGGAGCGGGACGACGGGCCTGGTGTCGCCCGAGCCGCCGACTGGAGCTACAGGAGCGGGACGACCTGCTCGGCGAAGCGGTGGAGTTGCTCGTCGGACTCGTCGTAGGGGTCGCCGGGCATGTTCGGGAAGATCGTGAGGTGCTCGAGCCCGCCGAAGAGGTCGCGGAAGCCGGCGATGCCCTCGGCGACGTCCTCGGGCGTGCCGACGAGCCAGGTCCGGTTGTCGATCGACTCCTCCAGCGAGGGGATGAGCCCCGGCGCGGCGGGCTTGCCGCCCTCGCCCATGTAGCCCCGGCTCCAGCCGTAGGGCCCGAGGAACTTCCAGAACTCGTCGTGGCCGGGCCGGACCTTCTCGATGGCCTTCTCCCGGGAGTCCTCGACGCGCACCGAGACGACCAGCATGCGCTTCTCGTGGGGCTCGAGCGTCGTGCCGTGCGACTCCTCGTACAGGTCGCCGTAGGTGTCCCACATCCGCTTCATGAAGGCGTGGTGCTGCAACCAGAAGACGGCCCCGAAGCCCCGCTTGGGCACGTTGGCCAGCGTCGGTGGTGAGGTGACCGGCTGCCAGATCTCGTAGGGGTGGGCGGGCCGGGGGATGAGCGTCATCTCCTCGACGAAGCCGCCCCGGTCGGGGATGCCCGGCGGTGGGAACTCGTAGACGTCGCCGTGGTACGAGAACGTCTCGTTGTCGAGGGCGAGCTGGATCACGTCCATCGCCTCGGCGAACTGGGCCCGGTTGATCTCGTCGGCGTCGACCTTGTCGGGGTTGTCGAAGCTGCCGATCTTCGTGCCGAGCGCCTCGGCCTCACGGGGGACCGTGCCGCGACCGACGCCGAGGATGCCCCGCCCGCCGGAGATGTTGTGGAGGATCGAGAAGTCCTCGGCCAGGCGGAGCGGGTGCCACTGCCCGACGATGTTGAACATCGAGCCGATCCGGAGCCGTTCGGTGCGCTCGGCGAGGATGGCGCCGAACATCAGGCCGTTCGGACAGACCTCGTAGCCCTCGTACTGGAAGTGGTGCTCGGTCAGCCAGAAGCTGTCGTAGCCGAGCTCCTCGGCCTTGACCCCGGTGGCGAGCAGGCGCTCGATGGCCAGCCAGAACTCCACCTGGCCGTAGCGGCGGTCGGTCGGTGCGGGCAGCCCGGCGCCCCGGTCGGGCATCTCGACTCCGCCGAAGTAGAAGACACCGATCTTCACGTGAGGTCCTCCCCGGATGCGGTCGCCGCCACGGTAGTGGGCCGACCCGGCACGGGGTCAGGCGACGGGGGTCGGGACAGGGGAGCTTCATCGTCCCGTCACACCGCCGACCGGTATCGACGATGCGACTCCGCGCTGCCGTCCTCACCGCCCTGCTGCTGCCGATGGTGATCGTCGTGCCCGCCGGGGCGCAGGGGAGCGCGATCGAGCTGGTCTCCGGCACCGGGGGCACGTCGTCGAACGGGGCGAGCGGTGGCCCGTCGGTCTCGGCCGACGGTCGCTTCGTGGCGTTCCACTCCCGTGGCTCGGATCTCGTCGCCGGCGACCGCAACGGCTCGTTCGACATCTTCGTGCTGGACCGCCTCACCTCGACGATGACGCTCATCAGCCGCTCGATCACCCGCGACCCGGCCGACGACGACAGCCTCAACCCGTCGATCAGCGACGACGGCCGCTACATCGCGTACCAGTCGGAGGCGACCGACCTGGTCGCCTCGGACACCAACGGCGAGTCCGATGTGTTCGTCCACGACCGGATCACCGGCTCGACGACCCGGCTCTCGATCGGGGCGGGCGGGGCCGAGGCCGACGGCGGGTCGGGCGTGCCGAGCCTCTCGGGTGACGGCCGCCTCGTCGCCTTCCAGTCGAACGCCACGAACCTGGTCGGCGGTGACGACAACGAGACCGTCGACGTGTTCGTGGCGAACCATTCGTCGGGTGCGGTCGAGCTGGTCAGCGTCGCGACCGGTGGGGGGCCCGGCAACGGCGCCAGCTTCGACCCGGTCATCTCCGGCGACGGCCGCCACGTCGCCTTCGCGACGATCGCCGACGACCTGGTCGGCGGTGACGACGACGGCAACTACGACATCGTCGTGCGCGACCTCGGGAGCTCGTCGTCGCGACTCGCCAGCGTCGGTGCCGGCGGCGAGCAGCTCCCGGGCGACAGCTTCGACCCGGCCATCGACACCGATGGCTCCCACGTCGCGTTCCGGGTGACCGAGGCCAACCTCGGCGACACCCGCCTCGACGTGCGGGTCTGGAACCGGGGGACCGACCGGAGCGAGCTCGTCTCCGCGGCGGCGACCGGTGGGCCGGCCAACGGCGACGCCTACGCCCCCTCGATCAGCGGCGACGGGATCTGGGTCGCCTTCCACGCCACGGCCACCGACCTCGTCGCCGACGACCTCGAGGGGCAGCTCGACGTGTTCGTCCGCGACCTCGCCGGCGACACGACCGTGCGGGCGTCGGCGGGCGAGGAGCGCGGTGGCGACCGCCGGTCGTTGAACGCCGCCATCAGCCGCGACGGCGCCACGGTCGTCTTCGAGACCGACGCCACCAACCTGTTCGCCGACGACCGCAACGGCCTCGGCGACGTCGTCCTCCGCGAGGGCCTCACCGCCGGCGCCCCCGACGTCGACCCGCCCGAGGTGGTCCAGGTCGACCTGACCCCGCGGTCGATCGACGTCGCCGATCTCTCCTCGACCCGGTCGATCGACGTCGCCGTCAGCCTGGCCGACCGCAGCGGCGCAGTGGCGCCGTCGTTCCTGCTCGCCGACGTCGTCACCGGTGAGACCACGGCGTCGGTCACCGCGACCCTCGCCCAGGGCACCGATCGCAACGGCACCTGGACCGCGACCGTCACGCTGCCCGACGAGCTGGACGCCGGCGAGGTCTGGCGGCTTCGCGTGCTCGACCGGCGCGACGTCGAGGGCAACACCGCACCGGTCACCGTGCCCGACGGCTTCGCGACCGACGTGGTGGTCGTCGACGGCTCCGCGGACGTGACACCGCCCGAGGTCGTGTCCTTCGGCTTCTCGCCGGCCCAGACGGTGAGCGGTCTGGGCGAGACGATCACGTTCCGCCTGCGGGCCCGCGACCCGTCCGGCGTGCTGTCGCCCGAGCTCGAGATCTTCCCGCCCCTGAGCGGCCCGTCGCTGGGACCGGTCACCCTGGCGCTCGCGTCGGGCACGGCCCTCGACGGGGAGTGGGTCGGCACCGTCGACGTCCCGATCGGCGCCGCCGTCGGCACGTGGACCGTCGTGCTCGATTCGCTGCGCGACGGCGCCGGCAACCTCGGCCCCGCGGGCGTGCCGTCCGGCTTCCCGCGCGACCTCGTCGTGGCCGAGGGCAGCGGTGCCCCCGACGCGGGGACCTCCGGCGACGGGGGCACGGGTGGGGTACCCGGGACGGGCGGCACCGGCGGTGACGGCTCGGCCGGGGATGGCTCGACCGGCGACGGTGGGGGTTCGACCGGCGGTGACGGGTCGTCGGGTGATGGCTCGGCCGGCGACGGTGGTGGGTCGACGGGTGGCGTGGACGCGCCCTCCACGCCGAGCGAGCTGGGTCTGACCGGCTACTGGATGCTCGGCGACAACGGGAACGTGCACCGCTTCGGCGACGCCGAGTTCCACGGTGGGGCGCGGGCCGCCGTCGAGGGAGCGGCCGCCCGGGCGGTCGACATCGAGCCGAGCCCCACGGGTGATGGCTACTGGATCCTCGACGACTCCGGCGAGGTGCACGCGTTCGGCGGCGCCGTCGACCTCGGCGACGTCGTGGACTCGCTGCCTGTGGGCGAGTCGGCCGCCTCGCTGTCCGCGACACCGACCGGTGACGGGTACTGGATCTTCACCGACCGGGGCCGGACCCTCGGCTTCGGCCTCGCCGAGTTCTACGGCGACGTGTCGCACCTGACCCTGAACGGCCCGGTCATCGACTCGGTCGCCACACCGACGGGCGCCGGCTACTACATGGTCGCCTCCGACGGCGGCATCTTCGCCTTCGGCGACGCCGAGTTCCGCGGCTCGATGGGTGGGATCCCGCTCAACCAGCCGGTCGTCGGGCTGGCGCCGACCCCCGACAACCTGGGCTACTGGCTGGTCGCGTCGGACGGTGGGGTGTTCGCCTTCGACGCCAGCTTCCGCGGCTCGATGGGCTCGACGGCGCTCAACGCGCCCGTCAGCGGGATGGTCGCCTACGGCGACGGCTACCTCCTCGTCGCCACCGACGGCGGCATCTTCTCGTTCTCCGACCGCGGCTTCGACGGCTCCCTCGGCTCGAACCCGCCCAACTACCCGATCATCTCGGTGGCCCCGCTGCCGTAGGTCGTGGTCCGCGCTACCCGGCGTGGATGGTCTCGTTGAAGTGGATGCCGCGCTCGAGCGTCTTGTGGACCGGGCAGACGGTCGCCACCCGGTTGAGGCGGGCCCGCTGTTCCTCGGTGAAGTCGCCGTCGAGGAAGATCTCCGTCGTCACGTGATCGAGGAAGCCGGTGACGGTGTCGTCGCAGTTGGTGCAGTCGTCGGCGTGGATGCGGTCGTACTGGAACTTGGCGGAGACCGACTCGAGCGGGATGTCCTCGCGGTCCGCGACGATGCGCAGCGTGATGAGGGTGCAGGCGGCCAGCGCGCCGAGCAGCATCTCGTAGGGGTTCGGCCCGGTGTCCTCGCCGCCCAGCTCGGCGGGCTCGTCGGCGATCCACACGTGGTCCCGATCGGTGCGCAGCTCCACCTGGAGGCTGGAGACGAGATCGGCGGTGATGGTGGCCATTCGGGGTACCTCCGGGCTGGGGGTCGTCGTTGGTCCGGGTCCGCCGCGGATGCTAGGAGAGGTGGCGCGGGCGTCGAGGACGGGGGATCGGGCATGGATCGACAGCACGTGGACGTGCTCGACGGGCAGATGGCCTACGTGGAGGCCGGCCTGGGTGCCGAGACCATCGTGTTCCTGCACGGCAACCCGACGTCGTCGTTCCTGTGGCGCAACGTGTTGCCGCACGTCACCGACCTGGGACGCTGCCTGGCCCCCGATCTGATCGGCATGGGCGAGTCGTCGAAGCGGGCGGGTGAGGGCGACGATCGCTACCGGTTCGTCGAGCACGTCCGCTACCTCGATGCGTGGTTCGACTCCGTCGTCCCCGAGGGGCAGGTGATCCTGGTCGTGCACGACTGGGGCTCGGCCCTCGGGTTCCACTGGGCGAACCGCCACCGCGACCGGGTGCGCGGCATCGCCTACACCGAGGCCATCGTCTCGCCGGTCGAGTGGGACGAGTGGCCCGAGGCCGCCCGCGGCATCTTCGAGGCGTTCCGCTCGCCGGCCGGCGAGGAGCTGGTCCTGGACAAGAACGTGTTCGTCGAGAACGTGCTCACCGCCGGCGACCCGCCCTTCCTCGACGAGGCCGCCATGGAGGTCTACCGGGCCCCGTTCGCCGAGCCGGGCGAGGACCGCCGCCCGACGCTCACCTGGCCACGGCAGATCCCGCTCGCCGGCGAGCCGGCCGACGTGGTGGCGATCGTCGAGGACTACGGCCGCTGGCTCGCCGAGTCCGACGTGCCCAAGCTCCTCGTGCACGCCGACCCGGGGGCGATCCTCATCGGTCGCCAGCTCGAGCTCGCCCGCTCCTGGCCGAACCAGACCGAGGTGTCGGTGGCCGGTGGCCACTTCGTGCAGGAGTTCTCGCCCCACGAGCTCGGCGAGCACCTCCGCGACTGGGTGCAGGGTCTGGACGGCTGAGGTCGATGGCCGTCGAGATCCCCTACGTCCGCGACCTCGAGGTCACCTACGGCGCGGTCGAGCCGGTCTCGCCGCTCATCCGGCGGGTGGTGGCCGAGAACCCGTCGAAGTTCACGTACCTGGGGACCGGCACGTATCTCGTCGGTCACGGCGAGGTGGCCGTCGTCGATCCGGGACCGCCGCTCGATGCCCACGCCGACGCCATCCTCGCCGCCCTGGAGCCGGGCGAGCGGATCACGCACCTGCTCGTCACCCACACCCACTCGGACCACTCGCCGGCGACCGCGCTGCTCCGTGAGCGGGGGGTCGACGCACCGTCGTACGGCTACGGCCCCCACGGCGAGGTGCCACCCGACGACCCGGACGACCGTGTCCGCTTCGGCGATACCGAGGCCGATCGGCCGTCCGACGAGCCCAAGGGTGATGCCCTGCGCGAGGGCGTCGACGCGGAGTTCCGGCCGGACGTCGAGGTCCGTGACGGCGACGTGCTGTCCGCCGACGGGTGGACGATCGAAGTCGTCCACACGCCCGGCCACACGTCGAACCACGTGTGCTTCGCGCTGCGCGAGGAGCGGGCCCTGTTCCCCGGCGACCACGTGATGGGCTGGTCGACGAGCGTGATCGGTCCGCCCGACGGCGAGCTCGGTGAGTACCTCGACAGCCTCCGCAAGCTGCTCGACCGCGACGACGAGATCTACTGGCCCACCCACGGTCCGCCGATCACCGATCCCCGCGCCCACGTCGAGGCGTTCATCGCCCACCGCGAGGAGCGGCTCGAGCAGATCCGGGCCGCGCTCGCTCCGGGTCCGGCGACGATCGGCGAGCTGGTGCCGCGGATGTACGCCGACGTCGCCAAGCCGCTGTGGCGTCCCGCCGCCGCCACGGTGTTCGCCGCGCTGCTCCACCTGCGGAAGGTCGGCGAGGTCTCCTGCGAGGGCGAGCCCCGCCGGCGGTCGACCTGGTCGCTCAGCTCGACGGGCGCCTGACCGGGGCGAAACCGACCTCGTAGGCCTTGATGACCGCCTGGACCCGGTCGCGCACGCCGAGCTTGGTGATCACCCGCGAGACGTGGGTCTTCGACGTGGCGGCTCCGACCCCGAGGCGCTCGGCGATCTCGGCGTTGGTGCAGCCCTCGCAGATGAGCGCGAGCACGTCCTTCTCCCGCTCGGTCAAGCGCTCGATCTCGGGATGGTCGGCGTGGGCGACCGCACCGGCCGCCACGCCGAGGTGGTCGATCAGGCGCCTCGTGACGGTGGGGTCGAGCACGGCGTCGCCGTCGGCCACCCGCTCGACCGCGGTCACGAGCTCCTCGGGGCGAGCGTTCTTGAGGAGGAAGCCGCTCGCGCCGGCGTCGAGCGCGCCGGTCACGTACTCGTCGAGGTCGAAGGTGGTGAGCACGATCACCCGCACCCCCGAGTGGCGTCGGAGGATGGCGGCGGTGGCCGAGAGGCCGTCGCGGCCCGGCATCCGAACGTCCATCAGGACGACCTCCGGCTCGTGCTCGTCGACGACGGCGAGCGCGTCGTCGCCGTCGCCCGCCTCGCCGACCACGTCGTGGCCGGCAGCCTCGAGGATCGTGCGGAACGCGGCCCGCATCATCGGCTGGTCGTCGACGACCACGACGCGGGTCATGTCCGGCGCCGCCGCGGGATGGTGGCGGTCACGTCGAAGCCGTCGCCGCTCGGGCCCGTCTCGATCGCCCCGCCGGTGAGCAGCACCCGCTCACGCATCCCGATCAGCCCGCTGCCGGTGCCGTCGACCGTCGACGCCGCCCGGGTGGGACCGGGGTCGGAGACCCGGACGCGCAGCTCGTCGTCGTCGATCCCGACGGCGACCTGGACCCGGTCGGCCTCGCTGTGGCGGGTCACGTTGGTGAGCGCCTCCTCGACCACCCGGTAGACGGTCAGGCCGTTGAGTGGATCGACGGCCTCGGTCGAGCCGTCGATGTCGAGCTGCACGTCGAGGCCGGCCGACACGTACCCCGCAACGAGACCGTCGAGCTGGGTCAGGCCGGGTTGGGGACCGAGCTCGGCGAGGTCGTTGCCGTCGCGCAGGGCGCCGAGCAGCTCGCGCAACTCGGCGACGGCCTGGCGGGACGACTCCTCGATCGCCAGCAGGGCGTCCTCGGCGGCGGCGGGATCGGCGGCGAGCGAGGTCCGTGCCGCGCCGGCGCGCACGCCGATCAGGCTCACGTGGTGGGCGACCACGTCGTGGAGCTCGCGGGCGATGCGGTTGCGCTCGGAGAGCACGGCCTGGCGGGCCCGGTCCTCCCGGCGCAGCTCGGCGGACTCGAGCCGACGCTCGACCTCCTCGACGTAGAGGCGGCGCGTCCGCAGGGCGTAGCCGATGACCGGCGGGAGGAGCACGACGGCCACGGCGGCGACGCCGTTGAGCGCTCCCTCCTCGCTGCCGATGCCGAACCCGGTGAGGACGGCGACGACGGCGACCAGCGCGCCACCGGCGACCAGCCGGTGGCTCCACGCCCCGATCGCGTAGCCGGCGCAGAGGACGAGCACCGCCGAGGCGTGCGTGGCCAGCGCACCGCCGGGCGTCACGAGCACGGCGAGGACGAAGAGCAGGATCGGGCGCTGACGCCGGAGGAGGAAGGCGCCGGAGGTGAGCGCCGTGAAGAGCAGGCCGGGGACGCCCAGGCCGAGTGGGAGCTCCACGTCGCCGGCGGACGTGGCGATCATCCCGGCGACGTCGACGATCGCGAAGAGCACCGGGAGGGCGATGAGCGTCCACCGTTCGGTGCGGTCGTCCCCGAGGTGCATCGACTCCATGCTACGGAGCGTTCCCCACCCGCTTCCCGGAGCGGCCGAGCGCACGGCGGGCGGTGCCGAGGAGCTGGCGGGCCGACCGCACGGGATGGCGCAGCCGGACCCAGAGGCCGTCCTCGCCCCGCAGCGGGTACAGCAGCTGCCCGGCCATGCCATCGGGAACCGGATCGGTCACCCCGTACGCCTGCGGCCGTCGGTCCTTCGGCATGAAGTAGGTGCCGAAGAGCTGATCCCACACCGGGAGGAAGGCGGCGTAGTTCGAGCAGTAGGCCTCGCGCTCGATCGAGTGATGCCAGTGGTGGAACTCGGGCGTCGACACGATTCGGTGCAGGGGGCGAAGGCGCCACCGGACGTTGGCGTGGAAGAACAGCCCCGCCACGATCTGGACGACCGCGAAGATCCCGGCCTCCTCGGCATCGAAGCCCGCGGCGAGCAGGAGGACGAACGGCGGCGCGATCAGGGCGCCGTCGAGGGGATGGACCCGGAGCCCGCTGATCCAATCGAGGTGGCGGGTCGAGTGGTGGATCGAGTGCACCTTCCACAGCAGCGGCCACTCGTGCGACCACCGGTGCACCCAGTACGCCGCGAGGTCGAAGAGCACCACGCCGAACGCCAACCGGAGCCCGTCGGGCAGCGCCGTGACGAGGGGTCGCAGCGCCAGACCGGGGACCCAGGCGAGGCTGGCGACGCCCACGACGACGGCGGTCGCGATGGTCACGACCGCGAACGACGGCGCCGCGACGGCGTAGGCGAGGTCGGTGCCCAGGTGCGGTCGCCGGATCGGCTGGTCGTGTCGGGGGAACCACTTCTCGAACGGGACGACGAGGACGAAGAGCAGCGGGATCACGAACAGCTCGTCGGGCTGGACCAGGACGCCGCTCAGCACCACGCCGACCAGCGCGAGCCGGAACAGCCAGAGCGGCCACCGCCGAGGCCGCCGCCCCGGCGGCTCGATCGGGGCCTCGGGAGGGGTCGTCGTCGCCGTCATGGCTCGACCGTACGAACGGAGCTGCGCCTCGTCGTCAGCGGGTCGGGCGATCACTCGCCTCCGCCGATCGGCGGACGCCGTGCCGTCAGGCGACGGTGCCGTCGAGGTAGACCCACGCGCCGTCGTGGCGGGTGAATCGGCTCCGCTCCTCGAGGCGGGTCACGGCATCGCCCCGCCGGACCTCGGCGACGAAGTGCACGACGCCCTCGTCGTCGAGCGGACCGCCCCGTGCCGAGACGATGGTCAGCCCCAGCCACTCGTCGTCGCCGGACACGTGGATCCGGCGCAGTCGGGTCGAGGGATGCCAGGACCTGCGCAGCCAGGACTCGTCGCCGAGCACGAAGGCGGTGTAGCGGGAGCGCATCAGCTCCTCGGCCGTGAGCGCCGGGCGCCGGCCGGCGTGGAGCGCACCGCAGCACCCGTCGAGCTGGCGGCCGGAGCCGCAGGGACATCGCACGGGGCGATCTTGACAGGGCGGCGGCCCGGGCGGCGATGGCTACCCTCGCCCGGTGTCCTCGATCGTGATCCTCGGCGCCGGCCCTGCCGGGCTGGTCGCCGCCGCGGACGCGGCCCGTCGCGGTCACGACGTGCGGGTCCTCGATCGGGCCGCCGAGCTCGGGGGCATGGCGGCGAGCTTCGAGGTCGCGGGCGTGCGGGTGGATCACGGCTCGCACCGGCTGCATCCCGCGGCGCCGCCCGAGGTGCTCGCCCGGCTCCGCCGACTCCTCGTCGACGAGCTCGCCGAGCGGCCGCGGAACGGTCGCCTCCGCCTCGACGGTCGCTGGCTGTCCTTCCCGCTGCGCTCCACCGAGCTGGTCACGGCCACGTCGCCGTCGTTCGCGGTGCGTGCCGGGCTCGATGCGCTCGGCTCACCGCTGCGCCGGCCGGCGGCCGACTCCTACGCCGAGGTCGTGCGGGCGGGGCTCGGCCCCACGGTCGCCGAGCGGTTCCATCTGCCCTACGCCCGCAAGCTGTGGGGCATCGACCCGGCCGAGCTGTCGGGCGACCTCGCCCGCCGCCGCATCTCGGCCTCGTCGCCCCTGGCCGTCCTGGGCCGCCTCCGGGCGACGAGCGGCGGCAAGCGTCCGCACTTCCTCTATCCGAGCGGAGGGTTCGGCCGCATCGTCGAGCGTCTCGCCGAGGACGCCGCCGATGCCGGAGCGACGATCGAGCTCGGGGTCGAACCGACCGCGGTGGTCGCCGGCGGGGTGGAGCTGGGCGATGGTGGCCGGCGGCCGGCCGAGCACGTCTGGTCGACCATCCCGCCCTCCGCGCTCACCCGACTCTGCGGAGCGCCCGACGGTGTCGTCGACGCGGCGTCGTCGATCCGCTTCCGCGGGCTCGTCCTCGTGTACCTGGTCGTCCCGCGACGTCGATGGACGCCCTTCGATGCGCACTACGTCGCCGACGACACCAACCCGATCGCCCGCCTCTCCGAGCCCCGCAACTACCGCGACGGCGACGACCCGTCCGATCGAACCGTCCTGTGCGCCGAGCTCCCGGCGTCGATCGGCGACCCGATCTGGACGGCGAGCGACGCCGACCTCCGTGCGCTCGTCGTCGACGCGATCCTCCGGGAGGACCTGCCCGACCCGTCGCCGGTGGGCGTCGAGGTCCGGCGCCTGCCCGCCGTCTACCCGGTGATCCGCCCGGAGACGCACGGGGCGTTGCGCCGGGTCGCCGAGTGGGAGGCCGGCAACGAGCTGGTCGTCTCGTTCGGCCGGCCGGCCCTCGCGGTCCCCGACAACACCCACCACGTCATCGCGATGGGCGAGGCGATCGCCCGGTGCCTCGGCGCCGACGGCCGGTTCGATCGGCGGGCGTGGGGTGCTGCGCTCGACCGATTTCGCGCCCACGTCGTCGAGGACTGAGCGGCTGGCGAGCCGGCGGGCGTCGAGGTGTCGTCGGTCCCACGCTTGGAGCGACAACGCCCGGTCCCCGTCGATGGTTGTCGCTCGGACGGTGGGACCGACGACCCACCCGAGCTCCGCCGGGTCTCCGACTATGGCGTGGGGATCACCACGCCGTAGTCGGGCAGGCGCACGTGCGCCGGGTTGGTGAGCACGAGCTGGGAGCCGGCCGGTGCGCTCACCCCGGCGTCGAGGGCGGCGGCCGCGATGGCGGCGGTGACCGTCGGCGCCGCGAACGACGTGCCCGACCACCGGGCGTACGGCCCGAACGAGAGGCCGCCGATCTTGAGCCCGGCGACGAAGCTCGACTCGATGTCGACGCCCTCTGCGGACGCCGAGAGCCAGGCACCGCGGTTGGAGAACCCGGCCGGCACCGGCGGATCGTCGGTGTGGAGCGCACCGACACCGACGGCGTAGGGCTCGGCGGCGGGCAGGAACGGGATGCGGCTGTCGGCGTTGCCCGCCGAGGCGACGAGCGCGAACGGCCGGCCGCGCCGGTCGGCGTGCGCCTGCCGGACCATCGTGTCGACGGCGAGCATCCCGGTGTGGGTCGAGGCCGCTCCGAGGCTGAGGTTCACGATGTCGACGGGATCGTCGGCGCACTCGTAGGTCAGCACGGCGTGCAGCGCCATGGCGACGTCGACCTCCGACGCGAAGCCGGTGCTCCCCTTGCGGTTGCCGAGCAGCGGCGGGCTCGCCGCCACGATCCGAGCCTCGGGGAGCCGCTGACGGAGCACGCCCGCGACGAAGGTGCCGTGGCCGGCCTCCGGCGTGTTGATCGGTCGACTCAGCGAGGCCGGGCCGATGCGCCGCACGCTCTTCAGCCACGGATGCCGGTGGTCGACCGCGGTGTCGACCATGCCGATGCGCACACCGTCTTCGAGCGGCGGCGGCAGGGCGCCCTGGTCCGGTGCCTGGGCCGGTGGTTCGTCGTTGATCCACAGCGCGTGGAAACCGAGGCTGATCATGTGCTCGGGGGTGACCCGTCCCGGTCCGGCGAGCTCGTCGAGCTCGCGCGCCGTTCCGGCCGGATCGCGGCCGGTGTCGAAGAGCGCCCGCGTGAGACCGTCGCACACCGGGACCAGCTCGGCCCCGAGTCGCCGCAGCGGCCTGCGCAGGACCTCGACCGCGAGATCGTCGAGCAGCAGCACGCCACTCCGGACGACGGTCTCCTGGCCGTCGTCACCGACCGGAACGAAGACCAGCCCGTACTCGAGCGCGATCCTGCGGCGTCGGCGGACCCGCTCGAAGTGATCGTCGTCGTGTTGACCAGCCATGTCGCCCTCCGACCGTGGCACTACGTTCCGTGGAGCATGGCTCATCGGAGGAGGCGAGTGCCTGGATGATCGCCACCGGGAGCGTCGAGGAGCTGCGTCGGCTGGCGCTCGACGATCCGGCGCGAGCGCGTTCCGAGGCGGCCGAGGTGATCGCCGCCGCAACGTCCGTCAGCGATCTCGCGACGGTGGCCGACGCCTCGGTCGCGCTGGTGCGTGCGTGTCTGACGCTGGGCGACATCGACGCCGCGGGCGAGGCGGCGCGCCGCGGCACCGAGGCGGCGGCGGCGGCCGACCTCGTCGACATCGGGCGGGAGATCGGTCGGCTCCACGTCGGCGTGCTCACCGAGCAGGGTCGGGCCGACGAGGCGCTGACGGAGGTTCGGCGGCTGGTCGACGGCGCCCCGCCCGCGGAGCTCGGCGCGCTGGCGCTGTTGCGTGCGACCGTGCTGCAGGTCGCCGGACGCATGGCGGAGGCGCGGGTGGCCTTCGACGAGGCGATCCCGGAGCTCGAGCGGGTCGGCGACGACCTGCGCGCCGCGATGGCCCACGCGAACCGGGCCAACACGTTCCGGACCCTGGGCGACCTCGACGGCGCGGAGGTCGATCTGCGGCGCGCCGGCGAGCGCTTCGCCGCGCTGGGGGTGGCCCATGCCGAGCGGACGGCACGCGTGCACCTCGCCGCGCTGTTCGCGGGCCGCGGCCGCGTCGCCGATGCGCTCGGCGAGCTGGAGAAGGTGCGGACCGACGACCCGGCGTTCGCGCTCGACGAGGGACACGTGCTGCTCGACGCGCACCTGCTCGACGAGGCGGGGGCGGTGTTCCGGCGGGCCGCCGACGGGTTCGCCGGGCAGAACCAGCGCAACTACGCGGGGGCGGCGCTCGTCGAGCAGGCGAGGGTCGCGCTGCTGCGCGGCGAGGCGGACGAGGCGCGCGGCGCTGCGAGCCGGGCCATCGAGCTGGTCGAGGGGAGCAGCGGTCACGCCGCCGAGGCCCTCTCGCTGCTCACGCTCGCCGAGGCGCCCGATGCCGTCGGAGCGGCCGACGTGGAGGCGCTCGAGCGCGCCGGCCGCACCGAAGCCGCCGATGCGATCCGGGTGCGCGCTGCGCTGGAGGCCGAGCGGTCCGGCCGGGTCGAGGCGGTCGGCCACCTCGTCGGACCGGTGGTCGTGCGATCCGGGAGCGGCCTGCGTCACCGGCTCCGCCAGCACCTGGCCTCGGCGCTGCTCGCCTCGGCCGAGGGTCGTCGAGGTGCGGCTCGCCGGTCGGTCACGGCCGGGCTGTCGCTCCTCGCCCGGCATCAGGCCGCGCTCGGCGCGGTCGATCTCCGGGCCGAGGCCCAGGGCCACGGCGAGGCGCTGGCGGCGCTCGGGCTCCGGCTCGCCGCCGAACGTCGGGCGATCGACCTGCTCGTGACCTCCGAGCGCTGCCGGGCCGGGACGAGCCGGTTGCCCCGTCCGCCGGTCATCGACGACGCCGAGCTGAGCGCGCTCCTCGCCCGGTTGCGGGCTGCGCAGCGCCGTCTCGACGAGCTCGACCCGCTCGACGACGACCGCGACCGGGTCCGGCGCGAGATCGTCTCGCTCGAGCGCGCGGTCGCCACCCGCCGTCGGCTTCGACCGGGATCGGGCGGTCGGCCGACGACGGTCGACGAGCGGCGCCTGCGCGAGGCCTCGCACCGCTGCGCCTTGATCAGCTTCGTCGAGGTCGACGGCGAGCTCGTCCGGCTCGATCTCGTCGCGGGTCGTTGCCGCCGGAGACACCTCGGCCCGATCGACGAGGTCGTCGCGTCGATCGGCGGCGTGACCCGGGCGATGGCCCGCCTGGCCGATCGCCGGGTCCGACCGGCGATGGCCGCGGCGCTGCGGGGCGCCGTCGACCACGATGCCGCCGTTCTCACCGACCGCCTGCTGGCCGACCTGCCCGGCGCGCTGCCCGTCGTGCTCGTACCGACCGGTCCGCTGCACGGGGTGCCCTGGGCCGCGCTCGCACCGCTCCGGGAGCGACCGTTCGTGCTCGCCGCCTCGCTGACCGGCTGGCTCGACGCCGAGGCCCGCTCGGACGCCCGGGACGTCGAGGGGGCGTGCGTCGTGGCCGGCCCCGATCTCGCGGAGGCGGACGACGAGGTGCACGCCGTCGCCGCGCTCGTCGATCTGGCTGCGGTGCTGACCGGAGCGGCGGCCGTCGGGCCCGACGTCGCGGAGGCGCTGCGCGGCGTGCGCATCGCCCACCTCGCGACCCACGGCCGGTTCCGGGTGGACAACCCGCTGCTCTCCGGTGTGGTGCTCGACGACGGCGTGCTGACGGTGCACGACCTGGAGGGCTCGGCACCGACCCCGCCGGTCGTGGTGCTCTCGGCCTGCGACCTCGCCCGCTCCGTGGTGCGTCCCGGCGACGAGCTGCTCGGCCTCGCCGCCGGGCTGTTCGCCCTCGGCACCGACACGCTCGTCGCCGCGACCGTTCCGGTGCCGGACGGTTCCACGCGCCGGTTGATGGAGTCGTTTCACCGCCGCCTCGCGGCGGACTCGGTCGCGGCCGCGCTCGCCGGTGCACGGGCCGAGCTCCTCGACGGCGAGGCGTCGTCGGCGGACCTGGTCGCGGCGCTGGCGTTCTGTGTGGTGGGCGCCGGGATCGGACCGTCGTGAGCCGTGGCAAGCTGCGGGCGGGGAACCAGGGGGAGGCTTCCATGACCGGATCGATCCGACGTCGCGGCGTCGTCGCGGCGGTGGTCGCGCTGTGCGCCGGGCTGGTGGCCTTCGCGCCGGCGGCCGGCGCCCAGGCCGAGGATTCGCGACCCACGGCGGCGGTGTCGCTGGGCGACAGCTACATCAGCGGTGAGGCCGGCCGGTGGGAGGGCAACTCCTCGCGCGACAGCGGCGACCGGCGGGGCACCGACCGCGCCGCGTACCGGTGGGGTTGGTTCTGGCGCTACGACCAGGCCCGGGTCTACGGCGACTCCGCTTCGGGCTGCCATCGCTCCGATGTCGCCGAGATCAACTCGGCCGGCCTCGCCGTCGACGCCGCCATCAACCTGGCGTGCTCGGGCGCCGACACCGCCGACATCCTCCGCGCCGCGAACGGTGGGACGTCGCACCGTGGCGAGCCGCCCCAGGCCGACCAGCTCGCGGCGGTCGCGGCGCAGTACGACGTCGAGCTGATCGTGTTGTCGATCGGCGGCAACGACCTGGGCTTCGCCGACATCATCCTGGACTGCGTGCTCGACTACACGACCAGCCCGAGCTGGCTGCAGAACCGGTGCAACCCGGAGCAGCAGGCGAACGTCGACGCCCGCATGGCCGGCGCGATGGCCGGCCTGACCACGGCGATCGCCGACATCCGGGCGGTGATGGACGAGGCCGGGCAGCCCGTCGGCTCGTACCGCTTCGTCGTGCAGTCGTACCCGTCGCCGATCCCGCGGGGCGCCGAGTTCCGCTACCGGGAGTCGGGTTGGTCGAGGACGTTCACCGGCGGCTGCCCGTTCTGGAACGCCGACGCCGACTGGGCCAACGACTCGCTCGTCCCGCAGATCGCCGACAACATCGCCGCCGTCACCGCTGCGACCGGCGTCGAGCTGCTCGATCTGCGCGACGCCTTCGACGGCCGCGAGGTCTGCTCGTCGACGACGCGCCAGGGGCCTGGCCCCGACGCCGAGTGGGCCCGGTACGTCTCGACCGGGATCCTGCAGGGTGAGGTGCAGGAGTCGATGCATCCCAACGCCATCGGACAGCGGGCGCTCGGACGCTGCCTGGCCCTCGTGGCCGCCGCTCCCGTGGGCGATCACGCGTGCACCAACACGCCCGGGGCGGGACCGGAGGCGATGGTGCTGTCGTCGGTTCCGGTGCCGACCGGCTGAGGGGTCGCCACCTGGGTGTCTAGGCTCGTGCGGTGCCCGATGCCGCCGCTGAGCAGCTCGTCGCCCGGGCCCGCGAGGGTGATGCCGCCGCCTGGGCCGAGGCGGTCGAGCGCGTGCGGGCGGGCGATCGTGCGGTGTGGGAGGCGCTCGTCGAGCGGTACACCTCGCTGGTGTGGTCGGTGGCGCGGAGCTTCCGCTTGGGCGACGCCGACGCCGGCGATGTCCACCAGACCGTCTGGCTCCGACTCGTCGAGCACATCGACCGCATCCGCGAACCGGCTCGGTTGCCCGGGTGGCTGTCGTCGACGGCTCGCAACGAGTGCCTGCGGCTCCTGCGGCGTCAGGGACGCGAGCTGGTTGACGACGAGCCCGAGGCCGACGCCGGCGCAGGTGACCCCGGGCCGGAGGAGCTGGTGCTGACCGACGAGCGCGACGCCGGGTTGTGGCGGGCGTTCGCAGCGCTGTCGGCGAAGTGCCAGCAGCTCCTGCGCCTGCTGGTGTTGGAGCCCGATCTGCCCTACGCCGACGTGGCCGCCACGCTCGGAGTTCCGGTGGGCAGTCTGGGACCGACGCGCTCGCGCTGCCTCGACCGACTGCGTTCCTCGGCCGAGGTTTCGCGTATCAGGAGCGCGGGAACGTGATCGGTCCGGTGTGGGCAACGTCAACGGAAGCTGGGTGCGCGTGAGCGACGACGACGATCTCCTCGCCGACCTTGCTCGGGTGCTCGACCAGGTCGACCCGCCGCCCGACCACGTCAGGGAGCTGGCCATCGCGGCGATCGAGCTCCGATCGCTCGACGCCGACCTCGCTGCCCTGCTCGACGAGTCCGACGAGCTGGCCGGCGCGGGGGTTCGGTCTGCGGCCGATGTGGTGGCGCCGCTGGTCTTCGAGGTCGGCGACATCGTCATCGAGGTCGAGGTGGGTGCCGACGAGCTGCACGTACAGGTCGTCCCGCCCTCGGCAACGGACGTCGTCGTGCGCGCTGGGTCCTCGGCCGCCGAGCGAACGAGCGACGATCTCGGTCGCGTGTCGTTCCCGCTGCCCGACCATCGTCCCGTGCGACTGGAGCTCGTGGTCGACGGCCGGCGCGTCGTCACCGACTGGTTCGTCGTGTGAGCGACGGGGCCGACTTCGGCGCCGATCTGCGCCGTCTCGTACCCGACCTCGATCCGACCCTCGCCGAGGACCTGTGGGCCGAGCTCGTCGCCGCCCACGCCGGCGATCATCGGCGCTACCACACGCTGGCCCACGCCCGGCTGGTGCGCGACAACACCGTCGGCCTCGGCGCTGCGGCGGGCGTCGACGACCCGGTCGTCGCCATCGCAGCGTGGTACCACGACGCGGTCTACGTCGGCCTGCCCGGCGACGACGAGCGGGCCAGCGCCGACCTGGCGTCGGCCGTCGCCGAGCGCATCGGGCGAGGCGACGTCGCCGACCGGCTGCGGACGCTGATCCTCACCACGATCGACCACCGCCCGGTCGACGAGGCCGCCGCGGTGTTGGTCGACGCCGACCTCGCCATCCTGGCCGCGTCGCCCCTGGATTACGAGCGCTATCGCCGACGGGTCCGGGCCGAGTACGGCCACGTCGCCGACGACGACTGGCGGCGTGGCCGGGCCGCGGTGCTGCGGTCGCTGCTCGGCCGGGACCGCCTCTTCCACTCGCCCGGCGGACGAGGCCGGGAGCCGGCCGCCCGCCGCAACCTGCTAACCGAGCTCACCCGCACGACCTGAGCGTGCGACCCGGTACGCTGAGCCGCCTCGGGGCTGTAGCTCAGCTGGCTAGAGCACCTGCTTTGCAAGCAGGGGGTCACGGGTTCGAATCCCGTCAGCTCCACCCCGAATCGCCTGATCAGAGCGCTGCCGCTCCCAGATGCTCTCGGCTCCCATTGCCGACGTAGCCACCCGAACGTAGCCTTTCGGTCCTCTGGCTATGTCGCGCCCCCGACTGGTCGTCGGTGGGCCGCAGGAGTTGGCATGGCTGCTCGCCCGACCGTGCGGTGGAACGAGTCCAAGGAGCGCTGGATGGCGTGGGTGCGCTTCCCGGACGGCTCGCGCCGAAAGGTCGAGCGCGTCGACCGTGCTGACGCTCAGGCCGACCTCGACAAGCTCCTGATCCAGCGGGACCAGTCCGAGTCGCCCGACCCGCCCCGGACCCGCCAGGCGACCTTCGCCTCGGTGATCGAGGCCTGGTTCGACGCCGGCTGCCCCAACGTCGCTCCGACGCGGAAGTCGCGCCACGCCCGCGTGAAGTCGCAGAACACGATCGACAACGCACGACAGCTCCTCGGGACCTCGGTGCTGCCGGTCATCGGCGAGCTGCGGGTCGACCGCACGACGACGAGGCGGCTCGAGGAGCTGTTCCAGTCGATGTCCGACCGTGGCTACGCCACGAGCACGATCGACCGGAACTGGAACTACCTCAACCAGGCCCTCCAGTTCGGCGTACGAGAGCGACGGATCAAGACGAACCCAGCGGCCGACGTGCTGCTGCCGGCCATGAAGCCGTCGAAGCAGCGCAAGAGCTTCACGGTCGAGCAGGCCCAGGTGCTGCTGACCGAAGCGATCCCGGCGGACCCCCGACCGGCGATGTGGCTGACCGCGTTGATGTGCGGCCTTCGTCCCGGCGAGCTGGCCGGTCTGCGATGGCCCTTCGTCGACGTCGACTCGGATCACCCGAGCCTGGAGGTGGCCGAGCGAGCCGTCGAGGTCCGAGACAAGTACGTCGGTCAGGCCACACCGAAGACCGAGAAGGGCAAGCGCACGCTCGGCCTCCACCCGCTGTTGGCTGCAGCGCTGATCCGCCACCGGTACGAACAGCAGGCCCTGGAGCTCTACGACCCGGAGGGCTTCGTCTTCTGCACCCGGAACGGCACGCCGATGTCCCTGTCGAACCTGCGCCGAGCCTTCCGGACGCTCTGCAGCAGAGCAGGCCTCGGCAAGGACTGGACGACCTACGAGCTCCGGCACTCCTTCGTGTCCCTCGTCAGCGACCAACTCGACGACCTCGTCAAGGTCGCCGACCTCGCCGGCCACGTCGACACCCGGACCACGGAGGGCTACCGGCACTCCGTGCGACCGGCGCTCCCTCACGCCATCGATGCATGGGACCGTCTGCTCGCCCGTGACGCCTCAGCGTCAGCTTCCGACTGCTGATCCACGCCGTCGGCAGGCCCGAGGTCATCCCCGTGTGGCGCGTGGGGCAGGCTCGTGGGTTCTTGTCGTTGTGGAGCGGATGAGGTGAGCACACCCGCCACCGACGAAGCCGATCGAGCGGAGTTCGCGGCGTGGATCGCCGCCGTCGAACCGCGCCTGCGCAGAGCGCTGGTCGGGGCGATGGGTGTCGATCGGGCCGGGGACGCGGTGGCCGAGGCACTGGCGTGGGCCTGGGAGCACTGGGGCCGGGCTCGGGAGCTCGAGCATCCGGCGCCGTACCTGTTCCGGGTCGCGCTCTCCCGTTCTCGGCGACGCCGCCAGGGGTGGCTCCGGGCACCGGAGCCGGGACGCCTCCCGGAGATCGAGCCCGGGCTGGTCTCTGCGCTGTTGGCGCTGCCGACACGACAGCGCGAGTGCGTGTGGCTCGTGCACGGCTGTGGCTGGACCCACGTCGAGGTCGGGGAGGCGCTCGGCATCTCCGCCTCGACGGTGGCCAACCACGTGAACCGGGGCATGGACAAGCTGCGGACTCGACTGGGGGTGGTGAGCGATGTCTGATCTCGAAGGTCAGCTCCGGGCACTGGCTGCGGAGTGGTCAGAGCAGGTCCCGCCGACCGATCTGGCGGCAGTCGAGGACAAGCTGGAGTCGCAGCGCCGCCTTCGCCGCCGCTCTCTGCTGGCTGTCGCTGCGACGTTGGTGGTGCTCGCCGGCGTCGGGTCGCTGTGGTGGTGGAATCGGTCCACTGCGACCGAGGTGCGCACCATCGACGAGGGCGAGGTGGTGGAGTACCAGCGCATCGAGTACCGCCAGGACGCCGCGCTGAGCTGCGACGACCCTCGGCGGACTCCCGATGACGGGGCCGACGAGATGGTGTTCGAGACCTGGGCTGCTCCGGACATCGGTCGGTGGCGTCAGACCGTCACCTATCCCGACGGCACGTCCCGCACGCTCGTCGTGGCCGACGATCCCGACTACCCGACCGGAGCCTGGGCCACTGGAGAGGCCCGTGGGGCCACGTGGGCATGTGGTCAGGACATCTTGGTGGCCGAACCTGGTCGAGGGTCGTTGTTCGTCGTCGAACGCGCGATCTCCCGGGTCGCCGAGACGCCCGAGAGGGGGACGGACAGCCTCGGCCGGGGCGCAGAGATCCGGACCGACCGGGTTGGAGGCGTCGTACAGACCAACGGCAGTGATGAGCGACCGATCGTGCAGGTCGATGCCCTCTACCTCACGCCGGGTACCTTCTCCGTCCTCGAACGACGATTCAGCCAGGAGTCGCCGGCGTTCGGGTCGGTGTCGTGGATCGCAACGGTGACCACGACGACCTCGCTCGCGCTCGATGCCGAGTTGTTCTCGGTCGAGGACCTCGAGCCGGTCGACACCGGGCTCGTCGACGAGAGCATGGTCGAGGCCACACTGCTCGATCCGCCTTTCGATCTCGGCGCCGTCACGACCGGGGTCGCGGACGGCCCGGCCGAGTTCGCCCGCAGCGCGATCGCCGAGCTGACCGGCTGGACCGACATCGAGGTGACCGGCGACGAGGGCGACGCGGGTCCCGTGCTGGTCGAACTCACCCCACCACCACCGGGCGAACAGGTCACCGTGCTCGTGATCCCCGCCGGTGACGACGCCTGGACGCTCGTCGCGACGCAGCCTCCACAGGGTGTCCAACGGGCGGGCCCGCTCGGCCAGGTGATCCTCGAGCTGCCCGACCTGCAGGGCCTCGACTCCGTCGATGTCGTCGCCGACAGCCCCAGCGGCCAGGGCGCGTGGACGGCCGACGTCGCGCCCGGTGACGCCGTGCTGTTGCCCGGGACGCGGGCGCCCGTGGACAGCCTCGTGACCATCGCCCGCGATCGGGAGGGACAGACGCTCGCGGTGTGGGGTGAAGTCGACCCGGCAGCAGCCACCACCGCCCCGGACACGACGAGGACCATCCCGGACGGCTGGGCCTCCTACGTGGACGCCGCTGGCAGCCTGAGCATCGCCTACCCCGCCGACTGGTCGTTCGTCACCGACGATCTCACCCCCGGCGCCGGCCTCAGCTTCCACTTCGCCCTGTCCACCGTCGATTCCCTGACCGGCGGGGGCGGCGGATGCGGCCACCTGCCCGTCGCCGCGCTCGAGGCCCTCGGTCCCGACGACGTGTTCGTCCACCTCGAAGAGCGCGGACCCGTCGGAGCGAATCCTGCTGGCTACGCCAACCGGCCCACCGACTTCGCCGAGATCCTCGACGGCGTGGACTCCGGCACCGATGCCTGGGTCTGCACGACCGCCGACGGAAGCAACCACCTCGGCACGTTGCGCTGGTTCAGCTTCGCCGACGCGGGTCGCGCCTTCTACCTGCTCACCGCAGCAGGACCGGACGTCTCCGACACCGACATCGCGGCGGCAGCCGATTCGCTGAACAGCCTGACCTTCGAGGAGCCGTAGCCCACCCCTGCCCGGCTCCCTGGCCCGTTGGAGCGGTGCTCGATCTTGTTGACCGCCCTGCGGGTGGGCTCGGGAACGAGTCCGCCGCGAGTCCGTGTGCAGGTGCCGACGCTGCGGCCAGTCAGCTCTCCGCTCGTGGAGCCCAGTAGAGCGGTCGACGACGATCGTGGGCGACCGCCAGGACACGGGCGTGGTCAACCTCGATCAGGTAGGCGAGGTGGTACGGAAAGCGGTCGACGGGAGCACGTCGGACTTGGATGTCCGCTGGGAGCTCTTCGATCAGCCGTCCCGCAAGTGGCCACTCGGCAACTTGATCGATCGTGCGCTCGACAGCGTCGAGGAACTCCTCACCGAGCCCGACTCGGCGGTCTTCGTACCAGGCAGCTGCCGACTCCAGTTCGGCCTCGGCCTCGGCCGAGAACCGAACCGCCAGCGTCATCCGCTGATGCCGCCGCGCACACGGTCACGAACCTCGGGCCACGGAGTGCCGGGGTCGACACCAGAGCGAGCACGGCGAGCACGGTGCTCGAGCTCCTCGGCCCAGGCCGCCCGCACGACGTCCAGAGCTTCCGGCTCGAGCTCGTCGAGGCTGGCGAGCAGCTCGGCTGCGACCTCGGCCCGTCGCTCCGCCGGCAAGGCAAGGGCGTCACGCAGAACGGTGTCCGGGTCGGTGGCCATCGTCATGATCGTACCGACGCTCTGGAGCGCCATCCTCTCCTAGTTCCTAGGGCGCTGGCTCGACGGCGGGTCCTGCGGGAGGCGCCGGTGGATGGTTCACCGGGCCGAAGGCCCGGCAGGTTCCGCTAGCTGTAGATCCCATCCACGTTGGTCAGGTGGGTCTCCTTGAGACTCGGGGGTGCTGAACCCACCCTCACCCCAA
>JBCBSZ010000088.1:0-27713 GCA_039818945.1 Actinomycetota bacterium
CGACGACTACGACCTCTACATCTACTCCGAGGACGACACCCTCATCACCGAGGCGTCGATCGAGGCGTTCCTCGCCGCCACCGCGCAGCTGCCGCCGGGCTACCTCGCCGGGTTCCTGCGCACCGAGGAGCACGACGGCATCCGCTACTGCTCCAGCGCCCACAACCACTACCACTGGGACCCGACGTTCCTCCTCGAGGCCGGCGACGACGTCTACGGCCACTTCTCCAACCCGCACTCGGCCTGCTTCCTGCTCACCAGGAGCCAGCTGCGCACCGCCATCGACTCGGGCGGCTTCCTGCAGCCACCCCGCGAGGGCCGCTACTCGATGCGCGTCACCGCGGCGACCGACCCCTACACGCAGTGCGGGTTCACCAAGGTGCTCCCGCTCGGCCGGTTCGAGGAGCACCTGCTCCCCCATCTGACCAACCGCTACATCGGCGACCTGGGCGTCCGACTCGACGACATGCGGGCCCAGATCCAGGCGCTGCGCGACGGCCGCGCCGAGGGTCCCGTCCTCTTCGACCCGGTCGTCGGCGTCGACGACTTCCGCTGGGACACCAGGTTCCACCGCCGTCCGGCGGAGCGCCTCGTCGAGACGATCGCGTCCGACGCCAGCACGGTGCTGTCGGTCGGCGCGGGCAGCGGGGCGCTCGAGGCCGCGCTGGCCGAGCGCGGCCTCGACGTCGTCGCCATCCCCCTCGACCCGGTGATCGCCGCGGTGGCGGAGCGTCGCGGTGTGCCGACGGTGTCGCCCGACCTCGAGCTGGCCCTGTTCGAGCTCGCCGACCAGCGCTTCGACGCCATCGTGCTCGACGACGTGCTCTGGCGACTCCCGAACCCGGTGGTCGCGCTCCGATCGCTGCGCCGACACCTCCACCGACGCGGCCGGATCATCACGACGGCACCGAACCTGCTGAGCGAACGCCTCCGCGTCCGCTCGGGTCGGTCGACGAGCAAGATCCCCACCTGCTTCGACCACCGCGAGCACGGCGTGCACGAGGTCGACGCCGAGATCGTCCGGGGCTGGTTCCGCGCCGCGGGCCTCGGCGGCGAGTCCTCCGTGGCCTACGACCGGACCGAGGGCCCGCGCTGGCTTCGCCCGGCGCGCCCGGTGAGCGCGCGGCAGCTCATCTGCACCGTCCGCAACGCCCGGACCGCCGCACCGGCGCTCATCGGCACCGCGACGCCCGAGGTGACGATCGGCATGCCGGTCCGCAACGGCGCCCGCCACCTGGCCGAGGCGCTCGACTCCGCCCGGGCGCAGACCGCCGACGGGATCGAGATCGTCGTGGCAGACAACGCCTCCGACGACGAGACCGAGGAGATCTGCCGAGCGGCGATGGCCGCCGACCCGAGGATCGCCTATCACCGGCACGAGCGCGATCGCGGGGCGGCCTACAACTACCGCTTCACGTTCGCCCGGTCGCAGGGCCGGTACTTCACGTGGCTGGCCCACGACGACGCCCGCAGCCCCGACTTCGTCGCCCGCTGCCTCGCCGAGTTCACCGGTGACGAGCCCCCGGCGCTCGTCTACACCGGCGTCCGCTACGTCGACGGCGACGGGACCTACCTCGACAGCCGCTTCGACCGGATCGCCTCGTCGCACGCTCGGCCCCACCGGAGGTTGAACCGCTTCCTCACCGAGGTCAGCCGGGCCAACGCCGTGTTCGGCCTCGCCCGGAGCGACGTGCTCGCCCGGACGCGCCTCATCGACTCGTTCATCGCCTCCGACCTCGTGCTCCTGGCCGAGATCGCGATGCTCGGTGAGATCCGCGAGGTGCCGGACGAGCTGGCGATCCAGCGCATCCACGACGGGATGTCGACCCACGCCAACCGGGACCGGCGTGCGCTGGCGAGCTGGTTCGATCCCGATCGGCCGGGCCAGCGACTCAGCCGCACCCAACGGCTGGCGCTCGAGTACGGGCGGTCCCTGAGCCGACTGCCGCTCACCCCCGGTGACCGGCTGGCCTCGACGGCGACCACCTACGCCACGATGGCGAGCCGCGATCTCCGGACCCGAGCCGGACGGATTCGCCTCCAGCGCGAAACGGAGCAACGGACGCGTCATGCGGTTGCTCACGGCGCACGGTGACGACAGGCGCCGTGACCACTTGCATGTACCGGAACAAACGACCTTGAATAGGCAGTCATCGCTGTCGATCGCCGATTGCGCGGTCACAGCAAGGAGGGCGGAGCAGTGAGCCGAATCGGACGACCGCGTCGCGAGCACCGCGTGCGCCGCGGCGGATCGGTGCGGGCCCTCACCGCGCTCATCGTGGTCGCCGTGCTCCCCAGCCTGTTCGGGGCGCTCCTGACCCCCATCCCGTCGGCCACCGCAGCACCCGGGTTCATCCCGTGGGGCAGCGGCGATCATGCCCAGCGCGTCATCGTCGACGTCACCCATCCCCACGGCGGCACCGACCTCGTCGCGACCGCCGCCGTCGACTTCACCGCAGCGTTCGCCGACGTCGGCGCGGCCGGCTCAACGGTCGACCTCGACAGCCTGCGGGTCCACGAGATCGACGCGACCGGCGTCACCGTCGACACCGACGTGGCGTTCCAGTTCGACCCCGCGAGCGACTTCGAAGCGACCACCTCGGCCACCGGCGAGCTCGTCCTGCTCCTCGAGGGCGCCACCGCCGCCGCGACCGAGCGCACCTTCGCGGTCTACTTCGAGACGCCCGCGGCCGGGCTCGCGCCGGCGACCGTGCCGGCCCTCATCGCCACCACGCCGACGACCGACGAGGGCCAGACCACGCTGCGGGTCGACACCCCCGTGGCCGACTGGTTCTACGACCTCAACGGCGGCGGCTTCACCAGCCTGCTCGACGCCGATGGCAACGACTGGATCGACTGGCACCCGACCGGCGGCTCGGCCGGGAGCTTCCGCGGCATCCCGAACCTCGTGCACCCCGACGGCCACATGCGGCCGGGCGGCGGCACGGCGACGACCTCGGTCGTCTCCGACGGACCGCTGCGTGTGTCGTTCCTCTCCTCGACGACCGACGGGTGGACGACGCGCTGGGACATCTACCCGACGTACGCCGTGCTCACGGTCGTCGACGCCCCGGGGTCCTACTGGTTCCTCTACGAGGGCACCCCCGGCGGGGTGCTCGAGCGCGAGACCGACCTGATGACGCTCTCCAACGGCACCACCCGCCACCTGGGCTTCAAGCTCGAGGACGACCTCGACGGCGAGGAGTGGGCCGGCTTCACCGATCCAGCGCTCGGCCGCTCCCTCGTGCTCGCCAACCACACCGACGACTCGTCGGTCGACTGGTACCGAACGATGAAGCGCGAGATGACGATCTTCGGCTTCGGTCGCGACGGCACCTCCACCACGCTCACCGGCAGCGACCGCACCTTCGGCGTCGCGATGGTCGACGCCCAGGGCTTCGCCGACCTGCAGCCGGTCGCCCGCAAGACCGCCGCGACGACGGTCACGGTCAGCGGCGGCGAATCGTCGGCCCCCGACACCACGCCGCCGACGATCTCGGACCTCACCGCGACGCCGAACGGCGGTGACGCCGTGCAGCTCACGTGGACCACCGACGAGCCCACCCGCTCCGACGTCGACCACGGGCCGACGACCGCCTACGGCAGCACCATCTCGACCCCGGCGTTCTCGACCACCCACGACGTCACGGTCACGGGGCTCTCCTGCGGCACCGACCTCTACGTCCAGGTCACGGTCACCGACGGGGGCAACAACACCGACGTCGAGACCCTGGGCCCGATCGCCACCGGCGTGTGCACGTACCCGCTCGACGTCACCGTCACCGGTGACGGCACGGTGACCCGCAACCCCGACCAGGCCACCTACGAACCCGGCACCGAGGTCACCCTCACCGCCACCCCCGACACCGGCGCCACCTTCACCAACTGGACCGGCGACACCACCAGCACCAACCCCACCCTGGTCATCACCACCACCAACGCACCCACCAACCTCACCGCCAACTTCACCACCGCCCCGTCCACGATCGACTTCTGGTACGGCACCACACAGACCTTCGGCGGCACCGGGACGGCGCAGCAGTGGATCAACGTGGTCGGCAACGCCTCCGATCCGGCCGGCGTGGCGAGCCTCTCCTACACCCTCAACGGCGGATCCCCGCAGTCGCTCAACATCGGACCCGACCTCCGTCGGCTCGAGAACGAGGGCGACTTCAACATCGAGCTCGATCGCGCCGACCTGAACCTGGGCGCCAACACGGTCGCCGTCACGATGACCGACGGCAACGGCGACCAGTCGACCCAGACCGTGACCGTGAACTGGGCGCCGACCACCCCGACGGTCCCCCAGACCATCGACTGGACGAGCGTTGCCCTGACCGATCTCGCCCAGCCGGTCGACGGCGACTGGGAGACGATCGGCGACGAGGTCCGGGCGATCGACGTCGGCTACGACCGCCTGCTCGCCATCGGCGACCTCGGCTGGCAGGACTACGAGGTCCTCGTCCCGATCACGATCGACGCCCTCGGACCGCGGTCCGGCGCACCGATCAGCGGCGACGCCCTGATCGGTCTCGGGCTCCGCTGGCAGGGCCACTCGCTCGACAACAACGAACAGCCACGCCACGGGATCTACCCGGTCGGCGCCTACACCTGGTGGACGGTCCGGTCCGGCGGCCGCCTCGAGCTGCTCGGCAACGAGGGCTCGCCGACCCAGCGTGAGGACATGGTGCTCACCTACGGGACGACCTACCTCATGCGGGCCCGAGTCGAGACCGTGGCCGGCGGCACCCTCTACCAGGTGAAAGTCTGGGAGGAAGGCCAGACCGAGCCCACGGACTGGACGGTCGAGATCACCGAGACCAGCGGACCGGCGAGTGGCTCGGTGGTGCTGATCTCGCACCACTTCGAGGCCCGGTTCGGCGAGGTCCAGATCACGTCGGTGCCATGAACACCGCGCACCGACGCCGCGGGAGGTGCGGCTCGGTGATCGCCGGCGCGGCGTTGCTCGCCGCAGCGTGCTCGGGCGGAGACCCCTCGTCATCGGCCCCGTCGACGCTCGACGACGTCCCCATCGACGACGCCTCGACCACCACGACGCCGCGACGCATCGAGCCGGACGGCGGCGGGGTCGAGCCGACCGACGACGACGCGACCGTGACCGGCACGGTCGGCACCACGCCCGACGTCGCTGCGCCCGCCCCGGATCCCGGCCGACCGACGTCGACGGAGCAGCCCGCGGACGACGCAGCGTCGCCGGAGCCGACCGTGGCACCGCCCGTCGAACCGGCCCCGACCACCGAGCCACCGGCGCCCACACCGCCTCCTCCGGAGCCGGAGGAGCTGGCCGACTCGTGGACCGTCGAGGTGGTGCGGGGGCTCCCCAACCGCGGTGCGGTGGACGTCGACGCCTACGTCCCGGTCGGCAACGGACCCTGGCCCGGTGTGGTGGTCTTCGGAGACGCGGGGATCGACCCGATCGACTACCAGACCTTCGCCGTCGAGCTGGCCGAGCTCGGTGCGGTGGTCGTCGTCGGCACCTACGACCCGGAACGACCCCCCGACGACAGCTCCTGCGTCGTCGAGGCCGCGCTCGAGCACGCCGCCGCGACCGGCATGACCACCGATCGCCTCGCCACGGTGGGGTTCGGCCTCGGTGCCACGGTCGCGCTCGGCGAGTCGCTCGGCGGGCCATGGACCCGGTGGTCGGTCGGGGCGTGCGAACGCCCGGCCGGGGCCTTCGAGCCCGGTGGCGTCACCCTCGTCGCCGCGAGCCTCGACGTCTTCGGCGGCAGCGAACCGACGGAGCGGTCGCTGCTCGGGCTGAGCCCGTTCGACCAGCTCGGCGGCAACCGGTACACCCACATCGACGTGATCGAGGCGCAGGGTGCGATCGATCCGACGACCACCGAGCTGGTCGGCCGCTTCGGTGACGAGGGCTACGACATCGAGGTGCACCAGCTCTCCGGGGCGGTCGCCGTGCCGGGGGCCGCACCGACGACGGTCACCGAGCTCGCCCGGCGGGTCCACGGCCTCGTGACCGCCCCCTGACGGGATCGCTCCCACCCCCACGAGCGGGGGCAGGCGCCCGCCAGAGCCGAAAGCTCGGGTGGACCGAGGGGAGCTCAGACGGCGGCCGGTTGGGCCGGCGTGGACGGTGCCAGGAGCCGGGAGAACGTCGAGCGCAGGTCGGGGCGCAGCCGGACGTAGACGAGAGCGCTGACCGCCACGCTCGCCCCACCGACCAGCGCCACCCGCACCAGCGGTGTGACCGACTCGAGCACCGCACGATCGGCGCCGGCGGCGACGACGAAGCCGGCGAGACCGGCGAGCACCGCCGGCCACACCGACCCGAGCAGCGTGCGAGGCGACACGCCCACGACCTGCCGGAAGGCCCAGATCGTGAGCGAGAGCACGACCACCGCCTCGAAGGCAAGCGTCGCCGCGGCCAGGGCGATCACCTGGTCGTTCGTCCCGGAGCCCGCGAAGCCCACACCGACGGCCACCAGCATCGACGAGGACGCCACCGCGCCGATCCACGACAGCGCGGCGAGCAAGCCGGGCCGACCCAGCGCCTGCAGGACCGGTCCGTTGAGGCTGGCGACCGTCCGCACCATGCCGGCGACCGAGAGGATGAGCACCACCGGGATCGCGCTCTCCCACTCCGGCCCGACGAGCTCGATCAGCCCAGGAGCGGCGGCGGCGAGCGCGGCCAGCACCAGCGCCGCAGCAGCACCGGCCAGACCGATGACCTCGATCAGCCGCAGCCGGAAGTTCTCCATGTCCTGCTTCAGCGGGGCCAGGTCGGGCAGCGCGACGGAACGGAACGTGGCGATCACCGACCGGCTCGCCGTGTCGACCAGGCGGGCGCCGAAGCGGTAGATGCCCACCGCCGTCGGGCCGAAGAAGATGCCGGCGATCGCCGCATCGATGCGGGTCTGGGCGAAGATCCCGACGCTGCCGAGCATCGACGGGCCGGTGAAGCCCAGCAACGAGCGGGCCGACGAGCGCGACCACGAGAACCCGGGACGCCACGCCGCAGCGCTCCAGACGACGACGAGCTCGACCACACCGGCCACGAGCTGCTGGGCGACGAGCGCCCAGACCCCCCAACCAGCGAGCGCACCCCCCACGCCGACGACACCGCCGACGACGACGGACAGGTTGGTGCGCAGCGCGAGCGGTCGGAAGTTCATGTCGCGCCGCAGGAGCGAGTCCGGGACGATGAGCAGGCCCCGGAAGAGCACCAGCGGTGCCAGCGCGAGCAACACGCCGTCGAGCTCGGGGAGATCGTTCAGGTCGGCCCACCAGCCCCGCAGGCCGACCACGAGCAGCGCCATCACGACGCTGGTGGCCCCGAGCAGCCAGAAGGCGGTGTCGAGGTCGCGGCGGTCCAGCGAGTCGCGCTGGATGATCGCCGCACCCATGCCCTGCTGCACCACGAGCTGCACGAACGCGAGGAAGACGCTGGCGATGGCGACGATGCCGAAGGTCCGGGGCCCCAGCAGGCCCGCCAGCACGAACGTGACCGCCAGCGTGCCGACCTGTTGGCCGACGTTCATGACCATCGACCAGCTCAGCCCGTGCACGAACGACCGGGACCGGCCCGGCGACCCGGTGGGCGCAGGTGCCACGGTCGGCGCCGGCGCCGGGTCGGGGGGCTCGACGGGGTCCTCGCCGATGGCGCGCCGGATCAGCGGCCGGGCCCGGTCGTGATCCTTGAGCACGGCGCCGTAGCGCTCCTCGCGCTCGACCACGAACCGGGTGTCGCGCAGGCGCCAGAGCGCACCCATCGACCCGATGAGCAGGAAGAACGTGGTGGCGAAGGTCGGGAAGTTCAACGAGTCGAACGTGAACGACGCCCCGAAGCCCGCCATGACCGAGGCGGCGATCGCGACGGCGAGGCTGCGGTCCTCGTGTGAGCGCGCCCGGCGGAAGATCCGGATCCCCAACGTGTAGGTGCCGAAGAAGAGCACGAGGAGGGTGGCGAGCCCGAGCAGCCCGGTGCTGACGGTGACGTTGAGGATGTAGTTGTCGAGGAAGAAGTACTCCTCGGGGCGGAACGTCCCGCCGCCCAACCCCAGCAGCGGCCGGTCGCCGATGAGCTCGAGCACGATCGGGTAGTCGTCGGTCCGACCCTCGACGCTGTTGTCGTTGCCGGTGTTCGAGAAGAACGAGACGAACGTGCCGACCAGGCCGGGGACGGCACCGCGCAGCGCCAGCACCGTGACGGCGATGACGGCCAGGGAGAGGCGCTGGGAGCGGCGGTTGAACGCCCGCAGCAGCACGATGACGGCGAGGACGACGGCGATGATGCCGGATCGGGCGAGCGAGAAGGGCACCCCGACGCCGGCCAGCGCGACGAGGAGCCACGGGATGCGCCGGCCACCGGGGGGCGCGGCGAGCGCGAAGTGGATGGCGAGCGGCAGGATCATCGCGGAGATGACGCCGAACTCGATCGAGTGCGAGGTCGTCGACACGGCCCGGACGAGACCGGCACCACCCCGCGTCCCGAGGCCGATGAACTGCCCGTCGACCTGGCTCAGGAACGGGTAGTCGATCGACTGGACCGGTGCGATCCGCAGGAAGAACTGGACCAGCCCGAGCACGCCCATGAAGGCGCCGCAGTACACGACTCGCCGCAGCACGGTGTCGAGCGCGTCGCGGTCCGGCAGTCGGTCGGCCACGAGCAGGGCGACGCCGACGATCGACATCGTGAGCAACAGGAACCGCTCGATGCCCGCCGACTCCACGCCGGTCAGGCCCCGCTGGTAGGCCACGACCAGGCTGGCGAACCAGACCGCGACGTAGGCGCCGACCATCCACCGCACCGGCTGGAGCCGCCGCCGATCGCTCGGCGTCAGGAAGAAGAGCCCCCACACGACCATCAGGCCCAGGCCCAACAGCATGGTCGGCCGACCGGCGGCGCCGATCGCACCGACGACCTGGCGGGCCGGCAACACGAAGTTCGCCACGACGAGCGCGGTGACCAGGGTGACGACGCTGGGGCGCCACGATCGTGGTCGCCCCGCGTCGTCCGGACCGTCGTCGGGTCGCGGCTCGGTCGTCGCGCGCTCGCTCATGTCGTCGACGACCCGCCTTTCGTCTGTTCCCGGCGGCGCCGTCGGCCTGCACCGCCGGCACCCACGTCCTCACGCCACTCTAGGCGCTCTCCGGACCTACGTATCACTCTCCGTGAACAAACGGCGACATGGTGATGGGTCAGCGATCGTCGAACTCGTACGGCGCACCGTCGTCGAAGGCGTTGCCCGAGAACTCGCGATCGAAGCCGTCCTCGCCGGCGCTCGCTCCGAAGGTGTGGCTCCCGAAGGCGTAGGAGTCCCGCACCCACGTGTTGTTGCGGATGATCACCGTGCCCAGCACCTCGTTGGTCCGCTCCTTCACGTTGAGCGTGTAGGTGCCACCGGAGAGCAGGTTGCCCTCGATGACCAGCCCGCTCAGATCACCACCGAGGTGGGCGTGGGCGATGATCGCCGAGGTCTGCTTCTGGTACGGACCCTCGAGCCGGTTGTTGCGGATCACGATGTTGGTGCCACCGATGGACTGGATGGCGTCGTTGTGAGACCCCTCCACCCGGATCAGGTCGTGGACCCAGCTGTCCTCGATCAGGGTGTTGGACCCGGCTCGGAAGCCGTCCTCGGTGCAGGTGTGCACGTTGACCCGCCGGGCCGTGAAGTGGCCGTACACGATGCCGATCTCGCACGCCCCGCCGCCGCCGGCGACCTCGACGTCCTCGATCAGGGTCCCGCTGGTCTCGGGGTCGACCTGGATCCCGTAGCGGTGGGTCGGACGGATGCGCACGTTGCGGATGGTCACGTCGTCGGCCTCGACGGCGATCCACCCGTCGAGGTCGAGGTTCTCGATGATCTGGCCGTCGACGTCGGCCTCGATCTTGCCCGAGGCCGGCTGCAGGACGCTCTCGTCGGTCACGCCGGTGTTCGTCTCGTCCGGCCAGCCGTCGGGTCGCGGACCGGGCGCGGGCACCGGGTCCGGATCCGGCGACGGCGACGGACCGGGCGTCGGGTCCGGGTCCGGCGTCGGGGACGGGCCCGGTGAGGGCGAGGGGTCCGGCGACGGCGAGGGCGAGGGCGACGGCGAGCCGGTCGAGCCGGTGCAGTCACCCGGATCGCCGGTCGAGTCGTCGCCACCCGGCGCATCGCCGAAGGGCACGGTGCCACCGGACAGCGTGATGAGGCGATAGCCGACCGCACTGAGGTTGGAGAAGATCCCGACGACGGGGTCGCACCCGGCGGCATCGAGGTCGCCCAGGTCGCGGGCGTCACCGAACTCGACCACCTCGCCGGTCGACATCGCGACCCAGTACCCCTTGCCGGTCGGCGTCGGGGCCATGCCGACCACGTCGGAGACGCTGCGCCCGAGCCCGGGCACGCTGCCGTAGAACTCGGCCTCGAAGGCGAAGATGCCGCCGTCGGCGGCCACCATGCGGTAGCCGGAACCGGCGGCGGCGCGGGTGATGCCCACGATCGGCTGGTTCAGGGTGGTGCCGCCCATCGACCCGTGGAACTCCGCGTCGCCGAAGGAGAAGATCCCGCCGTCGTAGGCGACCAGCGAGTAGCCGTCACCCGACGGCGTCGGCGTCATCGAGAAGACCGGTGCGTTGAGCGGGGTCCCACCCATCGACCCGTGGAACTCGGCAGCCCCGAACGAGAAGATCCCGCCGTCCTCGGCCACGAGCCAGTAGCCGTCGTCGCCCGGCGCGGCGGCACCGCCGACCACCGGGCCGTTCAGCGGCAGCGCGGCGGCGTCACCGAAGCTCTCGGCGTCACCGAAGCTCTCGACGGTGCCGTCGGCGTAGGCCAGCCAGAACCCGTTGCCGCTCGTGGTGGAGAACCCACCGGTCGCCCGCTCCGCGTTGGTGTCGCTCTGCGCCTCGACGTCGCGTTGGCTGCCGACGAGCAGCACGGCGAGCGCGCCGGCGCCGACCGCGACGATGAGCAGAGCGAGCAGGCGCAGGCCAACGGCCCGAGGCCTCGACGGTGACATGAGCGTCTCCTCCTGCCCGTCGGCACCGCCGACGGACTGATGTGTCGAGCCCGCTGCGGAGGGCACGCTAGCAGGATCGCGCTGCACGTCAACCGATGGCGTGGAGGACGACGTTGCGTGTTCGTCGGGCTGCATCGAGGGACTCCAATGCTCCACCGACTCCATCGGGTCGGTTCCGCTCGGTTCGCCCACCAGGCCAATAGCGTGAGACTTGGCCACGCATCGTGAGATATTGCTCCAACACAGTCTAGGCTCGCCCAGGTGAGCAGCGTGCACCACACCGGCCCACACGTCGACGTCAGCGTGCTCGTGGTGACCTACAACAGCGCCGCGTTCATCGAGGACTGCATCGCCTCGGTCCCGGCGGCGGCCGGGCCGCGCTCGACCGAGATCGTCGTCCTCGACAACGCCTCGAGCGACGACTCCGCGGCGGCCGCCCGGCGCCGACTCCCGACCGAACAGGTCGTGGTCGAGACCGTCAACCACGGCTTCGCCCGCGGGGTGAACCTCGCAGCGGACCGTGCCGTCGGCCGATACCTGTTGCTCCTCAACCCGGACGCCCGCCTCCACCCCGGAGCGATCGACGAGCTGGTGTCCTACGCCGACGGACATCCTCGGCACGGGTGCTACGGCGGTCGGGTGGTGGACCCCGACGGGCGACTCGATCCGAAGTCGTGCTGGGGCCTGCCGAGCGCCTGGAGCATGACGTGCTTCGCGACCGGGCTGAGCTCGGCCTTCCGGCGGTCACCGGTGTTCGATCCGACCTCGCTCGGCCGCTGGCCCCGCGACACCCACCGCGAGGTGGGCGCGGTGTCCGGCTGCCTGCTCCTCGTCCGTCGCGACGTGTGGGACGAGCTCGGTGGCTTCGACGAGCACTTCTTCGTCTACGGCGAGGACATCGACCTGGGTTGGCGCCTCAACGAGGCCGGCTACCGGCCCGTGATCGTCCCCTCGGCCGTGTTGACCCACGTCGTCGCGGCCAGCTCGACCAGCGACCTGGCCCAGACCCGCCTCCTGCTCACCGCCCGAGCGACCTTCCTGCGCCTGCGGTGGACCGGCGCGCGACGCCGGTGGGGGCTGGCCATGCTGCGCCTGGGCGTCGCACTGCGCGCCGTCGGCGAGCGGATCCGGGGTCGATCGGCCTCGGGCCGGTGGACTGAGCTCCACAGGGAGCGCGAGACCTGGTCCGCCGGGTTCGCCCGCCGCGAACCGCTGCCCACGGCCGGCTGATTCGGCCAGCCCGGCGAGGGCTCATCGGGCCTGTCCGAGGGCAGCACGCCCGGACGCGTCGCCCGCTCAGCAGAAGTAGCGGTAGAGCAGCCGACCGGCGTCCGCGGCCAGCGAGGGCGGGAGGTCGGGGTCCGAGAGCAGCCGCGACAGATCGGTGACCAGGCCGCGCAGCTCGTCACGCTCGGCGAGCGGCGCGTCGGCCGCGTAGGTGCGGACCCGACCGTCGACCGAGGCGAACTTGGCCTTGTACCGGACGAGGCCCTCCTGGTCGAGGTCGCTCACGCCGAGGTCGACCCAGCGCAGCCCGCGGGCCGCCGCCTCGGTCATCGCGGTCCACAGCAGCAGGTCGTTGGGGCGGCGGTGGAGCTGGTCGGCGAGCGACGCGTTGAACTTGTAGAAGCTGGTGTCGCCCCAGTCGAGGAGCAGGATGCCGCCGATGTCGCGGCCCTCGTGGCGGGCGAGCAGGACGCGGATGGCGTCGTCGGGAGCGAACTCGCGCCACAGCTCGGCGAAGAAGTCGCGGGGCTGGGGCAGCAGCCGGTACTTGGCCGTCCGCACCAGCGTGTGGAGGTCGTAGAACCGGTGCACGCCCTCCTCGCCGGTCGCGATCTCCACCTCGAGGTCCTCACGGCGTGCGGCCTTGATGTTGCGCCGGGCCGAGCCTCGCAGCGACGACCACAGCTCGTCCTCGTCCTCGGTCACGCCGATGGCGTGCCAGGCCGCCTCGCCCCCCTCGGCCACGTCGGCGGCGCCGACGGCGTCGTGGCGATGCAGCGTGCGGAACCGCACGGGCTGCCCCTCGGCGACCAGCGAGTCGACGAGGGCGGTGACGTGCGCGTCGGAGCCCAACGGATCGGCGAAGTCGGAGAACGGCAGCGCGACCCGACGGGCGCCGAGCGCATCGTCGACGACGGCGTAGGCCGCGCCGGCGACCGCGGCGCCGTCGGCGCCGACGCGGAGCCGGGCCCGCAGTCGCAGGTTCGGGTAGGTGGCGGCGAGGGCCCGCAGCCACGGCGGGCTGGTGAAGACCGACGCGCCCTCGGTCGCTGCGAGCGCGGCCCACCTCGGGTCGGTCAACGGATCGACGTCGACGGTGTCGACGCTCGCATCACGTTCGATCAGTGCCATCTGCCGGCGCCTTCCCGTCGAACCACCATCAGGGTCGGTGCCATCAGCCGGCGCCTTCCCGTCGAACCACGACCAGGGGGGTGCGGAGGAGGATGCGCAGGTCGAACCAGGTCGACCGGCGGGCCACGTACCGCACGTCGAGCTCGAGCATCTCGAGCATGGTCAACTCGTTGCGGCCGCTCACCTGCCACAGGCCGGTGACGCCGGGGCGGACCCGCTCGCGGCGTCGGTGGTGCTGGTCGAAGAGCTCCACCTCCCACGGCAGCGCCGGGCGAGGGCCCACCAGCGACATGTGGCCGACCAGCACGTTGAACAGCTGGGGCAGCTCGTCGAGGCTCGCGTGCCGCAGCCAGCGTCCGATCGGGGTGATCCGGTCGTCGGCGTCGTCCTTGTGGCCATCGGTGGCCTCGCCGAGGAGCTCGCGCCGGTTCTGCTCGCGCTGCGCGGCGTCGCTGACGCCGACGGCCATCGTGCGGAACTTGTACATCGTGAACCGCTGCCCGTCGCGACCGACCCGCTCCTGGCGGAAGAGGATCGGCCGACCGGAGGTCGCCCAGATCGTCAACGCGATGACGATCAGCAGCGGCGCGGTCAGCACGAGGAGGACGAGCGCACCGACGAGATCGACGGCGCGCTTGGTCCCGAGCGAGCCACGGCGGCGGAGGTTGCTCCGCGGCGCGACCCGAGGCGCCGGGGCCACCATGGTCCGGGCCATCAGAACGAGGGCAGCCCAGCCGGCTCGTGGCGGAGCTCGACGGTCCGACCGGTGCGGATGGACTCGTTGGCGGCCTCGATGATGCGCACGACCTCGAGCCCGCTCTCGCCCGGCGTGGGCGGTGCGATCCCGGTGATGGCGGCCTCGACGAAGTGCCGGTCCTCGGCCAGGAGCGGCTCCTGGAAGTCCACGAAGGGTGCGATGACGTCGCCGTAGCGATAGGACAGCGGCATCTCGTGCACCGCCTCGCCGTCGCCGGCCTGCACGAGGCCGCGGTCGTAGAGCTTGATCCGCTCGGCGTCGTTGAGGTCGTTGTAGACCGCCATCATCTCCGAGCCGACCACCGTCGCACGACGCACCTTGCACGGGTCGAGCCAGCTGTTGCGCATGGTGGCCACGACGCCGCTGGTGCCGTAGTCGAGGCGCAGCATGGCGACGTCCTCGACGCCGGCGTGCGCGTGCGCCGAGCCCCACGCGGTGACCGCCGTGGGCCGGTCGGCGAGCACGTAGTTGGCGACCGAGATGTCGTGGGGCGCCAGGTCCCAGACCACGTTGACGTCGCTCTGGTAGAGGCCCAGGTTCAGTCGGGCCGAGTCGAAGTAGTAGATCTCGCCGAGCTGACCGGTCTGCACGATGTCGCGCAGGCGCTGGACGGCGGCGTTGTACTCGAAGGTGTGGCCGACCATCAGGACGACTCCCTCCTCGGCGGCGCGGTCGACCATCAGCTGGCCGTCGACCGACGACGTGGCCAGCGGCTTCTCGACCATCACGTGCTTGCCGCGCGAGATGGCGTCGAGCCCGACCGGAGCGTGCGAGGTGGGTGGGGTGGCGACGACGACCGCGTCGACGTGGTCGGCCGCCTCGTCGAAGGTCGAGAAGCCGACCGTGTTCGGGAACACCCGGTGCATCGCGGCGCGACGCTCGGGGTCCTGGTCGATGACCACGACCTGGGTGACCTCGGGGATGCCATGGAGCACCCGAACGTGCTTGGAACCCCAGTACCCGCAGCCGATCACGCCGACTCTCATGATGCCTCCCGCCCGTGGCACTGACTGGTCTCCGCGCTGTGAGCGCTGCTTTGTGCCGTCACACGTTCTACCGCTCTGCGTGGCGGTACGCAAAGAATCCATCAGAGTTTCGACCGCGTTGTGTGAGGGGATCGACAGTGCGACCACTCAGCGATCTGATTGACCCAGGTCCGGGCCAACGAAGGCCTCTGACTACCACACGCCCGACGTGGAGTTGGCGAGATCAGATCGCGATTACCGCATCGCGCTGACCACGGAAAGTGGTGGGGCGGGTGGGGATCGAACCCACGACCCAAGCATTATGAGTGCCCTGCTCTGACCACTGAGCTACCGCCCCGGGCGGCTCGACGTTACCGGCGGCGCCGAAGCGCAGCGGTGAGCCATGGCCGCATGGTCGCCGAATCCGCGCGACGATGCGTGACCGATGCACCACCGTCAGTTGATCTCTGGGATCTGGGCCGGCGTGCTGCTGGCCACGACCGCGGTCGCGCTCGTCGTCTCGGCCCCGCCGGCCGGCGCCGTGGGCCCGCAGTGCCTCGACTGGGCCGACTTCGCCGACGCCACCGCACCCGCCGGCTCGGACTCGCTGGGGGTGCCCGGTACGGCGGAGGACACCGTCGACGGCGAGCAGCGCACGCTGACCAACGTCTTCGGCGAGCCGATCGATCTGCGCATCACCTGGGTCGACGAGCACGACGGGGTCATCCTCGACACCTCGTCGGGCGGCGACTTCACCGGTGTCTCGAACTACACCGACCTCCTGGGCGGCGCCGGCTCCACCTCCGTCCTGCGCTACTTCCCCCGCGCCGACGAGGGCGGCACGATGCACTTCGAGTTCTTCGAGGCCGGCACCACCACGCCCGTGACCGTCGAGATCGACCAGCTGCTGATCGGCGGCCACCGCGACTTCCCGACCCGCCCCGAGGGCGTCTCCGAGGTCTCGCTCAAGGTGGGCGGTCCCAGCGGCACCGCGGTGGCGACGAGTTGGGCCGACCCCGACCTGGTCGCCGTCGACACCGATCCGGCGGACGGCCTCACCGGCTCGAACACCACGCCGATCATCGAGCTCGACACCGCGGACTACGGCACGGCCAACGCCACCGCCTGGAACGAGACCCGCAACTCGTTCGTCTCGGTGGGCGCGCTCTCGACCCGCGACTGGACCGTCATCGACTGGGGCGATGCGAGGGCGGACTCGATCGTCTGGCAGCTGTACGGCTCGGACCCCGAGGACGATCCCGAGCTGGTGTCACCCAGCGCCGCGGCGAACCACGACGGCCTGTCCGCCTACATCTCGGGCTTCTGCTTCACGCCCGACCCGTCCTATGACCTCGCCCTGGCGAAGGTCCTGACGAGCTACGACCCGTCGACACGCCACGCGGTGTTCACCACCACGGTGCGCAACCAGGGCGGCCTCGACTCCGGCGCCTTCGCGATCACCGACACGATCCCGGCCGGGCTCAGCTTCGTCTCGGCCGACAACGGCGGTGCCGAGACCTCGCCGGGCTCCGGCGTCGTCGTGTGGGACATCCCCGCCTCGTCGCAGCTCGCCTTCGACGAGACGATCAGCGTGAGCGCGACCGTCCGCGTCGACGATGCCTCGCTGGCCCCGTTCACGAACACCGCCGAGATCACCGCGGACTCCGGCGACGACGACGACTCCACCACCGACGCCGACCCCGCCAACGACAACGTCGTCGACGTCACCGACGCGTCGACGCTGGCGACCGACACCGCGTCCTCGACACCGGACGAGGACGACCACGACATCGCCGTGCTCGACCTGGACTTCGACCTCGCTCTCTCGAAGGGTCTGGCCAGCGCACCGGCCGAGCTCGGGCCGGGCGTCGACGTGACCTTCGAGCTGACCGTCACGAACCAGGGGCCCGACGTCGCCTCGGTGACCGTCGTCGACTACGTCCAGGACGGCTTCGTCTTCGACGCAGCGAAGAACCCGTCGTCGTCCGCGACCGACGCCGACGGCGACAGCTGGTCGGTGGTCTGGGACGCGACCGACCCCACGAACCCGGTCGCCTCGCTCACGACGGCCGCCGGGGAGCTCACCGACGGCGACGTGCTGACCGTCCCGGTGAACCTGACGGTGGCGCCGGACTGGGACGGCTCGGCGCTGGTCAACTGGGCCGAGATCGCCAACTTCGACGACGACCTCGACCCCGGCAACGGCGACGCGGGCAGCGGCGCGCTGACCGACGCCGACTCCACGCCCGACACCAGCCAGGCCAACGACAACCAGCCCACCGGGCCGGGCGCTGCCGGCGACGACGTCATCATCGGCGACGGCGACGGCCCCGACCCGACGACCGACGACGAGGACGACCACGACGTGGCCGGTGTGGGGGACGTGGAGCTGAGCCTCGGCAACCAGGTGTGGCTCGACGAGGACAACGACGGCACGATCGACGCCGACGAGTCGCCGATCGCCGGTGTCGACGTGGTGCTCTTCGTCGACGGCGACGACGACGGGCGGCCCGACGACCGCGACGGCGACGGATCGGTCGGTGCCGGTGACGGCCTGGCCACCTCGACCACCGACGCCGATGGCCTCTACCTCTTCGACGGGCTCGGAGCCGGCACCTACGTCGTCGGCGTGTGCGCATCGGAGTGGGACACCGGAGGTCCACTGCGGGGGCTGCTCTCCTCGGACCCCTCCGCCTCCGATCCCGACGGCGGCGTGGACGGCGACGACGACGGCGTCCGCACGATCGACGGGTGCGTCCTGACCGGGACGGTGACCCTCGGCGACGGCGAGCCGACCGGGGAGGAGCCGGACAACGACCCCTCGACCGCCGACCCGAACGAGAACCTCACCGTGGACCTCGGGTTCTGGCGCCCCCGGTTCGACCTCGCGCTGCGCACGCAGCTCGTCGACGGCCGCAACCGGGCCACGGTCGCGGTGGGCGACCAGGTCACGTTCCGGATCACGATCTTCAACCAGGGCCAGCTCGACGCGTGCGGTGTGAACGTCGTCGACTACCTGCCCGACGGCCTCACCCTCGACGACCCCGACTGGACGGCCAACGCCGGCGGGATCGCCTCGATCGTGCTCGCCGACACGATCCCGGCGGGCGGGACGGCGACCGTCGACATCACCGTCCGCGTGGGGGCCGGAGCGACGGGCGTGCTCGACAACGTGGCGGAGATCTCCGCCGCCACGCCGTGCGTGAACGGTGTGCCGGTCGTGATGCCCAACGGCGAGCTGCTCCCCGACGTCGACTCGATCGCCGACTCGACCGACGGCGAGACGCCGGTCGACGACGTGATCGACAACAGCGACTCGGACGAGGACGATCACGACCTCGCCCGACTCGAGATCGTCGGCGGGGGCGGAGGCGAGCTGCCCCGGACCGGCAGTGAGCCCCGGCCGCTGATCGTCGCGGCCGCGGCGCTGATGTTGTGGGGCTTGCTCTTCCTCGGGCTGCGGCCTCAGGAGCTCGGCGAACCGGCTGCGTAGGCGGCGCCGACGAGGCCGGCGTCGTCGGGGCGGTGGGCTGCCCGGACCTCCACGTCGACGTCGAGCTCGAGGAGATCGAGCGAGTGCGACATCCCACCCCCGACGACCAGCACGTCGGCACCGAAGCTCCCGATCCACGGCGTCAGGAACCGGGCGAGGTCTCGACCGAGCCCGCGGTAGGCGGTGGCTGCCTCCTCCTCGCCCGCCCGGGCGCGAGCGGCGACCTTCCGGGGGTCTCCCCCGCCGGTCACCCGGGCCATGAGCCCGCGGGTCGAGAGCCGGTCGTCGGCGATCACCCCGTCGAAGGCCACCGCCCCGAGGCGACCGTTGCGGGGCACGGCCGGCCCGGTGGCGAGCAACTCACCCCGGACGACGAAGGCCGAGCCGAGCCCGGTGCCGAGCGAGACGAACAGGCACCGGTCGGCGCGGCCGCCGGCACCGAGCCACCACTCGCCCAGTCCGGCGGCGTCGGCATCGTTCAGGAAGCGCATCGGGGCCCGGGCCGCGGGATCGAGCCGGTCGGTGAGCTCGCGCCGGAGGTCGACGCCGTACAGCTCATCGAGCTTGGCGAGGCCGCGGATCAGGCACACTCCGGCGTCGTAGTCGAACGGATCGGGTGCAGCGATCATCCAGCCGGCGACCGGGCCGACCGAACGCATCGCCGCGGCCATGGCGTCGAGCGTCCGCTCGGTCGTGGGGTGCTCGGTGTCGATCGGCACCCGGGTCGCGGCGCCCGGCAGCCCTCGGGGTGGCGCAGCGGCGGCGGCGACGTGACTGCCTCCGAGGTCGACGACACCGACCACGGAGCCGGGGTCGACGTCGTCCATCTCCCCTGGTTAGCCGACCCAGAGCTCGGTCGCCGGATGGAACTGGCTCCAGGCGAACCAGAAGGCCTGGTGGCTGGGCACGTCACCGCCGTCGACCAGCTCGGCGACGAGGCCGGCGCCGTCGCTGACGACCCGGACGCCGGCCAGCTCGACGGTCTCGCCGCCGTCGAGCGCGGCGCTGGCTGCCTCGGCGTCGAACGCCACCGGACCCTCGGGACCGACGACGCCGACGACCTGGTCCTGCGCCCCGAGGCGGGCGTCGACGTCGCCGACCGGGAAGATCGGGCCGTTGTCGTCGCGCCCGCGGAGCGGATCGAGCGGGTAGGTCCGGCCCAGGCCGCCGTCCTCGGCCACGATCGTCGTGTCGGGGTGGGCCGCCTTCCAGTCGGCCCAGGTCGAGGTCACGACCGGGACGGCCTCGAGCTGCACGCCGGCCTCGCGGAGCGGACCGCTCACGGCGTTGCCGAGGAAGGTGTCGAAGACCGAGAACGAGTTGAGCTCGTACATCACCTTGTTGGAGCGGCTCAGGAGACCGGACGTTCGGAGCTCGAGCGGCTCATCGGTGCCGGAGTCGTCGGTGAACCAGGCCTGCGCCGAGCCGCACAGGGTGCAGTACGGGATGCCGATGCGACGCCCGCCGAGGGTGTCGTTCACCATCTCGTGCACCTCCATGATGTTGCGGGGGTAGGCACGGGCCTCGCCGTCGATGACGACCCCGAACACGATGCGGTCGTCGGGGTACCAGTCGCCGCCGGCGGCGTCGGTCACGACGGGGTCGTTGATCGCCGGGATGCAGCCCTCCGGGCACGGTGTGTCGGTGGCGCCGATCGGACGGTCGTCGATGAGCACGCCGCCCCACGACACCCACCGCCAGTCGATGTCGGCCTCGTCGTCTTCGAAGAACGGCGCCCACGCCGGCTCGATCACCTCGAACGGGATGCGCTTCCAGTCGACGTAGCCGGGCGGTGCCGGCACGTCCCAGGCGATCAACCGGTCCGTCGCCGGCTGCCAGGCCAGCTGGTCGGTGATCTCGCTGCCGGTCAGGCGTTCGAACGAGGAGATGAGCGAGTCGGACACGCTGCCCTGCTGGAAGAAGCGCATCAGATCGCTGAAGAACCAGGCCACCCGGACGTCGCCGGACTGGCCGAGGCGCTCGATGGCCGCCCGGTCGGCCTGCGTCGTGAGCGATCCCGCCAGCAGGTCGAGATCGGCCACCACGTCCTCGGCGAGCGGCCCGTCCGGCACCTCGACGGTGAGCGGCGGGAGCTCCTCGCCGAAGGCATCGATGGTGGCGCCGCCCGGCGGGCGAGGGGCCGCGTTCGTCGTCGCCGTCGTCTCGGACGGCGCCTCGTCGGCCGCCCCCGCGTCGAGTCCGTCGCCGTCGTCGCTGCTGCAGGCCGTGACGGCCAGCGCCGTGGCCACCAGGGCCGGTCCGATCCGTCGCCTCGCGATGCGCCTCACGCCAGGGAGAACGCCCGTGACCAGGGCGGGACTCCCCGCCGGCAACATGTTCAGCGGACGTTCACCAGTCCGAGTTGCGACGGGTGGATGACATCGAGAAGGATCGAGAGCCTCGGACGAGGTCACCGACCGGCCGTCCCCACGACACCGAGGTCCCTCGATGTCTCGCCGTTCCCTCGCCGGCCTGCTGGCCGTGCTCGCCGCCCTCACCACCGCCTGCGCCACCGACTGGCCACCCGAGATCGACGCCGCCCTCGAGGCCGGCGAGGCCCGGGAGGTCGAGGGGATCGACCCCTCTCGGCTCCCCCAGGGCGATCCGCTCCCGAACGACGGCGAGTGGACCGACATCGGCTGGGGCGTCGGCATGCGGCGACCGGACGATGAGGCGGTGCACGTCGATCGGGTGGTCGTCTCCGAGAAGGAGCTCACGGTCGAGCTCACGATCTTCAACTTGCGCGACAACAGCCCGCGGTGGATCTTGCGCAACCTCCACCAACCCCGGCTCCTGAGCGAGCACGGCTTCACCATCAGCCCGACCGAGGTCCGTTTCGTGGACGTCCCGGCCGCCGAGGTCGATGACCGGCCCGGTCGCTCGATCGAGCTGGCGAGCGGTGAGTCCGTCCGGGTGCTCGCGTCGTTCGAACGTCCGCTCGCGGATCCGCCCACATCGGTCGAGGTGACGGACTTCGAACCGGTGCCGCTCGACCTCGACTGAGGCCCTTCGCGGCTCCTAGCACTTCCTTGTTGTTGCTCCGGGGGTGGGGCTCGAACCCACGACCTAGCGATTAACAGTCGCTTGCTCTGCCAGCTGAGCTACCCCGGAAGGACGGGTTGCACGATAGCAGCGACGACGCCGCAGCCATCGGGGCCCTCCCCCATCGTCGGCACGTCGGCGTCGGGGATCAGTTCTCGAGGAAGTCCTTGAGCTTCTGGCTCCGCTGCGGATGGCGCAGCTTGGCCAGGGTCTTGGCCTCGATCTGGCGGATGCGCTCGCGGGTCACGTTGAACTCGCGACCCACCTCCTCGAGGGTCTTGGGTTTGACCTGGTCGAGGCCGAACCGCATGCGCATCACGTCGCGCTCGCGGTCGGACAGCTCGCTCAGGGCCTCGCGCAGCACCTCGTTGAGGCTGTGTCGGGCGGCCACGTCGGCCGGCATCTCGAGCCGGTCGTCGCGGACGAAGTCGCCGAGGTAGCTCTCGTCCTCGTCCCCGACCGGCGAGTCGAGCGAGAGCGTGTCGAGGGCGATCTGCTGGATCTCGAGGACCCGCTCGGGCGTCAGGTCGACCCGCGCCGCGATCTCCTCGACGGTCGGCTCGCGCTCGAGCTCCTGGAGGAGCTGGCGCTGGACCCGGATGACCTTGTTCATCGACTCGACCATGTGGACCGGCAGGCGGATGGTGCGGGCCTGGTCGGCGATCGAGCGCGAGATGGCCTGCCGGATCCACCAGGTGGCGTAGGTGGAGAACTTGAAGCCCTTGCGGTGGTCGAACTTCTCGACCGCTCGCATCAGCCCGAGGTTGCCTTCCTGGATCAGATCGAGCAGCTGGAGGCCTCGGCCGACGTGACGCTTGGCGATCGAGACGACGAGGCGGAGGTTGGCCCGTGTCAGCTCGTCCTTGGCCCGCTCGCCGTCGCGCACCTCGCGCTCGAGCCGGCGGCGCATCATGACGTCGGCCGACCCGTTCTCGGCCGCGAGCTCTTCCAGCCGTTCGGCGGCGAGCACGCCCTTCTCGATGCGCTTCGCGATCGCGACCTCCTGCTCACCGGTGAGCAGCGGGACGCGTCCGATCTCCTTGAGGTACTGCCGGACCGGGTCGGCGGCTGCGCCGGGCTCGCCAGCCGCCATCAGGCGGCGTCCTCGTCGTCGAGCGAGCGCAGCCACGCCGAGAGGGCATCGATGGCCGGACCGCAGTGCTCCTCGTCGGTGAGCTCGTCGAGGCGGAGGCGCAGCCACTCGAGGAGCGGGTAGTGCTCCGACAGCGCGGCCGACGACGAGTAGCGCCGGGTCAGATCGTCGAGCATCTGCCGGCCGGCGTGCTGGGCGAGCAACCGCATCACGTCGTCGACCTCGGCCTCGGACTCCTCGACGGCGATCTTGTGCAGAACGACGTGGAGCTCGGGTCGAGACGCCTCGACGGCGGCGCGGACCGTGCCGTGGGCGGCGAGCGCCTCGTAGGCGGCGGCTCCGGCCGGCGAGGCGAACAGGCGGGCGTGGAGGCGATCGGCGATGGCCTCGCGACGGTGGACGAGCAGGCGGAGCGCCTCCAGCTCGGTGCGGTCGATCTCGGGCAGCACACCGACGGGCTGCTCGACCGGACTCGCCACGGCCACCCGTCGGCCGCGAGGCGACACCTCGACCCGGAGCTGGTCGGGGTCGAGGCCGCACCGGTCGGCCACGCTCATCACGTACTGGTCCCTCACGAACCCGTCAGGATGCTCGGAGATCGCCTCGAGTGCAGCGCGGGCCGCCCGCGCCCGGTGCTCGGGGGTGTCGAAGCTCGCCGCGTTGAGGATCCGATCGACCCGCCAACCCAGGAACGGCTGGGCCTCGTCGACGGCGGCGACGAGGGCGGCGGGGTCCTCGAAGGCCACGTCGCCCGGGTCGCGGCCGGCGCCGAGGTCGACGACGGCGACCTCGAGGTCGTGGGCGCGCTCCCAGGCGTAGACCCGCTCGGCGGCGCCCTGACCGGCGGCGTCGGCATCGAAGGCCAGCACGAGCCGGCGGGCGAAACGGCGCATGACCTTCACGTGGTCCTCGGTCAGCGAGGTCCCGCAGGTGGCGACGGCCTCGGTCACGCCGGCGGTGGCGAAGCCGATCACGTCGGTGTAGCCCTCGCAGACCACGACCCGTCCGTTGGCGACGGCCTGCTGCTTGGCCCAGTTGAGCCCGTAGAGCACCCGGCTCTTGTCGTAGACCGGGCCCTGGGCGGAGTTCTTGTACTTGGGACCCTCGGCGCCGGGCATGATGCGCCCGCCGAACCCGACCGGCCGGCCGGCCACGTCGAAGATCGGGAACATGACACGCGCCCGGAACGAGTCCTGGAGCCGGCCTCGCCGGTTCTCGAACGCCAGCCCGGCATCGACCAGCAGCTTCTCGGACCGTCGCAACGCCCTGGTCAGCTCGTCCCACCCGTCCGGCGCCCAGCCGATGCGGAACCGGCGCACGACGTCGCCGTCGTAGCCGCGGCTGCGCAGGTAGCTGCGGGCCGGGCCGGCGTCGTCGCCGGTGAGCAGTCGATCGTGGAAGTAGTCGACCGCCTCGCCCAGCACCTCGTGGAGCTCGCTGCTGCGGCGCCGGCGGTCGGCCGTGCCCTCCTCGGTGTAGCGGAGGCTGATGCCAGCCCGCTCGGCGAGCAGCTCGACGGCCGACCGGAAGTCGAGGCCCTCGATCTGCTGGACGAAGCTGATGATGTCGCCCGACGCGTTGCAGCCGAAGCAGTAGTAGAGGCCCTCCTCGGCGTTGACCGAGAACGACGGGGACTTCTCGTTGTGGAAGGGGCACAGGCCCATCTGGCGGCGTCCGACCCGGCGCAGTCCGACGTGTGCGCCGATGACCGCGACCGTGTCGGTCGCCTCACGCACCCGTTGGATGTCCTCGTCGACGATCGCCATGCAGTTCGCCCCCACACGCCTGATCGGCCGCCATTCCGACCGCCTCAAGCTACCAGTCGCCTGGTGCAGCGACGTCCGAGATCGACCGCTCGGCGTTGCCGCCGCAGCACGAGCAGAACGCAGCGGGATCGCTTCGCGGTCCTCCGTCGGACCCGCGGCCGGAGCCCACGAGGTGTTCGGCGTAAGGTCGCCGTCGATGAGAGACGACCTCGATGCCGCCCGGCTCGTGGGACTGCTGGCGCAGCCCGACCGACGCCGCGTCGTCGCGGCGCTGGTGCTGGGCGCGACCGACCTCGACGCCATCGGGCAGGCGACCGGGCTCGAGCGTCGCAGCGTGGTCGACGCCGTCTGGCGGTTGCGCGACGCCGGCCTCATCATCGACGACGGCGACGGCGACGGGAGCCTGTGGCTCATCGAGGAGGCCTTCGCCCGGGCGGCGAAGGCCTCGGCGCCGGCCCGATCCGACGGTGATGAGGGCATCGACCGCAGCCTGCGGGCCTTCGTGCGCGACGGCCGGATCGTCGCGATCCCCACGAACCGCACGAAGCGGCTGGCGCTGCTCGACCTGTTGGCCCAGGAGTTCGCGCCCGGCGAGCGCTACCCCGAACGGACGGTGAACACGATCCTCGGCCGCTGGCACGACGACACGGCGACCCTGCGCCGCTACCTCGTCGACGAGGACCTGATGTCCCGCGAGGACGGCATCTACTGGCGGTCGGGTGGGACGGTGGACCTCTGATGCCCCGTCTGACGTCCGACGAGATCGAGGACTTCCTGGCCCAGACCCCGGGGGTGCCGGCCCGCATCGGCACCATCGACGCCGGCGGCGCACCGTCGGTCGTCCCCATCTGGTTCCTCCACCGCGACGGCTCGATCTTCCTCACGCCGCGGGCCCGGTCGGCGTGGTGGGCCGATCTCCAGCGCGACCCCCGCATCTGCCTCTCGATCGACGAGGACCCGCTCCCCTACCGCAAGGTCACCATCCGGGGCGAGGTCGAGGTGCTCCACCCGGTGGGCGACGACGACGCCTGGCGCGAGACCTACCGCGACCTCGCGGCCCGCTACGTCGGGCGGGAGGGCGCCGACCGCTACGTCGACGCCACCATCGACGAGCCGCGAGCCCTGCTCACCGTGCGCCTCGACCGGGCGGAGGTCACCACGTGGCGCATGCCGGTGCAGGGCGAGGACCCGAGCGGCATCTGGGCCGGCCGCTACTACGGCGCCGACCCGAGCTGACGTCGCGCTGAAGCGTCGCCGGGGTGACAGACTGCCGCGGTGCTCGCGTTCCTGCTCTGGCTGATCCTCCTGGTCGTGGCCTGGCCGCTCGCGCTCCTCGCGCTGCTGGCCTACCCGCTGATCTGGTTGATCAGCCTGCCGCTGCGGCTCATCGGCATCTCGGTGAGCGCCATCCTCGACCTGTTGGGCGGCCTCCTCCGGCTCCCCGGCCGCGTGCTGCGCGGCCCCAGGGGCTGACCGACGGCCTCAGCCCTCCCGGGCCAGCACCGCCTGCGCCGCCGCCAGCCGAGCGACGGGAACCCGGAAGGGTGAGCAGCTGACGTAGTCGACCCCCGCCGCCGCGAACTCGGCGATCGACGCCGGGTCGCCACCGTGCTCGCCGCACACTCCGAGCTTGATCCCGGGCCGGGCGTCGCGACCCTCCGCCGCCGCCAGCCGCACGAGGCGACCCACGCCGCCGGGATCGACCGACTCGAACGGGTTGCCGGCCAGCAGCCCCTCGTCGAGGTAGCGGCCCATCATCCGCGCCTCGACGTCGTCGCGACTGAAGCCGAAGGTCAGCTGGGTCAGGTCGTTGGTGCCGAAGCTGAAGAAGTCGGCGTGCTCGGCCAGCTCGGGGGCGCAGAGCGCGGCCCGCGGCGTCTCGATCATCGTGCCGATCGCGACGTCGAGGTCGGTGATCGCCTCGCCCTTCTCGGCGAGGGCCTCGGTCACCCAGCGCCGGGCGCCGGCCAGCTCGGGGCCGGTGGTGGTGAGCGGGATCATGATCTCGACGACCGGGGTGCCACCCGCCTGGCGCCGGGCGATCGCGGCGTCGACGAGCGCCTTGACCTGCATCTCGTAGAGGCCGGGCTTGAGGTAGGCGAGCCGCACACCGCGGGTCCCGATCATCGGGTTGACCTCGCTCCAGGACCGGGCGGCGGCGAGCAGCGCCTCGCGGCCGGGGTCGAGACCGGTGGTCGCGGCCTCCACCTCCAGCTCGACGATCTCGGGGAGGAACTCGTGCAGGGGCGGATCGAGCAGCCGCACGGTGACCGGCAGCCCGTCCATCGCCTCGAGCAGGTCGATGAAGTCGGCCTTCTGCGCCCGTCGCAGCTTGCGGAGCGCCTTCGCCTCGCCGGCCGGCGAGTCGGCGAGGATCATCTCCCGCATGATCGGGAGTCGGTCGTCGGCGAGGAACATGTGCTCGGTGCGGCACAGCCCGATGCCCTCGGCCCCGAATCCGCGAGCCCGTGCCGCGTCGGCGCCGGTGTCGGCGTTGGCCCGCACGGCCAGGTGACCGGCCCGCACCTCGTCGGCCCAGCCGAGCACGACGTCGAGGTGGTCGGCCCCTTCGCCCTCGCTGACCGTGACCTCGCCGAGCAGGACCTGGCCGCTGGTCCCGTCGATCGACAGCTCCTGTCCGACCTCGACCACCACGTCGCCCACGCGGATCCCGTCGGCGAGCAGCTCGACCCCCTCGGCGCCGCAGACCGCCGGCGTGCCCCACCCCCGCGCCACGACGGCGGCATGGGACGCCAGCCCGCCGCGGGTCGTGAGGATCCCGGCGGCGGCGGACATGCCGTGCACGTCCTCGGGCGACGTCTCCTGCTTGGCGAGGATCACCGACTCGCCCGCGGCGCCGCGGGCCGCCGCCTCGTCCGCATCGAGGACGAGCACGCCCGTGGCGGCACCGGGTGAGGCCCCGAGTCCGATCGCGAGCACGGTGGCGTCGCCGGTGTCGACCGAGCCGTGCAGCACGTCCCCGAGGTGGCGCTCGCCGAGGCGGCGGAGCACCTGCGCCCGGTCGAGGCGACCCGCCGCGACCTCGTCGACGCCGATCCGGAGCGCCGCGGCGCCCGTGGGGGCACCACGGTGGGAGCGCAGCACCCAGGGCGTCCCGCGCTCGACGGTGACGTCGAGGCCGATGGCGTCGCGGTGGTCGGAGCTCATCGCATCGAGCCAGCCGCCGACCGCCTCCACGACGTCGGGGATCACCTTGCCCAGCTCGGACACCTCCAACGTCTCGTGGGCGCCGGGG
>JBCBSZ010000089.1:0-27561 GCA_039818945.1 Actinomycetota bacterium
ACCGAAGCGTGCGGTCGCCGTGCTCTCGGGCACGAAGACGGCGCCGAGGAGGTCGTTGCGACGCTCGACGCCGTCGAGGATGCCGATGACGACGTGCGGCTCATCGCCCACGACGATCTCCGGATCGCCCGAGAGGTCGACGATGCCGAGCTCGGTGGCGGCGTCGGGTCCGAGCACCGCGACCGTGTCGGCCCGATCGACGTGACCGGAGTCGAACACCCGGCCCTCGCGCACGGTCGAGCGGAGCACGTCGAAGATGCCGGCCGACGCGGCGACCACGGCGGTGCCGTCGGGTCGGGGAGCGTCAGGGGCGTCGTCGTCGCCGTCGGCGGACGCGGCGGTGCCGTCGTCGCCGTCGAGGGTGGCGACCACGCCGTTCGCCGTGAGGTCGCTGAGCGTGCCCGAGGCGACGACCCCGACGAGGCTGCGGACCCGGGCGGCCGCGTCGAGGGGGAGCGGGTCGATCTCGCCGTCCGGACCCGTCCCGGGGCCGATCGAGATCTCGGTCGCGGACAGCTGGTCGATCGTCGTGAGCGACTCGTCGGCTGCGGTCCGGACCAGGCCGAGCGCCACGACGACGGCCGCGACGGCCGCCGCGACGGCGAACAGGGCCAGCGCGCTGCGCGACGCCCGGACGGTCAGCGCCGCCCACGCCTCGCCGGCGAGGGTCCACGCCGGCACGCGGTCGACGCCGAGCATGGTGGTCGAGACCGTCTGCTCCTCCATCGTGCCGGTCACGGTGCCACCTCGAGGCGGCCGTGGCTCAGCCGGATCGACCGGTCGGCCAGGGCGGCGACCCGAGCGTCGTCGGTCGTCACGACCATCGTCAGCCCGGAGCGGTGCAGCTCTCGCAGCACGGCCATCAGCGACGCCGCGGCGGCGTCGTCGAGCTCGCGGGTCGGCTCGTCCACGAGGAGCAGGCTCGGCCCCCGCACCAGCGCGCGGGCCAGATCGACGCGACGCCGCTCACCGACCGACAGCTCGGCCGGCAGGTTGTTGCGGCGATCGCCCAACGACACCCGCTCGAGCGAGTCGGCCACCCGGCGGCGCCGCTCCTCGGCGTCGGCGCCGGTGTAGAGCAGCGCGAGGTCGACGTTCTCGGCCGCGGTGCGATCGGCGAGCAGGTGGGCCGGCCCGAGCGAGAGCCCGATCCGCCCGGCGCGGAGCGCGGCCCGGTCGGCGTCGGGGTGATCCGACACGTCGACGCCGTCGATCAGGTAGCGCCCGGCCGTCGGCCGGTCGAGCAGGCCGAGCACGTGCAGCAGCGTGGTCTTGCCGCTGCCGGTCGTGCCGAGCACGGCGACGAACTCGCCGGACTCGACGTCGAGGTCGATCGCGGCCAGCGCGAGGACCTCCGGCGGCCCGGGGAAGGAGCGGACGACGCGCTCGAGCCGGAGCGCGGGCCGAGGACCGGCCCCGAACCACCCGTCGATCGCGTCGTCGGAGTCGTCGCTCACGGAGTCCCTCGGTCGGCGTCGGTGGAGCTGGCGGCGCGATCGGCGCCGACGACCACCCGGTCGGTGGTCGTGAGCTCGTCTCCCACCGGCTCGACGGTCACGAAGCCGTCCGCGCTGAGCCCGGCGACGACCCGGACCGAGCGGCTGATCCCGTCGGCTCCGATGACGGTGATCCGGGTCGTGTCGCCCAGGCCGGAGGCCAGCGCGGCGACTGGGACCACGAACACCTCACCGCGGGTCTCGGCCACCGGCACCTCGATGCGGATCCGGCCCGAGGGCGGGACGTCGGGCACCGCCCCGTCCGACGCGACCACCACCTCGAAGCGGTCGGCGTCGACCGGGCGGCCGGTCATCGAGGTGCCGGCCGACTCGGCGAGCCGGACGACCTCGGCCGGCGCGTCGAGACCGAGCTGCGGATCGACCAGGCGGGCCGACAACCCGACCTCGAGGAGCTCGCGGTCCTCGGGCGACACCGTGGCGCGCACCTCGACCCCGCCGTTGGCGACCACCACGATCGCCTGATCGGCCGTCTCGCCGGCGACCGCCGTGGAGCGGACGGTGCGGGGCAGACCGTCGAGCGCGACCAGCTCGTCGGCGGGCCACCTGGGGCCGACCGATCGCTCCAGGGCCGCCAACGCCTCCTCGGCCCGGGCGAGCACCGCCTCGGCGTCGGCGACGGCGGCCTCCTGGGCGTCGGTGTCGGGCGTGGAGCCGACGGCGGCGCGCGCCGTCCGCGCGGCGTCGAGACGGGCCTCCGCGGCGCGGATGACGTCGTCGGTGCGGCGACGGACGTCGGCGACGGTGGCGGCGCGATCGGCGACCACGGCGCGGGAGACGCCGGCGACCTCGCGCTGGCCCGCCAACTCGGTGCCGAGCTCGGCCACCTCGTCGGCGAGGTCGGCGAGCTCCTGCTGGCTCAGCGGGTTCCCGTCGGCGTCGGTGCCGTCGTCGAGCTGGTCCTGCGCCGCGGCGAGGCGCCGTTCGAGCGTGGTGACCGTCGCCGCGATTTCGTCGCGGACCCGCTCGGCCTCCTCGAGCGCCGCCTGCGGACCGGCGAGGGCCTCGGCGGCGTCGGACCGGGCGGCGGAGACCGCCGCCTGCGCCGCGGCGACGTCCGCATCGAGCTGGAGCACGGCCGAGCGGGGCAGCCCCTCGGCCGCCTCGGCGAGCGCGACCTCGGCCTCGTTGAGCTCACGCTGCGCCGCATCGACCACCGCCTGGGCGTCGGCGAGCGCGACCGCGTCGTCGTCGGAGGGTCCGAGCGACTGGTAGCCGGCCGCCTCGTACAGCTCGGCCATGGCCGCCTGGGTCCCGGCGTCGAACACGCCGCTGGGCTCGCCGGTCAGCACGCCGAGGCGCACGAGCGCCTCCTGGAGCTGCACGACGTCGGGGCCCTCGTCGCCGGGGCCGAGGTCGCGGAACACCGGGGTCGCGCCCTCGATGACGAACATGGGTCGCCCGTCGACCTCGGCGAGCACGAGGCCCTCGCTGACCTGGTCGCCGGCGGCTGCGAAGATGCCCGTGATGACACCGGGGTCGCCGCCCGGGGCGGTGGTCACCGCCGTGTCGCCGGCTGCGGAGAGGTCGCCGACGACGACGACCTGGGCGGTCAGGCGTCGCAGCTCGACCGGAGCGGTCGAGAGCGAGGGGTCGAGGAGCACGGGCTCGGTGCGGGAGGTGTCGCCGGACTGGAGCTCGATCGCGGCGACCGTGCCGGCGGCGAGTGCCACGATCGTGACGACGGCGCCGACCAGGACCGCCCGCCGGCGTCGCCGGCCGACCGGGTCGATGACGGGCTCGGCCGCTGGCGCCGCCGCTCCGTCGAGGGCGCGGCCATCGGGGCGCTCGACGACGTCGAGCGATGACGAGGACGCGTCCTCGCGCGATGTGTCAGGGGTGGGTCCGCCCGGGAACCCTCCGCCAGTGGGGGCCACGTACTGCTCTCTCGGATCGTCGCCGCGTCGGCTCGGAAACACTAGGGGCGCCGGGGGCCGGCCGACACCCCGGCCCCGAACGACGCGCCAGATGTGTTCGGATCACCACCCAGCGCGCGATCAGGCGCCCGTGGCGTGGTAGCCGCCGTCGACGTGGAGCATCTCGCCCGTGGTGGACGGGAACCAGTCGGACAGCAGCGCGACGGTCGACCGCGCCACCGCGGTCGGGTCGTCGACGGCCCACCCCAGTGGCGCGCGGTCGTCCCACACGTCCTCGAAGGCCGAGAACCCCGGGATCGACCTGGCCGCCATCGTCTTGATCGGTCCCGCCGCGACGAGGTTGACCCGGATGTTGTCGGGCCCGAGGTCGCGGGCCAGGTACCGGGAGGTCGACTCGAGGGCGGCCTTGGCCACGCCCATCCAGTCGTAGGCCGGCCACGAGACCCTGGCGTCGAAGGTCATCCCCACGACCGAGCCGCCGCCGGCCGCGACCATGAGCGGTCGCAGCGAGGTCGCCAGCGGCGCGAGCGAGTAGGCGGAGATGCGCAGAGCGACCGCGACGTCGTCCCAGCCGGCGTCGAGGAAGCCGCCACCGAGGCAGGCCTCGGGGGCGAACCCGATCGAGTGGAGGACCCCGTCGACCGACCCCCACCGCTCGCCCAGATCGGCGGCGAGGCGGGCGAAGTGCTCGTCCTCGGTGACGTCGAGCTCGAGCACCTCGGGCTCGACGGGCAGCTTGCGCGCCGTGCGCTGCGTGAGGCGCAGCGCCCGCCCCGCTCCGGTCAGCACGATCTCGGCACCCTCCTCCTGGGCCAACCTCGCCACGCCGAAGGCGAGCGAGGCGTCGGTGAGGACCCCGGTGATCACGATGCGCTTCCCGTCGAGCAGCCCCACGTCGTCTCCCGTCTCGTGCGGTGGAGGATCGGACCCGGACGCTACCGAGGACGTGACATCGGCCGCGGATCGGCGCGGCTCGACGCGGTCGGCTGGCTCGGCGGCAGGGGTGCCGAAGTAGGCTGACGGGATGCAGATCGGCATCCTCGGTGGCACCGGCCCGGCGGGTAGCGCACTGGCGGCTCGGCTCGCCTCGGTCGGTTACCAGGTCGTGCTGGGCTCCCGCTCGAAGTACCGGGCGATGGAGGTGCGCGACGACCTCTGGGAGAAGTGGCCCGATCACGATCTCGGCATCGACGCCGGCGACAACGTGGCGGCGGCCGACACCGACATCGTCATCGTCGCGACGCCGTGGGACTCGGCGGCGACGACCTGCCTGTCGGTGGCCGACCAGCTCGACGGCAAGGTCGTCATCACGATGGCCAACGCCCTGGCCAAGATCGGCAAGGAGTTCGTGCCGCTCATCCCGCCGCGCGGCTCGGTCGCGGCCAGCGTGCAGGCGACCGTGCGGTCGGCGCGGGTCGCTGCGGCGTTCCAGCACGTGCCCGCCAAGGAGCTCGGCGACCTGACCGCTCCGGTCGAGAGCGACGTGCTCATCTGCTCCGACCACCAGAGCGCCATCGCCGTCACCACCGAGATCGTCGACAAGGTGCCCGGGTTCCGGGCCCTCGACTCCGGCGAGCTGTCCAACGCCACGGCCATCGAGGCGTTCACGGCCGTGATGCTGCAGCTCAACGTGCGCTACCGCACGCGGGTCGGCCTGAAGCTCACCGGCATCAAGTAGGACCGGCGCCCTGCGCCTCTTCGACACCGCCACCGGGACGGTCCGCACCTTCGACGCCGGGCCCGTCGTCCGGATGTACACCTGCGGGATCACGCCCTACGACGCCACCCACGTCGGTCACGCCGCGACGTTCCTGGCCTTCGACGTGCTGCAGCGGCGGCTCATCGACGCCGGCCACGGGGTGCGCTGCGTCCGCAACGTCACCGACGTGGACGACAGCCTCCTGGCCCGGGCGGCCGAGCTCGGCATCCACTACCTCGATCTCGCCGCCGGCGGGCTCGCCCGGTTCGACGCCGACCTCGCAGCGCTCGGTCTCCTCGCCCCGGCGTCGGAGCCGCGGGCGACCTCCGCGATCGGCGAGATCCGCCGGGTCATCGGCGTCCTGCTCGAGCGGGAGGTCGCGTACGAGGCCGACGGCTGGGTCTACTTCGACGCCACGCTGGTGGAGGGCTTCGGTGCGCTCAGCGGGCTCGGACGGGAGGAGATGCTGCCCATCGGGCGCGATCGGGGTGAGCTGGTCGATCCGCCCGGACGGCGCGGGGAGCTCGACACGGTGCTGTGGCAGCCCTCGGCGGAGGGTGAGCCGGAGTGGGAGGCCCGATGGGGGAGCGGTCGACCGGGATGGCACGTCGAGTGCACGTCGCTCGCGCTCCGCGAGCTGGGCGCCCCGATCGACCTGCACGGCGGCGGCGCGGATCTGCTCCACCCGCACCACGAGTACGAGCGGGCCCAGGCGGAGGTCGTCGTCGGCGGGGCGTTCGTGCGCCACTGGATGCACGTCGGCATGGTCACCTGCCGGGGCCGCAAGATGGCGAAGTCGGCCGGGAACCTGGTGTTCATCGGTGACCTCCTGGAGGACTGGCCGGGGCCGGTCGTGCGCCTCGCGGTGCTCGACCACCACTACCGGTCGACCTGGGAGTGGAGCTCGGATGCGCTCCCACCCGCCGACGAGCGGTGGCGGCGATGGTGCTCGACGGCGGCCCGTGGCGAGCCGATGCCCCTCGGCGGGATCCGTGACCGGCTCGACGACGACCTCGACGTCCCGGGCGCCCTCCGGCTGATCGACGAGGCGGCGCGCCGCGGGCTGGAGGTCAGCGGCGCGGCCGGGTTGCTCGGCGTGTCGCTCGACGTCGGGGAGGCCCCTGCGCCCGCGGGGGAGTAGTCTCGGGCCCGCGGCTGCCAGTGGGGGACTTCCTGTGTCGACGAGCACGACGACCGAGGCCGACGAGGGGCACTCGATCGGACCGATCGACCTGGACGCGATCGGACGGTGGCACCCCTACCTCAAGTCGGTGATGTCGCCGATCACCAGGTTCCTGTGGCGGATCCGCATCGAGGGTCGTGAGCACCTCCCCCAGCAGGGACCGGCGATCATCGCCCCCAACCACATCAGCTTCCTCGACTCCCTGTTCCTGATGATGCTGCTGCCGCGCCGGATCACGTTCGTCGGCAAGGCCGAGTACCTCGACGACTGGAAGACGCGGACCCTCTTCCCGGCGATGGGCATGATCCCGCTCGACCGGGCCGGCGGGAAGGCCGCCAAGGCGGCGCTCGACGCGGCCGAGCAGGTCCTGCACCGCGGCCAGCTGTTCGGCATCTTCCCGGAGGGGACCCGCTCCCGCACCGGCGATCTCTACAAGGGCCACACCGGGATGGCCCGCCTCTCGCTCGCGACCGGCGCTCCGATCATCCCCACCGGCATCGTCGGCACCGATCAGATCCAGCCGCCCGATGCGCCGATGCCGAGGCCGTTCCGCCCGGCGTCGATCACGTTCGGCCGCCCGATCGAGCCGGAGCGCTACACCGAGGGTGGCCCCGACCGGCTCGTGCAGCGGCGGATCACCGACGAGGTCATGTTCGAGATCCGCTCGCTCACCGGACAGCGCTACGTCGACAAGTACGCGACGCGGACGGCCCAGACGGCGCCGACCGAGACGGCGCGCATCGAGTCGCGCGATCTGGTCGCCGCCGCGTCCTGACCGCGTTGGCGAACGAGCACCTCTGGGCCGGCTGGCGATCCGAGTACGTCGCCGACGCGGCGACGACCGACGGCGACGACCGCGACGGGTGCGTCCTCTGCCGGGTCATCGCCCCGGACGCGGACGAGCAGGTCGACGTCGTGCACCGCGGCGAGCGGATGGTCTGCATCCTCAACCGGTTCCCCTATGTGAACGGCCACGTGATGGTGCTGCCGTCGCGACACGTCGATCGTCTCGACCTGCTCGACGACGACGAGTCGGCCGAGCTGTGGTCGATGCTCGAGACCGCGGTCGCGGCGATCACGACGGCGTACGAGCCGGGTGGCGTCAACGTCGGCGCCAACCTCGGGCCGGCGGCGGGCGCGGGGATCCCCTCGCACCTCCACCTCCACGCCCTGCCCAGATGGCGAGGCGACACCAACTTCATGACCACGATCGCGAACGTCCGGGTCATCCCCGAGGCACCGGAGGTCACCGCGGCCAAGCTCCGCGCCGCCTGGCCGGAGAGCGGTCGGCCGTGGGGTGGCCGATAGCCTCCGAGGCGTGCCGCCCTCCGAGCAGTCGCCCGACGCCGCCGTGGACCCGGCCGAGATCCGCGACGAGCTCCCCGAGGACCTCGACCGCGGCTTCGTCGGGCCGTACCAGTTCCCCGACAACAAGCGGCGGCGGATCCCGGCGGCGATCTACCTCGTGATGGGGGCCGCGGCCATCGCGATCACCCTGGCGCTCGGTGACGGCGGCGTGCTGGTCAACGGCGGCGTGCTCGGCGTCGGCATCGGCCTGGTGGCGTTCGGTCTCTACGGCTGGGTCGCGGGCTACCCGCTCCGGGTCGACGAGAACGAGGCGCTGGTCGTCGCGACCCGCCAGGCCGGCTTCCCGGTCGGGCACGCCTCGGCCCAGCTCGGTTGGCGGGGGCTGCGGAGCCGGCCGACGTGGCGGATGCTGCTGTTCTCGGCCGACGACCCGCCGACGCGGCGCGGTCTGGTGCTGGTCGACGGCGTCGACGGCTCGGTGGTCGACGACCTCTTCGAGGACAACGTCGACGACGACTGACACCGGCGGGCCCGCGACGCCCGGCACCGGCCGGCGAGCGGTCAGTCGGTCATCTGGTTCATCAGGCGTCGGAGCGCCGACGCCCGCTTCGACTTCGGGAGCGCGGCGTCATCGTCGTCGTCCTCGGCTCCCTGGGCCTCGGCGTCGTCCGCAGCGGGTGCGTCATCGCTGGGGGACGCCGTCGACTCCGGCCGGGCCTTGGGCGTCGTCAGCTGCGCGGCCGGGCCGGCGATCACGAGGTCGCGCTCGAGCAGGCCGCTGAGGACCCGCCGGACGCTGCGGGGCTCGGCGCCGACCGCCTCGGCCAGCACCTCGGGGCTCGCCGGGCGCGACATCTCGACCGCGAGCCGCCACTCGGCTCGGCTGAGCACGATCTGGGGCTCGGTGGTCGCCTTGAGCCGCACGTCCTTCGAGGACGGTCGCGTCTCGAGCTTGTCGGCGTGGCCGGTGGCGGCGGCGTTCAGCAGCACCTGCGCGACCTTCCACGACTCGATCACACCGTGGGGCACGGTGTCGCCCTCCTGCACCCGGTACTCGCCCTCCTCGAGCCGCAGGAGATCGGCGCAGACCCGGTCGACGTACTCGCGGCCGAGGCGCTTGATCATCGGTGCGTTGATGGCGAGGTCGCCGTCGAGCCGGGCGGCCAGGTCGGTGGCGATCGTCGGGTCGTCGGTCGGCACCAGACCGAGGAGCCCCAGCCAGTCGTCGAACTCGCGCTGGACGCTCTGGCGGGCGTGGGTGATGCGGCCCTCGTGGAGGTACACCTTGCCCTGCCGGTCGTCGCCGAGCACGGCGATGCAGCCGGTGAGCTGATGGTGCTCGGCCTCCAGCAGCACCTCGGCGAGGGTGCCGCGTCGCAGCTGGCCCCGCGGCCTCACGAGCTCGTCCCCGGACCGGGCCGGAGGCCCGAACGGTCGTACGTCACCATGCGTCGGCCTCCCTCGTCTGCTCGTCGTCGGACTCGATCCGCTGGAGCGTGGCGGTCAGGACCCGCAGGAGGGCGTCGGCGACCTGCGTGTGGTCGGCGGCATCGCAGGCGATGACCTGCAGGCCCGTCGACGCGAAGCAGCTCGTGGCCGCCTCGATCGTGGACGGCGCCCGGTCGTGGTTCACGGCGACGATGCCCGGCGCGGCGGCGACGGCCTGGAGGACGTTGAGCTGGTTGCGCGCCTCGCGCCAGCCGTCCGGCTCCCGACCGTCGACCACCATGACCAGGCCGTCGGCGCCCTCGGCGAGGATCTCCCACATGAACCGGAACCGCTCCTCGCCGGGCGCCCCGAAGAGCTGGAGCTGGATGTCGCCGGTCGGGTCGGCCACGGCGAAGGTGCCGTAGTCCATCCCGACGGCGGAGCCGTCGCCGGTGTCGAGGTGGCGCTCGGCGGGCTCGTCGGGGGAGCGCTGCGTGATCGTGTCGATGAAGGTCGTCTTCCCCGCTCCCGTGGGCCCGGACACGACGATCTTGAACACGAGGTCGGACGTCTCGACCGCCGCGGTGTCGACCACGGCGCTCAGCTCCCCGTCGCCCGGGCACGCCCGAGCGGGTCCATCGTCGTCACCACGTCTGCCATCGGGTGCTCCCGGCCGAAGAGTGAATCCATCGCTTCGGTTGTCGGCGGGCGGGCCGAGCTCTTTACTGGGAGGCCACGAACTCGGATCGAGCACGGCCGGGTTCGCCGGGCGGGCCGATCGGCCCCCACCGCGGGCCTCGGAGCTGCGAGACTGTCAGCCGGGCCCGCACCGCACCCTCTCCGAGCGAGGAGCTCCATGTTCGACGGCTATCTGCGTTCCGGTGTCGACAAGGTCGTCCGCCCCATCGGCGGCGGCATCCAGCGGCTGGGGATCACCGCCGACCACCTGACCGTCACCGGGATGCTCATCAGCGTCGGCACCGCCGTCGCGATCGCCAACGGCGAGCTCCGCCTGGGGCTGGTGCTGCTGATCCTCTCGGCGCTGCCCGATCTCTTCGACGGTGCCGTCGCCAAGGCGGCGGGCACCACCTCGCGTCGCGGCGCCTTCTTCGACTCCACCGCCGATCGGGTCACCGACTCGTTCCTGCTCGGCGGCATCGCCTGGCACCTCGCGGTCACCGAGGGACCCGAGCTCGCCGTTCTGCCCTTCGCCGTCATGGCCTCGGCGAGCGTCATCTCCTACATGCGGGCCAAGGCCGAGTCGCTCGGCTTCGACGCCAAGGGCGGGATCATGGAGCGCGCCGAGCGCATCATCGTGCTCGCCGTCGGCCTGCTCTTCGACTCGCTGCTCGTCCCGATCCTGTGGGTGATGCTGGCGCTGACCGTCGTCACGATGATCCAGCGCTTCGTCAAGGTCTGGCGCCAGGCCTCCGAGGAGGTCCCGTTGCCGCCCCGCGCTCAGGAGCGTCGCCGTCGTCGGCGCATGCGGGCCGAGCGGCGCAGCGCCAAGGTCGAACGGCTGGCCGCTCGCCGCCGGCGCGCCGTCTCCGAACGCCGCCGCTGACCCGGGGTGGCACGTCGCACCGACGGGTTGGTCGTCGGCGCCTACCGCGGTGGCTCGCGCCTGGCCCAGGCGCTGCCCGGCGGCCTCGCCCGTGAGGTCCCGACCCTCGTCGCACCGGCTGCGGCCGCCTCGCTGCGCGGACGCCGGGGCATGCTCGAGCGCCACCTGCGACGCGTCGTCGGGCCCGAGCTGCGCGGCGCCGCGCTGCGCGCCGCGGTCCGGCGGGCGATGCAGAGCTACACCCGCTACTACGTCGAGTCGTTCCGGCTCCCGAAGCTGACCCCGGCCGAGATCGAGGCCGGCATCGTCACGCTCGGCACCCGCGAGCTGTGGGACACCCTCGACCGTGGCACGGGCGCGATCCTCGCGCTGCCCCACCTCGGCGGGTGGGAGTGGGCCGGGTTCTGGCTCACGGCCGTCAAGGGCTACCGCGTCTCGGTCGTCGTGGAGCCGCTGGACCCGCCCGAGCTCTTCGACTGGTTCACGGGCTTCCGCTCGTCGCTGGGCATGTCGGTCATCCCGCTGGGCCCCGACGCCGGGGCCCAGGTGCTCCAGGCGCTCGCCGACAACGAGATCGTGTGCCTGCTGGCCGACCGCGACCTGCAGGGCAACGGCATCGAGGTCGAGTTCTTCGGCGAGCGGACCACGCTGCCCGCCGGGCCCGCCGTGCTCGGTCTCCGGGCCGGTGCCCCGGTGTTCCCGACCGCGGTCTACTTCGGTCCCGGCGGCGGCCACCGGGGCGTCGTGCGTCCGCCGCTCGACCTCTCGCGGCAGGGTCGGTTGCGCGCCGACGTCGCCCGCGTCACCCAGGATCTGGCCCGCGAGTTCGAGGTCCTGATCCGCGCCGCCCCCGAGCAGTGGCACCTGTTGCAGCCCAACTGGCCCAGCGACCACGAGTGGCTCGCACGGACCGGCGCCCGGCGCTGACGCGACCGCCGGAGGATCTCACCCGGAGCGGCGGTGGCGGGGGACTACGCTGCGGAGCGTGCGCATCGGGATCATCTCGCCGTACTCCCTGACCGTGCCGGGTGGTGTCCAGGGTCAGGTGCTCGGGCTGGCGCGCGCCCTGCGCAGCCGCGGGCACGAGGCGGTCGCGCTCGGCCCGTGCGACGGTCCGCCGCCCGACGTCGGCGTGATCCCGCTCGGCGACTCGATCCCGACGGTGTCCAACGGTTCCGTGGCGCCGATCGCACCCGATGCGGCCTGCGCGCTCCGCACGATCCGGGCGCTGTGGGAGGAGGAGTTCGACGTCATCCACCTCCACGAGCCGCTCGTGCCCGGTCCGAACCAGACCGCGCTGTTGCTCAACACCGCGCCGATGGTCGGGACCTGGCACGCCGCGGGGAGCTCCAAGGCCTACTGGGTGCCCGGGGTGCGCTACCTCGCGAGTCGCCTGAGCGCGCGGGTGGCCGTGTCCGCAGACGCCCGCGACATGGCGATCGACGGCCTCGGCGGGGAGTACGACGTCCTCTTCAACGGCATCGAGGTCGCCCGGTACGCGAAGGCCGACCCGTGGCCCTCCGCTGCCCGTTCGATCCTGTTCCTCGGGCGCCACGAGCCCCGCAAGGGCCTCGCCGTCCTCCTCGATGCGCTCCGCCACGTGCCGTCCGACGTCGAGGTCTGGGTGGCGGGAGAGGGACCGGCGACGGCCGAGCTGCAGCGCCTGCACGCCGACGACGGCAGGATCCAGTGGCTCGGCATGATCAGCGAGGCCGAGAAGCTCGCCCGGCTCCGCAGCGCCTCGGTGGCGTGCTTCCCGTCCCTGGCGTCGGAGTCCTTCGGCGTGGTGCTGCTCGAGGCGATGGCGGCACGGACACCGGTGGTGGCCAGCTCGCTCGACGGCTACCGCAACGTCGCCACCGACGACCGCGACTCGTTGCTCGTGCCGCCCGGCGACACCGATGCGTTGGGTGCCGCGCTGAGCCGGGTGCTCGCCGACGACCTGCTGGCCGACCGGCTGGTGGCCGCCGGAGCGGCCCGGGCCGAGGAGCTCTCCATGGATCGCCTCGCCCAGCGCTACCTCGAGTACTACGACGCAGCGTCACGCCCGGACCGATTGGGTGAGGCGCGGTGGCGGCGAACGCGGGCACTGGCCCGTACACTTCGCCGATCGTGACGTCCTCACCCGAGCACCCCGCGCAACAGCGCGCCCAGGCCGCCCGGAGCGCGGCGTTCCGACTCCTCGTCCTGGTGGGAGCCGGGGTCGCCGTCGTGTCCGTGATCGTGCTCGCCCTCGTCTTGGGCGCACTCGCGGGAGCGGTCGGGCTGGGGCTCGGGGTCGTCCTGGGCCTCGTCGCCGGCGCCGGCGTCGCGGCCTGGCTGTTCACCGGCGCCGACGCCCGGCTCGAGCAGCGGCTGGGCGCCTCGCCGCTATCCGACGAGGACGATCCACGGCTCTTCAACCTGATCGACGGCTTGAGCGCCGTCGTCGGCGTGGCACCGCCGCCGGTCGTCGCGATCGACGACGACGGCGTGAACGCCGGGCTGATCGGCGTGCGTCGCCCGCCGACGCTGGTCGTCACGACCGGCTTGGTCGGTGCCTTCGACCGGCTCGAGCTCGAGGCGATCATCGCCCACGAACTGCATCGGATCGCCAGCGAGGAGCACCTCGTCACCTCGACCGCGGCCGGCCTGGTCGGCTGGATCTCGCCCTCGTGGGGCCAGCGCCTCGCCGGCGGCCCCGCCGGTCTCGACGCCGAGATCACGCTCGACGCCGAGGCGGTCGGCCACACCCGCTACCCGCCCGGCCTCGCCGCGGCGCTCGAACGGGTCGACGCCCGCCCGGGGCCGAACCGTGAAACGCTGGGCGTCAGCTGGATGATCGATCCGTCCGAGCGCGGCCGGGCGGACGTGCAGACCCGGGTCGCAGCGCTCCACGAGCGCTGACGCCGACCCCCACGAGGAGAGAACGAACGAGTGGCCTTCCGCCGAACCCTGCTCAGCCTGACCGCCGTCGCCCTGATCGCCGCCGCCTGCTCGGGTGACTCCGACGACGCCGACGTCACCGATGCCGGCGATGCCGTCGTCACGACCCAGACCACCGTGCCCATCCTCGCCGGCAGCGACGGCGACGAGGCCGCCGACGACGACTCGGCTCCCGAGCCCACGTCGCTGGGCGAGGTCGATGCCCCATTCCCGCTCACCGGCGCTGAGGTCGGCGACGCCGCCGCGGTCGACAATCCCGCGCTGGCGGTGAAGATCGACAACGCCCCGACGGCGTTGCCCCAGGCGGGCATCAACGATGCCGACGTCGTGTTCGAGGAGCGGGTCGAGGGCGGTCTCACCCGCTTCCTGGCGATCTACCACTCGCAGAGCAGCGACGAGGTCGGTCCGGTGCGCTCGGCCCGCTCGACCGACATCCCGGTGCTCGCCACGCTCGGCCAGCCGCTGTTCGCGTGGTCCGGCGCCAACGCCGCGTTCGCGCAGCTCGTCCGCGACAGCAACGTCATCGACGTCGGCGTCGAGGTGGCGTTCGACGCCTACGAGACCCGCGACGACCGCGACGCGCCGTCCAACCTGTTCTCCTCGACCGAGGCGCTCTACGCCGCCGCCGACGGTCAGGGCCAGCCGCCGCGCCAGATGTTCCGGTACCGCGCCGACGAGTCGTTCCCGCCCAGCGCCCGGCCCATCGACGGCATCAGCATCGACTACGGCGCCACGACCGCCACGTTCACGTGGGACGAGTCGCTCGCCGGGTGGGTCCGCACCCAGGACGGCGAGGTCCACGTCGATGCCGACGGCGACCCGATCGCCCCGACCAACGTGGTCGTCCGCTTCGTCAACTACATCGACTCGGGTTCGGTCGACTCCAACGGCAACCCGGTGCCCGAGGCCCAGATCCAGGGCCAGGGCGACGCCTGGTTCCTGGTCGACGGTCAGCTGATCGAGGGGTCCTGGGACCAGCGGGCCCGCGCCCTGCCGGCCCAGTACCTCGCCCAGAACGGCTCGTTCGCCCAGCTCGATCCAGGCGACACCTGGGTCGTGCTGCCCCAGGAGGGCACCGTCGAGGTCGACGAGGCCGGCTAGGCCCGCCGGTGGCGGGAGCGACCGGCGACACACCGAACTCGCTTCGGGTGAGGGGGTGGTCCGCCCGTAGACTGCGACCTCATGAGCGACTCGCGGAATGAGAACACCGTCGGCACGTTCCGGGTCAAGCGTGGCCTCGCCGACATGCTCAAGGGCGGCGTGATCATGGACGTGGTCAACGCCGACGAGGCGAAGATCGCCGAGGACGCCGGCGCGGTGGCCGTCATGGCCCTCGAGCGGGTCCCGTCCGACATCCGCCGCGACGGCGGCGTCGCCCGGATGAGCGACCCCGAGATGATCGCCGGCATCCAGGCGGCGGTGACGATCCCCGTGATGGCCAAGGCCCGCATCGGTCACTTCGCCGAGGCCCAGATCCTCCAGGCGATGGACGTCGACTACATCGACGAGTCCGAGGTGCTCACCCCGGCCGACGAGACGCACCACATCGACAAGTGGGCCTTCACGGTGCCCTTCGTGTGCGGTGCCACCAACCTGGGCGAGGCGCTGCGCCGGATCTCCGAGGGCGCGTGCATGATCCGCTCGAAGGGCGAGGCCGGCACCGGCAACATCGTCGAGGCCGTGCGCCACCTGCGCTCGATCCTGGGCGACATCCGCAAGATCACCCAGGCCGACGAGGCCGAGCAGTTCGACTGGGCCAAGCGGCTCCAGGCCCCGCTGCCACTGGTGCAGGAGCTCGCCGAGACCGGACGCCTGCCGGTGCCGATGTTCTGCGCCGGCGGCATCGCCACGCCGGCCGACGCGTCGCTCGTGATGCAGCTCGGGGCCGAGGCGGTGTTCGTCGGGTCCGGCATCTTCAAGAGCGACGATCCGGCCAAGCGAGCCCGGGCGATCGTCGAGGCGACGACGCACTACGCCGACGCCTCGATCCTGACCAAGGTCTCGACCGGACTGGGCGACGCCATGCCCGGTCTCGAGATCGACTCGCTCGAGACCAAGCTGGCCGATCGCGGGTGGTGAGGGTCGGCGTCCTCGCGCTCCAGGGCGACGTCGAGGCCCATCGTCGGGCCCTCGAGGCGCTGGGCGTGGAGGTCGTCGAGGTCCGCCTGCCCACTCAGCTCGACGGTCTGGACGGCCTCGTCCTGCCCGGGGGTGAGTCGACCACGCTGTCGCTGCTGCTCGGCTCCTCGGGGCTGCGCGAGCCGCTCGCCGAGCTGATCGACGATGGCCTGCCGGTGTTCGGCACCTGCGCGGGCATGATCCTGCTCGCCACCAAGGTCCTCGACGGCCGCGCCGACCAGGTCGGCTTCGAGGCGATCGAGCTGACCGTACGGCGCAACGGCTTCGGGCGGCAGGTGGCCTCGTTCGAGGCCGATCTCGACGTCGCGGGGGTCGACGGCGGCTTCCGTGGCGTGTTCATCCGCGCCCCGCTCGTCGAGGCGGTCGGCGCCGAGGTGGAGGTCCTGGCGAGCGTGATCGGCCCCGACGGCGGGGCCCATCCCGTACTCTGCCGGGACGGTCGCGTGCTCGCCTCGGCGTTCCACCCGGAACTGACCGACGATCCGAGCGTGCATCGGCTGTTCCTCGACGTGGTCGAGGCGGCAGCATCCAGCGATCACGGGGAGGTGTAGGCACCGGTGTCCGGACACTCCAAATGGGCAACGATCAAGCACAAGAAGGGCGCTGCCGACAAGGCCCGGGGCAAGCTCTTCGCCAAGCTGATCCGCCAGGTCGAGGTCGCGGCGCGCGAGGGCGGCGGTGACCCCGACGCCAACCCGACGCTGCGGACCATGTTCCAGAAGGCCCGCGACAACTCGGTGCCCCTCGACACGATCGAGCGGGCGATCAAGCGCGGGACCGGCGAGCTCGAGGGCGTCACCTACGAGTCGGTGACCTACGAGGGCTACGCCCCCGGTGGGGTCGCCCTGCTGATCGAGACGCTCACGGACAATCGCAACCGCACCGGTGCCGAGATCCGCTCGATGCTGACCCGCCACGGCGGCTCGTTGGCCGAGCCGGGCGCTGTCGCGTGGCAGTTCTCCCGGCGTGGGACGGTCACCGCTCCGAGGTCGATCGACGAGGACGAGCTGATGATGGTGGCGCTCGAGGCCGGCGCCGACGACCTGCTCGACGAGGGCGAGGTGTGGCGCATCTACTGCGAGCCGACCGATCTCACCGGCCTGCGCACCGCGCTCGACGAGGCGGGCATCGAGGGCGTCGAGTCCGATCTGCTGATGGTGCCGTCGGCCACGGTGCCGCTGGGGACCTCCGAAGAGGCCAAGAAGGTCCTGAACGTCGTCGAGGCGCTCGACGACCACGACGACGTGCAGACCGTCTCGGCCAACTTCGACATCCCCGACGAGGTCCTCGAGGCGGTGAGCGCCTGATGGGCGTCTCCGTGGGCGATCGGGCTCCCGCCTTCGAGCTGGAGGGCTTCCACCAGGGCGAGCGCCGGACCTACACCTCGGCGGAGTTCGCCGGTCAGCCGGTCGTGCTCGTGCTCTATCCGGGCGACGACACCCCGGTCTGCACCCGGCAGCTCAACAGCTACACCGACGATCTCTCCCAGTTCGAGGAGGTCGGTGCCCAGATCCTCGCCGTCTCACCGCAGGACCTCGACAGCCACGAGCAGTTCTCGTGCAAGCACGAGCTCGGCTTCCCACTGCTCGCCGACACCGAGAAGGCGCTGTTCGCCGACTACGGCGCCCTCGGTCCGCTGGGCTTCCCTCGGCGTTCGGTCTTCGTCATCGACGGTGAGGGCGTCATCCGGTACGCCCACCGGGCGATCGCGGGCATGACGTTCCGGAAGTCGAGCGAGCTGGTCGACGCCGTGCGCCAGGCCACCGCGAGCTGATCAGCGGGAGCGGGGACGCATCACGCCGAGCTGAGCTGTGGTTGGTAGAACTCCACCAGCTCACCGTCCTCGACCAGCATCCAGCCCGAGAGCGGTCCAGCGGGGTCGGCGCGCGCAGCGCTGAAGGCGAGCGCCTCGGCCGCCGAGCCCCGCAATACGACCTGGCTGGACTCGCCGGGCCCGGTCACCGGGACGGTCCGGAGGAACCACGGTGCTCCGTCCGCGACCGGGATCGATCGGGTCGGGCCATCGCGCCGTTCGACCTCCCAGTCCTCGAACGAGCGATCGACGCCTGCGTCGCTCACGGAGGTGGTGGTGAAGAAGCAGAGCACCTCGACGACGATGCTTCCCTGTTCGGCCGCGGCCACCTCGACGTAGTACGCGCCGTCGGGAGGCACGGGCTCGACGCCGAGGTCGCAGCCCGAGCCGGCGGTCCCCGGCGGGCCGGCGTGAGGTTGCACCGTCCGTTCCGGTCCGGCGGCGCCGTGCTGTGAGACGATGCGGCTGACCTCGGGGAGTCGAGCGGCGTCGACGGCCCCGGGATCGAGCTCCGTCGTCGACGGTCCGGTCGTGGTGACGGTGGTCGTCGACGGCGCAGTCGTTGTCGGCCCGTCGACGGCGCGGACGTCCTCGGTCTGGTCGTCCCCGCCGACCACGGCGGCGGTCGCGACCAGCACGCCGACGACCGCCGCCACCGCCCCGAGGGCCGTCGCCGCCCGGAGTCGACCGGCTGTCCGGCGTCGTCGTTCGTGGACCTGGAGCGCAGTCGTGACGTCGACCGCGCGGGCCTCGGCGCGCAGCCGGCCGAAGACGTCGGTCAGCTCCTGCTCATGCACGGCGATCTGCCTCCTCGGCCTGCTCCAACTCGACGCGCAGCGTTCGCCGGGCGCGGTGCAGATGCACCCGCACCGTCGCTGCGGAGATCCCGAGGATCTCGCCCACCTCCTCCGCTCGGTGCCCCTCGAGGTACACGAGCGCGAGGACTGCGCGCTGACGGCGCGGCAGTCCTCTGACGAGCTCCCAGACCGGCTCGTCAGCTGACGACGCGGGCGGCAGCTCTGCCGGGGGCGGACCGAGCCCGACCAGTGCCTTCGCCTCGCTCGACAGGCGCCGCCGGTGTGAGAGCGCCAGGTTGATCGTCACCCTCCGCAGCCAGGCGCCCGGTCGTTCGTAGGTCGAGACGTCGGACCAGGACCGGTGCAATCGGACCATGGCGTCCTGGGCGATGTCCTCCGCCATCGCCCGAGAGCCGGAGACGGCGCTAGCCAGGGCCACCATCGCCGCGTACTCGGCCGCGAACATGGACTCGAACGTCGGTACGGGCTGGGCGGCCCGCAGCCGGATGCCGTCCTGTCCTGCTGTCATCTGGGCCCTCACGACGTCGCTCGTCGAACACACGCATCGGCAGCCCGGGCCGTTTACCGGCGCAGCTCGCGAGACGAGGATCGCGCGGGCTCGCGCCGAGGCCGCGGCGGAGGCCGCCCTACCATCGGTGCCGTGCGCGCCAGCGACCGAGCCCGCTCCCCCCGACCGGCGCACGCCTCGTACGTCGAGCCACCCCGTTGAGCGCGTCGGCCCTGGTGCGGCTGCACCCGACGGCGCTGCCGCCCGGCGTCGGGTTGCACAGCGAGGACGACGGGCGCTGCTGGGTGCTGCGAGCCGAGCGCGAGCTGTCGGGGCTGGCGACGGGACGGTACGCGGAGCCGTCCGCGCACGTCCGGCTCCGGGTGCCCGATGGGGCCGAGCTCCTCGGCTTCGCGGTCACCCAGTTCGCGCTGCCGGTCCGGTTCGGGGCCGACCTGGCCGCGGACTTCCGTCCGGCGCCGAACCTGCGCTCCCATCCCGCCGTCGTGCCGCTCCTCGTCCGAGCGGACGATCGATGTTGCCTCCTCGCACCGCTCGACGCCTGGCACGAGCAGCTCATCGCCGTCGGCCCCGATCGGGGCCTGCGGTGGGGCTGGCACGGCGACCTCGATGTCGTCCCGGCCGGGTTCGAGACCACGCTCGGCTGGTTCGAGGGCTCCTCGCCCGGCGAGCTGCTCGATCTCTGGGGCGAGACCGTCCGCGGCCGCCACCGGACGCGGCGTCGATCGCGCGACAGCGATCCGGTGACCTCGCACCTCTCGTACTGGACCGACAACGGGGCGGCCTACTGGTACCGGACCGAGGCCGGACGGGACGTCCCGTCGACCCTGGCCGACAAGGTCGAGGAGCTGCGCCACCTCGAGGTGCCCATCCGGGCGGTGGAGCTCGACTCGTGGTTCTACCCGCACGAGGTGCTGCGGCCGGTCGCCGAGGTCGGCTACCCGGAGGACGTTCCGCCGACCGGGATGGCGACCTGGGATGCCCGGCCCGACGTCCTCCCCGACGGGCTCGACGATCTCGCCGCCCGCCTCGGCCGGCCCCCGCTGGTGCTGCACGCCCGGCACGTGTCGCCCCGGTCGCCGTACGTCGAGGAGGGGGACTGGTGGATCGATCGCCTCGCCGCCCAACCCGTGGACCCGTCGTTCTTCCGGCGGTGGTTCGACGACGCCGCCCGCTGGGGTGCCACCTGCGTCGAGCAGGACTGGATGTTGCTCCACTGGCTCGGCGTGAGGCAGCTGCGCGAGCGCCCGGGCCGGGCGATGGCGTGGCAGCGGGCGCTCGACGAGGCCGCAGCGGCCACCGGCATCTCGCTCCTGTGGTGCATGGCGACGCCCGGCGACCTGCTCGCGACGGTCGAGCTGGACCATGTCGTGGCCGTGCGAACCTGCGACGACTACCGCTTCGCCGACGACCCGGCGGTGCTCTGGCACTGGTACCTGACGGTGAACCGGCTGGCGGTGGCGCTGGAGCTCCGGACCTTCAAGGACTGCTTCTTCTCGGCGCCGTCAGGGGCGACGGAGATCGACGGCGATCCCCATCCGGAGGTCGAGGCGCTGCTGTCGGCGTTCTCCGGTGGTCCGGCGGGCATCGGCGACCGGCTCGCGCGCACCGCTCGCGACCTGGTGATGCGCCTCTGCGACGACGACGGACGCCTGCTGGGGCCGGACCGGCCGCTCGCCCTCGCCGACCAGAGCCTCTTCCGCGATCGTGCCGACCCGTCCGCGCTCTGCTGGGCGACCACCACCGACGGCTCCGCCCACTACGTCGTCGCCCTCCACACCGCCGACACCGACGAGCCGATCACCGACCGCTTCGGGCTGGCGAGCCTCGTCGGTGACGCCGAGGTGACCGTCCACGACTGGCGGACCGGCTCGGTGGTGCGTGCCGCGCAGCAGGGCGGCGTCGTGGAGGTGACGTTGGCCCGCCGCGACTGGGCGCTCCTGGTCCTCCTGCCGATCGAGACGGACGAGGAGGGTGCCGAGATCGTGCGCCTCGGCGACCGGACGAAGTTCGCGACGAGGTCTGCTCCGGGTCCCGGCGAGGTCGTGCGGCTCGCCTGAGGGGGCGGAGCGTCCCCCGGCTCCGGTGCCGGGACGCCTACCATCGAATGTGTGTTCGTCCTCGGGATCGATCCGGGCCTGTCGCGGCTGGGCTACGCCTGCGTCGAGCGGGTGCCCCGCCAGCGCGGTGGCCGCACCGCGCGAGCCGCGGCCGTGGGTGTCATCCGGACCTCACCCGACGCCGCGGTGCCCGACCGGCTCGCTGCCATCCAGGCCGAGCTCCGGGCGCTGATCAGCGAGCACCGGCCGGCGGTCGTCGCCATCGAGCGGGTGTTCTTCCAGGTCAACGCCTCGACGGCCATCGGGGTGGCGCAGTCGAGCGGCGTGGCCATGGCCGAGGCGGTGAGCGCCGGGGCGTCGGTGGTCGAGTACACCCCGAACCAGGTCAAGGAAGCCGTCGCCGGCTGGGGCAGCGCCGGCAAGGGCCAGATGCAGGAGATGGTGCGCATGTTGCTGGGTCTCGAGAGGGCGCCGTCGCCGGCCGACGCCGCCGATGCCGCGGCGGTGGCGCTGTGCCACCTCGCCCACGCCCCGACCGTGTCGCGGGCGGCGGCGGCCTCGGGGCGGCTGCGGTGATCGGTTCGCTGCGAGGGACGCTGCTGTCCCGCGAGGAGGCCGAGGTCACGATCGAGGTCGCCGGGATCGGCTACCGGGTGAAGGTCGCGCCGACGCTGTCGATCTCGCTCGGCGAGCCGGGCGACGAGGTGTTCGTCTTCACCCATCATCACGTCAAGGAGGACGCGCAGGCGCTCCACGGCTTCCGCAGCCTCGACGAGCGCCGCACCTTCGAGGCGCTCATCGCCGCGCCGAAGGTGGGCCCGACGCTGGCCCAGGCGATCCTGTCGGTCCACGAGCCCACGGCGCTCCGCCAGGTGGTCGCGGCCGACGACCTGGCGGCGCTGTGCCTAGTCCCGGGCATCGGGCGGAAGACCGCGGCGAAGCTCCTCATCGAGCTCAAGACCCGGCTCGACCTCCCCGAGGGCGACACCGAGTCGCTGGCCGGGTTGGCGGCGACGGCGTCGGGTGAACCCGCCGCTGCGTCGTCGCCACTGCACGACGTGCGCGAGGCCCTCGCCGGCCTCGGTTACGGCCCCGAGGAGATCCGCGCTGCCGTGGCGGACCTCCCGGCCGACGGCGACACCTCCGCGCTGCTCAAGGGTGCGCTGCGCCGCCTCGCCGAGGCAGGCTGATGGACGTGACCGCCACCCGCGACGAGTTCCTCGATCCGACGGGCGACGAGGTCGAGCAGCAACTCGAGGTGGGCCTGCGGCCGCGACGGCTCGACGACTTCGTGGGCCAGCGCGAGCTGAAGGAGCACCTGAGCATCATCCTCGAGGCGGCCCGCCGCCGGTCCCTGCCGGCCGACCACCTGCTCTTCGCCGGCCCGCCGGGCCTGGGCAAGACGACGCTGTCGGGGATCGTCGCCACCGAGCTCGGGGTGGCGCTGCACATCACCTCCGGGCCGGCGCTCGACCGGGCCGGCGACCTCGCGGCCATCCTGACCAAGCTCGAGCCCGGCGACGTGCTCTTCATCGACGAGATCCACCGACTGCCCCGCGCCGTCGAGGAGGTGCTCTACCCGGCGATGGAGGACTTCCAGCTCGACATCGTGCTGGGCAAGGGTCCGGCGGCGCGCTCGATCCGGCTCGATCTGCCGGGCTTCACGCTGGTCGGTGCGACCACCCGGACCGGTCTGATCACCGGACCGCTGCGCGACCGGTTCGGGTTGGTCGCCCGACTCGACTTCTACGACACCGACGACCTCCGGGCGATCGTCGAGCGGGCCGCCGGCCTGCTCGAGGTCGAGATCGACACCGAGGGCGCCGCGGAGATCGCCCGACGCTCCCGGGGCACGCCCCGCATCGCCAACCGGCTGTTGCGTCGGGTGCGCGACTTCGCCGAGGTGCGGGGGAGCGGTCGGGTCGACGCCGACACCGCCCGGCGGGGCCTGACCGTGTTCGGCGTCGACGATCGGGGCCTCGACAAGGTCGACCGGGCGATCCTCGACTCGCTCTGCAACCGCTTCGCCGGCAACCCGGTCGGGCTGACCACGCTGGCGATCTCGGTCGCCGAGCAGCCCGACACCGTCGAGGACGTCTACGAACCGTTCCTCATCCAGCAGGGCCTCCTCCAGCGCACCCCGCGGGGGCGAGTACCGACCGCCGCCGCGTGGGAGCACCTGGGGCTGATCCCGCCCCCGCCGCCGGGCGACCAACGGCTCTTCGAGACCTAAATCTCACAAACCCGATCGGATTGGTTGCCTTTTGCGTCGATCCGTGGTGTTCTCGTGGGCGACCACCCAGGAGGACCAGATGACCACTGCCACCAGCCGGCTCAACGACGTCGACATCGCCGCCGTCGGCGAGCTCTCCGCCGCCGTGTCGGGCGACCCGGCCAAGGGCGCCACGACCTGGGCCTCCGAGGTGCGGTGGCGGGGTGGGTTCCGGTCCGAGGCGACCGTCCGGGGCTTCGAGCCGGTGCCGTCGGACGAGCCGGCCGGCCTCGGTGGCACCGACACGGCAGCGAACCCGGTCGAGCAGCTGCTGGGCGCGCTCGGCAACTGCCTGGCGGTCGGCTACGCGGCCAACGCGACCGGTCTCGGGATCGAGCTGCGCGACGTGCGCATCGAGGTCGAGGGCGACCTCGACCTGCAGACCTTCCTCGGGCTCGCCGACGGCAACGCCGGCTTCGAGACGATCACCGCTCGGGTGCACCTCGACGCCGATGCCGACGACGAGGCGCTCGAGGCCCTGCACCGCAAGGTGACGTCGACCTCGCCCGTCGGTCACACCCTCCAGCGGGCGGTGCCGACCGCGATCGAGCTCGCCTGATCGGCGCTCGCGGCGGTCAGCCGCGCATGACCGCGCCCACCAGGAGCCTGATCCCGACGCCGATGGCGCGCTCGTCGGCGTCGAAGTTGCCGACGTGGAGGTCGAGCGGTGGGTCGGTCCACTCCGGGTTCCGGGTCCCCAGGCGGACGAAGGTGCCGGGGACCTCGCGCAGGTACCAGGCGAAGTCGTCGCCGCCCCAGCTGTGGCTGGCGGCGGTCACGGCGTCGGCGCCGAGGTGACGGTGGGCGACGCCGCTGATCCGCTCGGTCACGGTCGCGTCGTTGATCACCGGTGGCACGCCCGTCGTGTGCTCGACCTCGGCCACCGCGCCCGTGCCCTCCACCAGCTCGTCGACCGCTGCCGCGATGGCGGTCGGGACCTGCGCCCAGGTCTCGGCCGTGCGCGACCGCACGGAGACCTTGAGCACGGCGCTCGTCGGGATCACGTTGGCGGCGTCGCCGGAACGGATCGCGCCGAACGCCATCCGGAGCTCGTCGGGCCGATCGAGGTGCGTGAGGGTGCGCTCCTTCAGCCCCTGGACGAGCTGCGCTGCGACCGGGATGAGGTCGACGGTCTCGTCGGGTCGGGCGGTGTGGCCGCCGGGCCCACGGAGGCAGATGGTGGTCATGTCGGCCGCGGAGGTGAGCGGGCCGGCCCGCAGCCCGATGTGGCCGACGTCGAGGCGGGGATCGCAGTGGAGTCCGACGATCTCGTTGACGTCGTCGAGGCCGGCGTCGTCGATGACCGAGATCGCCCCGCCCGGGACCCGTTCCTCGGCCGGCTGGAAGATCAGGCGCACCGGGCGCTCGATCTCCGGGTGATGGGCCAGGTAGAGGGCGGCACCGAGCACCGTGGTGGTGTGCACGTCGTGGCCGCAGGCGTGGGCCCGACCCGGGATCCGGCTGCGATAGGTGACGTCCTTGAGGTCGTCCATCGCCAGCGCATCGATGTCGGCGCGGAGCGCGATGCGGTCGGAGCCCTCGCCGATGTCGCAGACCGCGCCCGTGCCGGAGGCCAGCACGCGGGGTGACAGTCCGGCGGCCTGGAGCCGTTCGACGATGGTCTCGGTGGTCGCGTGCTCTTCGCCGCTGAGCTCGGGATGGGCGTGGAGGTGGCGGCGGAACGCGATCAGCTCCTCGGCGTGCTCGGCGATCCAGTCGTCCAGTGAGGGGGTGGTGGGGGAGGTGGCCGTCACGACGTCCGAGTCTGGCCGTTGCCGAGCTCGTCGGCGAGGCGGCGGACGACGTCGGCCGGGGTCCCCCCGGTGCGCAGCACGTCGCGCTGGCGGACGTAGCCCGGGCGGTCGGCCATCGACAGGGCGTGGTCGAGGTGGGTGCCGCTGCCGTAGCGATCGGCGACGGGGCGGAGGTCGGTGATCAGGTCGGCGATCAGGTCGCGGGCGGGAAGGCGGGTGCCCTCCTCGTCGACGATCAGGCGCGCGTCCATGCCGTAGCGGGCCGCCAGCCACTTGTTCTCACGGACCGTCCACTCACGTGGCTTCGCCAGCTGCTCGCCGGCGTCGAGCCGCTCGCCGATCTGGACCACCAGCGCCTGGGAGATGGCCGCCAGCGCGGCCGCCTCGTCGAGGTTCGACACGGCGTCGCACATGCGCAGCTCGACGGTGCCGAACTCGGGATGGGGGCGGATGTCCCACCAGACCTCGCGGATCGTCTTGATGCAGCCGGAGTCGATGAGGGTCCGCATGAAGGCCTCGAAGTCCGACCAGCCGTCGAGCTGGGGTGGCAGGCCGGCGGTCGGCAGCGACTCGAAGACCTTGGTGCGGGCCGAGGCGAGCCCGGTGTCGGTGCTCTCCCAGTAGGGGCTGGAGGCGGACAGCGCGAGCAGGAGCGGGAGCTGGCGTTGCAGCTCGTTGGCCGTGGCGATGGCCCGTTCGCCGTCGCGGACGCCCACGTGCACGTGGGTCCCGAAGATCAGCAGGCGGCGGGCGGCCCACTGCATGTCCTCGATCAGCTGGGCGTAGCGCTCCGACGGGGAGACGATCTGGTCGGTGACCCGGCCGAAGGGGTGCGAACCGGAGCTGATGAGGGCGTAGCCGTAGGCGTCGGCCACCCGGGCGAGCTCGTCGAGGGTGGCCTGGAGGTCGGCACGGGCCTCGTCGGCGTTCTCGCAGACGCCGGTGATGATCTCGACGGTGCACTCGAACAGCTCGTGCTTGGCCTTGGGGTGCAGTCCGTCGTCGAATTGCTCGCCCATCTCCGCGAGGAGCTTCGAGGCGACGTTGGCCAGCTCGCCGGTCTGACGGTCGACGACCATCAGCTCGAGCTCGACGCCCACCGTCGCTCGCTCGTTCCTCGTGAAGGCGATCTGCATGGTGTGCCCCCCAGCGTCGGTACCGCGATCGTACGCGCCGTGCGTGCGGGCCGCCCACACACCGTTGATACGTTGGCCGAACCGTGTTCGATCAGCCGGTCTGGTACGCCGCCTACGGCTCCAACCTCAGCGCGGAGCGATTCCTGCTCTACCTGGCGGGCGGACGTCCCGCCGACGGGCAGCGCACCCATCCGGGCGCTCGCGACCCGAGCCCACCGCGGGACGATCGGGTCGCGCACGTCCCCGGCGTGATGGGATTCGCCGGCCGGTCGCTGCGCTGGTCGGGCGGGACGAGCGTGCTGCACCACGAAGCGCCGGGCCGTTCGATCGCCCGGTTGTGGTCGATCAGTACCGAGCAGGTGGCCGACGTCGCAGCGCAGGAGTGTGCGCTCGAGCCCGGTGAGTTCGACGTCGACCTGGACGAGGTCGTGGCTCGGCGCAGCGTCGTCTGCTCGCCGAGGCGGTACGGCCGGCTCGTCCACCTCGGCCATCGCGAGGGCCGGCCGATCGTGACGATGACCTCGCCGCGGGCGACCGAGCCCGCCGAGCCCGGTCCGGAGTACCTGGCCGTCGTACGGGCCGGCCTGCTGGAGTGCGGGATGACCCCGGCCGAGGCCGACACCTACCTCGCCCGTCGCCCCGGGGTCGGGCTCGTACGGGCCGACGGCGGGGGCCGTTAGCGTCGGGCGCCGTGCGGGTGTCCGACTTCGACTACGAGCTCCCCGAGGAGCGCATCGCGCAGGCACCGATCGAGCCCCGCGACGCCGCCCGGCTGCTCATCGACCGCGGGGCGGGACGGACGCCGGACCATCGGCTGGTCAGCGACCTGCCGGACCTGCTGCGCGACGGCGACCTGCTGGTCGTGAACCGGTCCCGGGTGCTCGCGGCCCGGCTGGAGCTGGCGAAGGACACGGGTGGGAAGGTCGAGGTCCTGCTCCTCGAGCCGTCCGAACCGGAGCGCGGCGCATGGCGAGCGCTGGTGCGCCCGTCGCGTCGGGTGAAGCAGGGGTCGGTGCTGCGCCGTGGTGACCTGGAGGTGACCGCCGGCGTCGACCACGGTGACGGGGTCCGCGAGGTTCAGCTGCGTCATGGCGGCGCGCCCGTCGACGCCGAGCGGGCCGACGACGTCCTGAGCGGCGTCGGTCTGGTACCGCTGCCGCCGTACATCACCCGCCCGCTGGAGGACGCTCGCCGGTACCAGACCGTGTTCGCCTCGGCGCCGGGGTCGGTGGCCGCACCGACGGCTGGCCTGCACCTCACCCCCGAGCTGCTCGACTCGCTCCGGGCGACCGGGATCGACGTCGCCGAGGTCGAGCTGCACGTCGGCCTCGACACCTTCCGCCCGATGACCAGCGACGACCCCGACGGGCACCGCATGCACTCCGAGCGCTTCGTCGTGCCCGACGACGTGCTCGTCGCGTGTCAGGCCGCCGAGCGCGTCGTCGCGGTCGGGACGACGTGCGTGCGAGCGCTGGAGTCGGCCGTGCGGGGGATCGAGGACCGCACCGACATCTTCATCCGACCGCCGTGGGACTGGCGGGTCGTCGACCTGATGATGACCAA
>JBCBSZ010000090.1:0-27358 GCA_039818945.1 Actinomycetota bacterium
TTGTTCCTGGTGGACCAAGACCAGCCGGTACGCCGGGAACAACACGAGCCGTCCCCGCTCGACGCACCACTACATCGACCGGCTCGAAGCGATCGCCGTGCGCCTCCAGCAGGTCCTCGTCGAGAACGTCGAAGCCGCCGAGCTGCTCGAACGGCACGCCGGTGACCCCGACGTCGTCCTCTACCTCGACCCGCCCTACCTCGACTCGGTGCGCCGCAACGACGGCCGTGACGGGCAGGGCTACGCGCTCGACGCCAACACGCCCGACGATCACCGCCGCTGGGCCGAAGCCCTCACCGACGCCCGGGCTGCCGTGTTCATCTCGGGCTACCCGAGCGGCCTCTACGACGAGCTCTACGACGGCTGGTACCAGACCTCGACCTCGGTCCGGACCGATCTCGGGAACCGGGGTGCACGAACCGAGGTCGTCTGGTCGAACCGTCCGATCGCCCCGCAGCGCCTCGCGCTCTGAGCCCCTGGAGTACCCGATGCCCGCCAAGAAGAAGGCCGCAGCGAAGAAGACTGCCGCCCGGAAGCGCCCAGCGAAGAGGAAGGCCGCTGCGAAGAAGGCACCGCCGGCGGGGTCCGACGTGCCGGAGATGGACGTCGAACGGGTCCGGATCGCTGACCTCAAGCTCGACTCCCGCAACGCCCGGAAGGGTGACGTCGCCTCCGTCGCCGAGTCGCTGCGCGAGTTCGGGCAGCACCGAGCCGCCGTGGTCCGCCGGGCTGACTCGACGATCGTTGCCGGCAACCACATGGTGATGGCCGCGATGACGCTCGGCTGGGAGCACATCAACGTCGTCTGGGTCGACGACGACCAGGAGACCGCGATCCGTCGGGGGCTCGCCGACAACGCCACCGGCGATCAGGCCACCTGGGACAAGACGCTGCTCACCGAACTCCTCGGTGAGGTCGGCACCGACGTCCCCGGCTTCGATGCCGCGTTCCTCGACAAGCTCCTCGACGACGGCACCTCGAAGCCCGAGGAGGACGTGCCGGCCTACCCGATCGTCGCCCAACCGGGGGAGCACTACAGCTACGTGCTCATCGTCGGATCCGACCATCCGGACAACGCCTGGTTGCAGACCGCGTTCGCTCTCGGGAAGGAACGGTCGTACAAGAACTCGAAGGTGATGCCCTCCCGGGCGGTGTCGGTCGAGAAGTTCCGGGAGCTGCTCCCCGAGCTCGCCGCGCAGGCCGAGGCCGCTGACAACGCCGCCGAGGAGGCCCGCCGCGAGATCGAACGGGCCCGGGAGGCCACCGATGCTGGATGAGGAGTCGGTGCCCGAGCAGTTCAAGGAGCCCGCGGCCCCGATCCACGTGCCGTACCGAACGATCGGCAAGTGGCGGGTGTGGTCACCGTTCGAGTCGTTGGACGAGGCGCGCTCCTCGTGCGCCCGTTGCCGGCCTGGGGTGCCGTGCTGGCGGCACGCTGAGGCGTCTTTCGTGTTCGACGAACCGGAAGGGGAGCGCTGGCTCGTCGGCCGGCTCGGGTTCGGGTCGGACTGCCTCGGTGATCATCCCGACGACACCCCGGTGCCGGATCGGCCTCAGACCCGCCACGTGATCGCCCACCGGGACACGTCTCGAGCGGTCTGCGATGGGTGCCTGGCCGAGCTCGAGGCGGAGGTGACCGCTGATGTCTGACGAGATCCCGATCGTGATCCCCTCCCACCTGCGCGCTGGGGACGTGAAGACCATCGGCCATGTCCTCGACCCGGAGCACGCCGAGGTCTGCGTCCCGGAAGGCCAGCTCGACGCCTACCGCCGTCTCCAACCCGACCTGCGTCTGGTCGCCCACCCGGACTCGGTGCGGGGTCTCGCGGCGAAGCGGCAGTGGATGTACGAGCGTTGGGGTGACCTGTTCATGCTCGACGACGACATGCTGCACTGCTGGCACTTCGAGCACCCGGCGAAGCCCTGCGACGTCGACCCGGGCTCCGCGTACGACCTGATCCAACGGCTCTACCACACCGCCCTCGACCTCGACTGCTACCTGTTCGCGTTCTCCAGCTTCGGTGACCCCCGGAACTACATCCCGCAGATCCCGTTCCGACTGAACCACATGCCGATGGGCGGCAGCATGGGGATCCGGCAGCACCCGAAGCTGGCCTTCAACCCGGCGATCGTCGCGAAGGACGACTACTGGATCGCGCTGCTCCACGCGGCGGTGATGCCCCCGGGGGAGCGGGCGATCCTGATCGACGACCGGTACGTGTTCACGTCCCTGTCGCAGACGTTCAAGGCGACCGGTGGGTCCTCGGACGTGCGCACCTCGGCGACCGAGCAGCGCGACAGCGAGCTGCTTCGTGCGTTCTTCGGGCGCGAGGTGGTGGGGGAGAAGGTGCGGACCCATCGGAACAAGGCGTCGGGGCACGCCTCGCAGATCACGGTCCGCCTCCCCTGGCGATGATGTAACGCACGATTGCTACAGTTGAGGTTGTGAGGAGACGCACAGGATGACGGCCTGGGGTAGGAAACCAACGATGCGCGGCTTCCCCGTCGGGGACGTCATCTCCGCCCTCCAGAAGGCGATCCGCCGCAGCGACGAGGAACAGGCCGTCGCCTGGGCCGCCGAGCTCGTCCAGTCCGGTGAAGCGACCTGGTGCTGGAACCGGCTCGAGATCATCTGCTCCGAGGACATCGGGATCGCCTGGCCAGAAGGGCCGGCCATCATCGCCGCGCTCCGCGCCCAGTACGAACGTGCCGCCGCCCGGAAGAGCAAGAGCTACCCGGAACGGCTCTTCGTCGTGCACGCCGCGATGCTCCTCGCCCGCGCCCCGAAGTCCCGCCGGGTCGACAACGCCGTCTGGGCCACGTTCGGGGTCCAGGCCCCGATGTTCCCGGAGATCCCCGACTACGCCCTCGATCACCACACCGCCGCCGGGAAGGCGAAGGGCCGTGGCGCCGAGTTCTGGGCCGAGGAGGCCAGCAAGCTCGTCGGGGAGGCCGACCTCGGTGAGAACCCGTACTACGAGCGCTCCCAGACCGAATGGTCCAAGGATGCGTTCGCCACGCAGCTGACCCGCGATCATCCTGACCGGTCCGGCCCCAGCAAGGGGAAGTCCACCCGCAAGAAGGGCCCGGCGACGGCCGGCCTGTTCGACAACGCCGAGATCGGGACCACGACCTCGGCCGAGCGGAGCGCCCGGGCCCGGAAGGTCGCCAAGGTGGTCCGCTGGCTCCGACAGATCGGCGTCGACGCCGACAAGGCCGCCGCAGCCTCGATCGATCAGTGGCGCACGTGGGCCGCCGAGGCGAATGTCAACGAACCCTCAGCGACCTCCCGGGAGCAGATCGTCACAGCGCTCCGCCACGCCGAAGCAGCCTGATCCCCGGGGCGGTACGGTCCCGTGCGTGGAGGGTTGGGCCCTGACATCCGAGGAAGTCGTGACGATGCCAGTCGAGCGCCTCGCGCTCGCTGTTCTGCGCCATTCGCAGGAAGCCAAGGAGTGGAACTCCCGGAACTGGCTCCTTGGAGCAAGGAAGCGCTACGGCCGGGAGCCTCGGACTCTGCGTGCGCTCCAGGAGGCCTGGGCCTGGCTGTACCAGCACGGCCTCGTCGCTCCCGACATGGAGCAAAGCGCGGCCGAAGCAATGTTCATTACGCGGCTCGGATTGCGGGTCGTCGACGAAGGGGTGCCGCTCTCGGACGCCATCGCGTTCCTGGACCGCGACCTGCACAGCCGGCTTGGCGGCGCCAGGTCGGAGTTCGTCTCCGGTGACTACGAGAGCGCCATCTTCAAGGCGACCCGTTCGGTCGAGGTTCGGGTCCGAGAGCTCGGCGGGTACTCGGACTCGGACGTTGGCGTGAAGCTGATGAGGGCCGCCCTGAAGCCGGAAGGACCGCTCGCCGACCCGGATACTGAACCCGGCGAACAGAGTGGTCTCATGGACCTCTTCGCCGGGACGATCGGGACACTGAAGAACCCAGCCTCACACCGGGAGATCGAGATCGACGATCCTGCCGAAGCCGCAGACGTAGTCGCCCTCTGCAACCTCCTGCATCGGATCCTCGATCGGATCGAAGCCCGTCGTCAGGCGATGATCCACATCGTTCCTCCCCAAGGAGTTCCGCCTGGACGGGTCAGGATGAGCGAGTGATTGAGGTGAAGTGCCGCTCGACTCTGACGCCGGATCGGTAGTTGAGGATGTCCCTGCGTGAGGGTGTGACACCGTCGCACCAGTTCTCGTAGAGCTCGAGGCAGTCGACGCCGGCGTGCTGGGCGATCTCGATCCCGGTGCTGGGTCGGGGGTTGATCTCGCAGAGGATGATCGGGTCACCGAGCCAGCCGTGCATGTTCACGATCCCGTGCAGCCCGAGGTGCACCGCGATGTCGGCCAGGGTGGGGAGGACCGGGTCGGGTGGGATGGTGAGCCATCTGGTCCCGATGCCTCCTCGCATCCGGTCGAACACGGTGACGACCGCCCCGACGAGTTCGCCGGCGTCGACGAAGCAGACGGCGTCCCACTCGCTCCGGCCCCGGATCTCGCGCTGCACGACCAGGTAGTCGTCGGAGAGCGCAGCGTCGACGAGCAGCTCGCTGCTGGTGCGGAACAGCCCGGCCGACCCCGACCCCCGGTCCGGTTTCACGACCCACGGGCCCGGACGGAGGTCGCCGTAGTCGACTCGCTGGGGGAGCTCGACGATCCCGTCGAGGAGGTCGTAGAGCCGGTCCTTGCTGCTGATCTGGTAGGCGATCGACGGGTCGCAGTAGACGGCGGGCACTCCGGAGAGCTCGACGGCGGGGAGCTCACCGACGTGGGTGCAGAACACTGGCCCGCCGTGGAGTTCGTGCAGCATCCCCAGATCGGCGGCGAGGCCGCCCACATCGGTCCAAGGCGACACCACGACGGCCTCATCGGCCAGGAGCATCCCGGCCCCATCCGGATCGACGTCGACCGCCACATGGGCCCTGCGTGTCGACGGCCGTCGGCACTGCTTCACCGCTTCGGTCCCGGTCGGCCCGCCGGCGGCCGTGATGATCAAGGTCCCGGTCACAGCACGATCCGTCCGCACATGAACGCCTCGGCGTAGCTCGCCCCGATCTGCGCGCCCCGGGTCGTCGCCAGCGCCCGAATCGCCTCAACCGACCGGTTCGATGGGGACGGACGGACCTGGGAGCAGTGCTCCTGGTAGGCGTCGAGCTTCGCGTCGACGTCGGCTTCGGTGAGCCGCACCCACAGGTCCGGTCGGAACGGCTGGGTGCACCACCCGTCGGCGGTCTGCTCGTAGAACAGCACCGACCGGTTCGGGCTCATGGGCCGCAACGCGGAGATGAGGGCGTGGCCGACGGCCCGGTGGTCCTGGTGGTAGCTGCCCCACCACGGACCGATGATGACCTGCGGGTCGAACTCGTCGACGCTGGTCTCGATGTGGGCGATCAGCTGACGCTGCGGAACCGTGTCGAGCAACCCGTCAGGCTGCAACCCGTACCGGACCGCGGTCACGTCGAGCCGCTCACACGCGGTCTTGAGCTCGACGTGCCGATCCTCCGCGCAGGTCATCGTCAGTACCGACGTGAACGACTCCTGCCGGGCGAGACGAGCGAGCAGACCACCGGCCCCGATGGTCTCGTCATCGGGATGGGGGGAGACGACGAGGACTCGCTGCCACTGCTCGAGCATGAGCCACGTCAACGGGCCGGTCACTGCGCCTCGTGCACGATGATGGCGCTGTTCGCCTTCGTGTTCGCCGTGTAGAGCATCTCGAGGGCGACCCCACGGCGCGGGCAGTCGGGCACGAGATCGCACATCAGTTCGGCGACCTCCCCGAACGCGTCCCGCAGCTGCTTCATCCGTGCGATCTGGTCGGGATCCGGTGGCTGGTAGGTGAACGCGATGGCCACTTCGTCGGCTGTCATCATGTCCGGAGGCTATCGTCGACTGTAAGGTGGTTTGCGTATATGGCTAGCCTCCTGAACACCCGAACCGAGCTCGTCGACGTCGACACGCTCACCCCCCACCCAGAGAACCCGAACCAGGGTGACGTCGGCGCGATCGCCGTCAGCATCGAGGAGCACGGCTTCTTCGGCACCGTCCTCGTTCAGGAGTCCACCGGCACGATCCTCGCCGGGGAGCACCGCTGGCAGGCCGCCCGCAGCCTCGGCATCCTCGAGATCCCCGTCACGTTCGTCGACGTCGACGACGACCAGGCCCGCCGCATCCTCCTCGTCGACAACCGCACCGCCCGCATCGGTCTCGACGACCCCAACGCGCTCGCCACCCTCCTCACTACCCTCGCCGGCACCGACACCGGGCTCGTCGGCACCGGGTACGACGGGGACGACCTCGACCAGATCCTCAGCGACCTGATGCGCGACGACCCGATCGACTTCGGGGACCCCGACGAGGACCAGGACCGCTCCGGCAGCGGGAACGGGGAACGACCCCAGACCTACGACGTCGTCATCCCGTTCGCCACTGTCGAGGAACGCGACCAGGCCCTCGAACTGCTCCGCGACAGCTACCCCACGGCACACGCCCGCACCGGGAAGCCCTGACCGATGCCCGCGAAGAAGCGCGCGGCGAAGAAGCAGGCAGCCAAGAAGCAGGCCGCCCCGAAGGGCACCGCTGAGAAACGCAACGCGAAGAAGCCCGCCACCGTGAAGACCACCCGCCCGGGCCCGGGCCGGCCCAGCCTCATCGAGGTCGGCTGGGATCCCGACGAACGCTCCTGGGAGAAGACGAGCCCCGTCGGCAAGTTCCTCGTCGCGATCCGTGCCGGCAACTGGATCCAGACCAGCGCCGCGTTCGCCGGTCTCGGGGACCGCACCATCCGCATCTGGATGCGACGAGGCCGTGAAGCACTCGCCGAAGCCAGCGGCGAACTCACCCAGGTCGCCCCCGAGGACCTCCCACACGCCGTCCTCGTCGACACGACCGCCTACACCGAATCGGCGAGCGAGGTGGAGCTCGTGCAGATCATGCGCTCCCAGGCCCGCGACGACTGGCGCGCCGCCATCGCGCTGCTCTCCCGCCGACACCCCGACCGCTGGGCCGAACGCGCTCTCGTCGCCGACGACGCCGCCCAACTCGCCCAAGACGAGTGGACCGACCTCATCACCGACCCCGACGTCCTCGACGCCGCCGAAGCCCTCGCCGAATCCCTCCAGAACGCCGAGCTCGACGACACGTGACCACCGTCCCCGCCAACCGCCGCGGGGGACGACGCCCACGCCACACCCCGCCCGGAGCCCCTGACCAGGGGATTCGCGCCGATCGCGCCGGGGGCTACGCGCGCGAGGATCAGTTGCGGATCGCCAGGACGGCGACGCCGGCGGTGCATGCCGCGTTCTTGGAGCCGAAGGTGTTCCGGCTGTTCGCGGTGCAGAAGTTCCTGGGGCGGAAGTTCTTGCAGGCGGCGACGGGGGAGTCCCCGCGGCAGTTGTGGTCGATGCCGCCCCGTCACGGGAAGCCCGTAGACGTCGAAGCTGTGATCACGATGGGGAACGGTTCGCAGCGTCGCCTCGCCGACGTGCAGGTGGGTGACGAGGTCGCCACCCACTTGGGTCGTGCCCGGAGGGTGCTGGCGGTCCATGAGCAGGGCCGGCTGCCGAGCTTGGAGATCCGCTGCCACTCGGGACGGGCGCTGAGGTGCGCACCGGATCATCCGATCCTCACGACGAGAGGATGGGTGCAGGCCGGCGAGCTCACGGCAGACGACGTGGTCGCTGTCCTGTCCCGCCCGTCGCTCGGATCATCCGACCGGTCGATCGCCGAGTTCGCGCTCGCCGGGTACTACGTCGGGGACGGCTCGTGCGGACCGACCAGCCGTGGCACCTCGATCGGGGCCGGCTTCACGAACGCCGACCAGGCCGTCCTCGCCGACTTCCGAGCGCTCGCCGACGAGCTCGGCTGGCCGTACCGGATGCAGAAGAAGCGACCGGCCCACCCCGACCGGGCACCGGGCCCGGCCGAGACCTGGCATCTCCGTGGTGGCGTGCGGGACTGGCTCCGCGAGGTCGGGCTCGGCGGGCAGACCTCCCACACGAAGCGCGTCCCCCGGTTCGTGTACGAGGGCGACGAAGAGCAGATCGGCGCGTTCCTCGGCGCCTACTTCGCCTGCGACGCCTCCGTCTCGGATCGACAGGGCCGAGCTGGTGACGGGAACTGGTCCGTCGAGTTCACGTCGATCAACGAGCCACTGCTCCGGGACTGCATCACCCTCCTCGCCCGCCTCGGTGTCCCGTGCCGGCTCCGCTCGAAGCAGGGCACCTACAACGGACGTGCGGTCGAGTCGTGGCGGCTCTGGATCCCCGGCCGAGAAGCGCAGGCCCGGTTCATCACCCGAGCCCGGGTGATCGGGGAGAAGCACGACAAGCTCAACGCCCTGCAGGTCCGCACGTTCGATCCGCCGTACCTGGCTGACCCGGTCGTCGAGGTCGTCCCGATCGAGGAGCGGGAGTGCCGCTGCCTCACCGTCGACGAGGACGCCTCCTTCGTCGCCGACGGGATCGTCGTCCACAACAGCGAGATCGGGTCGCGGCGGGGTCCGGTCTGGTATCTGGATCGGTTCCCGGATCGGCGGATCATCGGGGCGTCGTACGCGGGGGAGTTGGCGGTCTCGAACGGCCGGTACGTCCGGAACATGATCGAGCAGCACGCGGACAAGCTCCGGGTGCGGCTCTCGGCCGACAGTCAGGCGGCGCACAGGTGGAACACCCCGCAGGGCGGGGGCATGTTGACCGCCGGTGTCGGCGGGTCGATCACCGGGTTCGGGGCGAACCTGTTCGTGATCGACGACCCGTTCAAGGACTGGGCCGCCGCCCTCTCGGAGAAGGTGCGGGACTCGGTGTGGGACTGGTTCGCCTCCGTCGCACGGCTCCGCCTCGAACCCGACGCCTCGATGATCGTCATCTCCACCCGCTGGCATGTCGACGATCTGCACGGCCGGCTCGAGGAGTCCGGTGAGAAGTGGGAGATCGTCCGCCTCCCCGCGTTCGCAGAGGAGAACGACCCGCTCGGTCGTGCGATCGGGGAACCGCTCGTGCCGGAACGGTACGACGGGGCCGCCCTCAACGAGATCCGGGTCGCCATCGGTGACTGGATGTTCGACGCCATGTTCCAGCAGTCCCCCCGACGCCTCTCGGGCGGGATGTTCCCCCCGGACAAGTGGAAGATCGAGCACCACCTCCCACCCGGCCTCGACCTCCAGCTCGTCCGCCGCTGGGATCTCGCCGGCACCGAGGACGACGGTGACTACACCGCAGGAGTGCTCCTCGGCCGCGACACCCGGACCGGGGTCTGCTACGTGCTCGACGTGCGCCGCGAACAGGTCGACGACCTCGGCGTCAAGAAGCTCCTCACCCACACCGCCGCCCTCGACAAGGCCCGCTGGGACCACGACCACCGCCGCCACCGGATCCGCATCGAGCAGGAACCCGGGTCAGGTGGGAAGTCCTGGGCGAAGACCCTCGTCCGCGAGCTCTCCGGCTACCTCGCCTCAGCTGAGGGCAGCACCGGAGCGAAGGAGGTGAGGGCCGCCCCGTTCGCCGCGCAGCAGCAGGCCGAGAACGTGGTGATCATCCGCCCCGACGGCTACTACCCGACGTCGAAGGCCGCCCCGGACGGGAACTGGGTGCCCGCGTTCGTCGCCGAGCACGGCGAGTTCCCCCGTGGGAAGAACGATGACCAGGTCGACGCGGCCTCCCTCGCCTTCACCGACCTCACGTTGGGGTCAGCCCCCGCCGAGGTCAAGAGTATGGCCGGACGGCGCCTTCCGGGCTGAGGTGAAGGCCGCTCGCTTCTACCGGACCTCACGTCCGATGAGTGGCGAACGCGGGCGCCGCCCAGGACGACGGCGAGCACGCGAATCGACGGCGTTCTCAAGCCACCTCACGCCGTCCGGAGTGATGGAGTGATGGGCAGGCACCGCCGCCACTAGACCGCGACTCGCAAGACGATCCAGGACGTGCTCAACCACGCTGATGGACTCGCCTACCGTTTGCGAGAGCATGCGGTCATGCATTCCGGCGGGGTGCCAGGACAGGACTAGCAAGACGCGTTGGCCGAGTTCGCCGAGGGCTTCGAGGTCATCCGGACTCGGTCGGCGCGCGTTCTCCACTCGCGAAGAGTAGCCCACCCATAGAAGGCTTTGTACTGGAGGCTGAACATGACCGAAGCACCGGCAGACCGTGCCCAGGCAGAACGTGAACTACACGAGGTGGCTCTTCAGCTGGCCATGCACAACCTCGCCTATAGCGCCTCCGTCCGGGAGTCAGCTCGGACGCGTGCTGCGTTTGCCGCGTCTGCGGCGACAGCCGCAGGCGCCGTCCTCGGCGGTGCCTATCTGGACCGGGATCCGACGACGGGGAGCACGGTGGCCGCCGTGTTCTCGTTGGTGACCTATCTCGCGATGGTCGGTGTCACGGTGTACGTCGTCACGCCGAGGACGTTCCAGTACCCGGACTCCTCGGACCTTCTGTTCCGGTGCGAAGATGATGAGGAGCAGCTCGCTACGGGGCCACGACGGCAGGCAGCGCTCTCTGTCGGGCGGATCGTCAAGAGCAATTTGCGAGTGGGTTCGCGTCTGTCGCGAGGAGTGACAGTCGTGGTGGGTCTGCTCCCGACGCTCGTCGTCTTGCTAGCTGCCGCCGTGGCCCTCTCTGAGAAGGCTTGATGGCGAGCTCTCGCCGGATGACACTCGGCTCAGTTGATCGTCAGCCGTGCGCTCAGTCCTGGGGGGTCGCGAGCTCTTGTCACGGGTGGTTCGACGCTGTCGCTGGGGACGGTTGGCGGCGCGCCGCGTCGGCTGCTCGACTTCAGTGACTCCGGCGGCTTCCATGTCGCGGCGGCGTCCGTACCGGTACCAGGCCGACCAGACCCGGATCAGAGCGAGGCCGGTGAGCAGCCCGATCGGGGACGGGACCGTCACGGTGAGGAGGAGAGCGATCGGGGCGAACGTGATGGCTCCGATCAGCACGGCGCCAGCCGCCTCACCGTCCCGTGGGGAGCGCCACTCGCCAGGTGCGAGCACCGTGAGCCTGCCACCCCGATACGCGGCGCGGTCGCGGTCGTCGAGCTCGAGATGCGCGACCGCTCCGATCCCGACGGCCACGCCGACGCCGAGCAGGATGAGCAGCAGCCATGCGACCAGACGGACCAGCCAGAACCACGGGGCGATCATCCCGTACACGAGAACCCCGGCCACTACGGCCAGGGCGGTGATGCCGGCCAGCAGCAGGATCCGCCCGCTCATGCCGGCACCGCCGCGACTGTCAACGCCCGATGGCGGGCCTCGAACGCGGCCGTGACGCGGGCGAGCCGCCGGCGGTAGTGGTCGTCGCCGAGCTCGAGCGCCCACGGCTCGTTCAGCCGCTCCAGGAGCCCACGGAGCCGACCACCGTTGACCCGCCAGATCCACGACCGGGGACGGCCACGCCCACGCTCGTACGGGCCGTGCAGCCGGCTCCCCGGGACCAGCGAATGAAGCCGGGCGACGGTCCCGTGGCGCCGGTCGATGACCTGCACGCTGACGATCGGCTGCCCGGCGTCCACGGTGAACGACCCGTTGCAGGCCAGCACCCCCACGATCCAGGCGACCTCGATGTCGGTGAGCGAGCTCATCGGTTCATCATGCTCAGTAGGTGTGACAGGCCCGGTTCGGATCCTCGGTTGCGGTGCCGGGTGATACGGCGCGAGCATCAGACCGTGCGGTGCGACACCCCCTGCTCAGCGTTCAGTGCATCGCGCAGGACCCACCTGGGGGACCAGACCGGCGACCCCATGCCGAGCGGTACCGGGCCCGCCCGCATCGGCGAACACCCCTCTCTCAGCGTCGACGTCGACAGGTAGGCGACGAAGGGAGAACACGGTGCAGGTAGCAGAGCTGCTGGAGCTGCTCGAGGAGGCCGATCCCACCTGGGAGGTGCGGTTGGCGACTCAGCCGGCGTGGCCGTTCGAGTGGACGGTCGGGTCGGTGATGCTCCCGAGCGGGGTGATGGACCAGTTGACCGGGCTCGAGGCTGACGAGCTGGAGGAGTCGGGGGACCGGCTCACCCAGATCGTGTGGATCTCGACCGGGGCGCAGGTCGGCTACGCGCCGGCCGCGGTTGCCCGAGCGGTCTGGTCCGGGTAGCCCAGCACAAGATCGCCGGGACCCAGGGGGTCCCACCGCTCCTGGGTCCCGGCACCTACTCGACGAGATCGCTCGGCTGGGGGTTGGTTCGCGCCTCGATCAGCTCCGCATAGGCCCGAGCGATCTCGGCAGGCAATCCGGACACCGGTTCATCGTCGCGGCTTGGTAGTAGTCCGTGGGTCTGGAGGTTCTTGACCACCTTCTCGACGAACAGTTCGTACGACATGTCGGGCTTCCAGTGAAGGTCGACCACGCCCGAGCCGTCTCGCATCAGCTGCACGATCACGCCCTTCGTCCGATCTCGCAACGCTTGCACGCGGATGCCCAGGGGCGGTTCGGTCCGCAGCATGATCGGTTGGTCCCACGGTACGGCGTTCACCTCGGCTGCGAGCCCGGCCAGGAGATGGATGTTCAGAGTGGTTGGTTCGTTCGCCACCGCCTCGATGTATCTCGTGAGCAGCTCGTCCTGAACCTCGTAGGCGCGCTGGACCGCAGTCTCACTCACGGAGTGATCTGCCCGTGCGAGAACGCGCTCGACGAGCGACGCGGTCGCGGCTGCGGCTGAACGGGCTTCCTCGGCGAGCTCGACTGCCTGTTCAGTTCGTTCGGCAGCTGACTCGATCCGTTCCTCCGCAGATTCGAAGCGGCCCTCCATTAGCTGCTCGAACCACAGGAGCGGCAGGGCCAGCCAAATCGTCACACCGACCTCAAGGAGGAACCCTGAGGTCCAGTTCTCGTCCTCGACGATCCACGACGCGATCACCAACGCCAGACCTACGCCGAAGATCGCCGTTGCTGTCGCCCAGACCCACCGGGGCCGTCCCTGTTCGGTCTCGGCCCTGCCCACGCTCTCCATGGGCCAGACGCTACGAGAGTCCCTCGTCGGGTGGGTTGACCTCCACGGTTGGGCTGTCAGAGTTCGGCGTGCGCAGCCCCGCCAGGGCATCTGGGAGGGCCAACGGCTCCTTGGATGCTGCCGGTGCTGGCATCCATCAGCCGCCCGGATGAGCTCCTCTCGCCGTTCACGGGTCGGGAGGGCTGCACGGTGGGGGAGAGCGGGATCTGCCGCTCCGAGTCCGCAGCACGACGGTCACGGGCGTTCATGGCGTCGGGCTTGATGGCCACAGGTCGATGCAAACGGAAGCTCGGCCACCCTCATCCCCAGCCCCGAAGTGCATCGCTTCTAGGCGGTCTCATGGCCGGCACGTTGACGGCCACACATGGCGGTGAAGCCCCGAGGTCTGTGCCGGGTCGGTCCCCCGGTGTCGATGCTCACCACCTATCGAGATGTGTCACACCCCACGGGCAGAGTTGGAGTGTCGACAACGGGAAGGAGACCGCATGGACCCATCGGACCGTGAGGATGAGGCGACCGAACTCGATGAGTGGGTCGTCGCCCACACGGCGAGGGAACTCGGCCAGTTCGCAGTCGAGACCGCGACACGAGTGCTACCCGAAGGGGTGGAACTCACCGAGGACTCGGTGCTGGCGGCCGTGAACCTTCACGAGTGGGCCCGGGACGAGGCCTGGAGTCAGGGCTGGAACGCCGACCTGGTGTCGGTGCTCCGTGATGGCGCTCGACGACAGATCCGCGTCTTGGTGAATGCTCAACGGTCATCATGAAGTGCGCCGGGCCGGCTGTTGCTCCCGGTCGGTCCGGCGCACACCCCACCCGCAGCGTAGGCGTCGCCGAACCAAGGAGCCCCGATGCCCACCCCCACCACCCCCGAAGAGCAGGCCTACGCCGACCTCGCCGACGAGATGAACGACGCCGACGTCCCCTACAGTGACTGGGCGCACTTCAACGACGACGTCAAGGATCTCGGCGCCCGCTACGCCGCCGCCAACCATCTGCCCTGGCCGCCCAGCGTCGGTGACTTCGATCGCTGGTACGAGATGAAGAACCGAGGCGAGCTGTAGCTCAGCCGCCACCCGCTGCAGGTTCGGAGCAGTCGACCTCAGCCGGCGCTCACCCGTCAGTCCTGCGTCTCTCCCACCGCCGCTCCTGCCAGTCCCACCGCCGTCCGATCGTCCAGAACACCAGCCCCGCTGCCAGGAGGAGGGGCCAGAAGCACGCCGCGAGGAACGCGTACAGGAATCCCTGCTCCGGTAGTGGATGATCGCTCTAAGGCTTCGGATTGACGCGCCCGCTGCGGTAACCGACCACGGCTGCAACGGCCGACCCGGCGAAGTAGGCGTAGATCCACGCCTCTTCGATTGTCACGAGCGGACCTTCGGTCGGGCGCTGCTGCCGATCACGGCGACTAGCGTGGCAGACCGAAGGGAGGACCGATCAGCCGGACCCGAGGATCTCCTCCCGCTTCGCCGCCGCCGGCCCCAGCACGTGCTCATCGAGGCTCGCGGCGAGATGCTCGTTGTCGTCGTACACGAATGGTGGGAGCACCCACAGGTAGTCGTTGACGAGCTCGTCCAGTATGGCGATCGGCTGTTGGCCACGCAGGATCAGCGTCTTGATCGGAACCTTCGTGAGTCGAGGGGCGAGAAGGGCAAGCTCGGCGGGGGAAACTCGCGGGTCGGTGAGGTCGACGATCACGTAGCGAGACATCCGGGCCAGCAACTCGACCGTGCCCAAGATCCCGCGGGATCCAGGCACGTCGAAGTCGAAGACGACTGGGGTCAGGTCCCGATGTCGGAGCTCGTCCCGGATCCGATCCAGCGTTGGCTTCCTCGCTTCGGAGAACGCCCCGAGGATCAGCACCACCTTCGACGTGAGCGTGTCGATCACGTCGCGCACGTTCTCGTTGTCAATGAGCATGTGGATGAACTGGGCGACCTTCAGATCGTCGACCGTGATCGCCGGTTCATCGTATGGAGTGACGACTAGGTTCTTCGACGACTCAGGCGCACCTTCGAGCGCCCATACGTTCACGCCGTAGATCCTTGCGTTGTCGAGGACAGTCTCTGCGACGTTGGCCTCGACCAGGTTCGCTCTGCCAAGGTCCGCCTTGCCCAGGTTGGCCTCGAACAGGTTCGCCCCGCGCAAGTTCGCCCCGCGCAGGCTGACTCCGCCGAGGTCTACCCTGCCGAGGTTCGCATCGCGCAGATCCGCCTCGCCCAGGTTCGCCTCGACCAGGTTCGCCCCGCGCAGGTCTACCCCGCCTAGGTTCGCACCGCGCAGGTCCGCCTCGCGCAGGTCCGCTTCGTAGAGGACGGCCTCGCGCAGGTCCGCTTCGTAGAGGACGGCCTTGCGCAGGTCCGCGCCGTAGAGGACTGCTCGGTGCAGGTTTGCCTCGCGCAGGTCCGCCCCGCCCAGATCCGCCTCGACCAGGTTCGCCCCGCGCAGGTCCGCCCCGCGCAGGCTCGTACCGCGCAGGTCGACGCCGCCTAGGTCCACCCAACTCAGGTTGGCCCGAGCCAGTTCCGCGCGGACGAGGCTCGCCCCGCGAAAGTGAGCCTCGACCAGGTTCGCGTCCCAGAGCCTCGCTCCGCCCAGGTTCGCTCCCCGTAGGTTCGCTCCGCGTAGGTTTGCTTCATACAGGCTCGCCCCGCGCAGGTTCGCCGCGCCCAGATCCGCCTCGGCCAGGTTCGCCCGCCACGCATGAGACAGGGTCGCCTCGCGCAGGTCGGACCTCCGGAGGTCCGCGTCGCGCAGGTCCGCTCGACTCAGGTTCGCGCCGCGCAGGTCCGCCCCGCCCAAGTCCACTTCGAGCAGGTCGTCCTCTTCTCGCCGTCTATTCCACTCACTGGGGTGGTTGGCTAGAAGCTCGACGAGTTCAGGATCAGCCACCACCCGAGTCTGGCTCGTCAACGGTTCATGTGTCTCACCCCTCTGCCAGCGTCGCCGTCGACGAATCAAGGGGAGGCCCCGATGGGACACAGCGTCGAGGAACGGTTGCGTTGGCTCGCAGCAGTCGACGCGTCAGCGGCGCAGGTAGGACTCGCGGAGGATGAGCTTGCTTACGCCCGCCGGCTCATGGAACGCACCGCCGTCGACGCGCTCGAGCATGGCGTGACTCCGCACCAGATCGAGGACTCGTGCGGGATCAGCCCTGAACGCTTGGAGGAACTCGTTCAGCAGCACCGGTAGCTGTCACACCCGTTCATACTAGTAGAGCATCAACATTCGAACGAAGGAAGGCGAACGGATGCCCCGACACCGCCGGTTCCGGCTCCTCGAAGACGACGACCTCGTCACCATCGCTAAGGCGATCGAGGACGCCACCGCAGGCTTCGACCGGTCGCATTCGGAGCAGACGACCGACGACTACCGCACCCGACTCCGCCAGCTCGCCAGCGAAGTCGCCGCCGAGCGGGACACCCGACGCGACGTCAACCGGACCGCTGACGCCGACATCGGTCGGCTCCTCGCGACCTTCGAGGCCCCGCTCGCACCGGTCACCGATGTCGAACTGGCCCGCTTCCTCGACCGGGACGAACCGGGAGCAGCAGCTTGATGCCCGGCCCGCTCGAGGCCCGCTTCGACGGGTACGCCGGCCCACCACCGGATGAGCCGTGGGAGTTCGGGCTCGACGACCACCGGATCATCTACCGGGACGGACACTGGCCGTTCGCTCGCCGTGAGGACGCCCGCCACCGGCGCAACGCCCGCGAACCACGAGGAGTCCGGCTGGCCCCCGACTGCCGGTTCCACTCGTGGCGAAACTGGTACGTCCTCGTCTTCCCGGCCCGGACCGAGTGGGTCGAATCGACCCGAGTGGACGGACGTCGCACGGTTCGCTCCGTTGACGGGCCCGCCGCCACCGCGATCCTCCATCTCTGGGACCGCCCGCAAGGCATGGGCGGCTACGTGTGGAACGTCAAGGCCCGCCTCGACTTCACCGCCGGCACCTTTCAGATCCACCGAGGCGGCGAGCTCCCAGGGCACGTCCTCGATCTCGGCGAGGACATGTGCCGCAAGCTCCTCCGCTTCCTCGAAGCCGAACGCACCCGCCGCGACACCAACCCGCGGCCCTGGCGACCGATCACCGCGCACGAACGCGCCAGCAAGGAGACCGCTCGATGACCTCCGCCGTCAGCACCGCGCCCCGCATCCGGATCACCCGACCCGACCCACGGCACTCCGACCACCTCGGCTGGGTTGTTCTCCTCGAACACGAGGACGGCGGCTGCGAGGTGCTCGCCGAACCCGACACCTGGACGACCGCTTGGCGGTACGCCGAGAGCTACGTCACCACCCGGGCTCGGGTCGCGCTCGCCACCGAACGTCACGCGCTCCGTCAGCGCCGAGCGGTCATGGGGATCGTGCTGCTGGTCCTGCTCGCCGCCGTCGCCACCGGCGTCCTGGTCTGGCTGCCGCGGTGATCCCGCCACCGATCACCGAGCTCGACGTCCAAACCGCGGCGAACCGGATCGCCCAGCAGCTCTGCCGGGACCGCACCCTGCTCGAGGCCACCCTCGCCGGCCTCGACGGCTACGAGATCGACTGGCACGACCCCACCCACCACCGGTTCGTGCTCAACGCTCAGGCGGCCGCGCTACGGGCGGAGGCCTACTCCTCGACCGGCCCTCGCTGACCTACGACTCGGGGTGCCGGTGGCGTGAAGCCCTCCGGCCAACGAGTCCTCTCGTCCCACCACGCGCCGCCCAGCCGCGCCCCGATCACGTCCGCCCCACGCATGTCCGCCCCGAACAGCTCCGCCGCGCGCAGGTCCGCCCCACGCAGGTTCGCCCGGCTCAGGTTCGCCTCGACCAGTCTTGCGCCTCTTAGGTCCGCCCCGAACAGGTTCGCCCCGCTCAGGTTCGCCTCCCTCATGCTCGCCCTGATCAGGCTCGCTCCGACCAGGTTCGCCCCGCGCAGGTCCACCTCGGACGAGCGCGCCCGGTTCAGGTTCGCCCGGTGCAGATTGATCTCGTGCTCGGGGCCTGGGTTAATCCTGCCGAGGACGGTGATGCAGGCTTGAACGTCAGTCGGGATTGCATCAGGGCGGCCCGAGGCGGGCTCGGCCGCCTCGCGCTCCTTGGCAGGTGAGTGTTCTCGGACGAACGCGGCGAGCACCTCGGCCGCCTCGGGCTCCTTGGCAGGTGAGTGTTCTCGGACGAACGCGGCGAGCACCTCGGCCGCCTCGGGCTCCTTGGCAGGTGACTGATCTCGGCTGATCGCGGTGATCATGGCGAGCACCTCGGCCGCCTCGGGCTCCTTGGCAGGTGAGTGTTCTCGGACGAACGCAGCGAGCACGTCGACCACGGTCCGCCGATCGGCTGCGGAGTCATTCGCCACCCGCTCGAGCGCGTAGATCCCGCCGAGTCGAACGTCGAGCGGATCACGCTCACCCTCCTTGGCGCGCCTGCCGAGCTGCTCGACGGCTGTGGCGAAACGGTCGGTGATCTGGCCTTCTCGCGTCACCTGGATCTGTCTCCAAGAGAGGAAGGCAGTGACGAGGAAGAACCCGCCAGCGATGCCGGCGAGGAGTGTTCCCCGAACATCGTTCTCGGCCTTTAGGACCGCGAGCCGGTCCTCACCGTCTTCGGGGCCTCCGACGATCCAGCCGGGGAACACCACGATCGCAGCCAGGATCAGCACGATGACCGCCGATGCGCCAGCGACGAGGACGGCTCGGCGTCGCAGCCACTTCACGGCCGATGCCTCAGCGACATGGACGGCTCGGCGTCGCAGCCACGTCTCCCACCTTCGCTGCATCAGACGCACCGTAGCTGCACCACTCTGGAATGGCCCTGAAGGGTTGGCTTGCCTGCGGCTCCCCGTTGCGTTGCCGGCGAGTTCGCCTGCGTAACGTCGAGGTGATGCGCGACGAGCAGATCGAGTGGTTGAGCACCGCGCGGACGGCTAGCTATCTGGGTCTGCAGGTCCGCACCCTGTACCGCCTGATCGATGAGGGGCAGTTGCCCGGCTACCGGTTCGGCAGGGTGATCCGGTTGCAGCGCGCCGATGTCGACGCGTTCATCGCGGCGAGTCGGATCGAGCCGGGGGAGCTCGCCCACCTGTACCCGGAGGTCCGCGACGTCGACGTCTAGTTCGCTGTGGAACGTTCCTCGTGGAACATGGTGATGCTCAACACGGGATCGCCACGGAGGGTTCGACCTCCACGAACGACACGAGCACCAGACCCCCAGGACCGAGCGGGGCAGCGTCCACGGACAGCCAGCTGAACCATCCGCTCGCCCGGAACACCCCGACCACCTCGGCGACCACGGTCTCACCCCGCAAGGCCCGGGCCACCGGGAATCGGTCGCATGGCATCGCCCGGCCGGTCGACTCGACCGTGTAGAACAGCTCGCCGCCACCATCGCCGAGAGCTCGACCGACCAGCACGTCCGCGGGCACGCCGAGCAGGTCACTCGCTGCCTGGTTGCAGTCCAGGACCTCCCCGGTCTGGGAGTGCAGCATCACCGCCCGATCGCAGTCCGTGATCCGGGCCGCGGCCTCGGTGAGCGCTCTCACGATGATCGACGCCTCGTGGATCTCGCAGCGGAGATCGGTCACCTGTTCGGCGAGCCGTTCGGCTTCCAGAAGCGAGCCCGAGTGGGGTCGATGCCGTCGCCTGAGCCCGTGATGTGGTGCAGCCATACGTGAGCCTTCCCGCGCCGTTGTTGCCCACCGGTACCGGCCGCCCCACAGCGCGTCGGGTGTCCCACGCCACGACGTCGACACATCCTCGCCGAACGCCGCCAGGAAGACACGTACCACCCTCAGTGACGGTTCTGGGATTGTGGCAAGACAACCCGGGGATCCTCCCGCTCAGATCACCGCACCCGACCTCGAGCCCACAGACCGGTCACACCCGACCCGGATAATGATGCTCGTGCCCGACACACCCGACGCCGAAGACCTCCGCCGGATCGCAGACCTCGCCGGCGCCGGGCAACCCGTCGACCCGTCCAAGCCCGGCGCGCACCGGCTCCGCTGGACCGCCCCCGGCCCGCCCAGCTTCGAACGAGTCAAGCACTGGGTCACCGTCGCCGTCGGCGGCCGCCCCGACCTCAAGGTGCTCCGCTGGGTCGCCTGGCTGATCGTCTGCTCCCAGATCTGGCTGACCCTGTTCGGCGGTCACCCGTTCACCCGGGACAACTCGGTCGCGCCGACCACCGCGCTCCGGGCCGGGGTCGTGATCATCGCCGTGACGTTCGCGTTCATGGGCTGGACCGTGCACAAGGTCGGCCTCAAGCACTCCTGGGACTGGCTCGTCGTCGGAGCCGGCCTCGCGTTTCTCACCTGGATCGCGGTGTGGCGCGCCGAAGTCGCCTGGGGTGCGTCGTGGCTGCTGTTCGGCTGGCTGCTCCTCGACTGGCTCCCACGGCAGCAGTACCGGACCGTCATGGCCAACCGGGGGTTCGGTTCCGAACGGGCCGTGCAGTCCGTCCTCTCGCTCGTCTCGATCCGGGGTCCCTGGTGGGACAAGGGGATCTTGCTCACCCCGATCGCGATCCTGCTCACCGGGTGGATCGTGTACGGCGGCACCGGCGGCTCCGTCGGCCAGGTCCGGGACACGCTCGAACATTGGCTGAACAACGGGCCCGACACCGGCGCCAGTGATCTGCTGATCTGGAAGGCCACGACCGGTCTGATCTTCGGCCGCTACTACTGGGCCCGGTTCATCTCGAAAGGCAGCGCTCTCTAGGGGCTCGCACGCTTCGGGTCTCCGGTGAATCCCGGGCTATCGACCTGCCGAACACCAAGAGACGACTCCGATCGCAGTCCGTCGACTGCAAGGGTCACCTCGCTAGGTTGGTCGCTCCGCACGGTCGGGCCCACTCCCGTGCCGAGCGACGACCGCACTGCCCCTTCGTCTAGGTCGGCATCGACCGGGCTGTCTGGCGTGGTGTCGCGCTCGAGAGCGTCCACGAGTTCGACGATCATCTCCACACGGTCGGCTGTGGCCCGATACACGTCAGCACCGACCTCATTGGCGACGCCCCCGAGGAGCAGCGCTCCACCACCGATTGCGGCCTGCTTGAGAAGACTCCACCACTGGGATGCACGTTCGAGGTCGAGGTCGAGTCGCAGCTCGACCATCAACCCGCGAGCGGCCGCCTCGAGTCTGTCAGCCTCTGCGTGCAGCAGTGCCTCAGTGGACTTAGCCAGCCGAGCGGTCCGGGTGACCGTGCGTATCTCCTCAGAGACCCGCAGCGCAGTGTCGACCAGATCCTGCGAGCTGGCCCGCACCGCCTCGATGTCGATCCTGCGCCTGGCCATCAAGTCCCCTCCGCAGAGCGTAACCCGGGGGATGGACGGGTGCGTCGAGACGTACCGGTGGGAGGTCGCCCCGACGCACCCGCCCGTGTGCTGTGGGGCAGCACGATGAATCTTGCCAACAGGGAACGGGGACGTTTCGCAGATCCGACGAATCGGTCCCTGACCAGCACGCCAGCGCAGCGCGTCTCGGAGCCGACCGGTGGAGTTGCCCCGACGCACACGCACCGTGCCGGATGGGCGGCACACCGACAGCTTGCCTCCACTCGCCGATCCGTTTCACGACTCCGACGGATCGTCCTCCGACTCGGCGACGATGCGCGGCGTGCCGATCGTGGTGCTCGCCCGGACGGTGTCCGGAGTCGGCGTAGCGTCGATCGAGATCTCCTCGCCTACGGTCGCCTCATCGCCGACGACGTCGACGATCGCCTGCCGCCCGGCGATCGGCGGCGGATCCTGGGTCACGGTCGGAGGGTGGAGTGTAGGTTCGAGGTGGAGGCCCCGATCGGCCTGGTCGTCTCCCGGGTCGACCGTGAGCTCACCGCTGACGATCGCCTCACCGGTGGCGGTTCCGCGCAGGCCGACGACGGCCGCGGCACGCCCCTCGACCACCTTGCTCTCCTCGTCGACCGGGACGACATCGTCAAGATCTTGCGCTTCGATCTCGGAGACCAGCTCGATGATCGGGTCAGCCAACTCGAGTGTGGCACTGAGGATGAGATCCCCGCCTGCTGCTGCCCCACCAACGAGTGCGATGCCACCAGCGGCCCGCTTGATGAGCTCCCACCAGTGCCGCGCCCAGCCTCGGTCGAACTTCCGGCCCGTCTCGCCGAGCAGCCCCCGTGCAGCGTTCGCCAGCCGATCGGCGTCGGCCAGGAGCAGATCCTTCGTCGACTGAGCGATCCGAGAACTCGGGATGGCAACGTACAGCTGCTCGGCCAGCCGCAGCGCCATCGACGCGAGCTCCTCGGCCTTCGCCTGGAGGTCGTTGTCGTTCTGCCCCATAGTTCACCCTCGGCCCGCCGAGCAGTGGATACCGGCCCTTCACACCCGGCCCGAACGATCGGGGTTCGACCCGCAGGAAAGCCGGTGGTCAGAGGTTCGGGTCCTCCAGGACCACGGGCGGGAGTTGATCGGGGAGATCGTCGACGAACGGCTCGATCTCGACACACTGCTGCACGAAGTAGTTGGTCACGGAACCGTCCCGGTCAGAATCGAACTGCTCCGCCACGACGATCCCGAGCGTCCCGATTGTCGCCGCGGCCGCGCCAACCTCAAGGATGCCTTTCACGGCGGCGAGCTGGCCTCGGATGTTTCTCTTGCTTCCGTGCGCCGTTGCCTCGCGCAGCTGGCGGAGTGCCAGCTCGAGATGTTCGGCTCGCATCCGCACCTTGGCGAGCTCGGCTCGTAGGCGGCTGTTCTCGACCTCCAACTCCGCGTTGAGCGCCCACAGAAGGTCCTCGATCCGAGTGCTGACCTCGGCCATGGCTGCGAGCAGCTGGCGTCGCTGCGGCTGGAGCTCAAACTCGACGTAGTCGGCGATGTTCTCGAGAGCATCTTCGAGCCACGGCTCAAGAGTGGAGAAGTCGACAGTCGTCCGCCAACCCTCCAGCGGGGGCCACTTCTCGCCTTCGTCACCGTCGTACCACTCGACCTGGACGCCGCCGTTTCCAAGGTTCAGCACTGCGACTGCCTCGTGAGCGGTGTCGGGTCCTGCCAACACGAAGCGACTGTCTGCCCCGATCGCTGCGAGGACGCTCTCCCGGACTCCAGCCCGTGGCGGATCTCCTTCGACTCTGAGGTGGATCATGAGGAAGATCCTCCTCCAAGGAGGTCGGATGTCGCACCCTGTTCGTACGATCACCGCATGAGGCGCCGGCAGGCGTGGGTGTACTGCGCGTTCACGACCGACGGGGACCCGGGCTACGTGGGCTCGGGGTATGACCCGCGGGCCCGGTGGCGGCGGCACATGCGCGAGGCCGACTGGGCTCGCTTCGTCGCCGGCTGGGCCGTGCTGTCCCCCGACCGGGAACGATGGGTGCCGGTCGCCACGGTCGACCAGGACGGGGAGCTCCACTTCGTCACCGACATGCCGCCGGCGACGATGACCGGGAGCCGGGCCCGGAAGATGGCGTACGGGCACGAGACCGACCTGATCGAACAGCTCCAGCCCCCGTGGAACGTTGCCGGCAACGAGGACCACACCGAGATCGGACGGGTCCGTGACCTCCTCGGTGCCGCCGAAACCGCGCTCGCTCGCCGGCAGCTCGAAGCCGCGCAGGCTCGCCGTGACCGAGGACCGGAACCGACCGAGGTACTCGAACGGTGGGACCGTGCCGTGGACGTCTGCCGGCTCGGTGGGATGGAGCACGTCACCGTCGGCCGGAAGACCTCGGTGCGGCGCACCAAGGCCGTGCTGCACGTCGACGAGATGCGCTGGGTTGCTCGCGGGGTGTGGGAGATCCCGTTCAAACCGGCGCCCGGGATCGAACTCGACCTGTACGTCGCGAAGGCCGAAGCGCTCGCCGGGGCGCTCGAGGTGGAACGGGTCAGCATCCGGCGGGTGAACCCGCACCGCGGGCTCCTCACCCTGTCCCTCGTCGCCCCGTTCGAAGAGCCGAAGCGGTGGCAGCCCCCGGCCGAGCCGGGCGCGACCGAGGTCGTGCTCGCCGACACCGACGTCAACCGGCCCGTCGCCTTCGAGATCACGATCCTGCACTCCGGGTCGGAGCACTGGCTGTTCGGTGGGAGCACCGGGGCCGGCAAGAGCAACGCGATGGGCTGCGCGATCGCCGGGCTCTGCTGCATCGGCCCCCAGATCGTGATCTACGGGGTGGACCCGAAGCTCGCCGACATGAGCGACTACCGGCACCGCTTCAACGGTCTCGTCGTCGACCCGGACGAGACCAACCAGCTGTTCCGTGGGCTCGTCGACGAGATGAACTACCGGCGCTGGTGGCTCGCCCAGCAGCCCGGGAAACGGAACCTGTACGAGTGCCGGCACCTGCCGGACTGCCCACCGATCATCGAGGTCGCGATCGATGAGGCCGCCGACCTGTTCCTCGACGAGCGATTCCGGATCGCCCGTGCCGCGATGTACGAACTCGCCCGGAAGGTCCGCGCCCTGGGGATCCAGTTCCTCGTCGGGACGCAGTCCCCGCAGGAGAAGATCCTCCCGACCGCGTTCCGGCAGCTGCTCAACACCCGGATGGTCGGCAAGACCGAAGGCCCCAACCAGACGCTCACCATGTTCAGCTCACCGGATGTCGCGCACCGCACCCGCGCCCAGGACCTCCCCAACAAGAGCGGTCACGCATACCTGTGGAAGCCCGGCGCCGAGATCGAGCTCGTGCGCTCACGGTGGTTGGACCCGGAGATCGTCCCGGCACTGTGCGACGCGACGATGCGGTGGAAGAACCTCGAGTACGGAATGGCCCGTGACGGGACCCTGATCAGTCCGCGCATGTCCGAGTGGGTGAAGGCCGGCCGGCCGTCCTACGACGACGACATCGAGCACGAGCTCGAGGTTGCGCTCGAAGCGCTCAGCGCTGAACCCGCCCCTGCTGAACCCGCCGCCCCCGGGCCGGTCCCGTCCGCTGCCCCCGGCGAGCCCGATCGAGCGGCCGTCGAACTCGCGGAGCTGACCGGGCTGATGGTCGAGGAGCTCGATGGGCAGGAAGGGATGGAACGGGCGCTGAGGCTGCTGGGGGAGAGGTCGACGAAGGACCTGGAGTTGGGGTTGAGGTTGGCTCGGGAGCTGTGGGATCGACGGGGCGGACAGGTCCCGGCCTAAGAGGCCGAGCAGGCCGGGGTTCGCGCCGTCCTGTCGGATCGGTCGGCGGACATCCGTCCCCCAGTCCCCCAAGGGGGGACAAGGGGGACGGATGGGTCCACGACAGAGACGTTCAGGGCGATGTCGAATCTCTGCCTGTTCTGTCTCGAAGGACTGGGACAGTTCCGCCGGAGGCGATACCCTCAGAGCATGAGCAACCGCAGCACCGATGCCGGGTCGTTCGACGAGTTCGCCGCCAGGATCCTCGGCGACGAAGTCCTCACCGGTGCTGCCCCTGGAGCGGATGAGGTCCGTGGCCGGGTCGGTGAGGATCGCGCAGGGTCGGTGGCGGTGATCGAGGCCGAACCTCCGATGTCGCCTCCGCCTGCGACACCCGACTGGCCGATGGTGGAATGGACCGTCTCCCGCCGAGGCCGCCGACCCGACCGGGTCACCATCCCTGGTGGGCACCCGCTCGCAGACGGCAAAGGCGGTGTCCACCCGCACCGCTCACTCGCGTTCGACCACTGGTCCGAATGGTGGGGGCCCGGGCCGTTCCGATGCGTCTGGGCGGACTGCACCCTCGACCTCTACTGGATGCGGAGAGTGAAGGGCTGCCCGGCCCCACCGAACGAGCTCCGGGTCGCGTTCCTCGACGGTGACGCCGGGAACCTCCGCATCGAGAACCTCGTCCCGATGTGCCGGCACCACCAGGGCCGCTTCTACGGGGCACGGGGCTGATAGCTGAAACGCATCATCGCCCGCGACACAGCATGTGACTAGGATTGAGACAGTCACACGTTCGATCCGACCCCGGAGGGGGTGACGATGGCACGAGAACGACGGCACGGCACCCGGTACTGCCGGATGGCCGGCTGCGAACGACCCGAATGCATCGAGGCCGCCAACGCCTACGCCCGGGAACGTCGCAGCCGGCTCCGCGCCGTCGGGCTCCCCCCAGGTGACGCTAGGCATGGCACCCCGATCGGGTACCGGGACTACGGCTGCCGCGACCGGGACTGCAACCCCGGTGGCCCGTCCTGCACCGACGCCCACCTCGCCGACAAGCGCAAGGGGGAGGCGGCCTGATGGCCGCCCCGGCGTCGGTCGTCGACGTCGAGACCGAGACCCGCCGTCCCGACCTCGACGACGGTGACCACGACCGCTTCGCCCACTACGTCCCCAAGGCGCAGCTCAACGAAGCGCTCGTCATGGGCACCCCGGTCATCGCGCTGTGCGGGAAGACCTGGATCCCGTGCCGGGACCCCGAGAGGTTCCCGATCTGTCCGACCTGCAAGGAGATCAAGGAAGCGAGGAGAGGGGGTTGATCGACCATGCCCCGCAAGCTCACCGACCATCGGCTCGCCGTGATCGCACGCGAGATCCGCGACACCGACCCCACGCTCGCCGCCGCGGTCGACGAGCTCCTCGAGCACATCGACCACCTCGGCGACGAGACGCGCCGCTGGAAGCACTCCGCCTCCCAGTCCGGGGAGGCTATCCGACGGATGGTCGCCCGTGAACGAGCCCGCCGGGCCCGTCTCGAAGCCCGGATCCGTGAACTCGAGAACCCAGAGGAGCTCGCCGGTGTCTGACCCCAACACGATCACCGACCACGACGACGACATCGAAACCGACCGGTGCGAACGGCCCCCACGCCCGGCTCGGTGACCTGATCCTCGTCGGCTAGCCGCGCGCCGGGCCTCCTACGGGCGGGTGTTGCGGATGATCTGGGGAGGCACGGTAACTCCTGGCGCAAGGCCGTCTAGGTCGGTCTTCGGGAGCGGCAGGGGCTCAGGCTCGAACTCCTCGATGAGGTCCTCCGGGAGTGCCACGTCGTCGAAGCACATGTCCGGGAGGACCAGTGCAGCGGGATCCGAACAGAGATCGAAGGCATCGAACTCAAGGGGGACGATCTCATCGGAAAGCTCGCAATAGAGCCACCCGTCCGGCGCCGGCGACATCACTCCCTGACGTCGTTCGCACTCATCCTCAGCGATCTCCCGTTCCTGGTCCTCGTCGAGGAGTCGGCCGCAGACCAGATCTCCTTGCGGATTCGGCGTGATCCGTGTCGGATCGCAGGCGGTGAAGCCACTGGTTGAGAGCTCGTGCATGCGAAGAAGCGCAACGCACTCGAGCGGCGCCCAAGACGATGATGCGCACTGGTTGTTCATCGTGCGCAACCAGCGCAGCCCGTCCTCGCAGGTGCGGCAGCTTCCTTCCCAGCAGTCCACAGGTTGCGGGTGCCCGTCGAGACCCGTCGGATCAGGAGAATCCCCCTGGGCGGGAGGATCCGTCTGGGCGGGAGGATCCGTCTGGGCGGGAGGATCCGTCTGGGCGGGAGGATCCGTCTGGGCGGGAGGATCCGTCTGGG
>JBCBSZ010000091.1:0-25949 GCA_039818945.1 Actinomycetota bacterium
GTGGGACCTAGAGGACGGCGCCGTCGTCGCCCCAGCCATCGGTTCGCTCGACCGGCGGCGCCCACACGTCGACGTCGTCGAGGGTGACACCGATCCCGTCGGCGTCGATGTCGACCGGGTCGCTCGGCGCCTCGGCCACGACGGCGACCTCGTCGCGGTTCTTCGGCTCGTAGATGTCGCTGATCGCCAGCATGATCCCGGCCATCGCCGCGCCGGCGGTGCCCGCCCGTCGGCGGCCAGCTTCGATCGCGGCCTTGCGGCGCGCCGCCTCCGCCTCCTCGGCGATGATCGCGGCGACGTCGATGCCCGGGTCGTCGAGCTCCGGCTCGGGAACCATGCGCCCAGGCTAGGCAGAGCCGAAGAACCGCGACGAGGTCGCCGTCGTGGCCGAGGCGCCCAGCGACCCGGTCGACATCGATGCCGACGGGATCGGTGTCACCCTCGACGACGTGGACGTCTGGGCGCCGCCGGTCGAGCGAACCGATGGCTGGGGCGACGACGGCGCCGTCCTCTAGGCCAGCACGCGCCCTAGGCACCTCGTGCGGGGCGCTGTCCACCGCCGCGATCTCACGCTGAGTTGAGTCACCGTTGATGTCTCGGGGTGGGGTCGCCCACTAGGTTCGCTCTCCATGGCGCGGGTGGTCACGATCCTCGATCTCGACGACGACGTGCTCGCGGCGCTGCGCCGACGAGCCGAGGCCGACGACACCTCGGTCGAGGCCCTCATCGCTGCGATGGCGAAGCGCTCCGTCAGAGAGCCGCGGCTCGAGGAGTGGCTCGACCGGACGGTGCGGCGCGGCTCGTCCCTCTCGGTCGCCGCGGTCCACGAGGCGCTCGGCGCTCGTGGACAGTGGCCCGCCTGAGGCCGACGGTCAGGGGCGCACCTCGTAGTAGAGGTTCGCGGCGTCGTCGAAGTCGTGGGTGGCGAACCGGGTGAAGCCGGCCTCCGTCACCAGCTCCTCCGCTGCTCGCGGATGCAGCCCGAGGGTGCCGAGCCCGAGCCCGCCCGGCTCCGACGTGGCGGACTGCAGGCACGAGCCGATCGAGAAGCCGTAGAACATCGCCAGCAGCGGGTTCCTGCTGTCCTGCTCGAACGAACCGGTCGAGCGGATGTCCTTGATGAGCCACGTGCCGTCTTCGGCGATCGCTCGACGGATGGCCGCCGCGGCGCGGTCGGGAAAGGCCATGTCGTGGAGGCAGTCGAACGTGAGCACGACGTCGACGTCACCGCTCGGTGGGAGGTCCTCGCCCGAGGCGACGACGAACTCGGCGTTCGTCGCACCGTGCGATGCCGCGTGCTCGAGCGCGTGCGCGATGGCAGAGGGTGACGGGTCGTAGCCGATGCACCGCGTCCGCGGGAACGCGGCCGCGAGGATCGACAGGGTCACGCCGCCGCCGCACCCGACGTCGAGCACCGTCGCACCCGCCTCCAGCTTCTCGACCACGCCATCGAGCCCCGGCAGGATCACCGAGGTCAGCGCCTGCCGCGACCACGGCGCCGTCATCCGGGCGAGCGAGGTCGCAGCGTCGGGTCCCTGCTCCTCGTAGGTGATCCCGATCCCGGTGCGGAACGACTCGGCGATCCGATCGAGGATGACCGGGTCGGTGCCGCCACGAAACGCGCCGGCCGAGAACGCGATCGAGCCGTGCTCGTCGGCCAGGACAGCCGCCTGCACGGCGGTCATCTCGAAGCGTCCGTCCTCGGTGCGCTCGATGAGGCCCGCGGCGGCCTGGCCCAGCAGCCACTCCCGCACGAAGCGCTCGTCGAGGCCTGATGCCCCCGCGACGGCCTCGGAGGTCATCGGGCCCTGTCCGTCGAGCGTGGAGTAGAGCCCGAGGCGGTCGCCCAGATGGATGAGCATCGAGACCTGCTCGCCCATCTTGTAGGTCCAGACCTTGAACGAGAACAGCTTCATCTCGTCGACGTCGAACTCGGCTTCGGGCATGGCGCCTCCCCCTCGCGTGGTCGCACCGTAGGCGCCCGGGCGGAGCTCCGTGCGATCGGGTCGGACCACCGCAGGCCCGCTCGGCCACGGGCTGCGGACCGGGGGAGCGCTCAGCCCAGCTCGTCGAGACGTCGCTCCAGGTGCCGACGCTCGACCGGGGCGACGACGAGCGACAGCGCCCGATGCAGGCTGCGACGAGCGCCGTCGAGATCACCCGCCCGCCGCGACAGCTCGGCGCGCGCCGCCCAGGAGAGGTGGTAGTCGTCGAGCCCCTCGGTGGCGTCGAGCTCGGCCAGGCCCGCCGCGGGACCGTCGACCATCGAGATCGCGACCGCCCGGTTCAGCCGGACGATCGGCGAGCCGGTCGTGGTGAGGAGCTGATCATAGAGCGAGACGATCGTCGTCCACTCGGTGTCGGCGGCCGTGGGCGCGTTGGCGTGGTAGCCGGCGATGGCTGCCTGGAGCTGGTACGGCCCGGGCGCCATCACGGCCATGGCGGCCCGCAGCGCGGCGTTCGCCTCGGTGATCAGGTCTCGATCCCATGCGCTCCGGTCCTGGTCGTCGAGGAGCACCAGCTCGCCCTCGCCGTCGACCCGGGTCGTGGCACGCGCGCGCAGGTACAGCTGCAGGGCGAGCAGGCCGCGCACCTCCGCCGCTCCGGTGAGCCGATCGAGGAGGCGGGTGAGCCGGATCGCCTCGTCGGCGAGATCGATCCGCACGGGGGAGACCGCCCCGGACCGCGACAGGTAGCCCTCGTTGAAGACGAGGTAGAGCACCTCGGCGACCACGCTGAGGCGGTCGTCGAGACGATCCGGCATCGACATCGGGATGTTGGCGGCCCGGATCTTCCGCTTGGCCCGCGAGATGCGCTGGGCGATCGTGGACTCGGGGGCGAGGTGGGCAGCGGCGATCTCGGCCGTGGTCAGCCCGCCGACGAGTCGCAACGTCAGGGCCGTCTGGGCCTCCGGGCCCAACGCGGGATGGCAACAGAGCAGCATCAGGCGGAGGCGTTCGTCGGGCAGCTCCTCGTCCGGCGACGTGCGCTCGACGAGCAGGTGTCCGCCGGCGTCCGCCGGGAAGCGGTCGCCCTCCTGGCGTTCGTACACCTCGGCGAGCCGCTCGTCGGCCCGTCGCTCGCGCCGGATCCGGTCGATCGCCCGTCGTCGCGCCGCGGCGTGGAGCCACCCCGCCGGATTGCCCGGGACGCCGTCCCGCCCCCAGGACCGGGTGGCGTCGACGAGGGCGTCCTGGACGGCATCGTCGGCGAGATCGAGGTCGCCGAACCGGCGAGCCAGCAGCGCGAGCACCCGTGGAGCGCCGTCGCGGGCGAGCTCGGAGAGGGCTCGGTCGACCTCGATTTCGTCCACGTCGCTCTACTGGCCGGTGTCGGGGCGGAACGCGACCGGGCGGACCTCCAGCGTGCCGTCGTCGACCGGCATGGCCGACGCCAGCTCGAGCGCCTCGTCGAGGTCGGCGGCCTCGATCAGGTAGAAGCCGCCGATCTGCTCCTTGGTCTCCGCGTACGGGCCGTCGAGGACCGATGCGTCGCCGCCGGACTTGTGGACCAGCGTGGCTGTCTCCGACGGTGCCAGGCTGGCGCCGGCGACCCAGTGGCCGCCGTCGATGAGCCGCTGGTTGTAGGCCATCCAGCGGCCCATGAACTCGCCGAACTCGGGCGTACCCGGCGCCGGGCCGTCGTTGGTCTCGATCCGGCGGTTGATGATCATGTACTCCATGGTGTGGACCTCGCTCGTTGGGTAATGGTCGGGTGTTCGGGCTGCGCCGGTGTCAGGCCGTGACCTGCTCGGCCGTGGCGGCCAAGCGGTCGAGGGTGGTCTGCATGCCGTCGCGGAGATGTGCTGCTCGGTCGGTCACGCCGGCCCGCCGCGGCAGGAGCCGCAGGGGAGCGGGAGTGCGCTTCGCCTGCGTCAGCGTCTCGGTGACGACGGTGCCCCCGTCGACCGGGACCAGCTCGTAGCGCCAGGTGGACCGCGACGGCGCGGGCACCCGGAACTCGAAGACGCGGTCCTCGACGAGATCGGTGATCCGTGGCTTCGTCGACCAGCTCATCGAACCGATCTCGTTCCTGCCGGTGAAACGGGCACCGATGGCGGCCTCGCCGGCATCGCCGACCCACGACGACGCGACGACCTCCGGGCTCCACTCCGGCATGCGTTGGACGTCGGTGAGGAGGCCGAACACGACGTCCGCGGGTGCGGACACCCGGCGGCTCACGGTCAACTCCAGGGGTCGGGATCGGCTCATCGTCATCGCTCCTGTTCGCTTCGTGGTGCGCCCCGGTGTGGGCCGCACACCTCGATGACGGACGGGTTCGGCGATCTCGACAGGCCTCGACGAGATTTCTTCGCGGCGGTCGGTCCGCGCCGGTCGCGGGCGGTGTGCGTACGGTGGCCTCCGTGGGAAGGAGCAGGAGGGCCCGGGCTGCCAAGAAGCGCATGCGGCGCATGCAGCGGGCCGACAACGACCTCACCGACGTCGAGTGGGAGGCGCTCCGAGCGGCCTGGGGAGGCTGCGCCTACTGCGGCGCGACGGGCGTGGCCCTCCAGAAGGACTGCGTGCTCGCGCTGTCGCGCGGCGGCCGCTACACGCTCGACAACGTCGTCCCGGCCTGCCGGAGCTGCAACGCGAGCAAGTGCAACGACGAGGTGACCGGCTGGCTCCGCCGGAAGCGCCTCGACGAGCGGGCGTTCCTGCTGCGGCACGTGGAGATCCGTCGGGCGCTGGTCGGCGCTGCAGGCCGAGGTCACATCCAGGGTCGCTGATCGGTCTCGGCGGCGTGGAGGATCACGTCGCGGGCGGCCTCTGCCTCGGCCAACGGGATCATGCCGACGGCGACCGAGCCCGCCGCGGTGGCGAGTCGCAGCGTCGCCAGCCCGCGTCGACGCTCGAAGATCGTCTGCGTGACCGCCACCGAGTTCGCCTTGTGCAGGGGCGCCTGTGCGGTCGAGCCGCTCAGCACCCGCTCGGACGACACGAGCTCGGCACCGAGCCCCCAGCGGAAGTTCCGGACGTGTCGGCGCCGACTCCACCAGACCCACGGCACGACGAGCAGCACCAGCGCACCGGCCCACCACTCGATGCCGATCGCCGCGGCGGTCGCGCCGATCGCGGCGAGCACCGTCGTGTTGCGCACGGCGAGCCACACCTCCGCCGGGTGGATGCGACGATCCAGCTGCAGCTCCGCGCCGGTCGCGGTGTCGAGCAGCGCTCGGATCTCGTCGATCTGCTGGTCGTCGCACCCGACGAGGGCGAGATCGCCCTCGCCGATCGTCGAGAGCTCGATGTCGTGGATCCCGGCTCGCCGTTGCGCCGGGTTCTGTGCGGTGGTCAGCACCTGCACCCGGGCGAAGCTGCTCGCCGAGCTCGTTCGCGAGAGGAGGCCGGACGTGCGGCGCAACCCGGTCGAGCTGCTCCGCAGGGTCAGGCCCCAGTCCTGGAGCACGACCCGTCCGATGTTCAACAGGGCGCTGAACATCGCGGCGGCGGCGATCACAGCCGGCACCCACCACCACCGGAACCCACCGGGGTCGACGGATGCGTCGACCGGGACGTCGTCGCCGAACTGCCCGAGCGCCGCGATCAGGGGTCCGAGTACGACCAGCCCGGCCAGCGGTGACGCGGTGAGCGCCGCGACCAGGAGCCGACCTCCGTCGTGCTGGGCGACGACCCCGCCGTGCAGGGCCGGGTCGACGGCCGTCCGGGCGTCGGGCGGCTCCTCCGCCGTGGCGGACGGTCCGGCGTCGAGCGCCTGCCGCTCGAGCTCCTCGGCGATCGGGCGGGGGATCGCGTCGATGGTGAACTCGGCCTCCGACGACCCTGCGGTGTCGACCGCGACCTTCACGAGGCCGGTGAGCCGGTGGAGCAGCTCCTGTTCGATCGCCAGGCTCTGGATGCGATCGAGCGGCACGGTCAGCCGGTCGAGACGAACGATGCCCTTGTGCACGACGAGCTCACCGTCGATCAGCTGGAAGGTGTACCGCCACCACGCCAGCGTCGAGACGGCGACGAGTACGACCACGAGGAGCAGCGGGACGACGATGAGGCTGCCCGCGAACGGCCCCCGGACCACGAAGAGCACGATGATCGCGAACTGCGCCAGGCCGACGTTGCGGAGCGTGCGCAGGCCGAGGAAGACGACGGCGAGTGGTGATTGGCGTTGGGGGATCGCGAGGTCGATCACGTGTCGCGGTCGGCCTCGGCGTCGGGCTCCAGCGCCCCAGCCCGCTCGGTCACGAGCGCCTTGATGCGGTTGGCCTCGTCCTCGGCGAGTCCGGGGATGCTGAGGTCAGGTCCGGCGGAGCTGACGTCGAGCGTCGCCAACCCGAGCGCGCGCTCGACCGGCCCACGGGACACGTTGACGTGCTGGACGCGGGCGAAGGGCAGGGTCTCGACCTTGTGCTTCACCACACCACTGCGCAACGAGAGGTCGTGCTCGCGGATCTGGTAGCCCAGGCGCCGGAGCTCGGCCACCCAGACCGCCGCCGTCAGGGCGAGCGCCATGACCACGGCGGCTGCGACCGCCGCCACGATGCCGGGCCGGTCGACCTGCGCCCCGACCAACAGGGCGGCGACGACCACCACGAGCGCCGCGGCGCCCAGGCCGGCGAGCCAGCCCCGCAGGTAGCGGGGGTCGACGGGAACGAACGCGCCGTCGTCGAGTCGGGGGAGATGGTCCACCGGGATCGGGTCGTTCGAGAACGGCTCGGTCACGGATCCGTGTCTAGCAACGCCGAACCGCCCTCCGACGTCCGAATGGAGATCTCCGTCCCGGGGAGGACGAGCGGCCCGTGCTGGCTCCACCGTCCGGCCGATTCGGATCGCTGGAGGGTGGGCGGTCGGCTCGCCTCGCCGCACCTCGCGAGCAGCTGATCACGGTTCACCGCCCCGTCTCAGCCGGGCAGCGACGCCGGCGAGGCGACGTCCGGGATCGAGAAGGTGACGACCGTGCCCTCGCCAGGGGTCGAGTCCAGAGCGATCGTGCCGCCGTGTCGCTCGATGATCCGGCGGCAGAACCCGAGCCCGATGCCGTTCCCCCGGATCACGTCGTGGCGGTGCAGCCGGCGGAACATGCTGAAGACCGCCTCGTGGAACTCGGGATCGATGCCGATGCCGTTGTCGGAGAAGCGAACGACCGTCGCTCCGTCGGTGCGCTCCGACGTCACGGCGATGCGGGGCGGCACGTCGGGTCGGCGGTACTTGATCGAGTTCTCGATGAGGTTCGAGCAGACGACCACGAGGAGGTCGGGGTCGGCGCGGATCGCATGCGGCGCATCGACGTGCAGCGTTCCCCCGAGCTCGCCGAGCGACTGCGAGTGCCCCAGCGCCGCTGCATCGACCAGGCGGCTCACCTCGAGGCGCTCGGCATCGAGGAGGTCCTGGCTGCCGCGGGCGTACTCGAGGATGCCGGTGATGAGCGACGTCATCTGGTTGGACGACGTCGAGAGGAGTCGAGGTACTCGTGCACCTCCTCGTCGGGGTGGTCGTCGAGCGAGTCGCGCAGCAGCGTCACGCAGGTGTCCACGTTGCGAGCCGGCGTCTGGAGGTCGTGCGAGGCGGCGTAGGCGAACTGCTCGAGGTCTTCGTTGGTGCGGGCCAGCTCCTCCACCGACGCCTCGAGATCGGCCGTCGCCGTGCTGGCGATCCGCTCCGCGCGATCTCGGCTCGCTGCGACCGAGAAGAGGTAGGCGCTCGTCACGCCGGCGAGCGCCAGGCCGAGCACCCCGACGGCGACGGCCCCGACGGGCGAGGTCGCGACCGCAGCGGTCGGCCGGATGGTGATCGCCCAGGTCCTGCCGCCGACGTCGAGGGTGCGGGTCGTGAACGCGGCACTCGACGGCTTCGTCTCGTCCAGGAAGAGGAGATCGGCCGCCCCGGCCTCCGACGCGCCGACGTCGCGGACCTCGAGCGCGACCTCGTGGTCGGCCGAGACGGCGTCGGCGATGAGATCCCCGGCGCGGAACACCGCCACCACGACGCCCTCGGCGCCGGGCTCGCCCCGCGGATCGACGAGGAGCACGAGGAGGAAGCCGGCCTGGGCATCGGTCTCCTGCACCAACGTGAGCGGCGCGGTGGCTGCGGCGGTGCCGCTGGCGCGAGCGACGGCCACGGCCGCACGTCGGTCGGGATCGGAGATCAGGTCGAAGCCGTGCGCCGCCTCGTTGCCGGCGTACGGCTCGACGTAGTCGACGACCACCATCTCGGCGGCGCCCGTCATCGGTGTCACGGCGAAGCTCGGGTAGCCACCAGGCCGCACGGAGTCATCGGCTCGGACCTGCAGCTCGAACGCCACCCGATCCTCCTCGCGCACGACCGGCGCCCACTCGACCGCCTGGGCCTCCGGGAAGCGCGTCGCCAGCTCCAGCGACCGCACGTAGCGGGTGAACTCCGCCCTGGTCACCGGCGCGGAGGCGCGGAAGAACGCCTGCAGCCCGGAGATCAGGTCCACGTTGTTGTCGATCGCCGCATCGAGCTGTGCGACGGCGGCATCGGCCCGCCGCTCGAGTGACAGCTCGTCGACCTCCTCGCCTCGGTCGAGCTGCCAGGCCACGAGGAGCGCGGTGATCACGAGGCCGACGACGAGCACGACGGCGGCGAGCGCCACCGCAGGACCGACGCCGCGCCCGGTGTGCTCGGGCGGCGTGACGTCGAGCGCGGTGACGAGCGAGGTGGATCGGCGCTCGCCCTGCTGCTCCATCTGCTCTGCTCGACCCCCGCGGCAGCACGCTCGCAGACGTCCCGCCGTGCAGACGACGGTAACGAACGCTCGCCAGCGGCTGGAGCCGGGCTCGTCCTCGCTCGGTCGCCGACTACCGTGCGGCAAGTGCTGGACGTCAGCGGCATCTCGATGCGCTTCGGATCGATCCGGGCACTCGACGACGTGTCGTTCGGCGTCGGAGCGGGAGAGATCGTCGCGCTCGTGGGCGAGAACGGCGCGGGGAAGTCGACCGCGGTGCGGGCCGTCGCTCGGGCGCTGCTCCCCGATGCCGGCACGATCAGCGTGGCGGGCGAGGAGCTCGGGCGGTCACCTCGTGCTGCGATCGACGCCGGCGTCGCCGTCGTGTGGCAGGACCTCGCGCTGTGCGAGAACCTCGACGTCACGGCGAACCTGTTCCTCGGCAGGGAGCTCGGACGCGGCGGTGCGCTCCGGCGGGTGGCGATGCACACCGAGACCACGGCCGTCTTCCGCGACCTGGGGGTGCGCATCCCCGAGCTCGACCGGCCGGTCGAACGCCTCTCGGGAGGGCAGCGTCAGCTCGTCGCCATCGGCCGGGCCACGATCGGACGACCGAAGCTGCTGGTCCTCGACGAGCCGACGGCGGCGCTCGGGGTGCGGGAGTCGCAGGTGGTGCTCGACGTGGTCCGCCGACTCCGCGATCGGGGTGTGGCGATCCTGATGGTGTCGCACAACCTCGACGAGGTGTTCGACATCGCCGATCGGATCGTCGTGCTGCGTCACGGTCGGGTCGCGGCCGATCTGCACCGCTCCGAGACCCACCACGACGACGTCGTGGCACTCATCACCGGCGTGGACGTCGACTCGACCGCCAATCAGCACCTCCGCCGCCTGCACAGCCTCGCGGAGCAGCTGGCGGACGCCGACCAGAGCGTCGTGCTGCCGCTGACGGTCTCCTCGCTGTCCGGGGCGCTCGGGATCGAGCGCGTCGCGCTCTACACCGAGGCCGGCGTCGACGAGGACGGTCGTACGATCCTGCGCTGCTCCGCCTCGCTCAAGCTGCCAGGCGAGCTGGCCGAGGCGATCGGCCCGATCGTCGTCGGCCGGGACGACAACTTCGTCGCGACCGCTGCCGCCGAGGCCGCCATCGTCACGGTGCCCGACCTGCGGGCGGCGACGGGCAGCGAGCTCGCACGGCGGGCGGCGACGGCAGGACTCGTCGGCGCCTGGGCCGCACCCGTCGTCGGGCAGCGGGGCACCATGGCGGCGATCGTCGGCTTCACCGACACCGTCGGCCAGCTCCAACCCGACCAGGTCCAGCTGCTCGAGCTCTTCTCGACCATGGCCGGCGCCGCCATCGACCGCGGCCGGCTGGTCGAGACCCTGCGGGTCCAGAACCGGTCGCTCGAAGGGCTGCACGGTGTGCTCGAGACGCTCGCCGGGCCGGAGCTGGTCAGCGGCAGCATGTCGCTGGCCCTCGACGCCGTCTGCAGAGGGCTCAACGCGCAGGCGGCGCACCTGTTCGTGGACGTCGGCGAGGGCTGGGCGGTGCGGGAGCGATCCTCCGGAGCCGATGACCGCGCGCACGCCGCCGTCGACACCGCGGTCCTGGAGGGCGCCGAGGCCGACGCGATTCGGGTCGACCGCTTCGACTGGTCGCGGGGGAGGGCGGCCCTCGCCTGCTGGTGGGGTGAGGCCATCCCGCCACCGGAGGCCGGCCAACTGCTGGCGGGGGCCGCCAACTCGTTCCGTCTGGCCATGGAGCGGGAGCTGACGGCCGAGGCCGAGCGCGAGGCGGCCGCGCTGCAACGCAGTCGCGAGTTCGAGCGGGAGCTCGCCCGCCGTCTCGGCCACGAGCTGCGCACTCCGCTCACCGCGATCCGCGGCTTCGCCTCGACCATGCTGCAGCCCGACGTGCAGTGGCCCGAGTCCGAGAAGGCCCGCTTCCTCGGGGTGATCGAGACCGAGGCCGATCGCATGGGCCGCCTGGTCGCCCAGCTCTTCGACGACAGCGCGATCGAGTCGGGCACGCTCCGGCTGGACATGAACTACTGCGATCTGGTCGCCGCCGTCGACCGCGCCGCCAGCATCGCCGCACCCCCCGGCGTGATCACGACCGACCTCCCCGAACGACTCCCGGTGTGGGCGGACAGCGACCGGCTGGAGCAGGTCTTCGTCAACCTGTTCGCCAACGCCGTGCGGCACAACGCGGAGGGCACGAAGGTGCGGGTGACGCTCGCGGACGAGTCACCCGCCGACGGCGCCGTCGCCATCGCGGTGCGCGACGACGGGGTCGGGATCCCCGAGCACGAGCTCGGGTACCTCAACGGCGACCACGACGATCGCCACGAGATGGGCGGCCTCGGCCTCCGGCTCGTGCGAGGCTTCGTCCGAGCCCACGGCGGGACGGTGCGGGCGCAGGTCGGGGGAGGGACGACGGTGATCGTGACGCTGCCGCTGGACGAGGAGACCACGTGACGGACACCCGCGTGCTCCTCATCGAGGACGATCCGAACATCGTCGACCTGGTCCGGTCGAACCTGCTCGTCCGGGGGTTCGACGTGTGCGTGTCGACGACGGGCCACGACGCCGACGACCTCGTCCGGAGCTACGAACCCGACATCATCCTCCTCGACCTGATGCTGCCCGGGCTCGACGGACTCGACCTGTGCCGCGAGATCCGCCAGCACAGCTCGGTCGGCCTGATCGTCGTCTCCGCGCGAACGGCCGAGCACGACAAGGTGCGCGCCCTGAACCTCGGAGCCGACGACTACCTCACGAAGCCGTTCGGCGTCGACGAGCTGTTGGCGCGGATGACCGCGACCCTGCGCCGCTCGCGTCCGGTCGAGGCCGCCCCGGCGCAGTCCCGCGTCGAGCTCGGCGAGGTCGTCGTCGACCTCGACGCCCGGGCGGTCACGCGCGGCGGCGAGCTCGTCCAGCTCACCCCGACCGAGTTCTCGCTGCTGAAGGTGCTGTCGGTCAACGTCGGTCGGCTCCTCAGCTACGAGCAGCTCCTCCGCGAGGTCTGGGGACCCGGGTACGAGACCTCCCGGGAGTACGTCCGGGTCTACGTCGGTCGCCTCCGGGCCAAGCTCGAGGATCCGGAGGGTTCGCCGATGATCGTGACCGAACCTCGCGCCGGGTACCGGCTCGTGGCACCGAGCAACTGACCGCGAAACGCCGTTTACGAGTTGTTGCGCGACCGGGCCGGATATTGCGGCCTGTTTTCGACCGGTCGACTTAGCGTGCGGGAGCGATCGGCACGGGCCCGTCCGTGCGCAATCCCGACCTGAGGGGGAGAGATGACACGCTGGATGCGGCTGCTCGCCGCGCTGTTCGCCGTCGCCCTGATCGCCGCGGCCTGTGGCGACAGCGACGATGACGACGGGGGCGACACCTCCGACGCCACGACCGAGGCACCGGCCACGGACGACACCGAGGCCACCGACGACACGGAGGCGACGGACGACACCGAGGCGACCGACGACACCGAGGCCGCCGCTCCGGCGGGCGACGGGAAGATCGCGGTCCTCCTGCCGGACTCGGCCTCGTCGGCCCGCTGGGAGAACGACGACCGGCGCTTCTTCGAGGAGGCCTTCGAGGCGGCCGGCCTCACCTCGGACGACTACCTGATCCTGAACGCCGAGGGCGATGCGGCCACCCAGCAGACCCAGGCCGAGCAGGCGATCACCGACGGCGCGTCGGTCATCCTGATGGTCAACCTCGACTCCGGCTCCGGTGCGGCGATCATCGACAACGCCCGGTCCCAGGGCGTGCAGATCATCGACTACGACCGGCTCACGGTCGAGGGTCCCGGCGCGGACTACTACGTCAGCTTCGACAACGTGGCCGTCGGCCGCCTGATGGGTGAGGCCATGGTCGAGGCGCTGGCCGACTTCGACGGCGTGCCCAACCTCGCCGTGCTCGACGGTGGCCCGACCGACAACAACGCCACGCTGTTCGCTGAGGGCTACATGGGTGTGATCCAGGAGCAGTTCGACTCCGGCGCCTGGAACCTCGTCGACCGCCAGGCCGTCCCCGACTGGGACAACGTCCAGGCCCAGACGCTCTTCGAGCAGATCCTCACCGCCAACGGCAACGAGATCGACGGCGTCGTCGTCGCCAACGACGGCATGGCCGGCGGCGTCATCGCCGCCCTCCAGGCCCAGGGCATCAACGGCATCCCGGTCACCGGCCAGGACGCCACCGTCGGCGGCATCCAGAACATCCTGCTCGGCGACCAGTACATGACCGTCTACAAGGCGGTGAAGGCCGAGGCGTTCGCTGCGGCCGAGCTGGCCGTCCAGCTGCTGCGCGGCGAGGAGCCGACCGGCGTCAACGCCGACGTCGACAACGGCACCAACCCCATCCCGTCGGTTCTCCTCGTCCCGGTCACGACGACGAGTGAGAACATCGATGAGACGGTGATCGCCGACGGCTTCCGCAGCGTCGAGGAGATCTGCGTCGGCGACGTCGCCGAGACGGAGTTCTGTGCCGCTTCCTGAGCGGCCCGGTCATCGCGGACCCGGTTCGGCCCCTCGGGGTCGGGCCGGGTCCGTTCGACGGTGAAGGGGGATTGCACCCGTGGCTGAGTCCACACCGCTCCTCGAGGCGAGGGGCATCTCGAAGCGCTTCGGATCGGTCCAGGCGCTCTACGACGTCGACCTCACGCTCCACGCCGGCGAGGTGCTCGCGCTCGTCGGCGACAACGGGGCGGGGAAGTCGACGCTGATCAAGTCGATCGCCGGCAACCACCGGATCGACTCGGGCGAGTTCCGGTTCGAGGGTCGCCCGGTCTCGATCAGCGGACCCAAGGACATCGCAGCGCTCGGTGTCGAGGTCGTCTACCAGGACCTCGCGCTCTGCGACAACCTCACGGTGACGCAGAACATGTTCCTGGGGCGGGAGGAGCGCAACCGTCTCCGCCTCATGACCGAGGCGAGCATGCAGCGCCAGGCGGCCGAGACGATGCGCAGCCTCGCGGTGACCACGCTGTCGTCGGTCACCCAGACCGTGGCCCAGCTCTCCGGCGGGCAGCGGCAGTCCGTGGCGGTCGCGAAGGCCGTCATGTGGAACTCCAAGGCGGTGATCCTCGACGAGCCGACCGCGGCGCTCGGCGTCGCCCAGACCCGGCAGGTCCTCGACCTCGTCCGGCGGCTGGCCGAGCGCGGCCTCGGGGTGATCGTCATCTCGCACAACCTCCACGACCTCTTCGAGATCGCCGACCGGTTCCTGGTCCTGCGGTTGGGGCAGAGCGTGGGCACGTACGAACGGGAACGGACCAACCAGCAGGAGATCGTCGAGGCCATCACGGCCGGGCAGCTGAGCGCGGTGCCCGGCCAGAGCGAGCTCGGCGAGGAGGTGCGCGCATCATGACCGCGACCGACGCAGGCACGACCCTGGCGAGCGCCGACGACGCCCCGGCGGTGGGCCAGCGGATGACCGCATCCGAGGGGGTGCGGGCCTGGCTCGACAACGTCCGCAGCGGCGAGATCGGGTCGCTCCCCGTGATCCTCGGGCTCGTGGTCATCGCCACGATCTTCCAGCTCCAGAACGACCGGTTCCTGTCCGCGCAGAACCTCACGAACCTGATCGTCCAGATGGCGCCGGTGGCGGTGATTGCGACGGGCATCGTCTTCGTGCTGTTGATCGGCGAGATCGACCTGTCGGTCGGGGTGACGTCCGGTGTCGGCGGCGTGATCATCGCCCGGCTGCTGATCCCCGACGGCAACGAGGTGCACTGGACGATCGCGATCCTCGCCGCAGCCGTCGTGGCGTTGGCGGTCGGCGCGATCCACGGCTTCTTCGTGGCGAAGCTCGGCGTGCCATCGCTGATCGTCACGTTGTCGACGCTGTTCATCGGGACCGGCGTCGTCCTCGCGATGGCGGGCCAGCAGGGCCTGATCCGGGTGCAGAACGACACGATCATCGACATCGCCAACACGTTCCTGAGCGATGGCGTCGGCTGGGCCCTCGCCGCGCTGGCGGTCATCGCCTACGGCATGTCGCAATGGCTCGGCGACCGGGCGAACCTCGCCCAGGGCCTTGCGGCGCAGTCGTGGGCGTTCCTGATCGGCAAGATCGTGCTGGCTGCGGTGTTCGCGTTCGGCACGGTCGCCGTGACCAACAACGACCGGGGCTTCCCCCTGATCGGCGTCATCCTCGCCCTCGTCACCGTCGGCTGGCTCGTGGTCGCCGAGCGCACGCGATTCGGCCGCCACGTCTACGCGGTCGGTGGGAACGCCGAGGCCGCCCGGCGGGCCGGCATCGACGTCGACCGGATCAAGATCGCCTGCTTCATGATCGCCTCGTTCATGGCGGCGTTCGGCGGGCTGGTGCTGGCATCGCGCCTCCGGTCGGTCGACAACTCCGCCGGCCAGGGCAACCTGCTGCTGAACGTGATCGCCGCGGCGGTCATCGGTGGCACGAGCCTCTTCGGTGGGCGCGGCAAGATCACCAGCGCCATCCAGGGTGCGCTGGTGATCGCTTCGGTCGAGAGCGGCATGGGCCTCCTCGGCTGGCCGTCGGACCGCAAATTCATCGTCACCGGCGCCATCCTCCTGCTCGCGGTCACCATCGACACGGTGACGCGGCGGGCCCGCCAGACCTCCGGGCGGGCCTAGCGACGTGCGAGCAGCACCTCGCCCCTCCGTGGTGCTGCTCGCCGTCGCCGCGCTCGGGTTCCAGGTGTTCCATCTGGCCGAGCACACGGCGCAGATGGTCATGTGGCTCCGGTTCCCGGACCGGGCGCCGTGGATGTCGCCGTGGGCCCACGAGGCGACCCTGTGGCTCGGCGGGATCGACCTGGGCCGGGCGTCGGAGACGACGCTCGCCTCGGTCCGGGGCATGGAGCTCCTGCACCTGCTCGGCAACGCCGTGTTCCTCGTCGGGGCGGTCGCGCTGCTGCAGCTGACCGCCCCGGGGACCCGCGCTCGCTCGTGGGCACAGGCCGGGGCGATCGTGCAGGGCCTCCACACGCTCGAGCACGTCGCGCTGACGGCCTCGTTGTTCGCCGTCGGGCGACCGATCGGCCTGTCGACCGGCCTCGGCGCCTTCGACGGCACCAGGTTGAGCACGTCCCGGGTGTGGTGGCACGGGTCGATCAACCTGCTCGCGACGGCGATCTGCGCCGTCGCGGTGGTGGCCGTGGTCGGGTCGGTCCGGCGGCGCGAGGTTTGGCTGCCGTCGCCGCGACGGATGGTGCCGGCCACCACCTTCGCCGTGGTGACGCTCCCCGCGGTGCTCGCGTTGCTCGTCGGCTCACCGATCGAGGTCGCAGCGACCCGACCGACGACGGTGTCGCTCACCGACGAGTCGCAGCTCGCGTCGATGCAGCTCGTCGATGTCGCCGCCGAGGTGGGGCTCGACGTCCGGCACAGCGCCTTCCGGTGGGACGTCACGCCGGATCCCGTCGCGATGATGGGCGGCGGGGTGTGCTGGATCGACGTCGATCGCGACGGCTGGCTCGACCTCTTCGTCACCGACACCTGGGCCGACGGTGAGTGGGGCCTGTGGAACGGGGGAGGGGAGCTGCCGACCTCCCGACTCCTGAGGAACGTCGGCGGGCGCTTCGAGGACGTCTCGGACGAGTGGGGGGCGGCGCACGCGACCCGGGCGAACGGTTGCGTCGCCGCCGACTTCGACGGCGACGGCTTCACCGACCTCTACGTGACGACCTCGCGGGCGAACCTGCTGCTGTGGAACGAGGGTGGGACGGCCTTCGTCGAGCGAGGGGCCGAGGCGGGCGTCGACACCTACGGGTGGCACACCGGTGCGGCGGCCGGTGACCTCGACGGCGACGGTCTGGTCGACCTCGTGGTCGCCGGGTACGCCGACCTCAACCGTCGACGGACCGATGCCTCGACGGGCTTCCCCAACACCTTCGAGCCGATCGACGACGTGGTGCTGCTCAACCAGGGCGACCGGACGTTCCGTCCCGTGACGCAGGGGAGCGGCATCGAGCCCGACGGACCCGAGTACGGCCTCGGCGTCGTCCTGGTCGATCTCGATGTCGACGGCGACCTCGACGTCCACGTCGCCAACGACACCCAGCCCAACCGGGTGTACCTGAACGAGTCGTCGCCCGGTGCGGTTCGCCTCGTCGACGTCAGCGCGGCGAGCGGTGCGGACGACCCCAACAGCGGCATGGGCATCGGCACCGGTGACCTCAACGCCGACGGTCGCCCCGACCTCGTCGTCACGAACCTGGCCGGTCAGGGGCACGCCTCGCTGGCCAGCAGCGGGGTCGACGGGGGAGCGCCGGTGTTCGCCCCCGACTTCGAGGAGGTCCGCTCGCTCGGACTGGCCGCCACGGGGTGGGGAGCGTCGTTCGGTGACCTCGATCTCGATGGCGATCTCGACCTGCTCGTCGCCAGCGGGGCGATCCCGATCGAGTCGCTCGGTTCAGCCGCTGAGCCGCTGGTGTACTTCTGCAACACCGAGGCGGGGCTGGTCGAGTCGACGGCCGACGTCGGGCTCGGTGCGCTGGAGGAGCGCAACGGGCGGGGGATCGCGCTCGCCGACTACGACAACGACGGTGACCTCGACGCCGCCGTCTCGGCGATCGGGGAGCCGCTCGCGCTGCTCGAGAACCGTGGCGCCAGGGGCAACTGGGTGTCCGTGGATGCGGGCGTACCGGTGCCCGGCCTGCGAGTCCGGGCCGAGCTGACCGATGGCGTCACGATCGAGCGCATCGCCGCCGTCGGCGGGAGCTGGTTGTCGAGCGAGGACCCCCGGATCCACCTCGGCCTCGGCGATGCCGACGGGGTGGAGCTGCTGACCGTGACGTGGCCGGACGGCACGATCGACCAGGTGCGTGACGTCGAGGCGGGGCAGGTCGTGCTCGTGGGGTGAGTCCGGGTCGGCTCAGCCGTCGGCGGTCGAGCCGGTCGTGCGGCGGTAGTAGCTGCGCGACTTCGCCCGACTCCCGCAGTCGGCCATGTCGCACCATCGACGCCGCCCGTTCCGGCTGCCGTCCTCGAACAGCCAGCCGCACGCGTCGCAGCGGCGCAGCCGTGCGTGGCTGTCGGCCGCCACCAGCTCGGCGCCGTCGAGCACCACGGGCGCCAGGCGTTCGGCCGCCGAGCTCGCCGGCCGCCACGTCCAGCAAAGGTCGCTCGTGCTCAGCTGCCGACGGGCGGCGGCGACGGCCACGTGAGCGTTGAGCCGATGGATCGCTCCCGGCGGCGGGTGATCGCCGAAGGCCAGCGGTGTCAGCGCCGCGGCGAGGTCGGCGCGGAGGGATCGTGCCGTCTCGACGTCGCCGGTCGTCGCCGTGGGGCCGGGCGGGAGGTCGAGGGCGGCGCACCAGCGATCCAGGTTGGCCGGGGGATCGAGCCAGTCGTGCTCCCGCTCGGTGCGGGGCCAGCTCACCGTGTTGACGAGATCGAGCGCTGGCCGGCCACCGATGAGCTTGTACGTGCCGCCGTACTCGCCGGGGTCGAGGTCCAGGGGCTCCACGAGCCGCACCTTACCATTCATTTCCGGTTGAACGGTGAGGAGGTCGGCACTACGGTCCTCACCAGTATGAACCGAATAGACGGTGAGAGACGTCAGAGCGTCGTCGACCGGGTGCCCCCGCAGGTGTGGTTCTTCGGGTCGGCGATCTTCCACTACCTCGGGCCGGCGTTCGCCGTGTTGCTCTTCGCCCGCGTGCCGGTCGGCGGCGTGGCGTGGCTGCGGATCGTGTCGGCGGCGGTGGTCTTCGCCGTGTGGCGGCGGCCGTGGCGGGTCGTCCCCGCCCTGGACGGGGAGACCCGGCGGCTGATCGTGGCGCTGGGGGTCGTCTTCGCGACGATGAACTACAGCTTCTACCGCGCCATCGACGCGCTCCCGCTGGGCACGGTGGCGGCGATCGAGTTCGTGGGGCCGATCGCGCTGGCGGTGATCGGGCGAAGGTCGGCCCGAAACGTCGTGGCGCTGGCGCTCGCCGTCGGCGGGGTGGCGCTCCTGACCGACGTGCGGCTCGAGGGGAGCGGCGCCGGCTTCGCCTGGGCGTTCGTCAACGCCGGGCTCTTCACCGCCTACATCGTGCTCGCCCATCGACTCGCACGGGCCAGCTCCGAGACCAGCCCCATCGACCGGCTCGCCCTGGCCATGCTCGTCGCCAGCTTCGGGATCACACCACTGGGATTCGCCGCCGGCGATGGACTGCTCGATCCCGTGGCCGTCGCCGCCGGTATCGGCGTCGGGGTGAGCTCATCGGTCATCCCGTACGTCTTCGATCAGTTCGCGATGACGAAACTGCCCCGATCGACCTACGCGCTGTTCGTCGCGCTGTTGCCGGCGACCGCCGTCCTCGTCGGTGCGGTCGTCCTCACACAGATCCCGACACCGATCGAGCTCGCGGCCGTCACGCTGGTGGTCGCCGGGATCGCCGTCCACCGAGATCCAACGCCCGACCGATAGGGGCTCGCCCCGCTGGCCTTCTCCACAAGTCGGAGATAATCACCGTTATCTCCGACGGAAGGGAAGGCCTGGTCAGCCGCTCCCGAGCGGTCGTTCGTGGTCGTCGGGGCGACGGGCCCGTCGATCCGCAGCGCTCGACGCAGAGTCTGACAGGTGTTGCGGCACCCGGCCTCGGCAAGGCTCGTCGTGCAGTTCGCTCACGATGGGCGACGCCGCGGACCGAGGTCTTCCTTCGGAGGCCCCGGCAGTCGGTAGCGCATGCGTCCGGCAAACGGTAGCGTTCCGTCTCGGCAGCCGGTAGTGTCCACCGCTGACCCGAGGAACGTGATGGAGCGATACCAGCGCCGAGTGATCGATGATGACCTGGACGAGTTGATGACCGGCGTCGCCGCCATCAGCCTCGATGGACCCAAGGGGGTCGGCAAGACCACCACGGCCCTCCAGCGGGCAGCCACGGTGTTCGAGCTCGACGACCCTGCTGTCGTGGAGCTGCTGCGGGCCGACCCCGGCCTGCTGACCAACGCACGGCCTCCGGTGTTGGTCGACGAATGGCAGCTCCACCCACCCGTTTGGGATCTGGTGCGTCGGGCGGTCGACGCAGGCAGCGCGCCCGGCACCTTCCTCCTCACGGGATCCGCTTCGCCCGCGCGACCACCAACGCACTCCGGCGCAGGCCGATTCGTGCCGGTGCGCCTTCGACCGCTGAGTCTGACCGAGCGAGCGATCGAACCGCCAGCGGTGAGCCTCGCAGACCTCTTGTCCGGCGCTCGCCCCCAGATCAGAGCGAGTACCGAGGTCGGGCTGGACACCTACGTCGACGAGGTCCTGTCCAGCGGCCTGCCCGGCATTCGAGAACAGGACGAACGAACCCGGGGTCGGCTGCTCGACGGCTACCTCGGTCACGTCATCGACCGGGACTTCGAAGACGCTGGCCATCGGGTCCGGAACCCCGCAGCTCTGCGGAGATGGATGACCGCCTACGCCGCGGCGGTGTCGACCACGGCCAGCTACGAGAAGATCCGTGACGCAGCCACGAGTGGCGAAGGCAACAAGCCCGCCAAGACGACCGTCCAGCCCTATCGGGACACATTGCAGCGGATGTGGCTGCTCGAGCCGCTCGCCGGTTGGCGACCTGTCGGCGGCCGGCTGCGACGCTTGACCGACTCCCCCAAACACCATCTGGCCGATCCGGCTCTCGCCGCGCGGCTCATGGCCGTCACGCGGGAGACGTTGCTCACCGCCCGCCAGCCGGAACCGTCGGTCCCTCGCGACGGCACCCTCCTCGGTGCCCTCTTCGAATCGTTGGTCACGCTGAGCGTGCGCGTTGCTGCCCAGGCCGCGCAGGCGCGCGTCCAGCATCTCCGCACCCGCGCCGGAGAGCACGAGGTCGACCTCATCGTCGAGCGAGCCGATGGAGCGATCGTCGCGTTCGAAACGAAGCTGTCCCGGGAGGTCGACGAGGCAGATGTGCGCCACCTGAAGTGGCTCCGCAACGAGCTCGGCGACCGATTGCTCGATTCCGCCGTCATCACGACCGGGACCGACGCCTACCGGCGCCGCGATGGCGTTGCCGTCATCCCCGCCGTCCTCTTGGGGCCCTAGGGGAGGCACCCCCAGGAGACGGCCGGACCAACAGCACTGCGGCCTGGCTCCCCTCCCCCACTATCGTTCCTAGGGACTCACGGTGATAACTGCGATTATCACCGAATCACGGGAAGCAGTTCGGGCTTCCGTCTAGGGTCACCGTACGCGGTCGGCTCGGAGGAGAGGCCGAGGGGTGGTGGGGGATGTTTGGCTCATCTGTTGAGCACGTAGCGCTGGGTGGGTTCGCGTGAGAGCGGGGTCGGTGGACTCGTTCAACGAGGTCGCTCGGCCACGGGCGCCGCGCGCCACGGTGTCAGAGACGCTGGCTCTGCCATTGGTCAGCCTGGACTCTGTGCCGTCGGCGCTCGCCGAGCTACTCGGTGGTGTTGGTGTGGTCTCGGTTGCTGATCTTGCTGGTGCTCTGGCCTTCCGTGTCGCGTCGGCGTTCGCTGCGGTTGGGGGCGTTGACGACGATCCGGAGGTTTGGCCACGGAACCAGCTTGGTGTTGAGCAGCACCGAACTGAACCGGTCGGCGCAGTTCTGTCGGCCGGGCCGCAGATTCTGCCGGGTATCTCACCGCTGGCTGGTGAGTTGTTGAGTGGTCAGGGCTTCGACAGTGTTGCGAGTCTGGCCACTTGGGACGTCTTCGTCGCTGCGCGTCGGCTTGCCGTCGCGGCTGCGGAGTCCCCTTCCACTGGCGGAGGTGGTGACGACTACCTCAGACCTCTCCTCGGTGAGCACGCCCTTCAGCGATCTGAGTACAGGGTGGTGGCGCTGCACTCCTTCGTTGGAGCTCCGGCCGACCTCACCGGGGAGGTGGATCAAGCAGCGGCGGACTCGGGTGGGATTGTGATTCCTCGTGGCGGGCTTCGCGTGGGTGAAGGACGCCGGCCCGAGGCAGCACCTGCTGTTGGCTTCGTGGCGACGGTCCGCACGGACTGGGTGGCGGGTCGGCTGACGCTGGGCTCGCTGTTGAACAGCGTTGCTCTCGCACCGGGCGAGTCGACACGGATCGCGGTGTCGCAGTGGTGGGAGACCGCAGCAGCGTCGACGAGTGAGGAGACTTCTCAGACAGAGGCCTTGTCGGCAGAGCTGAGCCGACTCCGAGCGATCGATCAGGTCGACGAGGCGATGTTGCGGGAGGCGACCTCGGGCTGGACCCGCACGACATCCGAGGCGAGTGACAGCTCCTTCTCGTTGGGGGGTGCCTTCGGATTCATCGGCAAGGGGTTCGGCGGGTTGTTTGGCGGGGGAGGCGGCAAGGGGTCCGCTTCGCAGGAGACCACGGTCTCGACGCGGACGTTCGGTGGTCGGGATGTGGCTGCGTCTCTGAGTCAGCGCGCTTCGGACCGGATTGGCCAGCTGTCAACGTCGGTCAGGGGGCGTCGGGCGACGGCGATCACGGAGGTGGCTGAGTCTGGTGGCGAGCGTCTCAGCACGCGCACGATCACCAACTACAACCACATGCACGCGCTCACGGTGCAGTACTTCGAGGTTGTTCAGCTCTTCGATGTCATCACCTGCGTTCATGACGTCACACCGGTGCTGTTCCTCCCGTTCCAGGCTCCAGATCTCGCGGACTCCGCTGTGGTCGAGCGCTTCCGGTACCGGCTGGCCGATCGAGCCCTGAGCGCTGACGTGGCGGAGGCGCTTCGAGGTGCGGACTCGGTCGTCGTCACGGATGCCGCACCGCCGCCTAGCTGGGGGGACCCGAACGATGAAGGCTCTCTTGCTGGCGAGTTCTTGCAGTTGCGCCAAGGCGCTGCGGCAGCGCTCGAGGGGGAACTGACCGACGACGGGCTTCGCCTCAGGAACGAGACGCAGTTCGGTCGGATCTGGTGGCCGCTGGAGTGGCGCGGGGGTGCAGCGGGGCGCAGGGTGGTGCTTCGACGCCAGGACGATCGCAGCATCGAGTTGCAGGTGGTTGTGAACCCCGACGGTCCTGACATGTTCGTGCTCTCGCCTCCGACCCCGCTGCGAGCAGGTGACCGCTTGGTGCTAGAGGCGCAGGCGGGTGCTCCGACCAACGCACGGATCGAAATCGCCCTGTGGTTGAACGGGGCAAGGCGGAACTGGTACGTGCCGGTCGGCGAAGGAGCCGACTTGTCGTCGCTCACCTTGTTCGAGGTCAGCGCGGGCCCGTTGCCCGAGCTGAGCAACGATGTGCTCGCTCACCTCGCGGCGAACCAGGACCACTACGCGTTCGGGATCTTGGACGAGCTGACACTCGACGACGTGGTCGCCGCGCTCGCCCAAGGCCGCTTCCAGGGCCGCCGTCTCGATGAAGTCGTGATACCTCGACCCATCTCACGCGACGGCAACCTGCTTGCGTTCCAGCTAGCGATCGACGATCTAGCCACCCTCGGCGAGACCGAGCCGTGGGAGTTCCTCAACGATCTGAACCTGGTCGGGGACCTCGCCGCCCAGACTCAGACGGAGACGAGGGTCGCGCTGCCGTCTGACGGCGTCTTCGCCGAAGCCGTGCTGGGCTGGTCAAACAGCGCCGAACGACTCGACCTGTCCCGGTTCTGGAACTGGCAGGACTCGCCGATCCCGATCGTTGCCTCCGACATCGCCGACCTCCAGCAGACCACCGCACCGAACAACACGACTGCCCCGGAGACCGGAGCGCTGGCTGCACCCATCATCAACCTGATGGTGGCCCCAGGCCTGCCCGACCCCACGACCGGCGCTCTGGACGTGCTTCGAAGCGTTCAACCGTTCGGTCCCAACCTGACCGTCGAAGCCGCCCGCTCACTTGGCGCTGACACGCTCGCCGCCTCGATCGCCAGCCACGGCCTCGCCAACGACGTCACGCTGGCCGCCCTGAACCAAGCCGCTGGCCTCGCAGCTGGAGGCCGCGCCTCCAACCCGAGCACAACTGGCGCAGCGCTCAACCAAGCACGGGAACTCGACACCGCGAGCGCGGCCACATCGCCCGCCACCAGTCCTGGCGCACCGGCGCGGCCTCAGCGGCCGACGCCACCAGGACCTGGGCAGCAACCGGGCGCACGAGCACCCGGGGCCGCAGGTTCATCGGAGCCAAGACTTGAAGAGGAGATCCTTCGGCAGGCTGTCGGACTCCCACCAACCCGGACGGACCCAGCAGCAGCAACTGAGCGGGGTCGGAGCGGCAACGAACTCTGGAAGGGCATCGTCCGCTTCACAGGACTGACCAGCAGCGGCCTCGACGCCGAGCAGTTCTGGAGCCGACACAGCCGCCTCGTGATCCTGGAGGCGCAACCGGGCACGTGGCTCAGCAGAATCACCGACGACTACCTCGGCGATGCGCTCGCCGCCTACGACCCCGCCGTAGTCGGCCTCCTCTCTATCGAGCTCGCCGCCGAACTCGACGCCAGACTCGAAGTGATCACCACCGAGACTGACGCGCCGCTCAGCGGCTCGCCGTTCGGCCCCAGCGCTACCTTCTCGGCCCTGCGCTCAGCGCCCTCCATCCCGGCAGACCCAGCCGTCTTCGACCCAGACCGGATCCAGCCCGGCCAACTGTTCTTCCTCTTCCTTCCGCTGACCGCCGCCGACTACGAAGTGCTCGAACTGACCATCCCCGAATCCTCCTCGCCCAATGACCTAGCGCCCGACACCTGGCTCGGACTAGGGGCCCGATTCAAAGGCGATGTCCCAATGTTCGGACCCGCTGCGCTCGGTGCCGGAGCTGGACTGTCCACCATCGTCGACGACGACGCGGACGAAGTCGCGTTCCTCGCCCACGTCCAGGTCCGCGGTGGAGCCGGCCTTGGCTACAGCGCTGATCTCGGGATCGTCCTCGGCACCGCATCCGATCCGGCCGAATTCGAAGGCATCGAGCCTGGCTTCGATCTCGAGATGACCGTGGCGAGCGTTGAGCAGTTCAACTCACTCGGCCGACTCACCCGAAACGCCGGCATGAGACGTCTCCTAGAACGAGCCCGATCACTGCACCCCGGTCTCGGAGTGGCGGCGAGCGAGGAACTCGCTGAGGAAGCGTCCAGTCTCCTCACCGGAGCGAGCTCGATCGTCGAGCTTCTGAAGCCAGTAGCAGCGCTCGCTCAGACAGGAGGCGTCCTTGAACCCGGCAAGCTGCTGTACCTACAGATTCCCTTCGCCGGCCTCGGCCCGCACCTCTGGGCCGGCGGCCGCCTTGAGCTCACGGAACTGATCGACAAGACCGACGTCGAGTGATCCGGTGAAGCGGCTGCACACTACGCGTACACCCCAGTGTGCCTTGATCAGGCTCAGTCTTCGACTGTGCTAGCGACAAGCGACCCAAAGTGGACCGAGGTTGTCTCCGCCTTGACGCCGCTCGTACTGGCCGGAGTCGGCGCGGCTGTCGCAGCTTGGTGGTTCTTCTGGCGCCGCACGTCAGGTGCTCGTGCGACCATCACTCTCGATGCAGGTCTCAAGTCCGCGGGCCCGGGCCGGCTACTCGTTGTCCAAGTAGCGCTGACGAACGACGGAACCGAAGCGTTGAGGTACTCAGATCCACTCTGGGGTGCAGGTCAGTCGATGATCGTCTGCCACTACGCAACCGGCCCCGTCCTCGCGGCCACGGCGAAGGACACACCGCGCATCCACTGGCACCTGCTCCCGGCAGTCCGCGAGCACATCTTCAAGCCCCAGGTGAATCGGCCAGTCTCGGTCGCTCCAACCGAGACGGTGACCGACGGCGTGGCCTTCAACCTTGAGGAAGGTGTCCAGGCGGTGATGGTGACCTCCTACGTCCGGACTGCTCGACGGCGTCTCGGGCGGGCCGAGGAGAGTCGCGTCTTCTTCGCCAGTACAGTGGAACCGTCTCCTAACGAGGTTGACTAAGCCATGAGCGTGCTGAGCTCACGAGAGGTCGAGGCCGTCCCCGTCGAGGATCTGGACGCCCTCGCGGAGAGCGACGGCGAGGAGGATCGATTCGCTGCAGCGGTTCGAACGGCGTCGGCGCTCGCGACTGAGGCCAAAGGCGGGGGAATCGGTTCACAGCAGCTAGCAACGTTGATCTCCGCCTCACCTTCGCTGGAGTCCGCTGCCGATCAGCTTCGAGGTCTCGTCGGGGAGGACTCGCTCGCGGAGACTCGGGTCGGCGCAGGCCGATCGAGCCTGCACCTCTCGTTGGCCTCAGAGGAGGCGTCAGCGAGGTCGGCCACCAGTGCGCAGTCCCCGGAACCTGACACCGAACGGCTTGCGCGGATCTCGGAGCTGACCGAAGCGGGACTGGACCTCGCCAGCGCTCAGAGAGTGCTGGAGCTTGAGAAGCAGGTCCGCCCTCTCCTCGACTGAGCCGGGTTCGGTCGCGACTATGCGCGAGGTCAAACCCTGAAGCTCGGTCCGG
>JBCBSZ010000092.1:0-24211 GCA_039818945.1 Actinomycetota bacterium
GAGGCCGCCTACCTCGAGCACCTGCTCGGCATCGGGGTCTCCGGACTCGTCGTCGTCTCCGGGCGATACGCCGAGACCGGCGCCAGCCTCGAGCTCTACGAGCCGGTCCGACGGGCCGGGGTGCCCACCGTGCTGGTCAACGGCGTCGACGGCGACGCGATGTTCCCCGCCGTCTGCGTCGACGAGCGGGCGGCGACCGATCTCGCCGTGGCCCACCTCCGGTCGCTCGGGCACGAGCGCATCGCCTGTCTGCCCGGCCAGCGCCGCTACCGGTCATCGGACCTGAAGGCCCAGGGGTGGGAGGCGGCGACCGGTGCGGCCCACCGCGACCTGATCGTCGAGACCCCGTTCACCGTCGAGGGTGGCCACGCCGGCGCCGAGCAGCTGCTCGCCCGCGGGGCGACCGCCATCACCTGCGCGAACGATCTCATGGCGCTGGGCGCCATCAAGGCGGTGCGCGATCGCGGCGGTTCGGTGCCCGACGACGTCTCGGTCGTGGGCTACGACGGCACGCCCATCACGCAGTTCACCGACCCGGCGCTCACGACGGTCCGCCAGCCCTTCGAGCGGATGGCGGCCGCGGTCACCGACCTGCTGACGGCGGGCGACCACGCGCCCAACGTCCAGCTCTTCTCGCCCGAGCTCGTGGTGCGCTCGTCGTCGGGCGCGTGCCGCCAGCGCGTCACGAGCCCGGCGGCCGAGTAGCCGAACGCCGGCCTCAGGCCGACGGTGCTCCCGCCGACGCCGGCAGGGCGCCGGGGTCGAACCGGTCGGCGTCCTCGACCTCGTCCCGGCTGACGCCCAGGAACGACAGGATGACGTCGAGGTAGGGCACCGACACGGAGACCTCAGCGGCGTCGCGCACGACGGGCTTGGCGTTGAAGGCGATGCCGAGGCCCGCGGTGGCGAGCATGTCGATGTCGTTCGCGCCGTCGCCGATGGCCACGGTCTGCTCGAGCGGGATGCCCTCCTCGTCGGCGATGGCTCGCAGCAGGGTGGCCTTGGCGCCGCGGTCGACCACCGCGCCGACGAGCTCTCCGGTCAGCGTCCCGTCGACGATCTCGAGCTCGTTGGCGCGGGCGTGGTCGAGCTGGAGCAGCTCGGCGACGTGGTCGGTGAAGAGCGTGAAGCCACCGCTGATCACACCCACCTGATAGCCGAGCCGGTGCAGGGTCCGGACGAACGTGCGCGCTCCCGGCGTGAGCCGGATGCGCTCGCGCACGGACTGGACCTGCACCTGGGTCAGGCCGGCGAGCAGCTTGGTCCGCGCCCGGAGCGACTGCTCGAAGTCGAGCTCGCCCGCCATGGTGCGGGCGGTGATGTCGGAGACCTCCGCGAGGCAGTCGCACTCCTCGGCGAGGAGATCGATGACCTCGTCCTGGATCAAGGTGGAGTCGAGATCGAGCACGACGAGCCGCTTCGCCCGGCGGTGCAGGCCCGCTCGCTGGACGGCGACGTCGATGTGGAGCTCGGACGCGGCCTCCACCAGCCGTGCCCGCATGTCGGCCAGGTCCCCGCCGAGCACCTCGAGGTCGTAGGAGACCACGGGGTAGCGGGAGAGCCGGACGATCCGATCGATGTTGCCACCGGCCTCCGCGATCGCGCTCGCCATCGCCGCGAGGTGGCGGGGTCGGAGCTCCTGGGCCACGACGGTGACCACGCTCGCCGGTGGGCGGTCGGTCGGGTCGGGCTCGACGACCTCGAAGTCGACGGTGACGTCCTGTTCCCAGCCGAAGAGCAACAGCTCCTTGAGCACGTCGCGGCCCGCCGGCACCTCGACGACGAGCGCGAGCGTGAGGCGCTTCCTGACGACGACCTGCTCGACGTCCTGGACCGTGGCGTCGGCGCCGGCGAGCACGGACATCAGTCCGGCGGTGATGCCGGGGCGGTCGGGTCCGGAGACCCGGACGAGGACGGTCTCGCGGCTCATGCCGCGCCGCCGAAGGCGGTGCTCGGCAGATCTCGCTCGTCGTCGACGATCGCGGCGACGATCCGGTCGGCGACGGCGTCGGGGGCGAGCCCGGTCGGGAACCGCGGCGCTCGGCCGGCGATCGGCCGGTCGGCGAGGCCGGTCTCGGTGTGCGGTGGCCTCGCGTTCACGATCCGGATGCGGCGCCGCCTGACCTCCGCCGCCAGCCCGGCGTCGAAGGCCCGGACCGCGGCCTTCGAGGCGGCGTAGGCGGCCATGCCGGGGAAGCTCTGCTCGGCGACGATGCCGGCGAGGTTGACGATCACGCCGCCCTCGTCGCCGAAGTGGGGCAGGGCCGCCCGGGACAACATGATCGGCACGAAGGTGTTGGTGAGGAACAGCTCCTCCATCACGTCGGGGGCGAGCTCGTCGACCGTGCCGAAGGCGACGACGCCGACTGCGTTCACGACTCCGGCGAGCGGTCCGGTGCTCGCCGCCGCTGCCGTGGCCTCGGCGCAGGCCTCGGGATCGCGCAGGTCGAGGGCCAGGCGGCGACCGGCGACGGGGATCGCCTCGAGGCGGGATCGGTCGCGGGCGACCAGGGTGAGCTCGGCGCCCGCAGCGGCCAGTCGGCTCGCGATCGGGGCGCCCAGTCCGCCACTCGCGCCGGCGATGAGGAACCGCGCGCCGTCGAGCTCCGCCATGTGCGTCCTCCGGGATCCAGTGGGGGGTCGGACGGGGCCCCAGGGTACGAGCCGATCCGTCGTTCGAGGAGCGCTCGCGAAAGTTCACGGCCGGTGCATCCGCGCTACGGGTGCCGGGCGTAGAGGGGATGTGAACGCTCGTGCCGAGATCTGCCGCCAGCCGGACTGGAGTAGCATCCTGTCCTGCTATGGCGCGCTCGTCCTGCGGTCAGCTGTTCTCGCGACCGTGCCGGGCGAGGAGCGATGACGGTGGTCGCGATCCTCGAGGCTCCTGCGTTGGGTGACACCGATACGACGTCGACAGAGATCGATTTCGCCCACGACCCCGACGCGCTCGAACACGCCTTCCGGACCCACGGGACCTCGATCCACAGCTTCTGCGCGAGGGCGGTCGGCCCCGATCGGGCCGCCGACGTGACCCAGGAGGTGTTCCTCACCGCCTGGCGTCGCCGCGACCGGTTCGACCCGGCCAAGGGCACCCTGATCGGCTGGCTGATGGGTATCGCCAAGCACAAGGTCCTCGACTCGCACCGGAGCGCAGCGAGGAGCCGTGCCCTGGAGGAGAAGGTCGCCGGCGTCGTCGAGCTCCGGCCCGAGGGCCCGGGGGTCGACGCGCTCGCCGACCGGATGCTGGTCGAGGAGGCGCTGGGCGATCTCTCCGACCGCGCCCGCAAGGCGGTCGAGCTGGCGTTCTGGTCCGACCTCACCCACGTCGAGATCTCCGAGATATGCGAGGTCCCGCTGGGTACCGTAAAAAGTGACATTCGGCGGGCCCTCGGGCGGCTCCGCCGACACCTGGCTGGACGGGAGACGGCCGATGTCTGAACGAAACGATCTCGACCCGACGGCGAGCGACGACGAGCTGCTCCGCGCCATCGGCCTGCTCGATGCCGACGCACCGCCCGTCGTCGAGCCGCCCGCCGATCTGTGGGCGAGCATCGCCGCCGCCGCTGCCGATGATGAGGCCGCTGCGACCCCATCGACCTCGGGTGGTGGCGCTGCCGTCATCGACCTGAGCACCCGTCGCCGCCGACTGCCGATGCTCGGCGCCGTGGCCGCTGCGGTCGTCGTCGTGGCCGTCGGCTTCGCCGTCGTGCTCGGCTCGGGCTCGTCCGACGACGAGCCGGTCGCCGCCGTCGACCTCGAGCCGCTCGTGAGCGATGCCTCCGCCGGCGCCGCCGAGCTGATCGCCGACGGCGACGGCTACACGCTGCGGGTCGATGCCGTCGCCGAGCCGAGCGAGGGCGAGTTCCTCGAGCTGTGGCTCATCGACGAGGGGGTCACCGAGCCCCGCTCGCTCGGTCGCTACACCGGCGCCGGCGACTACGAGGTGCCGGCCGATCTCGACCCCGAGGCGTTCCCGATCGTCGACATCTCCACCGAGCCCGACGACGGCGACGCCAGTCACTCCGGGGCGAGCGTGCTCCGAGGTGTCCTCGAGCTCTAGATCACGAGCTCGGCGCCGCCGTCACCCGCGCCACCCAGGCCACGATCCGTTCGATCACCTCGGCCCGGTTCGTCTCGTTGACGAGCTCGTGGCGGGCCCCCTCGTAGACGTGGAGCTCCTGGTCGGTCGACGGCATCGCCTCGACCGCCGCCTTCGAGGTCTGCCAGGGCACGAAGGGGTCGTCGGAGCCGTGCAGGAACAGCACGGGGAGGTCGAGCCGGTCGACCTCGGCGGCGTAGCGGTCGAGGCACTCCACCTCGGCCTCGAGCAGCCGGCGGTGGTAGGTGCCGTGGTAGACGAGCGGGTCCTCGGCGTACTGCCGGCAGGCCTCCGGGTCGCGGGACATGCCCGACGGATCGCTGTCGGCCGGCGGCAGCTCGGGAAGCGCCAGGACCTCGCGGGCCCAGTCCCAGTCGCCGATGACGGCGCCGAGGAAGCCGGCGCCGGCGAGGCGGCCCCGGTGGCGCTGGGCGAACCGGCCGGTGAGCAACCCGCCCATCGAGTGTCCGATCATCACCACCGGTCGCCCGGGGTGAGCGGCCTCGGCGAGCGACACGACGCTGGCGAGATCGTCGACGACGTGCTCGAAGTCGTCGATGAGCGCCCGCGTGCCGTCGGAGAGGCCGTGCCCGAGGTGGTCCGGGGCGTACACGACCGCACCCGCCGCGGTGAGGGCCTGGGCCACGTGGGCATAGCGATGGCCGTGCTCGGCGTAGCCGTGCACCAGCACGACGATCCGGCTCACCTCGCCGTCGGGATCCCAGCGGTGCGCGACGAGGTTGCCCTCGGAGCCGGCCAGGTCGAGTCGGGTCGTCATGGCGTCACGATGGCACGACCGCTGCGACGCGCGCACCACCGACGCCGGTCAGGGCAGCACGACCTTGGTCGCCGCAGCCGAGGAGCGTTCGGGCGTGCGGCCGAGCTGGCGCGGGAGGCGGACCACGACGGCGAGACCGCCAGCCGGTGAGTCCTCGAACCAGATCTCTCCACCGTGGCGGAGGGCGGCGTGGCGGGCGAGCGTGAGCCCCATCCCGCTGTGCCGGTCGTCGGTGAGGTCACCCCGCCAGAGCGGCCGGAACGCCAGCTGCCGCTGCTCGCGGTCGAGCCCGGGGCCGGAGTCGGCGACGGTGAAGTGGTGGGCGATCGCGTCGGAGCGGGCGGACACCGTGATGCGCGGTCCGTCGGAGCCGCGGGCTCCGTGCTCGATCGCGTTCTCGATGAGGTGGTGGAAGAGGTGCTCGAGCAGGTAGCGGCTCCCCACGACGAGCGGCAGCTCGGCGATGTCGACCTCGCCGCGGCGCTCCGCCAGCGACGTCTCGAGGCCGGCGACGATGTCGGCGACGAGCGCGCCGCTGTCGACGATCTCGACCACGAGGTCGGAGGACTGGCTCTCGACCATCCGGTGCACACCGCGAACCGTGCGCTGGATCCGCAGGACGGCCGTCTCGAGATCGTCGAGGAGCTCGAGCTGGTGATCGGAGAGCTCGGTGTCGCGGTGCAGCGCACCGAGCGCCAGGCCGACCGTGCGCAGCGGCTCGGCCAGTTCGGCGGCGATCCCGACGGCGAACGACTCCACGTCGTTGTAGGCCGCGGCGAGCTGCTCGTTGGAGCGGATGCTCTCCTGCTCGGCGGCGCGTTGCTCGGTGATGTCGAGATGGACGATCACCGCGCCGCCCGGTCCCGCCTCGCCCTCGATCGGCACCGCCGTCAACCGGAACCAGCGTCGCTCGCCGCCGACCACCCGCGGGTGGTCGACGGAGTGCGAGGGGAGCACCCCCCTGATGACGCTGCGGATCGCGCTGGCCAGCCCCGAGTCGGCGTCGCCGAGCAGCTCGGCGGTGGGGTCCAGGTCGTCGAGGTAGTTCGCCCCCACGTCGAGGTCGACGGACGGATCTGCCTCGCGGCTCCGCTCGGAGGCGAGCTGACGTCGCCACGCCTCGTTGATGTGCAGGATCGTGCCCGACCGGTCGAGGATCGCCACCTGCACCGGCAGCGCGTCGAGCACCGAGGAGGCATCGATCATCGCCACCCTCCCTCGTCGGGACCTGGCCGCCGTCGGGCGCCTCGATCTCCAGTGTCCCACAGCTCCGCGGGGGTGAATCGCGGGTCCGGCGGTCCCGGGTCGTGTGCCACACTGATCGCACGAAAGAAAGGAGGTGGTCCACACCGATGCAGAGTGTTACCTGGACTTTCGAGGTGGCCGAGCGCTGAGCGGCTGACCTGCGGGTGGCCGCTCGTTCGCCGTCGACCGAGTCGACGACGGGCTGGTGGCGACTCCAACTCGGACCACCGGATGACGAGCTCTGTGGGTTGGTCCACCCGCACCGGCGTCATGGACGCCGCGAGTCGGTTCGTCGTCGAGACATCGAGAGTGGCGGGGTCGGGCCATCGGGCCCGGCCCCGTTGCGCGTCCTGCCGCCTCAGCGCCGCTCGATCCACGCGGCGAGCAGATCGCACGCCGCGTGCATGTCGTCGGTCGCACCGGCGAACGAGAACCTCACGAAGCGCTCGCCCCGGCTCGGGTCGAAGTCGATCCCCGGCGTCGTCGCCACGCCGAGCTCGTCGAGCCAGATGCGGCACAGCTCGGTCGCAGCGACCCCGAGGTCGCCGACGTCGGCGTAGACGTAGAAGGCGCCGTCGGCCGGCGCCAGGCGGTCGAGCCCCATGGCGGGGAGTCGGTCGAGGAGCACCGAGCGGTTCGCGGCGTAGCGCACCACGTTGCGCTCGCACTCGTCGCCACAGTCGAGCGCGGCCAGCGCTGCGTGCTGCGAGATGGTCGGTGCGTTGATGACGAGGTTCTGTCCCAAGCGCTCGATCGGGCGCACGAGGTCGGCGGGAGCGAGCACCCACCCGATGCGCCAACCGGTCATCGACCAGTACTTCGAGAAGCTGTTGACCACGACCGCGTCGTCCGAGAGCGCCGCAGCGGTCGCCACCGACGTGCCGTAGGTGAGGCCGTGGTAGATCTCGTCGCTCACCAGCCGGACGCCCTGGGCGTCGCACCAGGCGACCAGGCGACCGAGCTCGTCGGCGTCGAGCATCGTCCCGGCCGGGTTGGAGGGGCTGGCGACGATCAGGCCGTCGAGGGGGAGGTGGGCCTCGACCAGCTCGGGTGTCGGTTGGAAGCGGGTCTCGGGGCCGACGAGCGCCTCGACCACCTCGACACCGAGCGCGAGCAACACGTTGCGGTAGCAGGGGTAGCCCGGCGCCGCGACGAGCACCCGATCGCCGGGGGAGAAGCAGGCGAGGAACGCCAGGGTGAAGCCGCCGGATGCGCCGGTGGTGACGATGACCCGGGCGGGATCGACGTCGTGACCGTAGGTCGCCGCGTAGTGGCCGGCGATGCCGGCGCGCAGGTCGGGGATGCCGAGCGCGTCGGTGTAGCCGAGCGGGTCGCGTCGCATCGCAGCCGTCGCCGCGGCGAGCGCCCCGGCCGGCGCCGGCGTGCTCGGCTGGCCGACCTCGAGGTGGAGGATCGACCGGCCGGCCCGCTCCAGCTCACCGGCGCGACGGATGACCTCCATCACGTGGAACGGCGGGATGTCGGCTCGGGGGGCGATGGACGGGGCCACCCCGACATCGAAGCAGCTGCTGCTTCACCCGCGCCGCATCGCGGTCGACGGGTCGGGTGTGGACATCCTCGCTCGCGCTGCGGAGCAACCCGTCGCCTCGGACGCCGGGCTCGCGATCTTCATCGTGGTCGGCCTCGTCGTCACCGTGCTGACCGGCATGTCGCGCAACATCGCCAGCGGCCGCACCGGTGATCGGCACCTGCGCCGCGCCGAGCAGCAGGGCCGAGAGCGGATGGAGTCCGGCCTCCACGACGCCGTGACCCGCCGACTCGCCGAGCTGCCGCCCGAGCCCCGTCCGACGGCCGCCCTCGATCTGACGACCGGGCTCGACCTGACCGGTGAAGGTCACGAGCCCGACGCCAGCGAGGACGACGAGCACCGTGTGGACGTCGACCTCACCGCGGAGGACCCCGCATCGGCGGAGGATCGGGACGAGCTCGAGACCACGGCCGGACCCGTCGATCCCGACCCGGTGGACTGATCGTGGACCGGGAGTCGGACGTCGAGCTCGCTGGGCTGCCGAACGTGCCGTGGCTGAACGCCGCGGTCACCGATCAGCTCGCCCTCAGCCGGACGCGGACCACCGCGCTCCTCCAGATGGCTCCGGATGCGGTCGTGGGCATCGACGACGAGGGCATCGTCAGCCAGGTCAACGTCGCCGCCACCGAGCTCTTCGGCGCCGAGATCCGCGACCTGCTCGGTCGCCCGCTCGTCGACCTGCTCGACGGGGAGTGGCGTCCGCAGCTGGTCCGGCTGCTGCAGTCGGGCGGGGAGCCCCGGGTCCTGCTGCGAGGTGTCGAGTGGGCGGCGACGCGCATCGACGGTCGGAGCGTCCCGGTGGAGGTCTCGCTCGCCCGGAGCCCGATCGACGGCCAGGTCGCGTACTCGGCCTTCCTCCGCGACGTCTCGGACCGGGTCGCCGACCGGGCCCGCATGGCGGCGCTCGTCGAGGAGTTGCAGCGCGCGAACCGCCAGGCCGAGGACGCCAGCCGGGCGAAGAGCGACTTCCTCTCGCGGATGTCGCACGAGCTGCGCACACCGCTCAACGCGATCCTCGGCTTCGGCGAGCTCCTGGCGATCGAAGCCGGCGCCGCGCTCGACCAGGAGTCGGTCGACCACATCCTCCGCGCCGGCCGCCATCTGCTCGCCCTGGTGGAGGACGTGCTCGACATCAGCCGGATCGAGGCCGGCGGGATCCGTCTCGAGCTCGGCGAGCACGACCCCGATCGTGCGATCGCGACCGCGATCGAGATGTGTCGCGGTCAGGCGGAGGCTCGCGAGGTCACGATCGACCATCGCCATCCGGGCGAGGTCGTCCAGGTGGCGGTGGACGAGCGCCGCCTGGTCCAGGTGATCGTCAACCTGATCACGAACGCGATCAAGTACGGCCACCGTGGCGGTCACGTCATCGTCGACGGCGAGCACCGGGCCGACCGCTGGCGCGTCAGCGTGATCGACGACGGACCGGGCATCCCGGCCGACCGCATCGGCGCGGTGTTCGAGCCCTTCGAACGCCTCGGCGCCGAGCGCTCCGGGGTCGAGGGGACCGGCGTCGGCCTGGCGCTGACCCGCCAACTGCTCCACGCCATGGGAGCGGGCATCGTGATCACGAGCGAGCCCGACGAAGGCACCACGGTCGTGGTCGACCTGCCGATGGTCGGCGACGAGGGCGATAGCGGTCCCGGCGGGGCCTGACGGGACCTCCTCCTCTTCCCGGCTCGGGGCCTGCGTCGCGAGCATCTCGAGCAGGGACCCGCGTCGAAGGTGAGCTTCGATGTCGATCCCGGCGAGGAGGCGACCGGTGGTGGACGCGTTGGCGGCTGCGGTGGTGGTCGGGTCGGTCCTGTTGGGCGTGGTGCTGATGATGTACGGCGGTCTCGGGCGTGATCGTGACGTGTTCGGCGGGTCGGCGATCGCCGGCCTCAGCGGCCGATCCGTTCCGGATCGCCGCACGATCGATCGCGCGCATCCCCCGGCGAAGCACCCCGAGCGTGTCTTCCGAGCCGGGCTCGGGCTCGTCGTCGGTGGCGTCGTGGTCGGCGTGCTGTGGTCCGTGCTCTGACACCGCCCGGTCGCCTCGGCCTGCTCGGGCTCACGCTCGTGCTGCTCGCCGCAGCCTGCGGGATCGATGACGAACCGGGGTCCATCGCCGACGGCTCCAGCTCGGGGCCGTCGATCGAGACGCCGGGTACGTCCGCCGTCGCAACGGCCGCACCCCCGCCGGTGACCACCTCCCCACCGACGTCGTCGACGGCCGTCGGGACCTCGTCGGCGGCGAAGCCGGGCGAGCCGCAGCCCGGATGCGTTCACGGGTGGACCGTGCCGTCGCCCGGCTCGACGACCCGGTTGGCCCCGCTCGACCTGATCCGGTCGGAGCTGGGGGTCGACGATCGCTTCGTCGTCGACGAGATGCGCTACTTCGTCGGCCCGGACGATCCGGCGATCGTGGCGCCCGTCGCGGACGAGGTGCGCCGGTGGTACGTCCGGTTGGTGTCCGAGCTCGACCCGGGGCTCGCCGGCCGGTTCCTCGTGATACAGCGCCTGGCCGATGGCCGGGAGCTCGGCTCCGGGGTGCTCGCCGTCGCCCCCTACGGGACGGCCGGCCTCGAGCCCGGCCAGTGGATCAGCTTCGTGGGGGAGGGTCCCGAGACCACCTTCCCTGAGGTGCCCGGACGTTGGACCGGTCTCCCCGTGGACTTCGTGACCGGTCAGGCCTGGGGCACCGACGACCTCGTGGAGGCGGAGCGCTTCGGCCTCCCCGACGACGTGGTCGGGTGCCTCGACGGCATCTGACCCGTCACCGGTTCGAGTCGGACAACTCGGCGAGGGAGGCGGCGATCGACTCGGCCCAGGCCTCGATGGCCGGCCAGTCCCGGAAGTCGCCGGCGGGGACCGCGCCCCGCGCTCCCGGCAGGAGCCGGAGCACGCGCTCGCCCACACCCACCGCGGGCGCCGCCGGGTCCCACGCGCCGAAGAAGATGTGCGTGTCCACGGGACCGATCATGGCCTCGAGGCGATCGAACTCCTTCGGTCTCGTCACCTCGAAGACGTCCCTGCCGTCCTCGTCGACCAGCTCGGTGCCGAGCGGCCCGCTGCTGAAGAGCCAGACCGGCCGATCGGCCAGGACGGCGCGATGGCGCCGGACGAACCGGGTGGCGTCCTTCAGCCAACGGAACATGTAGGCGGCAGCGCCGACGACGATGGCGTCGTAGTCCTCGATCCCGTCGACCCGATCGACCGGGACGCACTCCACGTCGTGACCCGCTGCTTCGATCGTCTCAGCGATGCGATCGGCGATCCCGGCGGTCGCGCCGTGTCGGCTCGCGAAGCACACGAGCACGCTCATCCGATGCTCCCCGGGTCCCGTTCCCATCCCTGACCTCCTCGTTGCGTCGACGATCACGACACGATCGACGGGTTGGTCGGCGCCTGACGTCGACGCTTCGCGCGCCACACGAGCACGGCACCGAGCCCGACGCCGACGACGGCGATGAGCACGGCGCCGACCCCCATCGTCGCCATGTCCCCGCCGATCGAGGGACCGACGGCGAGCTCGGTCGCGGTGGAGGAGACGACCAACCCGGCCGGGCCGACGCGGTACTGGCCTGCCGCCGGGGCGTCGAAGGTCACGACAGCGCGGCCCGAGTGACCGGCGATCGAGTAGCTGATGGAGGAGCCGTAGACCTCGGTCGCGATCTCTGCGCCGTCGGGCCCCAACACGACGAGCCGCGCGCCGACGACGACCTCCTCGCCCCCCTCTGCGTAGATCACCTGACCGCCGGGCTCGTCGATGACCACGGTGCCGCCGTCGGGGTAGGGGACGCGCTCGAAGCCCTCGACGGTGTCGTGCAGCTCGAGGAACCCCAGCCCCATCCAGACGATCGCGCCGAGCACGCCGAGCGCGATGAGTACGCCTCCCGGGACGTACGACACCGATCGCTCGGGCCCGATGGGGCCTCGCATCGGTTGGCTCATCGGCATCCTCCCTTCGTCGTCAGCGAACCATCCCGTGGGGCGGCTCGGAAGTGCCGTCGGGCCACAACCGATGGGGCGTTCGCGTCAACCTGGTGGTCCGGTCGTGAGCCCACGTCGTCGGCTCGCGGCACGGCGGCGCCGACGGAGCACCGCGGCGCACGTCACCGCGATCGATCCCACGGCGAGGACCACCGTCGGCCACGGCATCGAGCCGCCGCCCGAGGGCGGTTCGGGCCAGCCCAGCACCTCGATGGCGGTGTCCTCGACGTCGGCGAACACGTCCAGGCCGTCGTCGCCGTTGGACAGCAGCACGATCGCGTCACCCCGGTGCGGATGGGCCACGACGCCGCTGCGGTAGCCCTCGTTGGCGCCGAGGTGACGCCACTCGACCCGGTCGCGGTGGTCGATGACGGAGAACCCCATCGCTCGCTCGGGGTCGAGCATCGAGCGGGCGGCGTCGCGACCGAGCACCACACCGTCGTCGAGCTGGTACGACCGCATCGTGTCGAGGGTGAAGCGGGCATACTCCTCCGCGGTCGTCCACAACGAGGCGGGGGCGATCTCGGGGTAGCGGTGCCAGCCGCCGCCAGCCACCTCGGCACCGTCGGAGCGGTGACCGACGGCGACGTCGGACCGGTGGTGTGCGCCGAGCACCACGAAGGTGGACTCCTCCATGCCGAGCTGCTGGAACACGAGCTCGGTGGCCAGGGTCGCCCATCGAGCGCCGGTGGTGTCCTCGATGGCGAGCTGGGCGATCAGGTAGCCGCCGCCCGAGTAGCGGTAGTCGCCGGGCTCGTCGGTGACCCGGATGGGTTCGTTCTTGCCGACGACGCCGTCGAGCAGCCGTGGGAACCGGGCGAGCGGCTCGTCCAGGCGATAGCCGGGGAAGCCGCCGACGTTGACTCCACCGCGCTGGGCGAAGAGCAGCCGGCAGGTCACGTCGCCTCCCTCGTCGTGAGGTGGGAGGCGCCACCTGGTCAGCATGGTCGTCACGTCGACGTCGAGGTCGACGAGCCCGCGCTGAGCTGCCGCCGCTGCCACCGACGCCGAGACCGGCTTCGACAGCGAGGCGGCCTGGAACAGCGTGTCGGGCTCGACCTGGCGGCCTGGCTCTGCCTCACCGACGGCTGTGACGTGCACCAGCTCCCAGTCCTGCACCACCGCCAGGCTGGCGCCCCGGACGCCGTGCTCGTCGAGCGAGGCGGCGAGCGCCGCATCGAGGGCTGCTGCGGCCTCGGCGTCACCCGCTGCCGGCTCGCCGAGCGTTGCCGTGAGCGCCATGGCCGCCCCGACGACCAGCAGCCACCGTCGCCGACGCATCCGTCAGTCCAGCGTCCTCAGCGCCTGCGCCGGACGGATCCGGCCCGCCTGCCTCGACGGCACGGCGGCGGTGAGCGCCGCAGCGGTGAGCGTCAGCGCGCTCACGATGAGCACGTCGGTCCACGGGACGGCCCAGCTGAAGCCCTCCATGAAGCCGGAGTTGTTGAGCACGAGGCCGTAGGTCCCGACGAAGGCGACGAGGACGCCGATGAGCACCCCCTCGGTCGCGATGAACGTCGCCTCGAAGAGGAACGACCCGGTGACACGCTGCGGCTCGAGGCCGATGGCGCGGAGCACCCCGACCTCCCGCCGCCGTTCGCGGACCGATCGGACCATGACCACCCCGAGCCCGGCGATGCCCACGAGAAGCCCCACCCCCACGAACTGCTGCATCAGCGTGAAGAAGCCCTCGTTCTGCGCGAGGAGGGTGTCGACGGTGACTCGTACCGGCTGCGCCTCGGCGCCGTTGGCGACGTGGGCGACCCCGATCGCGTCGGCTGCGGCGACGAGATCGTCCGCAGCGACGTAGTAGCGCGAGGCCACGGTGCGGGCGCCGAAGAGGTCGCGATAGCCGTCGATGCCGTAGTACGCGCCGGCGGCGATGAAGTCGGGGGTGGCGATCGCCGCCACCGTGACGGTCCGCTCGGAGGCGGACGCCGGATCGCGGATCGTGAGCTGGTCGCCGGGGAACGGCACGTCCTCGACCGGCCCACCGGAGGACAGGAAGAACTCGTCGACGATGACCAGGTCGGGATCGTGAGCCACAGCGGCCCAGGCCGCGGCTTCGGTCTCGTAGCCGCCGAGATCGACCAGGTGGGGTGGACCCTCGACCAGCTCGGGACCGAACCCCGTGAGCGGCCAGGTGCCGTCACGGTCGCCCAACTCGAACGTTGCGTACGAGTAGGCGAGCGGGGCGACCGCCTCGACGCCGTCGAACCCGGCCAGCTCGTGGACCGTCACGGGGCTGCTCGGGTTGGAGGTGACCACCAACCCGTACCCGCCGGAGATGTCCGCCGTGATGCGGCTGGCCTGGTTGCCGAACATGAGCGAGATGAACGACAGGTAGACGATCGTGAGCACGACGATCGCGAACATCCCGAGCGACATCGCCGTCCGGAACCCTCGGGCGACGGGATAGGCCAGGCCGACCCGCACCGGCAGCGAGCCGCCGGACCGCTCCGAGAGCCACGCCCCGAGCGCCTTGTGGTGGACCATCAGGAGCGCGACACCGGCGGCGCACATCGTGAGGCCCTGCACCAGGAAGGTCTGGATGTCGCCCTCGACGTCGAGCGCGGCCAGCAGCGGGAGGAAGGCCGTGCCCCAGGCGAGCACGACCAACGAGCTGCTCGTCACGGCCGTCCGCGCTCCCACCCGGCCCGCCGCCAGGGCGCCGAGGGCCACGACGACGAGCATCGGACCCATGGCGATCCCGTACTGCTCACCGCCGGCGAACGCCGCCGCCGTCCAGAGGACGCCGAGCGCGGTGCTGATGGTGCCCGCCACGACCCGCCGCCGATCCCGTCGGGACCGGCCGGTCACCACCGGGAGATCGCGGATCGCGGCGATCACGTTGAGCCGGCTGATGCGAATGCTCGTCAGGACGATCGTCACGACCGAGATCGCCAGTCCGATCGCGAAGCCGAGCGCGACCGTCTCGAGGTCGTAGGCGAAGGTGAGATCGAGCGAGAAGATGTCGTCGTCGGTGGTCAAGATGTCGTCCGCCCGCCAGGCGATCACGCGACCGAGCTGGATGCCGACGACGGCGCCGAGGGCGGACGACACCACGGCGTACAGCCATCCCTCCGTCGCGAAGGCGGTCACGAGCGAGGCCCGTCGCATGCCGAGCGCCCGGAGCATGCCGAGCTGGGAGCGTCGCTCGTCGGAGAGCATCACGAAGAGGTTGACGAGCAGCAAGATGCCTGCCGCGACGGCGAACATCCCCATCGTCACGTACAGCTGGGTGAGGGCGGCCGCTCCCTCCTCTGCGGCGTCGAGGGCGTCTCGCTTCACCGGCTGGACCGGGAGCGCCGGGTCGAGGTCGGCGAGCACCGCGAGGGCGTCGTCGGTGCGCAACGCCCCGTCCTCCACCCCACCGACGTTCGAGAGCGCCACGTAGGTCTGCGGCGGTTCGACCTCCGGCGGCAGCTCGACGCCCCGCAGACCGGCCTCGAGCGTTCCTGGGGTCACGAAGAGGTTGTATGCCTGCTGGCGGCTGTCGATCGGCCAGAAGCCAGCGACCCCGTCTCGCTCGAGGACGCCGACGACGTCGAGCTGGGCCGGCTGCCCGTAGGCGTAGACCGTGATCACGTCGCCGACGGCGACGTCGGTGCGAGTGGCGAGATCGGTCGTGACCACGGCCTCGCCAGGGCGGGGCGTGGTGCCGTCGAGGCCCGTGATCCCCGGGTCGTCGCCGAACGCCGCGCCGGCGGCGAAGTCGACCTCGAGCAGCTGGGCTCGGGGCTGGCTCCGGACGCCGGAGACCGCGACCGGGGTCCCCGTCATCGTGAGGATCCCGTCGAAGATCGGTTCGCCGTCGGCGTCGACGGCGGACACGACGTCGAGCGAGTCGAGCCGTGCGACCAGCGCGGACCCCTCTTCGAGTCCCGAGACCGCGATCAGCTCGTCGATCGGTCCGAGCTGTTCGTAGGCGATCGAGCGGATCGATCGATCGATGGTGTCGCCGACGATGAGCGACCCGGTGATGATGCTGGTGCCGAGCAGCGATCCGACGACGACGAGCAGCGTCTCGGTGACCCGGCGGCGTGGGTACCGGAACGCGAGGCGACGCGTGATCGGGTGGATGAGCAGCCCCACGACGAACGGTGCGCTGACGAGGGCCACGACGACGATCGCGGCGAGGGAGGTCGAGGAGAGCGCGAGCAGGGGCACCTCAGCTCGTGGCTCCGGATCGGGCGGTGGTCTCGCCGGACGCCGTCGCTGCGTCGGGATCGAGGGCGACGTCCTCGACGATGGCCCCGTCGCGCATTCGGATGAGGCGCTGGGCCGACCGGCCGATCTCGGGGTCGTGGGTGACGAGGACCAACGTGAGGCCGTCGCGGTGCAGGTCGCGCAGCAGGCTCATGACCGAACCGGCGGTCTCCGAGTCGAGCGCGCCCGTCGGCTCGTCCGCCCACACCAGTCGGGGCTCGCTGGCCAGTGCCCGGGCGATCGCGACCCGCTGTTGCTCGCCGCCGGACAGCTCCATCGGGCGGTGGTCGACGCGAGGGCCGAGCCCGACGCGATCGAGCGTCTCGATCGCTCGTGCTCGCGCCACCTTCGTCGAGCGACCGGACAGCAACAAGGGCAGCTCGACGTTCTCGGAAGCGCTGAAGACCGGTATGAGGTTGAACGCCTGGAAGACGAAGCCCATCGTCGAGGCCCGCTGGCGCGTGCGCCGGAGGTCGGACAGCTCGTGGAGGTGCTCCCCGTCGAACCAGATGCGCCCCTCGTCGATGTCGTCGAGGCCCGAGAGGCAGTTGAGCAGCGTCGTCTTCCCCGATCCGGACGGGCCCATGACGGCGACGAACTCACCCGAACCGACCGTCAGATCGATGTCGCGGAGGGCGATGACCTCGTCGGATCCGGTTCGGTAGTGCTTGCGGACGGCTTCGGCTCGCAGGATCGTACCCACGGTACGATCTCGCTCACCTTCCGCCGGTCGGCGATAGGGTCTCCCGCCCCGGATGCGCCATTCCCCGCGCCTCGGAGCTGGCCGCGGTCAGCTCGAGGCCTGGGCCTGGGTCGGGATCGCGGCCCGGGCCGTGCGCTTCGAGAAGTAGTAGATGCGCCGCAGCTGCGCGACGACGTCGGTCTCGAAGCGGTACAGCTCGACCCGGTGCTCGTCGGGGGCCGCGAGTCGCCGGAGGTGGTGCTCGGCGATGCGGTCCGCCTCGTCGCTGATCTCCTGCTTCATCCTGCTGACGACCCGAGCCTGCGCCTCGTCGGTCTCGGTCAGGGCGACGATGGACATCCGCAGCGCCTCGGCGACGCGGGCGTGGAAGGCCTCGATCATCCCTCGGCTCTCCGGGCCGACCACGTAGCCGCTGGCCAGACGGTCCCTCCCGAGCGCGACCAGGTTCGTCTCGATGAGGTCACCGATCGCCTCGAGGTTGTTCGTCGCCTCGATGAGGTCCATGAGCTCGTCGGTCGACTCGACGCTCAACGAACGCTGCCCGACCCGCCCGAGGTACATCACGATCTGGCCGTGGAGGTCGTCGACTTCGTCGTCGAGGTCCTCGACCGCAGCGAGCGCCTCGGCCGTTCCGTCGAGGATGGCGGGCAGCACGTCGTCGAGCATCCGCTCGACCCGGCTCGCCATGCGCAACAGCTCCGCCCGAGCCTGCTCCAGCGCGAGCGTGGGGGTCTTGAGCAGCGACTCCTGGAGGTAGCGGAGCTGGATCCGCTCGCCGTCGGGCCGGTCGGGGACCAGGCGGACGACGAGGCGTTCGAGCTGCGGCACGAACGCCAGGAAGACGAGCGTGTTGGTCACGTTGAACAGCGTGTGGGCGTTGGCGATCTGACGGGGGAGGCCGCCGCCGATGGCCTCGACCGCGCTGGCGAGGAGACCGACGAACGGGAGCCACGCGAGCGCGCCGATCAGGTTGAACAGCGTGTGCACGACCGCGGCCCGCACGGCCTCGGGGGGCTTGCCGAGGGCTGCGAGCTGCGCGGTCACCGACGTACCGATGTTGGCGCCGAGGACCAGCGCGATGCCCGCCTCGGGAGCGATCAGCCCCTCGGTGGCGAGCACGATGACGATGCTCGTCGTCGCCGAGGACGACTGGACCAGCGCCGTGAAGAGCATGCCGACGGCGACGGCGAGGAGCGGGTTCTCCATCGCCGCCATCAGGTCGATGAACGGCTCGTAGGTGCGCAGGGGCTCCATCGACTCGCCCATGATCCCCATGCCCACGAAGATCAGGCCGAGGCCGAGGACGAGCATGCCCTCGTTGGACCGCCGCTCGGTGCGGGTGAGCGTCGCGGCCGCGTAGCCCAGCGCGACGATGAGCAGCGCGTAGCGCTCGACCTCGAAGGCGACGATCTGCGCCGTGATCGTCGTGCCGACGTTGGCGCCGAGGATCACGGGGATGCCCTGGCGCAACGTCATGACGCCGGAGGTGATGAACCCGACGACGAGCACGGTCGTGACCGAGCTCGACTGGATGATCGCCGTGACGCCGGCGCCGGAGACCGCCCCCAGGAACCGGTTGGTCGTCATCCGGGCCAGCGCCCGGCGCACGCTGCTGCCGGCCACGACCCGGAGCGACTCGGTCATGCGCTCCATGCCGAACAGGAAGATGGCGAGTCCACCGAAGAGGCCGGTGACGACCACGAACCAGTCGATCGAGCTCGTGGCCTCGATCACCGACTCCTGCGCGCTGATCGCCGAGGCGGCCTCGGGCAACGGCAAGGTGAACACGAGGTGAAGGGTAGGTGACTCCCCGCACCCCGTGCTCGCGGCCCCACCCGACGTGAGGGCGTGACCACTGATGCCTGGTGGCTACGCGGGCTGGCTCGTGTACCTCAGGTACGGCTTCACGGCCGTGAACCCGGCCGGGAAGCGCTCGGCGGCCTCCTCGTCGCTCACGGCCGGCACGATGATCACGTCCTCGCCGTGCTGCCAGTCGACCGGCGTCGCGACCTGGTGCTCGGCGGTGAGCTGGAGCGAGTCGATCGTGCGGAGGATCTCGTCGAAGTTGCGACCGGTCGACGCCGGGTAGGTGAGGCTCAGCTTGATCTTCTTGTCCGGCCCGATGATGAAGACCGACCGGACGGTGAGCGTGTCGTCCGCGTTGGGGTGGATCATGTCGTAGAGGTCCGACACGGTGCGATCGGGGTCGGCGAGGAGCGGGAAGTTGAGCGCCGTGCCCTGGGTCTCCTCGATGTCGGCGCTCCACGCCTCGTGGTCGGCGAGCCCGTCGACCGAGAGGCCGGCGACCTTGACGTTGCGGCGGTCGAACTCGGACTTGAGCGCCGCGACGCGGCCGAGCTCGGTGGTGCACACCGGCGTGAAGTCCTTCGGATGGGAGAAGAGCACGCCCCAGCTGTCGCCGAGGTACTCGTGGAAGTTGATCGTGCCGGCGGTGGACTCCGCCGTGAAGTCGGGGGCGACGTCGCCGAGGCGAAGGGTCATGACGCTCTCCTTGTGCTGTCGATGACGGCGACGTTAGCGACCCGCCGGCGGAAACACGACTGATTTGGTCAAGATTCTGGGGCGACTACCGTGTCGCCGCGATGCGACGCCGTGGAGGAGCGAGTCGAGGATCCGACGCCCCGCGCCGGACCCTCGTCGTCCACGCCCACCCCGGCGAGGAGAGCCTCAGCGCCGCGCTCCTCGACGCCACGCTCGCCGGCCTCGACCGGGCCGGGCACGAGGTGGTGGTCCAACGGCTCTACGCAGACGGCTTCCGGGCTGCCATGTCGGCGGGCGAGCGCCGTGAGTACCACGACGAGTTCCCCCCGACCGATGCGGTCGCCCGGCGGTACGCCGAGGAGATCGGACGCGTGCGGTCGATGGTCTTCGTCTACCCGACGTGGTGGTTCGGGCCGCCAGCGATCCTCAAGGGGTGGTTCGACCGCGTCCTCGTGCACGGGGTCGGGTTCAGCCTCGACGACGGCGGGGGACTCCACAGCCACCTGCGTCACGTGCGACGCCTCGCCGGCGTCACGAGCTACGGATCGCCCCGCTGGGTGGTGCGGCTGTCCGGCGACGGGGGTCGTCGCACGATCAACCGGACGCTCCGCATGATGTGTCACCCCGCCTGCCGGACCACCTGGCACGGGCTCTACGGTGCGGACGAGGTCGACCACGAGGCCACCGGGGCGTTCGTCCGCTCCGTCGAGGAGGGGTTCGCGACGTGGTGAGGTCGGCGCGATGAGAGCGCTCGTCGTCTACTGCCATCCGTGCGAGGAGAGCCTCGTCGCCGCCGTCCGCGACGCGGCCGTGCGCGGCCTCGAGGCCGGCGGGCACGAGGTTCGCCTCATCGACCTCTACGCGGAGGACTTCCGGCCCGAGCTGGCCGCGCACGAGTGGCGCGGTCATCTCGACGGGACGCGCGACCAGGACTGCGACCCCCACATCGAGGGGCTCCGATGGGCCGAGGCGATCGTGTTCGTCTACCCCACGTGGTGGGGCATGCAGCCGGCGATGCTGCGGGGATGGCTCGACCGGGTGTGGTGCACGGGCGTCGCCTACGACGTCACCGGTGACCTCACCGGGATCGCCGGGCGGCTCAAGCACATCCGTCGCCTCGTGGTGGTCACCACCCACGGCAGCTCCAAGGTGCAGAACTCGCTCCAGGGCGAGTCCGGGAAGCGGCTGATCGGACGGGGGTTGCGGGTGCTGTGCCACCCGCTCGCCCGCACCCGCTGGATCGCGCTGTACGGCGTCGACGCGTGCAGCGACGACGAGCGGCGCGGCTTCCTCGAGCGGGTCGAGCAGCGCCTCTCACGTCGACGCCTCTGAACCCGGTCGGCCAGACTCCTCACCGGGACGGCGACGAGGAGGGGACGTGGAGGTCACCGCAGCGGTGGTGCGCGAGCCGGGTGCAGGGTTCGGCATCGAGCAGATCGAGGTCGGGAAGCCGGAGCGCGGCGAGGTGCTGGTCCGGCTGGTGGCGACCGGGCTCTGCCACACGGACTTCGTCGTGCTGGCACCGGAGTTCCCGGCGCAACGGCCGCTGGTGGCCGGGCACGAGGGCGCCGGGGTCATCGAGGCCGTCGGCTCCGACGTCGGCGACCTGCAGGTCGGCGACGAGGTGATCCTGTCGTTCGACTCGTGCGGGTCGTGCGCGAACTGTCGATCGGGCGACCCGGCGTACTGCGACCGCTTCTACGAGCTGAACCTGCTGGGCGGCGGGCGCCCCGACGGGACCACGGCCTTCGCCGCCGGCGGCGAGGCGGTGCACAGCCACTGGTTCGGGCAGAGCTCGTTCGCGACCCACACGATCGCATCGGCGCGGTCGTGCGTGAAGCGCCCGCCCGACGCCGTCGCGCCGCTCGAGATCTGCGGTCCGCTCGGGTGCGGTCTGCAGACCGGTGCCGGGGCGGTGCTCAACGTCCTCGACCCGGACGCTGGATCGTCCCTCGTCGTCTACGGCGTGGGCGCCGTCGGGCTCGCCGCCGTGATGGCGGGCGCGATCGCGTCGTGTGGCCGGATCATCGCCGTCGACCTCCACCCGGCGCGGCTCGACCTCGCCCGCGAGCTCGGCGCGACCGACGTGGTCGACGCCGCCGCGACCGACGACGTGCCGGCAGCCGTCCTCGGGTTGACCGACGGCCGTGGCACCGACTCGGCCTTCGACACCACCGGCCTGCCGGACGTCATCGCGGGTGCGGCCTCGGCGTTGGCGCCGAAGGGGACGTTGGCGCTCGTCGGGGTGGGCGACCCGGCGGTCACGATCGACGCGTCCCACCTCATGTTCGGCCGAACCGTCCGCGGCGTGATCGAGGGCGATGCCGTGCCCCAGGTGTTCATCCCCGAGCTGCTCGCCCACCACGCGGCCGGCCGGTTCCCGTTCGACCGACTGATCGATCGCTACCCGCTCGCGGACATCAACGCTGCGCTCGCGTCCTCCGCATCGGGCGGATCGATCAAGCCACTCCTGACGATGGGGTGAGATCCATCCAGTGCTCGAAGGCGGCCGCGCCCAGCGGCCGCGAGTAGGCGAAGCCCTGCACCAGGTCGCAGCCGAGCTCGCGGAGCTTCTCGCCGACCGCGTGGTCCTCGACCCCCTCGGCGACGACCTGGAGGCCGAGCGCGTGCCCCAGGTCGACGATCGAACGCACCACGACCTCGCCCCGCTCGTCGGCGGTGAGATCGACCACGAACGAGCGGTCGATCTTGAGCTCGTCGATCGGGAGCCGCCGGAGGTAGGACAGCGACGAGTAGCCGGTGCCGAAGTCGTCGACGGCGAGACGCACGCCGAGTCGGCTGAGCGTCTCGAGCGCGGGGATCGTGATCTCGGGTTCCGCGAGCAGCATCGACTCGGTCAGCTCGAGATGCAGCCGTGACGGATCGACGCCGTGGCGGGCCAGCGAGTCGGAGACCTCGAGCGGGAAGCCGGGATCGGCGAGGTCGCGGGCCGAGAGGTTGACGGCGACGCCGATCTCCCAGCCGCTCTCGTTCCACCGCGCGACCTGGCTGAGCGACAGGTCGAGCACGTGGAAGGTGAGCTGCCGGAGCAGCCCGAGCTCGTCGGTGAGGTCGATGACGTCGGTCGTCGGGATCTTGCCGAAGTTGGGGTGATGCCACCGGGCGAGGGCCTCGACCCGTGCGACCGTGCCGCCGCTCGCCGCGACGATCGGCTGGAACTCCAGGCCGAGCTCCCGATCGGAGATCGCCTGCCGCAGGTCGTGGGACATCGTGAGTCGGCGCGGGCTGTTGGTGTCCTCGGCCGGGTCGTAGACCCGCCACCCGACATGGGCCCGCTTGGCGGCGTACATCGCGACGTCGGCACGCGCCATGAGCGTCCCGGCGTCGGCGCCCTGGTGAGGTGCGGTGGCGATGCCGATGCTCGCCCCGATCGCGATCGACATCTCCTCGTGGATGATCGGCGCGTGCAGCGCCTCGAGGATCCGATCGGCCACGGCGCCGGCGCCCATCCGGCCGGTCTTGGGCAGCAGCAGGGCGAACTCGTCGCCCCCCATCCGTGCCACCAGGTCGTCGGGTCGCAACGCCGAGCGGATCCGCGCCGCGACCTCCTGCAGCACCGAGTCGCCGGTCTGGTGGCCGAGCGTGTCGTTGACGTCCTTGAACCGGTCGAGGTCCATCAGGAGCACGGCGAACTGCCGGTTCTCGGCGTCGTTGAGCAGGGCGGCGATCTCGCGCTCGAACAGCACCCGGTTCGGCAGCCCGGTCAGGGAGTCGTGCACCGCCTGCTCGGAGAGCCGGCCGACCAGCAGGCCGTTGCGCAGCGTCACCGCGACGTGGGTCACGCACGCGGCGAGCAGCTGGGCCTCGTCCTCGCTGAAGGTGTCGGCGCCCACGCGGCGGTTGGCGACGAGGAACACCCCGGACAGGTCACCGTCGAGATCGAGCTCGGCCACGACCGCCGATTCGATGCCCTCGGCGGCGAGGAACCGGGCGGTGTCGGGGTCGGCCTCGGCGGCCACGACCACCTCGGCCTTGTGGTCGGGCAGGAGCCGCTTCCACGGGCCGGGATCGGTGAGCGGGGTGCGGCTGAGGCGGCCGTCGCCGCGCACGATGAACTCCGCCGGCTCGATCGAACCATCGGACTGCAAGATGACGAGTAGCGCCCGCTCGGCGCGCAGGAGCAGCCGCGCCCGCGCCAGCGCCTCGCCGACGAGCAGATCGGGGTGGAGGTTCTTGCCCACCGAGCCGGTGAACTCGTACAGCTTCTTCAGGTCGTCGAGGCGCTGCAGCTGACTCGTGTTGTCGCGCAGCGCCACGAAGACGCCCACGACGGCGAAGAGCGGGAAGATGCCCAGCGCCGGGGACACGAGCACCAAGGCCGTGATCCCCGCCCCGAGTCCGCTCGCCGTCACGCTGGCGGCCGCCTGGATCAACAGGATCGGGCCCAGTCGCTTGAGGTGATCGTCCTCGAACTGGGAGATCGCGAGCGCCGTGACCATCCCGGCGAGCTGGTTGACGACGAGCACGATGCTCACGATCACGGTCCACTCGGCCGCACCCGTCGGTGCGGTGGTGCCCAGCACCGTGCGGACGAGCAGTGACGCGGTGGCCGTCTCGGCCGCGAAGAGGGCGACGTTGAAGCCCAGCTTCATGCCTCGGGAGTGGCGTGGTCCGAGCAGCGCGAGGCCGGAGCCCAGCACCCGGGCGATCAGGAGCGCGACGGGCGACACGAGCACCAGGCCGATGGTGAGCGGCAGCTCCACCACCGAGACGCCGTGGGCCTCGCGCCGGCCCTCCAGGCTGAAGATCGTCGCATCGGTGATGAAGAACCCGACCCCGATGGCGACGATCCACGCGATGCTGCCGCTGCCGTCGAGCGGATCGAGGGCACCGTCCGCGAGGGCGGTGGCGACCACGGCGTAGAGCGCGAGGACGCCACCGAGCACCTTCACGTGAAAGATGTGGCGCGCAGCGGACTCGTGTGCCGCAGACGACTCAGCCGGAACCAAGCGACGTCTCCCCGAGCAACCTGAAGTCGACCCGGTGACGGGCCGGTCACGAAACGTAGCAGACCGACCGCTCCCGTCGTTCGCGGATCAGACCCAGCTGGTGCCGGTCCAGCTGTTGCCGGTCCAGCTGTTGCCGGTCCAGCTGTTGCCGGTCCAGCTGTTGCCGGTCCAGCTGTTGCCG
>JBCBSZ010000093.1:0-23156 GCA_039818945.1 Actinomycetota bacterium
ACGACGGAAGGCTTCGAACGGACTCGTCGTGACGACGCCACCGAAGTCCCAGAAGACGGTCGTCGGTCGAGCGCGGTACCCCTGCTCCTCGAGCGCGGCCCCGAGCCGCTCGCCCGGCTCCCGGCTGACGACGACGATCATCACGCCGAGCGCACCCTCGGTCGAGTGGGCGAGCTCGATGTCGTGGATGTTGACCGACAGGTCGGCGGCGAGTCGCGTGATGTGCGCCAGTTCGCCGGGACGGTCGGGGATCGGCACCCGCATCTCCACGAGATCGGCCACGTCGCGGGCGCCCATCGGCAGGTTGACCCGGGCCTCCCTCGCCACCTCGAGACGGTCGAGCAGCCGGTCGCGATCGCCGTCGGCGACCAGGGCCCGCATCTCGACCAGCCGCAGGAGGAGCTCGTCGAGCACGTCGATGATCGCCGCCTGGTTGTCGGCGCAGATGTCGGGCCAGATCGACGGCCGACCGGCGGAGATCCGCGTCATGTCGCGGAAGCCGCCGGCGGCGAGACGGAGCAGCACGCTGTGCTCGACCGCCCGCTCGGCGGCGAGGCCCATCAGCGTCACCGAGGTCAGGTGCGGGACGTGCGACACCACGGCGACGACGGCGTCGTGGACGTCGGCGTGGAGGGTCACCGGCTCGGCGTCGAGATCGGCCACGAACTCGGAGACGACGGCCAGCGAGCGGTCCGAGGTGTCCTCCGACGGGGTCAGGACCCAGACCGCACCGGAGAAGAGATCGGGGTCGGCGCCGTGGAGCCCGTCCTGCTCGGATCCCGCCATCGGGTGACCGGGCACGAAGCGGGCGTCGCGCACGGCCGAGGCGATCGGGCTCTTCACGCTGCCGACGTCGGTCACCACCGCCGTCGTGTCTCGCAGCACCGCGCGGACCACCTCGGCGACCGCGGAGACGGGCGTGGCGACGACGACGAGATCGGCGTCGGGATCGAGCCGGATCGAGTCGACGACCTCTCGTTCGAGGGCCATGCGCTCGACGTCGGGATCGACGTCGACACCGCTCACCGACCAGCCGGCCCGTCGCAGCGCGAGCGCCACGGAACCGCCGATGAGGCCGAGACCGACCACCGATGCCCGTTCGTGCACGGCGGGCGATGCTATCGGCGCGGGGGCTGACCGGCGGCGGCCCGCTCGAGATCGTGCACCTCGTCGAAGGACAGCTCCCGCCACTCGCCGGGCGGCAGCTTCGGGTCGACCAGCGGCCCGATCCGGGTGCGCACCAACCGCCGAACCGGATGGCCGACGGCCGCGGTCATCCGACGGATGAGGCGGTTGCGACCCTCGTGCACGGTGATCCGCAGCAGGTCGGGCTCCACCGCCGCCACCTTGGCCGGGGCGGTGACGCCGTCGTCGAGCTCGACCCCCTCGCGCAAGCGGCGCAGCGCCGCCCGCTTCGGCGAGCCCTCCACCCACGCCAGGTACTCCTTCTCGACCCCGTACGACGGGTGGGTGAGCCGGTGGGCGAGGTCGCCGTCGTTGGTGAGGACCAGCAGCCCCTCGGTCTCGAGATCGAGACGTCCCACGGGGAAGACCCGGGGCTCGGAGGGGACGAGGTCGACGACCATCGGGCGACCCTGCGGATCGTCGGCCGTGGTGATGACGCCGGCCGGCTTGTTCAGCAGGTAGTGGACGAGACCCGGCCGCACGCCGATGGCCACCCCGTCGACCTCGATGCGGTCGGTCTCGGGATCGACCCGGCGACCGAGCTCGGCCACCTCGCCGTCGACGGTCACCCGCCCCTCGGCGATGAGCTCCTCGCACACCCGACGGCTGCCGAACCCCACCCGGGCGAGCACCTTCTGGAGCCGCTCGCCGTCCGGAGCCGGATCGTCGAGCAGCGAGCTCACGGCGTCGGGCCGTCGCCCGCCTCACCCTCGAGATCGACGTCGACCGACGCCTGCAGGCTGCGCTCGAGCGTTTCGACGGTCTCGGCGTCGGGCATGAAGCTGGCCAGCGGCGGCAGGTCGTCGAGGGAGTCGACGCCGAGCTCCTCGAGGAACCGCTGGCTCGTGCCGTAGAGCACCGCCTGACCCGGGCCGGGATCGCGGCCGACCTCGACCAGGTACCCACGCGTCTGCAGCGTCCGCATGACGCCGTCGACGTTCACGCCGCGGATGGCCGACACCTGGGCCCGCGAGATCGGCTGCTTGTAGGCGACGATGGCGAGGGTCTCGAGCCCGGCGGCCGAGAGCTTCGCCGAGCGGCCCTCGAGCACGTAGCGCTCGATCCACTGCTCCTGGTCGGGATGGCTCTGGTAGCGGTAGCCACCAGCGACCCGGGCGAGCTGGAAGCCCCGGCCCGAGGCCTCGTAGTCGAGTGCGAGCTGGCCGCAGATCTCGTCGACGCGGGGCACGGACACCTCGAGCAGCTGGGCCAGCAGCTCGGTCGGCACCGGTTCGTCGGACACCAGCACGATCGCCTCGATGGCCCGGCGCAGCTCGTCGCCGTCGTCGAGGAGCTCCTCGGCCCCCGGCAGGTCGCTCATCCGTCGTAGCGATCGGCCCCGGCGAGCACGAGATCGACGTCGACCTCGGAGTGCCCGCCGCCCATCCACCGCACCGTCAGCTCGCCGAAGGTGGTCGCCTGCTCGAGGTCGACCAGGCCCTCCTTGTAGAGCTCGAGCACGGCGAGGAACCGCACGACGATCTCGATCCGGTCGTCGGTGTCGACCGTGAGCTCCCGGAAGGTGGCCGAGCCGAGGTAGGGCAGGGTGCGTGCCATGCGGGCGAGGGCGTCGGACACGCTGGCGGTGATGGGCGTGACGTGGTGCAGCGACACCTCGGGCACCGGGCGGGGCCGGGTGGCGCGCACGAAGGCGCGGGCCAGGTCGTCGGGGCCGACCCCACCGAGCAGGTCGGGGGTCATGGCGAGGAAGCGCTCGTCGAGACCGGTGCGACGGGGCACCGTGCGGCTGCCGGCCCGGAGCAGCGACTCGACCCGCTCGGCGACGTTCTTGAAGGTCTTGCACTCGATCAGGCGGCTGAGCAGCAGGTCGCGCTCCTCCCACAGCCAGATCGACTCGTCGAACTCGTCGCCCTCGGGGTCGGGCAGGAGGCGACGGGTCTTCAGCTCGACGAGGGTCGCCGCGATGAGCAGGAACTCGGTCGCCACCTCGAGATCGAGCCCGTCCTCGGCCTCGATGAGCTGGTCGATCGTGCTCAGGTAGGCATCGACGATCGAGGCCAGCGACACCTCGTAGAGGTCGACCTCCTCCTGCAGGATCAGCTGCAGCAGGAGGTCGAGGGGACCCTCGAAGACCTCGGTGGAGACGTCGACCGGCACGGCTCGCGAGCGTACGACGCGGCTCTCGCGAAGTGGTGGCAATCCGGGGCCCGAGGGCCTCTACGCTCGGCCCATGGCAGTCGTGTTCTCGGGCATCCAACCCACCGGTGACATCCACCTCGGCAACTACCTGGGCGCGGTGCGGAACTGGGTGCTCGCCCAGCACGAGGACGACTGCACCTACTGCATCGTCGACCTCCACGCGATCACCGTCTCGCACGATCCGGCGGAGCTGCGCGAGGGCACCCGTCGGGCTGCGGCGTCCCTCTACGCCGCCGGGCTCGACCCGGAGGTGTGCACGGTCTTCGCCCAGTCCCACGTCCACGAGCACTCCGAGCTGGCCTGGATGCTGGAGTGCACGGCGGGGATGGGCGAGCTGCGCCGCATGACCCAGTTCAAGGACAAGGCGGCCCGCCTCGGCGAGGGCGCCACCGACCACGTCCCCGTCGGCCTCTTCACGTACCCGGCGCTCATGGCCGCCGACATCCTGCTCCACGACACCGATCGGGTCCCGGTCGGCGACGACCAGCGCCAGCACGTCGAGCTGACCCGCGATCTCGCCCAGCGGTTCAACTCCCGCTACGGCGACACCTTCGTGATCCCCGAGCACGTCATCCCGAAGGTCGGGGCCCGGGTCATGGACCTGCAGGAACCGACCAACAAGATGTCGAAGTCGTCGGAGTCCGACGCCGGTCTCATCCGGATCTTCGAGGACGAGAAGACGCTGGTCAAGAAGATCAAGCGGGCGGTCACCGACTCCGACAACGAGGTGCGGTACGACTCGGCGGAGAAGCCCGGGGTGTCGAACCTGCTGGAGATCCTCGCTGCAGCGACCGGCTCCACGCCCGAGGCCGAGGCCGAGCGCTTCGACCGCTACGGCGACCTCAAGGGCGCCGTCGCCGACGCCGTCGTCGAGCTGCTCACCCCGGTACGGGAGCGCTACGAGGAGCTGGTCGCCGACCCGGCCGAGCTGGACCGCCAGCTCGCCATCGGCGCCGACAAGGCCCGCTCGGTGGCAGCCCCGACGCTCGCACGGGCGAGGACCGCGATGGGCTTCCTCCCCCCGGTCTGAACCCCCTACCAGCTGTCCCAGTGCAGGACGGTGTCCAGGGGCTCGCGGTGGGCGGGCTTGAAGTTGGTGCCCTTCGTGTAGGCGACGGGGAGCAGGGCGGTCTGCATGAACTCGGCGAACGGGATGCCGAGCAACTCGGCCGCCTCCTCCTCGAACATCAGGTGCAACGTCGTCCACGACGTGCCCAACCCGCGCGCCCGGGCGGCCAGCGCGAAGCTCCAGGCCGCCGGCAGGATCGAGCCGAGGATCGCCGACTGCGCCATCGCCGGCATCTGGTCGGTGCGGGGCGTGATGCACGGGATCAGGAGCACCGGGGCCTCGCCCATGTGGTCGGCCAGGTACCGGGCGCTCGTCATGACCCGGTCCTGCGTGGCGAGCCGGGTCGGGTCGTCGCCCTGGTAGGCGTTCCCGGCGTTGCCCTCCATCGTCTCGTAGATGTCGAAGGCCCGGCGGTACATGTCGCCGAGCGCCGCCCGCTTCTCGGCGTCGGTGACGACGACGAACTGCCAGCCCTGGCTGTTCGACCCGCTCGGCGCCTGGAGCGCGAGCTCGAGGCACTCCCGGATCACCTCGGGCTCGACCGGTCGATCGAAGTCCAGTCGCTTGCGCACCGACCGCGTGGTCGACAGCAGCTCGTCGTTGCTCAGATCGATCGACCCCATCGGCCGGCCCTCCCGTTCTGGACCGACCCGCGAGGCCCGGTCAGCTCCCCAACATCGTCGCCGAGTCATCGGCGAGACGGAGAGCCTCGGCGGTGGAGCGGTCGATCGTCCAATCCTCGGGTGGGAGGTGGTGCTCGCGAGCCCAGGCGACGACCATCGGGTCGGCACCACCCTCGGACAGCAGGTTCGCGCCGAGGCCGGGGTAGCGCAGGTACATCCCGATGCGGCCGAGGAGATCGGATCGCCACGACCACCGCTCGGCCCGGGCGTCGCTGACCATGGGATCGAGCAGCGTGGCGATGACCCGGCCGATGACACCCACCCCGGCGACGCCCTTGCCCACGTCGTGGCACAGCGCCGCGACGACGACCCGGTCGTCGGCCTCGCCGCCGAGCAGCTCGATGGTCAACCGGGCGACGGCGATCGAGTGCGCCCGGTCACGCCGGTCCTGGCGGAGCCACAGGTTCCGCTCCGCCGGCGTCAGCCGATCGAGCGCCCACGCCTCGTCGGCGCCGGACAGGCGCGCCGGTCGCAGCGATCCGAAGAAGCGCTGCACCAGGTGGCGGGCCTCGCGGGCCGAGTCGGCGGCGCTCACGGCCGGCGCACCAGCTGGAGGCCGATGATGGTCTTGGCGTCGACGATGCGGCCGGAGGCGATCGCCTCGTCGATCTCGTCGAGGGGGAGGCGCTCGATGGTCATCCACGCCTCCTCCGGCCCGTGGGCGTCGCGCTCCTCCTGGACCAGGTCGAAGGCCTGGTAGAGGTGCACGGTCTCGTCGGTGAAGCCGGCGGCCGTGTAGTAGGTCGAGAGGTGCTCGACCCGACCGGCGCGCAGGCCGGTCTCCTCGGCCAGCTCGCGGATCGCCGTGAGGCCCGGGTCCTCACCGTCGACGTCGCGGATCCCGGCCGGCAGCTCGAGCAGGGGCCCGTCGATCGGTGCGCGGTACTGCCGCACCAGCACCACGGCGTCGTCGACGACGGCCACCACACCGACCGCGCCCCGGTGGCGGACGATGGCCCGCTCGAACGTCGCGCCGTCAGGATCGGTGAAGGTGCCGGTCACCACGTCGAAGATGACGGTCCGGTGCACCAACTCGTCGCCAACGTGCCGGAACCCCTCGCTCACGACACCGGTTCGTGACGGGGTGCGCTCGTCTCGGCAGCGATCACGCCGGCGGCTGCGGACGAACCGTTGGACCCCCGGCGACGGCGGATGACCGCCTCGATGAGGGCGGCGAAGAGCGGCGCCGGATCGTCGGGGCGGCTCTTGAACTCCGGATGGGCCTGCGTTCCCACCCAGAACGGGTGGTCCTCGAGCTCGACGAACTCGACGAGCGCGTCGTCGGGCGAGGTGCCGGAGGCGATCAGGCCCGCCTCCTCGAAGCGGGAGCGGTACTCGTTGTTGACCTCGTAGCGGTGGCGGTGGCGCTCGTAGACCAGCGGCTCGCCGTAGATGGCCCGCACCTTGGACCCCTCGCGCAGCTTGGCCGGGTAGACACCGAGGCGCATGGTGCCGCCCATGTCGGTCACCGATCGCTGCGACGCCATCAGGTCGATGACCGGGTGCGGGGTGTCGCGCTCGAACTCGGCGCTGTTCGCGCCGACGAGGCCGAGCACGTTGCGGGCGATGTCGATGCACATCACCTGCAGGCCGAGGCACAGCCCCAGGCACGGTACGCCGTGCTCCCTGGCGTAGGCGGCCGCCGCGACCTTGCCCTCGATGCCCCGCTCGCCGAAGCCGCCGGGGATCACGATGGCGTCGAGATCGGCCAGGCGACCGGCCGCGAGCAGGCCCTCGACCTCCTCGGCCTGGATCCACTCGATGTCGACGGCGGCGCCGTGCTGCCAGCCACCGTGCTTGAGCGACTCGACGACCGACAGGTAGGCGTCGGGCAGGCTGACGTACTTGCCGACGATGCCGACGCGGACCTGCTCGTCGGCGGCTTCGATCTGGCGACACAGGGCCTGCCAGTGACTCAGGTCGGGTTCGGCGTCGAAGCCGAGGTGGTCGCACACGACCCCGTCGAGGCCCTCGTCGTGGATGATGAGCGGCAGCTCGTAGATGTTGTTGGCGTCGGCGGCGTTGACGACGCCGGCGAGCGGCACGTCGCAGAGGTCCGAGATCTTCTTCTTCAGTCCGGCGTCGAGGGGCAGGTCGCTGCGGCAGACGATGGCGTCGGGCTGGATGCCGCGACTGCGCAGCTCGGTGACCGAGTGCTGGGTCGGCTTGGTCTTCTGCTCCTGCGACGGGCCGATCGAGGGGACGAGGCTGACGTGGACGAAGCACACGTTGTCGCGACCGACGTCGTTGCGGAACTGCCGGACGGCCTCGAGGAACGGCAGGATCTCGATGTCGCCCACCGTGCCGCCGACCTCGGTGATGACGACGTCGACGTCGGACGACGCGAGCTGGCGGATCCGGCGCTTGATCTCGTCGGTGATGTGCGGGATCACCTGGACCGTCTTGCCCAGGTACTCGCCGCGCCGCTCGGCGGCCAACACGGCCGAGTAGATCGACCCGGTGGTGGCGTTGGACGCCTGGGTCAGCGGACGGCCGACGAAGCGCTCGTAGTGACCCAGGTCGAGATCGGTCTCACCCCCGTCGTCGGTGACGAACACCTCGCCGTGCTCGAACGGGTTCATCGTCCCGGGGTCGACGTTGATGTAGGGGTCGAGCTTCTGGAGCGTGACCCGCAACCCTCGGGCGGCGAGCAGCCGACCCAGTGACGACGCTGTCAGGCCCTTGCCCAACGAGCTCGCCACACCTCCGGTGACGAAGACGTGCTTGGACGCCAAACCGGCCTCCTCGGTTGGTTCCGGTCACGGTAGCAACCCGCGGGTGCCGATCCGACGACCGCGGATCGCGCGCAACCAGGGCGGGAGAGGGCGATCCCTACCGTCGCCCGAGGTCGTCGAACCACCGCAGCGGCGGCGTGGCCGCGATCACCCGGCTGAACGAGATCCGCTCGCTCGCCAGGTTGAGCACGACGACCACCGCCAGCGCGACGAGCTCGCCGGTCGCGCCGAGGGTGAGCACGGCGAGCAGTCCGGCGGCGGCACCGATCGTGTTGGCGCCGGTGTCACCGAGCATCCACCGCTCCCCCAGCTCGCCGGGCACCAACGCCCACGCAGCCCCCAGCACGACGAACGGCCCCCACGACGCCGCCGGGTCCGACGACCACGGCGCGGCCAGCTCGGACCAGCCGGCGCCGACCGCCAGCCCCACCATGGCCACCGTCGCGACCTTGGTGGTCCGGGCCGGGGCCAGATCGAAGAGGTTGCCGAGGTTGGCGGCCAGCGCGACGACCACCGCCCCCCGCAGCAACGCCGCCGGGTCGTCGCGCACGTCGGCGTCGGCGAGCGACACGGCGATCAGCGAGACCGCACCGCCGCCGATCAGCTTCCACGAGCCCGTGGTCGGTCGCCCGCGGAGCAGCGCGAGCAGGTGACCGCGGAACCCGCGGGTGGCCCGGGAGCCGACCAGGTCGTCGAGCAGCCCGAAGAGGCCGATGCCCACGACCGCCACGATCACCCCGAGGCGGGCGCCGGGATCGAGCCGGAGATCGACGTCGTCGACCACCGTCCCGACGACGGCCAGGACCGCTTCGACCGCCACCACCGTCAGGATCACGACCACGCCGGCGGCCGTGGCGATCGGGTTGCCGCGGAAGTTGGTCCTCGTGACGACCTCGGCGGCCAGGACCGGACGCACGAGCGAGGCGATGGCGGCGCCGACGGCCAGACCGACGAGGGCTGCGGTCATCGCCGGAACCGGCGGCTCGCCACCGCCGCCAGCGACCGGATGACGCCGCGGACGCCGATGCGGGGCAGCAGTGCCCGGATCACGTCGAGCCCCTGACCGGCACGGTGCCGGACGCCGCGGAGCGTACGGCCGTGGTGGCGATGGTCGACCTCGATCGCCACCTCGACGATCCGGGCACCCAGACCGACGGCGTCGATCGTCATGGCGGTCTCGACGGCGAAGCGAGGGGCGAGCTCGAACCGGTGCGCCAGTGACGCCGGCACCGCTCGCTGACCGGACAGCGGTGCGACGAGGCGCAGCCCCGTGCCGGACTCGATGCCCGCGGCGCTCAGGTCGCGCACGATGCCGAACCCGCCCCGACCGGCCGCGGCGACCGGCACCCCGATGGCGACGGTCTCGTCGTCGACGTGGTCGAGCAGCTCGACGACGCCGGCGGCGGTCTCGCCGAGGTCGCTGTCGACGAAGAGGTAGGTGCCGGCCTCGGGCGCGTGCGCGAGCCCGGCGGCGAGCGCGGCGCCCTTGCCGACGTTGCGGTCGAGCACGAGCACCTCCGCCCCGGCGGTGCGCGCGACCTCATCCGTGCCGTCGTCGGAACCGTCGTCGACGACCACGATCCGATCGAGGCGCTCGGTGCTCTGGAGCGAGCCGACGGTGGCGCCGACCAGATCGGCGGCGCGGAAGGCCGGGACGATCGCGACGATCGGGCCCATCACCGAACCGGCAGCAGCGAGGTCGCGTCCTCGCGGCGGCCGTAGTCGGCCGGCCCGAGCTCGCCGATGCCATCGAGGGCGAGCACCGCTGCGGTCACGCCCTCGATCGTGCCGAGGCCGTCGACGGTCGGGACCAGGCCGGCGAACGAGCCGTCCCCTCGGAACGAGTCGAGGAACGGTGCGTCGCCCGTCGGCCCGACGGTCGAGGCGACGACCACCGGCGGCGGCTCGCTCCGCAACAGCTGCAGGACCACGAGCCGGAGCACCCCGCCCGCGGCCGGATCGATGTCGGGTCCGCCCGCGACCAGGAAGCGGGTGCCGAGGCGCGGCAGCTGGTTGAGATCGGGCGCCACGACACCGGCCGGGTCGTAGTCGAGCAGCCCGGCAGCGACGAGGACCGGGAACAGGTCGTCGTCGGGACCGAGCACGTCGCCCGGTTGATCGAGGTCGGGCGACTCGGGGGAGGCCAGCACCGCCGCCGCCACGTCGCCGAGACGGGAGCCGATGCTCCCCGCGACGAGCTGGGGCGCCTCGGGGAGCAGCGTCAGACCGAGGCGGCGAGCGAGCTCGTCGCGCACGATCTCCGGATCGGCATCGATGCGGAGCACGTTGGCGACGGCGACCAGCGTCTCCGGATCGTCGAGGTCGAGGCGGCTCGACACCGACACCACTCCACCGAAGGTGGCCCCCGATGCCGCGAGCGCCCGCCGTGTGAACGCGACGGCGTCGTCGTCGACACCGTCTGCGGTGATGATCATCACCGGCACGTCCTCGAGACGCTTCGAGAACACCGCACCGGTCGCGGCGAGGACGAAGGTGTCGTCGTCGACCTCGTCGCGGGCGAGCGCCTCGTTCAGTCGGGCGAGCTCCTCCGCGTCCTCGTCGCGCTGGTTCTCGAGCTCCTCCAGGCTGCTCTCGAGGCGTTCGACGATCACCCCGTCGATGAAGGACGTGCCCATGGCGATGCCGATGCCGAGCGCCAGGAAGACCGCGACGATGGAGACGATGTGATACCGGAGGTTGATCACAGGCTCAGCCAGAGGGTCCGCAGCACCAGCCGGATCGGCTCGGACACCACCCCGATGACGACGACGGTGAAGAGCGCGGCCAGCACGAGCAGCAGCAGATCGCGCTTGCGGACCTGGGTCTGGTAGAGCCGGCTCACCCCCTTCGCGTCGACCAGGATCGACCCGACCTTCATGCGCGTGAGGAACGTCGAGGCCATGCCCTCGCGGCCCTTGTCGAGGAACTCCGCCATCGACGTGTGCGTGCCGACCGCGACGATCAGCTCGCACTCGTTGTCGTAGGCCAGCTGCATCGCCAGGTCTTCGCTCGTGCCGGGCGCCTCGATGAGGCGGTACTCGAAGCCGAGGCGGTCGAGGCGAGCGGCCCCGGGTGCCGAACCGCCGGGGTAGGCCTGCACGATCAGCGACGCACCGGAGCGCAGGGCGTCCTTCGAGACCGAGTCGAAGTCGCCGACGATGATGTCGGGGTCGATGCCGAGCTCGAGCAGCGCATCGGCGCCGCCGTCGACGCCGATGGTGACCGGGCGGAGCTCGTTGAGGTAGCCGATCCGGCGCAACGCCTCGAGGTCCTCGCGGTAGTCGAGGCCGCGGACGACGATGAGGACGTGCCGGCCGCTGAGGTCGACGCCGAGGTCGGCGGTGCGGACCGGACCGGTCACGATGTGCGACTCGCGCCGGAGGTAGTCGAGCGTGTTCTCGGCGAAGCGCTCCAGCTCGTCGGAGACGGTGGCCTTCGCCTCGTCGATGCGCTCGATGAGCTCGTCGCGGTCGATGCGGTGACCGGAGGCGATGGTCCGTCCCCCGATGCGCAGCTCGTCGCCCACGAGGACGGCGACGTCGCCCTCGTCGAAGTCGTCGAGCACCTCGCTGCCCACCTCGTCGAGGAGGGGCACACCGGCGTCGACGATCAGCAGCGGGCCGTAGTTCGGATAGCGGCCGGTGATCGACGGCGCCGCGTTGACCACGGCGACGACGCCGGCGGCGAGCAGTCCCTCGGCGGCCACCCGGTCGAGGTCGTCGTGGTCGATGACGGCGATGTCGCCGCGCTGGAGCCGGGGGATGAGGTTCTTCGTGCGCCGGTCGGCTCGCGCCGGACCGACCGTGGAGCCCGGCGGGGCGTCGGGGTCGCCGTCGCTGCGCCGGCGGCGCCACCAGGTGTTGGTGCCGGTCACCGGGCCAGCGCTCCGGCCTCGGCGAGCAGCTCGGCGGCGTGGGCCCGCGCCGTGTCGGACTCGGCGCCGCCGGAGAGCATCCGGGCCAGCTCCGCGACGCGGTCGGAGCGATCGACCGTGGCGGCGGTCGAGACGACCCGGCCCGAGCGGCGGTCCTTCGAGATGACCACGTGGGCGTCGGCGTTGGCGGCGACCTGCGGCAGGTGGGTCACGACGATCACCTGATGCTCGTCGGCCACGCGGGCCAGCGCTGCACCGACCGCGCGCGCTGCGTCGCCACCGATGCCGGCGTCGACCTCGTCGAAGACGAGCGTCGGCGGCCCGGCGGTCAGCACCATGCGCAGGGCGAGCATGACGCGGGCGAGCTCACCGCCCGAGGCGACCTTGGCGAGCGGTTGGGGTGGCGGCTCACCGTTCGCCTCGAAGCGCAGCTCGACGTGGTCGCCGGGGTCGTCGCCGCCGACCTCGACGTCCAGCCGGGCACCGGGCAGGGCGAGCTCGGCGAAGCGGGCCTCGACCCGATCGGCCAGCGGTCCCGCTGCGGCCTTGCGCAGCCGGGCGACCGACGCCGCCTCGACCGCCCGCCGCTCGCGCGCTGCGTCGAGCTCGGCGCCGAGCTCGGCAGCACGGGCTTCGTATCCCTCCAGCTCGGCGAGGCGCTTCGCCTGCTGGTCGGCGAACTCGAGCACCTCCCCGAGCGTCTCGCCGTACTTGCGGCGCAGCTCGCGCAGCAGCTGACGGCGCTCGCGGAGCGCAGCGAGCGACTCGGGATCGTCGGTGATGTCGTCGGCCGCCGACCGCAGCTCGGTCACGACGTCGTCGAGCTCGGCCGCGAGTCCTCCCAGGCGGTCGGCCAGCTCCTCGTACGGGGCCCGGGCCTGCAGCTCGGCCAGCGCCCGACCGATCGTGTCGCGGACGCCGTCGTCATCGGCCAGCAGTTCGAGCACCCGCGCCCCGGCCTCGCGATGCGCGGTGGCATCGGCGAGGATGCGCTCACGCTGGTCGAGGACGTCCTCCTCGTCGGGGTCGTCGAGGCCGGCCGCCTCGAGCTCGTCGAGCTGATACCGGATCAGCTCGACCTCCCGGGTCCGCGCCCGCTCGTCACCGCCGAGGCCCTCGAGCTCGCGCTCGAGCGCCGTCACCTCGTCGTTGGCGGCGCGCAACGCCGTCAGGTCCACCCCGGCGAACCGGTCGAGGGCGGCGCGCTGCTTCGCCGTCGAGAGCAAGGACTGGTGCGCGTGCTGACCGTGGAGGTCGACGACCTTCGCTCCCACCTCGGCGAGCTGCGCCACGGTCGCCGGCGCACCGTCGATGTAGGCGCGCGACCGACCGCCGCGCACGACCACTCGGCTGAGGACCAGCTCCTGCCCGTCGAGCTCGAACCGCCCGTCGACGCGGGCCTCGTCGCCGTGCGGACCCACGACCACCGGGTCGGCGCGGCCGCCGGTCAACAGCCCGATGGCCTGCACGACCAGTGTCTTGCCCGCGCCGGTCTCGCCGGTGAGGGCGGTCATGCCCGGTCCGAGGAGCAGCTCGGACCGCTCGATGACCCCGAGGTTCGTCACCACCATCTCGGTCAGCACGTCAACGGTCCTCGAGCCCGAACTTGGTCTTCAGGATCTCGTGGAAGTCGCGGTCGCCGAGGCGCACCATGCGGGCCGGCACGTCGGCGGCGCGGCATCGGACGACGTCGCCTCGGGTCAGCTCCTCGACGAGGTGGCCGTCGGAGGCGACGATCGCCCGGCGGTCGAGGACCTCGATCTCGATCACCGTGTCGGGTGAGAGCACGAGCGAGCGATCGAAGAGCATGTGTGGGGCAACGGGGGTCATGAGCAGGGCCCGGTGTGTGGGGTCGACGATCGGCCCCCGGGCCGACAGCGAGTACGCGGTCGATCCGGTGGGCGTCGCGACGATGAGGCCGTCGGCGGCGTAGGTCGTGAACGGGCGGCCGTCGAAGGCCACGGCGAGCCCGACGATCTGCCCCAGCGGCGCCTTCTCGACGACGATCTCGTTCATCGAGAGCCGCAGGGGTCGGGGGTCGGCGCCGGGCCGCACGACCTCGGCGGCGAGCAGGAGCCGCTCCTCGATCTCCCCCTCGCCCAGCAGGCAGCGCTTGATGGCCGCGAGCGCGCCGTGGGGCTCGACCTCGGTCAGGTAGCCCAGCGAGCCCAGGTTCACCCCCAGGACCGGCACGCCGGCCGGGGCGACCAGCTCGACGGTCCACAGCATCGTGCCGTCGCCGCCGAGGCTCACGGCCAGGTCGAGCCCGTCGACGAGCGCGGGCTCGGGTCGGCCGAGGTCGGGCCGGGAGCACCGCGCTGCGTCGGTCTCGGTGAAGCGGACCTCGTGACCGCCGGACTCCAGGACGACCGTCACCTCGTCGGCGAGCACGGCTGCCTCGGGTCGTCCCGGGTGCAGGACCAGCGCCACGGCGCTCATGCGGTCTCCCCCTCCGACACGACCTGGGCGACGGCGGAGTCGACCGCGTCGCGGCGGGCATCGGGGTCATCGGGCGCGCCGAGGCGACCGTGGACCAGGAACTCGACGTTCCCTTCGGCACCTCGGATCGGCGATGGCATCACCCCCATGATGCCGACTCCCAGTGTCACGAGTGCATCTCCCACCTCCCGGAGCACCCGCCGCCACACCTCGGGATCCCGGATCACCCCTCGCCCCTGACTGGCCTCCCTCCGCCCGGCCTCGAACTGGGGCTTCACGAGGAGGACCCACTCGGCGGACTCGGCGGACACGGCGTGCATCACCGGGAGCAGGGCTCGCAGCGAGATGAACGACACGTCGGCGACGACGATCGCCACGGGCTGCCCGCCCAGCAGGGCGAGATCGACGGAGCGGGCATCGGTGCGTTCGTGCACGATGACCCGGGCGTCGGCCCGGAGTCGCTCGTGGAGCTGCCCTCGGCCGACGTCGACGGCGACGACCTCGGCTGCACCCCGCTGCACCAGGCAGTCGGTGAACCCGCCGGTCGACGAGCCGACGTCGAGGGCACGTCGGCCGGTCACGTCGATCCCGAACCGCTCGAGCGCGGCCTCGAGCTTCTCGCCGCCGCGGCCCACGAAACGAGGAGGCGGGGCCAGCAGCTCGATCGCCTCGCCGGCGGCGACCATCCGCCCCGGTTTGGCCGCGACCGCGCCGCCGACGGTGACGAGGTCACCCTCGATCAGCTCCTTCGCCCGGGCGCGGCTCGGGACCAGGCCGCGACGCACCAGCTCGGCATCGAGCCGGCGACGCTGGCTCATGACGTCATCCCGGTACGGTCTGCCCCGTGATCCCGATCAGTGATGAGAACCCGACTCATCGCATGCCGGTGGTGACGATCCTGCTGATCGCCGCCTCGGTCCTGGTGTTCTTCGTCGTGCAGCCGCAGAACAACACCCAGGAGGACATCCGCTTCACCTACGAGTACGCCGCCATCCCGTGCGAGTTGAGCAGCGGCGAGCCGCTCAGCATCGACGAGACGCTGCTGACCCTCAACCGCGGCGTCGACGAGGCCTGCGGGCAGGAGACGTCGCCGGGCGAGCAGTTCTTCCCGGACAAGAACGTCTGGCTCGCCGTCGTCATCTCGATGTTCCTGCACGGCAGCCTGCTCCACCTCGGCGGCAACATGCTGTTCCTCTGGATCTTCGGGAACAACATCGAGGACCACCTCGGCCACGTCCGCTACCTGCTCTTCTACCTGGCCTCCGGTGCGGTGGCGACCGCAGCGCACGCCCTGATGCAGCTCGACTCGACCGTGCCGCTCATCGGCGCCTCGGGTGCGGTGGCCGGCGTCATGGGTGCCTACCTGGTCTGGTTCCCCCAGGCGAAGGTGCGGACGTTCCTGTTCGCGGGGTTCATCGTCCTGTTCCCCAAGGTGCCCGCGTGGGTGATGCTCGGCGTCTGGTTCGTGTCGCAGTTCTTCATCGGACCGGACGACGGCATCGCGTGGCTGGCCCACGTCGGCGGGTTCGTCTTCGGCGTGATCGTCGGCGCCGCGACGCGTCATCTGGTCACCCCGCGCCCGGCCCTCCCGCCGCCGCATCCGGACCAGCCCATCGTCTGACGATCGCCGCCAACCCGTCGCCGACGAGGGCGACCGGCGGGTCCGCGCCGACGTCGGCCGCCGACGTCACCCCGGTGGTCACCAGCGCGAACGGGACACCCATGGTGACGGCGAAGCGGCCGTCGGTCGCCGGTCGGTCGCCGACCATCACGCCCTGCACCGAGCCGTCGGGCGGGGCGCCCGGATCGGCCGACACGAGCTCCTCGACGAGGTCCGCCATCGGTCGATGCGGCTTGCCGGCCACGATCGCCGCCGCACCCGTCGCCCGCTCGACGGCGGCGACGAGCGAGCCCCCGCCGGGGATCGGCCCGTCGGGGGTCGGATAGGTCCGGTCGGTGTTGGTGGCGATCAGCCGAGCGCCGGCGTGCACGGCCTGGAACGCGGCGTCGAGCCGATCGAAGTCGAACTCCCGGGTCCAGCCCACGATGACGGCGTCGGCGGTCGCTCCGGGCCCGACGACCGTGCCGCCCGCCTGCTCGACCGCCTCGACGATGCCCGGACCGCCGAGCACGTGCACGCGCTCACCGGCCTCGATCAGCCGACCCGCCGCCATGGCGCTGGTGCAGAGGTCGTCGGCCGGATCGATGCCCGCGGCGGCGAGCGCGTCGGCCACCTCCGCACGGGGGCCGTGCGAGAAGTTGGTCGCGAAGACGACCCGATGACCGAGGGAGCGCAGCTCCGCGACCGCCTCGGCCGCGCCCTCGAGCGGGCGACGGTCCAGCCAGACCACACCGTCGAGATCGAGGATCCAGGCCATGGGGTGAGGTGACGCTCAGCCGCCGGCGGACCGGCGACGTGCGGTCAGCTGACCTCCCAGGTCCCGCCGGAGGCCAGCAGCGCCGCGAGGTCACCAGGGCCCCGCGACGACTGGGCCTCGACCAGCTGGTCCTGCACCGACGCCGCGTACTCGGGCCGGTCGACGGCCCGGAACACGCCGAACGGGGTCGGTCCGTCCGGACCTCGGCTCAGGCGGGCCAGCGCGAACGCGACCGACGGCTCGGGGGCGGCCTCGTCGTGCACGGCCAGCGCCTCCTCGCCGACGTCGGCGACCGGCACGATCTCCGCGCCGTTGCGGTCGACGACCACGCCGAACTCGTCGTCGGCACCGAAGCGGATCGGCTGACCGTGCTCGAGCTTGATGACCATCGCGTCGCGGTTGCCCTTGGCCGTCACGTCGGAGAACGCGGCGTCGTTGAAGACGTTGCAGTTCTGCCAGATCTCGACGATCGCCGCGCCCCGATGGGCGTGGGCCCGCCGGAAGGTCTCCATCATGTGGGCCCGGTCCATGTCGTGGGTGCGGGCGACGAAGCTCGCCTCGGCGCCGAGCGCCAGCGCCAGCGGGTTGAACGGGGCGTCGATCGAGCCGAACGGCGACGACTTGGTGATCTTGCCCAGCTCGCTCGTCGGCGAGAACTGGCCCTTGGTCAGGCCGTAGATCTGGTTGTTGAAGAGCAGGATCGTCAGGTTGACGTTGCGGCGCAGCGCGTGGATGAGGTGGTTGCCGCCGATCGACAACATGTCGCCGTCGCCCCCGACGACCCACACGTCGAGGTCGGGCCGGGCCACGGCGAGGCCGGTGGCGATCGCCGGCGCGCGACCGTGGATCCCGTGGAAGCCGTAGGTGTTCATGTAGTACGGGAAGCGGGCAGCGCAGCCGATGCCCGACAGGAACACGGTGTTCTCGCGGGCGACACCCAGCTCGGGCATCAGCATCTGGACCGCGGTGAGGATCGAGTAGTCACCGCAACCCGGGCACCAGCGGACCTCCTGGTCCGAGCTCCAGTCCTTCTTCGTCGTGACCGGCACGTCGGTCATCAGGCCACTCCCCTCTGCCCCATCAACTCCGTCACGCCGTCGACGAGCGACGCCGCCGTGAACGGCTCACCCCGCACCTGGTTGATGCCCTGCGCATCGACGAGGTACTCGGCTCGCAGCATCTGCACCAGCTGCCCCGAGTTCAGCTCCGGCACGATCACCTGACGGGCCGCCTGCAGGATCGGGCCGAGATCGCTCGGCAGCGGCGACAGGTGGCGCAGGTGGACGTGGCCGACGGACACGTCGCGGTCGCGCAGCACGTGCGCGGCGGCGTCGATCGCACCCCACGTGGACCCCCAACCGACCAGCACCACGTCAGGATCGGTGTCGCCGACCAGCTCGGTCGGGGGCAGGCTCGCCGCGACACCGGCGATCTTGTCGGCCCGCAGCTGCACCATGTGCTCGTGGTTGTCGGAGTCGTACGACACGTTGCCGGTGCCGTCGGCCTTCTCGAGCCCGCCGATGCGATGCATCAGCTCGGCCGTGCCCGGCGGCGCCAGCGGCCGCGAGAGCGTCTCGGGGTCGCGGGCGTAGGGATGGAACACCGGCTCGCCCTCCTCGTCGACCGCGTTGGGCTCGGTCGCGAACGGGACCACGAGATCGGGGAGCTCCGACAGGTCCGGCAGGAGCCACGGCTCGGAGCTGTTGGCCAGGAAGCCGTCGGTGAGCAGCAGCACCGGGGTCGTGTAGGTCAGCGCGATGCGCGATGCCTCGATGGCGGCCCAGAAGCAGTCGGCCGGGCTCTTCGCGGCGACGATCGGCATCGGCGACTCACCGTGTCGACCGTAGACCGCCTGGAACAGATCGGCCTGCTCGGGCTTGGTGGGCAGACCGGTGGACGGCCCGCCTCGCTGGATGTTGACGATCACCAGCGGCAGCTCGAGGCTCACCGCGAGCCCGACGGTCTCGGCCTTGAGCGCGAGACCGGGGCCACTGGTGGTGGTCACGGCGAGGTGCCCGCCGTAGGCCGCGCCGAGGGCGGCGCCGATGGCGGCGATCTCGTCCTCGGCCTGGAACGTCCTCACGCCGAAGTTCTTGTGACGCGACAGCTCGTGGAGCACGTCGGACGCCGGCGTGATCGGGTAGCTGCCGAGGAACAGGGGCTGCTGGGCCTGCTGGCTGGCGGCGATGAACCCCCAGGACAACGCGGTGTTGCCCGTCACCTGCGTGTAGGTCCCGGCCTCCAGCTCGGCGGGGCGGACCTCGTAGTGGTGGTCGAAGAGCTCCGCGGTCTCGCCGAAGGCGTGACCGGCCCGGAACGCGGCGGTGTTCGCGGCGATGACCTGGTCGCGGCCGGCGAACTTGTCGGAGATCCAGTTCAGGGTCGGCTCGACCGGTCGCGAGTACAGCCACGACACCAAACCGAGCGCGAAGAAGTTCTTGGACCGATCGGCGTCGCGGGGCTTGACGCCGAGCGACTCCACCGAGCCCCGCGTCAGCGAGGTCATGGGCACTCGGATGACCTTGCGGTTCTCGATCGACCCGTCCTCGAGCGGGTTCGACTCGTAGCCCGCCTTCGTCAGGTTCCGGTCGGTGAAGGTGTCCTCGTTGACGATGACCGTGCCGCCCCGCCGGACGCGGGGCAGCTGCGACTTGAGCGCGGCCGGGTTCATCGCGACGAGCACGTCCGGCGCGTCGCCGGGCGAGGTGATGCGGTGATCGGAGATCCGCACCTGGAAGGCCGACACCCCGGCGAGCGTGCCGGCGGGCGCCCGGATCTCGGCCGGGAACTCCGGCAACGTCGACAGATCGTTCCCGAACAGCGCGCTGGCGCTGGTGAACCGATCGCCGGTCAGCTGCATCCCGTCGCCGGAGTCACCCGCGAAGCGGATCACCACGTCGTCGATCACCTGCAGTGGCACCTCGCGCGGCGCCGTGTCGGTCATAACCCCTCCCCCTCCATGGCCACACCATCGGACCACGCAGATGTCACCGTACCGTCCACGATCGCGACCGCACGAGCATGCTCGTCGTGACGCGCCGTGGCGGCTCCGGAGCAGCCGGCACGGGGGCGGCGGCGCTGCCGCCGCCCCCGTGGGCCGTGCTCGATGGTTCGGCCGATCAGGCGATCGTGACGGCCTCGTCCAGGTACACGTCCTGGATGGCGTTGAGGAGCTCGATGCCCTCGCCCATGGGGCGCTGGAACGCCTTGCGCCCGGAGATCAGGCCGGTGCCGCCGGCCCGCTTGTTGATCACCGCGGTCTTGACCGCCTCCGCCAGATCGGTCGCGCCGCTGGACGCGCCGCCCGAGTTGATGAGCCCGATGCGGCCGGAGTAGCAGTTGAGCACCTGGTAGCGGGTCAGGTCGATCAGGTGCTCGGTGGTGAGCTCGTCGTACATCGCCGGGTGGGTCTTGCCGAAGCCGATGGCGGTGAAGCCGCCGTTGTTCTCGGGCAGCTTCTGCTTGATGATGTCGGCCCCGATGGTCACGCCGAGGTGGTTGGCCTGGCCCGTGAGATCGGCCGAGGCGTGGTAGTCGGTGCCGTCGTGCTTGAACGACGAGTTGCGGGTGTAGCACCACAGCACCGTGAACATCCCGAGCGCGTGGGCCTCCTCGAACGCTGCGGCGACCTCCTGGATCTGACGGTCGGCCTCGGGCGAGCCGAAGTAGATCGTGGCGCCGACACCGGCGGCGCCGAGGTCGAAGGCCTGCTGCGGCGAGCCGAACATGATCTGGTCGTACGTCGTCGGGTAGGTCATCAGCTCGTTGTGGTTCATCTTCACGATGAACGGGATCTTGTGGGCGTACCCCCGCGACAGCACTCGCAACCCACCGAAGGTGGTGGCCACGGCGTTGCAGCCCGCCTCGATGGCGAGCCGGAGGATGTTCTCCGGGTCGAAGTAGATCGGGTTCGGACCGAAGGAGGCCCCGGCGGTGTGCTCGATGCCCTGGTCGACGGGCAGGATCGAGAGGTAGCCGCTGCCGCCGAGGCGCCCGGAGGAGAACATGGCCTGGAGGTTGCGCAGCACCTGGGGGTTGCGGTCGCTGGTGCCGTAGATGCGGTCGACGATGTCGGGACCGGGCAGGGACAGCTGGTCGGCGCTCACCCCCTTGGCCGTGTAGTTGAGGAGCGCATCGCTCTCGTCGCCAAGCAGCTGCTCGATGTCCACGTTGACCTCGCTCGAATCGATGATGGCAAGACCTCAGGAGCGTACCGCGGCGGCCTCCTCTGCGAACACGGCCTCGAGCGCGCGCTCGACCACCGCTCGTCGGCGGGCGCGCACCGATCGACGGAGCACGACCTCGGTCACGCCGACCGTGCGTCCACCGGTGCGGAAGAACCGGCGCCGAAGGCCGCCGACGGCCACGACGTCCTCGCCGTCGTCGACGTCGCCGGGCGCCTCCGCCGCCTCCCACACCAGGTTGATCGGGCCGTCGTCGGTCAGCAGATCGACCGTTCGCAGCGTGCGTCCGTCGGCGAGCTCGATGAGGGTGCCGGCGTCTCGCACGACGCCGCGCAGCACGACCAGGGACATGGGTTCGCTCCTCCTGTGAGAGCACAGGAGCCGCCGGGGGAGGCGGCACCGAACCTATGCCGGGGGTGTGGCAGCGAGTCCGCCCCGACGGTCAGCTCAACGCGTCGAGCCGCTCGGCGACGTCGCCGAAGTCGGCTTCGACGGCAGCGATCCGCCGGAAGCCGTCGCGGGCCTGGGTGAGCTCGCCGCTGCGCTCGTAGAGGTCGGCGATCGCGTACCAGAGCCGCAGCGTCGACGGCTTCACCCGCTTCGGGCGGACCGGTCCCCTCTCGAGCAGCCGGAGCGCGCCGCGCAGGTCGCCCCGGTCGGCGAGCGATCCAGCGGTCACGATGCGGCCCTCGGTCACCACGTCGCCGCCGGGCGACCAGTCGCGGAGCTCGTCCCAGAGCTCGTCGACCCGCTCGTGCCGACCCAGCGCACGATGGCAGTCGGCCAGGACGGGGTACTGGTCGGCAGAGCGGGCGAGGTCGCCGAACGCCTCCAGCTCACCGATGGCGTCCTCCCATCGGCCGAGGCGGTACAGGGCGAGGCCGTGGAGCTCGCGCACCTCGGCGATGCCCGGATGACGCTCCGCGAGGGGCGCCACCGCTCTCCGCGCCTCCTCCCACCGCTCCTCTGCGAAGTCCGCAGCCGCGTCGCCGAGACGGGTCGAGACCTTCCGCTTCTGCGAGGTCGACAGGCCCTCGACGCCGCTGAGCTCGATCTTCGGCATCGCCGAGGACCCGGACCGCTTCGGCGGGCGCTTCCGGGGCGGCGTGGAGCGGCCGTCGGAGCGGCCGTGGTCGATCCACCGCTCACCGTCGGCGGCCGACGGCATCGATGCCTCGTCGCGACGGCTGCGGGGCGGGCCCGACGGACCCTCACCGTCCTTGACGATCCGTGATCCCTTCCGAGCGACCGACCCCCAGTCCCGCCGTTCCGGCGGTCCGTCGCGGCGGTCGTCACGGCGAGGACCACCGGGACGACGTGCCGGACCGCGAGACGTTCCGGTCGGCCGGGAACCGCGCCGACCATCGCCGCCGCTCCACCCGCTCCCCGACCGCGAGCTGTCGCGTCCTCCGCTGCCGCGTCCCGACGACCGCGAGCCATCCCGTCCGCCACCGCGTCCCGACGACCGCGAGCCATCCCGTCCGCTACCGCGTCCCGACGACCGCGAGCCATCCCATCCGCCGCCCGGACCACGCTTCGACGAGCGACCACCGGCGGCGCTTCCCGATCCTCGTCCGCGACCTGCGCCGTCGCGACGGCCGCCCCGATCGGGGCCGTTGCCGGCGCCACTCGGGCGCGCGCGGCGGGAGTTCGAGTTCTCGGGCACGCGGAGAGCCTAGCGGTGCCCGTCCGAGCCCGGACGCGCCGAAGGGGCCCGCTGGTGCGAGCCCCTTCGATCAGAGAAATTCCGGCGGCGTCCTACTCTCCCAGGGGGTCTACCCCCAAGTACCATCGGCGCTGGCGAGCTTAACTTCCGTGTTCGGAATGGGAACGGGTGTGACCCCGCCGCTATCACCACCGAAAATCAGTTGTGCGCGGCGCGTTGCCACGAGCACTCCACAGCGAGCACGAGCAAGGTCGAGACCAAGCCCTCGGCCGATTAGTACCGGTCGGCTGAATGCGTTACCACACGTACACCTCCGGCCTATCAACGTGGTCGTCTGGCCACGGGCCTTACCTGGTTAACCCAGTGGGAAATCTCATCTCGAAACAGGCTTCGCGCTTAGATGCTTTCAGCGCTTATCCCTTCCGCAGGTCGCAAACCAGCCATGCTCCTGGCGGAACAACTGGCACACGAGAGCTGCGTCCGTCCCGGTCCTCTCGTACTAGGGACAGCCTTTCTCAGATTTCCTACGGTGACAGAGGATAGGGACCGAACTGTCTCACGACGTTCTAAACCCAGCTCGCGTACCGCTTTAATGGGCGAACAGCCCAACCCTTGGGACCTGCTTCAGCCCCAGGATGCGATGAGCCGACATCGAGGTGCCAAACCTTCCCGTCGATATGGACTCTTGGGGAAGATGAGCCTGTTATCCCCGGGGTACCTTTTATCCGTTTGCGACGGCCCTTCCATACGGCGCCGTCGGATCACTATGCCCTGCTTTCGCAC
>JBCBSZ010000094.1:0-22317 GCA_039818945.1 Actinomycetota bacterium
CACCACTTCGCCGAGCTGGGCGCGGATGCGCACGGGGTGCGCGTCTGGGACCGCACGTCGGCCGAGGACGCGACGCTGGCGGCGGAGGTCGCCAGCGCCGATCTCGTCTACCTCTCCGGCGGCAAGCCCGGCTACCTGGCCGACGTGCTCGAGGCCACGCCGGTGTGGGAGGCAATCGCCGACGTGACCGCCCGCGGCGGGCTGCTCGTCGGGTGCAGCGCCGGGGCGATGATCCAGGGCGAGCGGTTCCTGGGCGGCATCCGCCCTCGCGCCGGCTTCGGCCTGTGGCCCGGCGTGCACGTGGTCCCGCACTTCGACGAGATCCCCGCGGCACTCGTCGCCACGATGCGGCTCGCCGTCGGGCGCGAGCACACCGTGGTCGGCGTGAACGGGGACACCGCGCTGCTCCACGACGGCGAGGAGATCCGGGTCATCGGCGACGAGGTGACCGTCTGGTCGCCGACCGAGCGGAGCGTCCACGGGCCCGGACCGCTGCCCGCAGACCTCCTCCCCGGCTGAGCGGAGCCCATCACCCCTAACGTCGACGGTGTGGAGCCCCAGACGTTCGAGCCCGATCTCCCGGCTGAGGTCCTGGCCGACCTCCGCGACCGCCTCGTCCGCGCCCGCTGGCCGCAGGTCATCGGCGAGGACTCCTGGCGCTACGGCGTCCCCGGCTCGTGGTTGCGCGAGATGGTGGAGTACTGGGCCGACGGGTGGGACTGGTCGATCGAAGCGGAGCGGATGCGCCGGTGGCAGCACCACCGAGCCGTGATCGACGGCGTGCCCGTCCACTGGCTCCACGCGCCGGCGGCCCGCCCCGACGCACCGCCCCTCGTCCTCACCCACGGGTGGCCCTGGACCTTCTGGGACTTCCGCGACGTGATCGGGCCGCTCAGCCGACCGGAGGACCACGGAGGCGACCCGGCCGACGCCTTCGACGTGTACGTGCCGTCGCTGCCCGGCTTCGGGTTCTCGACGCCGTTGCGCACGGCGGGCGTCGACGTCGCCCGGGTCGCCGAGCTCTGGGTCTCGCTGATGACCGACGTCGTCGGCGTCGACCGCTTCTGCGCCCACGGTGGTGACTGGGGTGCTCTCGTCACGGCGCAGCTGGCCCACGCCCACGCCGACCGACTCGTCGGTGCCCACCTCGCCATGGCGTTCGTGCCGGGCATCGATCGCTCGTCGCTGCCGGCCGAGGCGTGGGCCGACGACGAGGGATGGATGGTCGAGCGCAACGTCGAGTCGCAGCCGTTGATCCGCAGCCACGTCACCGCCCACACCCTCGACCCGCAGACCCTCGCCTACGGGCTCGTCGACTCACCGGTCGCGACCGCGGCGTGGATCTGGGAGCGTCGGCGGAACTGGTCGGACTGCGGAGGCGACATCGAGTCGGTCTTCTCCCGGGAGCACCTCTGTACGACCGCGGCGCTCTACTGGTGCACGGGCGCGATCACCTCGTCGCTGCGGCTCTACCACGAGCAGTTCACCGGCTCCTGGACGATCGTTCACGACCGCACCCCTCGACTCGAGGCGCCCACGGCCGTGGCGGTGTTCCCGAAGGACGTCGTCCACCTGCCCCGCTCGGTGCTGGAGCAGCAGTGCGACCTCCGGCGCTACACGGTCATGCCCCGCGGCGGGCACTTCGGGGCAGCCGAGCAGCCGGAGCTCCTCGTCGAGGACCTGCGCGCCTTCTTCCGAGCGCTCCGCTGAGTCAGCCGAACGTGGCGCGTATGGCGTCGACGATCGCGTCGGGCGCATCCTCCTGGATGTAGTGACCGGCGTCGGGCAGGTCGATGTAGGTGGCATCGGGGAACTCGCGACGCCACCGCTCGACGACGGCGTCGCTCGCCAGGGCTGGGTCCCTGCGGCCGAAGACGAGCACGGCCTGCTTGTCGCGCAGGGTGGTGGCGACCCGATGCTCGAGCTGGCCGAGCCAGGGCCGGGACCGGCGGATCTCGACCGGGAACACGGCGATGCCGCGCCTCGATTCGGGGGTGGGGACGACGTCGACGTAGTGCGCGAACTCGGCGTCGGACACCTCCGCCTCGAGCGAGCGCTTCATGAGGAGGGTCACGAAGACGTTGCGGTGCCGGATGAGCCACTGCATCAGCGGCGTCCCGAGCAGCAGGCTGAACGCCCGGAGCATGCGGCCGTCGTCGGGCCAGAACCAGGTGTTGCCCATGACGAGCCCCCGGATCCGGTCGGGCCGGCGCGAGGCGATCTCCATCCCGATCGGGCCGCCCCAGTCCTGCCCCATGACCACGACGTCGTCGAGGCCGAGGGCATCGACGAGCTCGCCGATCACGGCGGCGTGGTCGGCGGGCCGGTACCCGTAGCCGTCTGGATGGACGGACAGCCCGAAGCCCGGGTAGTCGGGGACCACACAGCGGAAGTCGTCGCGCAGTCCGAGCACGATCCGGCGGTAGAGGAACGCCCAGTCCGGGTTGCCGTGGAGGAGCAGCAGGACCGGGCCCTCACCCTCGTCGACGTAGTGGACCGGTCCGACCGAGCTCTCGTACCAGCGGGACTCGAAGGGGAACAGCTCGGGGTCGGGTGTGAAGTCGACGATTCCGGCGGGACGGTCCATGGCGATGCGCTCCGTTCGACGGCCCCGACACGCTATGGCGGACGGGCGGTTCCGTCACGCGTCCGGCCGACTGCCACGGGCGGAACCCGTGGGTGTTAGCGTTAACAGCCTTCCCCGGGAGGACCCCATGACAGTGGCCGAGACCGGCACGGCGCCCTGGTGGCAGCAGGCCGTCACCTACCAGGTCTACATCCGCTCCTTCGCCGACGGCGACGGCGACGGGACCGGCGATCTCGCCGGTCTCCGGTCGCGCCTCGGTTACCTGCGCGACCTCGGCGTCGACGCGATCTGGATCAATCCGTGGTACCGCTCCCCGCTCCACGACGGCGGCTACGACGTCGCCGACTACCGCGACATCGACCCCCGCTACGGCACGCTCGACGAGGCCCAGCTGCTGATCGACGAAGCCCACGCCATGGGCATCAAGGTGCTCGCCGACCTGGTCCCCAATCACACCTCGGACGAGCACGCCTGGTTCCGACGGGCACTCGCCGCCGAGCCCGGCGACCCGGCCCGCGGTCGCTACCTGTTCCGGCCCGGCTCCGGTCCGGGCGGCGACGAGCCGCCCAACAACTGGCGCTCGGTGTTCGGCGGCGGTGCCTGGTCGAGGGTCGACGACGGCGAGTGGTACCTGCACCTCTTCGACGCCACCCAGCCCGACCTCGACTGGTCGAACCCGGACGTTCGCGAGGAGTTCCTCGACGTGCTCGGGTTCTGGTTCGACCGCGGCATCGACGGCTTCCGGGTCGACGTCGCCCACGGGTTGGCCAAGGACCCCCGGCTGCCCGACGTCGCTCCGGATGCGCAGGCCATCACCTCCGGCAACGACGGCTCCCACCCGTTCTGGGACCGCGACGAGGTCCACGACATCATCCGCGACTGGCGCCGCGTCGCCGATGGGCGGGACGGTGACAAGGTGCTCGTCGCGGAGGCGTGGGTGGCCCCCGATCGACTGCCGAACTACATCGCTCCCGACCAGTACCACCAGTCGTTCAACTTCGACTTCCTCAAGGCCGCCTGGGACGCCCCGACGCGCCGTCAGGTCATCGACCGATCGATCGCGCTGATGCACGACCTCGGCTCCGTGCCCACGTGGGTCCTGTCGAACCACGACGTGATCCGGCACGCCACCCGGTTCGCGCTCCCCGGAGCGGACGACCCCATGACCTTCATCGAGGCCGGCGTCCCGCACGACGTCGACCTCGAGCTCGGTCAGCGACGGGCGCGCGCCGGTGCGCTGCTGATGCTCGCCCTGCCGGGGTCGGTCTACCTGTACCAGGGCGAGGAGCTGGGCCTGCCCGAGGTGTCCGACCTGCCCGAGGACGTGCTCGACGACCCGATCTGGGCCCGCTCCGGACACACCATCCGAGGGCGCGACGGCTGCCGGGTCCCGATCCCCTGGACCCGTGAGGGTCCGTCGTTCGGCTTCGGCGCCGGCGAGGCCTGGCTCCCCCAGCCCGAGCTCTTCGGCGAGCTGTCGGTCGAGGCGCAGGTCGGCGAGGCCGACTCCACCCTCGAGCTGTACCGCACCGCCCTGGCCGTGCGTCGCAAGCAGCTGGCCGGCTCGCTCGACTTCGAGTGGATCGACGCCGGTGAGGACGTCCTGGCCTTCCGGCGCGGGGCGCTCGTCAACGTGACCAACCTCGGCCGCGAGCCGGTCGACCTCCTCCCGGGCGAGGTCGTGCTCTCGTCGGCGGCGCTCGTCGAGGGGTGTCTCCCCGGCGACACATCGGTCTGGATCGTCGAGCGGTGAGTCACGGGGCGCGCACCGGCCGACGCCGCCGGCCGCGCGTCTCGATGCACGACGTCGCCGACGCCGCGGGCGTCTCCGCCATGACGGTGTCGCGGGCGTTGCGCGATCCGACCCTCGTCAGCGACGAGACCCTGGCCGCCGTCCAGGAGGCGATCGAGTCGACCGGCTATCAGCGCAACGCCGTCGCCTCGGCGCTGGCGTCCGGGCGGACCCACTCGATCGGCCTCATCACCTGGATCGACACCGAGTACGTCCCCAACGCGCTGCTCGAGGAGTTCGACCGCGCCGTCCGCGCCGCCGGCTACTCGGCTCGCATCGAGTCGATGGAGGTGCGCAGCGAGGCGGCCATCCTGGCGGCGTACAACCGCCTCCGCGCCCAGGGGGTCGACGGCATCGTCGCGCCCCGGTCGGCCGAGCTGGCACGAGCCGGCGTGGTCGACGTGCCCACGGTCGTGCAGGACAGCCGCATCGACACCGGCGGTCCGGCCCGGGTCGTGCTCGATTGGGCGGCCGCCGGCAGGCTGGCGACGGACCACCTCCTCGATCTCGGGCACGCGACCGTCCATCACGTCGCCGGACCGACCGGCATGCGGGCGTGGACCGATCGGACCGCCGGCTGGAGGTCGGCGCTCCGGGCGCGGGGCTGCCCCGTCCCCGCGCTCGCCCGCGGGGACGCGACGCACGAGTCGGGCGACCGGGCGGCTCGGGCCCTGCTCGAGGACCCCGACGTCACCGCGATCTTCGCGGGCAACGACCAGATGGCCGTCGGGGCGGCCCACGCCGTGCGGACCGTCGGGCGGCGCTGCCCGGAGGACGTGTCGATCATCGGCATCGACGACATCCCCGGCCTCGCGTTCCATGCCGTGCCGCTGAGCACGATCCGCTTCGATCTCCGGTCCTACGCCGAGCGGACGGTCAGCGAGCTCGTGGCGCTCATCGAGCGCGACGAGCCGGCGACGAGCTTCCGCGTGTCGCCGACGCTGGTCGTGCGCGGGAGCACCGCCGCGCCGCCGGTCTGATCACCAGCGCCGGTAGACCCTCGGACCGGCGGCGTACCCGAACCCGCTCGGGCCCGCCGCCGGCGGTGCGTCCGCCTCGTCGGCGTCCCCCGCCGCGCCCAACATCGCCCGGAGGACCGGCGAGGAGGCGTCCAGGAGGGCGGCCCCGGCTGCGGCGAGGTGGGCGTCGGTGACCGCACCACCGTCGTCGAGCGCGCCCATGACCGCGCGCCGGACGAGCTCCTTGATGAACGATGCGGTGACGCCGTCGGTCAGCTCGACGACCGCGGTCGTGTCCGTCACCCGGTGGTCGACGCCGTCGAGGTAGAGCCGGAGGAGCCGATCTCGACCCTCGCCGTCGGGGCGTTCGATCTCGACCGCGTGGTCGATCCGGCCCGGCCGTGCCGCCAGCGCCGGCTCGAGCAGGTCCACCCGGTTCGTGGTGAGGACGAAGACGACGTCGGCGTCCGGCGCCAGGCCGTCCATCAGGTTGAGCAGCTCGAAGAGGAGCGGGTTGGTGTCCATGCCCGGCATCCCACGAGCACCGGCGATGAGGTCGACGTCCTCGATGACCAGCATCGACGGGGTCAGCGCGTGGACGATCGCGGCGGCCTGACCGAGCGCACCGATGCTCGGGCCCTGGAGCAGGATCACCGTGCGCTCCGGCATGGCGGCCGCGAGGTAGCCGACCGTCAGCGTCTTGCCGGTGCCGGGTGGACCGTGCAGCAGCAGTCCCCGCCGGAGATGCCGCCCGGCGGCGGTGAGCTGCTCGGCCCGCTCGGCGACGCCGATCGTGTGGCGCTCGATCGAGTCGAGGTGGCCCTCGGGCAGGATCACCTCGTCGCGGCTGGTCGTCGGTCGGGTGACGAAGGAGATGCCGAAGTCGCCGTACTCGCTGTGGGTGAAGGCGAGCATGGCGCCGCGATAGACGTTGAGCTCCCAGCGGAGCCGGCCCAGGTCGGCCAGCGTGGCCTCGGCGACGGCAAGATCCGCTGCGATCACCTCGACCCGGATCGACGCGGACCCTGGAGGTCCGTGACGCTCGTTGGGCACGAGCAGCACCGCGACCGGCGCGTCGTCCGATCGCAGCAGCCAGACGCCGCACCGAGCGCATCGGACCGTGCGGTCGACGCCCGCGGGCAGCTCCTCGAAGGACAGCGGCACGGCGGTGGCCGGACCGTGGAACCGCCCCCCGAGGAGCGCGGACGCCGAGAAGGAGCTGAAGTGCGCGAGTTCCGGCGACAGCCCCAGCACCACGTGGTCGGGCTGGTCGGCGACGAGCGCGTCGAGAGCGAGCTGCAGGTTGACCCGGTCGACCGGCGCGACGTTCTCCCCGACCAGGGGGAGGTCGCCGGCGTCGACACCCAGATGGGCGCTGACGGCCTCGGCGATCCTCACCCCCTCGCCGTCGTGCACGCTCTGCGCAGCCGCCTCCGCGACCTGCTGGAACCCCGTCAGGAATCGGCGCAGCGCTGCGTCATCGATCCCACCGTCCATCTCCCACCACCTCACCTCGACGAACCGGCCTCACACTGGCATGCCGCGCAGCCGCAGCGGCAGCGCGTTTCAGGCGTCGGCGAGCGTGCCCGCGGGCGCCGGCGGCCGGACGCGCCCGGATGCGGCGACGGCTGCGATCGCGACCGACGTCGCCACGAGGTAGCCGACGGCGAACGGGGTCACCGTGTCGACGATCGCACCGTCGACCAGCGGGGAGAGCAGCGAGGCCCCCACGAAGCTGATCGCGCCGATCGTGGACGCCGCCGTGCCGGCGATGTGCCCGACGTCGTCGAGCGCCCGCGAGTTGAGGAGCGGCGTCAGCGCCGTGTTGAGGGAGACCAGCAACGTCGTGACCACGAAGAAGACGGGGAACGCCGGAACCCCCTCGGCCCGGATGGTGATGAGGACGTTCGTGACGGCGACGACGAGGAGGAGCGCGAGCGCGCCCGAGAGGGTGCGATGCGTACCCAGGCGGGCGACGACGCGGGCGGTCGTGAGCGTCACCGCTGCCATCACCACCGACGTCGCGGCGAACCAGAGGAAGAACTGCGACTCGCGGTCGTAGATCTCGCCGTACATGCGCTCGGACGACGCGAGGTACGGGAAGAAGGCTGCGGCGAGGGCGAGCAGGGCGACGGCGTTGGTGATCGCCGTCCTGGTCCGGACGACCTCGGCGACCGTCCGACCGATGGTGCCGACGTCGAGCGGGGATCGGTCGGCCGGATCGAGCGTCTCCTCCAGCCGCGTGGACCACGCCAGCACGACCAGACCGAAGACCGGCCCGACGGCGAACGTGAACCGCCACGAGCCGAGCTGCAGCACGGCCTGACCGATCGCCGGCGCGAGGGTCGGCACGATCAGGAAGACCGTCATGATCACCGCCATCGCCCGGGCCAGCTCGTCGCCGCGGAAGCGGTCCCGCAGGATGGCCTGCGCCACGACGCGGGGCCCGGCGGCGCCGAGACCCCAGACGAAGCGGCCCACCAGCACCGCGGGGAGCGACGGGGCGACCGTCGTGGCGAGCCCGGCGACGACGTACAGCCCGAGCGCAGCGACGAACACCGGCTTGCGACCGAATCGGTCCGCGAGCGGCCCGTAGACGATCTGGCCGACGCCGAGGCCGGCCATGAACACGGTGATGATCAGGGCGGCGGAGGACGACGACTCGTCCAGGCCGAAGTGCTCACGGACGTCGCCGAAGGCCGGGAGCATCGCGTCGATCGAGATGGCGATCGTCGCCGTCGCCGCCGCCACGAAGGCGAGGAACTCGCTCCGGCCCTGGCGCGTCACCGGGCGAGTCTGCCAGCCCGGCGATCGACCCCTCGACGACCGGTCAGGCGTCCAGCTCGTCCCCGCCGTTGTCCGGAGCCGGCTCGGACAGGTCCGGGACGACCTCGACGGTCTCGGTCACCCGATCGGTGTGCCCGAACACCGAGGTGACGGTGAGCGTGAAGCGCCACGTGCCGTGCTCGTCGTGGGTGACCTCGGTGGTCGCGTGCGGCCCAGGGCCGCCGGCGATCACGACGACGCTGCGATCTCCGTCCGGCTCCCGGATCACGAGGCGCTGCTCGACGATCGGGTTGCGTCCGTCGGAGGTGGAGTCGTCGAGCCGGATCGTGCGGACGAGGTCGGACTCGTGCAGCTCGTCGGGCAGGTCGAGCACGGCCGTCGGCCCGGCGGCGACCGAAAAGGCGGGATCGCCCAGCGGTGCGGGCGTCGGGTTCGGCGACACCGCGGCGCCGGCGGTGCCCATCGTGACGGCGACTGCGACGGCGGCGACCGGGGCAACGAGAAGGGTCCGGGAGAACATGGCAGGCCTTTCGGGCTCGATGGTGTCGATCACCTTCGACGACCCGGCGGTCGCCGCCATCGGGGAGACCCCCGTTCGCGCCCGAGCCCCTTGCTCGAGAGGTGCGGCAGGTCCTCAGTTGTTGAGCGATCGGCCGCCGTCGACGACGATCCGCTGCCCGGTCACGAACCCGGCGCCCTCGGACGCGAGGAAGCTCACCGCGTGCGCCACGTCCTCGGGCCGACCCATGCGGCCCAGCGGCACCGCGGAGAGGTAGTGCGCCCGGTGCTCCGCGGCGACGTCGGCGTGCCGCTCGACCGGCACGAACGCCGGCGCCACCGAGTTGACGGTGATGCCGTCGGCGGCGAGCTCGGCGGCCCAGGCCCGCGTGAGTCCCACCTGGGCGCTCTTGGCCGCGGCGTAGGCGGTCCGTCCCGGCGGCGGGCGGTCGGCGACATCGGAGTCGATGTTCACGATCCGGCCCCGGCCTCGCTGCCGCATGAGGGGGACGGCGATCCCTGCGAACAGGACCGGGCTCTTGAGGAAGAAGTCGAGCTCGGCCTGGTGCTCCTCCCAGCCCACCTGCTCGAACGGCAGCACGGGTTGCGGGCCGGTGGCGTTCAGGACCAGCACCACGATCGGTCCCAGTTCGCGCTCGACCTCGACCACCAGCCGCTCGACCTCGACCGGATCGGTGACGTCGGCCACCACCGGCGCTGCGACACCACCGTCCGCCGCGATCGACGCGGCCACGGCCTCGGTCTCGGCGACGTCGATGCCGTTGACTGCGACAGCGAACCCGTCGGTGGCCAGGCGGCGGGCGATCTCGGCGCCGAGCCCACGCGACGCGCCGGTGACCAGCGCGACGTCGGTCACGAACGGGGGTGCGCCAGGAAGTGGTCGACCAGCGCACGCCCCCGCTCGTGGGTCACCGTGCGGCCCATGACGACGTGTTCGAGGATCAATGGCCCGGCCAGCTCGGCGACCAACTCGTCGGCATCGCCCACGAGTCGCCCCTCGTCGAGCGCGGCGTCGATGACCGTTCGCAACGGGGCGAGGATGCCGGTCACGAACGCCTCGGAGGCGGCCGCGACACGCTCGGAGTGGCGCCCGTACTCCAGGCACGCCGCGAAGAACGCTCGGGCCGGCTTGTGGAGGAACCGGTCGACCAGGGTGCCCATCGCGGCGTGGAGGTCCTCCTCGAGGTCGCCGATGAACAGCTCGGTCGGCGGCGGCTCGGTTGCACGGCCGAGCATGACCTCGATCAGGTCGGCCGGCTCCGGCCAGTTGCGGTAGATCGTCGCCCGGGCGATCCCGCTCTCCTGGTGGAGCCGGGTCGGGGTCAGCGCAGCGCCGCCCTCGTCGAGGAACAGTCGGAGCGCGACCGGGAGGAGCTTGGCCAGGGTGTCACCGTGCGGGCCGGGTGGCCGGCCGATGCGCGCTGGAGCGTTCACGGAACGGACCGTATCCCCAACCGGTCGTCGAGGTCACTCCGCGAAGGCGGCGACCGCGAGCACCGGGGTGTCCGGAGGTGACGCTCCCAAGGAACCGAAGAAGGGTGCCTCGGAGAAGTTGAAGATCCCGCCATCGGTCGCCACGAGCAGGTACGCGTCCGCGAACGCGGCCGCACCGATCACCGGCCGGTTGAGCGGGCGACCACCCATCGACCCGGCGAACTCGGCGTCGAACGCGAAGATGCCACCGTCGTCGGCCACCAGCCAGTAGCCGCGGCCGTCCGGGTCCGGAGCGATGCCCACCACCGGTCCGTTGAGCGGGCGACCACCCATCGACCCGGCGAACTCGGCGTCGCCGAACGCGAACACGCCGCCGTCCGCGCCGATCATGTAGTAGCCGTCGCCCGACGGCGTCGCGCTCGACGCGACCACTGCGCCGTTGAGGACCACGCCCACCATGTCGCCGTGGTGCACCGCGGCGCCGAACGCGATCGCCCGACCCCGATCGGTGAACACCCAGTAGCCCGACCCGTCGGCGAGCACGCTGATGGCGGACGGTGCCTCCCCCGCGTCCAGGGCGGCCGTGTCGACGTCGCCGTGGTGGCGGGCACCGGCCAGCGTTCGCACCGACCCGTCGCCGCGCAACACCCACAGCCCCGCGCCCGACGGTGTCGTCGCGACCGAGACCGCCGACCGACCGTCGCCGGCGTGGTTCGCGGCATCGCCGAAACCGTGCACCTGGCCGTCGGCCTCGATCATCCAGTAGCCGCCCTGACCGATCGGTGCCGGACCGCCGCCGCCCGGCGGCGCGACTCGACCCTCGCTCAGCGCCGCGAGCAGCCGGACGTAGGCCGACTGGTAGTAGATCGCCGGCTCGGAGATCTCCCACGACGCCTCGTCGCTGTCGTTCCAGTCGAGGTAGGAGGCCGCCGGCGGTCGACCCTGCAGCGCCGCGGCCGGCCCGGAGTAGTTGGCGTTCGGCCCGCCCACCACGTAGCCGGGAGCCGGACCGATGCCACCCAGGTCCTCACGGTCGCGCCCGACCCGGTCGAACGGGGTGCCGTCGCCGAACGCGAAGTGGTACAGCTCCGTCACCGACCGCTCGGCGCCGAACCCGTCCATCGCCGACAGGTAGACCAGGCCGACCGGGTTGACGCCGTGCAGGTTGGCGAGGTGGGCCTCGGCCCTCGCCCGCCGCGAACCGTCGTCGCCGACGCCGAGCTGCTCGAGGAGGAGGTTGGCGACGCCGGTGTTGGCGTTCACCATGTTCGAGCCCCAGTGGTACTGCGGGTCGGGGAGATAGGAGCGGTACAGGCTCCGCTCGGTCGAGCCGTACATGTCGACGAACCCGGCCACCTCTCGGGCCCGCTGCTCGATGCGGGCGACGATCGCCGAATCGGCGTCGGGAAGCGAGCGGTAGTGGATCAGCGCCTCGGTCTGCTCCGGGTCGTAGCGCCCGAAGCCGCCGTCGGTCCACGGCTGGGTCTGCGCCAGGTGATCGCCGACGTACTCGCTGAACCGGGCCTCGCCGGTCAGGTCGAACAGGTAGGCGGCTGCGGTCACGGCCTCACCGATCTGCTGGGCCGCCGGCATGTCGGCATCGCCGGCGTTGACGAGCTGGGGATCGCAGTCGGTCTCGATCGGACCGGCCACGAACCGGTCCCACGCCGCCAGGGCCCGACCGCGGAGCTGCGCCGCCCAGTCGGCGTCGACGTCGGCGAAGACCACGGCGCCGTGGGCGAACATCCCCGCTGCCGCGATGGTCGAGGACGAGCACGCCTCCTCGTAGAAGCGGGGCCGGGTGTCGTCGGCGAGGATCGGCGTGCCGCCGGCGTAGCCCCGGAATCCGACCTTGAGGAGCACGGAGCCGTCCGGGTTCGCCATCCGCTCGACCCACTCCAGCTCGACGCGGACCTCGTCGAGGACGTCGGGGATGCCGTTGCCCGACTCCGGGATGCCGAGATCGTCGTCGAAGACGTCGGGCGCGTCCCGGTACGCGGCCAGGAGCTGGTGCACCGGCGCCGACGCGAACGTGACGTACCTGTTGGTGTCGCCGGCGTCGTACCACCCACCGCTCAGGTCTCTCGCGGTGTCGGCTCGGGGATCGTCGACCCACCGGGCGGCACGGTCCTGATCGGACCCGACCAGCGTCACCGGACTCGTCCACGGCCCGGCGGTCGGCCCGGAGTGGGCGACGTTACCCCGGTTGCGCCAGAAGACGAGCAGCGCCTGGTCGAGGAGCTCGTCGTAGACGTCGTCGGCGATGACGAACCGGTCGCTCCTGGACCCGGTCGCCGGATCGACGAGCTCGTAGGTGCCGGGGCTGGCGACCGACGTGAAGTCGAACCAGGCGCCGCGGTCGCCCGACTGACCGTCCACGGCCCCGCCGTTCCACTCCCGGCTCGTTCCGGTGAGCACGACCTCGCCGTCGGTCACCCGGCGCACCTCGACCTGGGCCGGGACGCCACTGCCGCGGTCGACGAGGACCGCGACCTTCTCACCCCCGGGCCGGTAGCCGAACTGGTCGACGACGATGAGCGGGAGCGTGCCCGACGTCTGGGCCGAGGCTGCGTCCGGCGACGGTCCGAGCAGGCTCTGTCCGAGGAGCGCGGCGAGGGCGAGCGCGGCGAGCAGAGGTCGGAATCGCACGGCTCCACGATGGGCCACCGATCATGAAGGCGCCGTGAAGCTCACGCCAGCGTTCGGTCAGCGATCCGGCGGCAGCCCGGTTCAGAGCGCCAGGTAGACGTCGGCGAGCTCCTCGACGATCTCGCTGCTCACCGGCTTGACGAGGTACTCGTGGACCAGCGGCTCGGCCTCCGCTCGCTCCCGGTCGACCGATGCCGTCGAGGTGGTCAGCATCAGGATGAAGTGAGGGTGGTCGACCTGGAGGTCGAGCTCCCGGTAGCGCTCGAGGAACGTGAAGCCATCCATCACCGGCATGTTGATGTCGAGGAGGACCAGCAGGGGCGGGAAGCGCTCGGGCTGCTCGCGGTGCTGACGGTCGTAGTCCTCGTAGAGGGCGAGCGCCTCCGCGCCGTCGTTGACGGCGAAGACGTGCGTGAACCGGCCGGAGCGCTCGAAGACGCGCGTGGCCAGCATCCGGTCCAGACGGTTGTCGTCGACGATGAGCACCGATCGGTTCATATGAGCGCACCAGGAGCGACGGCCGGGAGGGCGATGCTGAAGGTCGTCGGCTTCGCCGGTGACGATAGCCGCACGTGGCCGCCGAGACGCTCGACGTGCTGCTTGACGATGTACAGGCCCAGACCGTGGCCGGAGTCCGGTGATCCACCGCGGACGAAGAGGTCGAACAGGCCGTCTCGGAGCCCGACATCGACACCCGTCCCGTTGTCGGAGACCTCGATCTCGACCGCGTCACCGACCGAGCGCCCGGCGACGGAGATCGTCGGCTCCGCCTCCGCCGGGTCGATGTACTTGAGCGCGTTCGAGACGAGGTTGTCGAGCGTCTGACGAAGCCGGACGTCGACGCTGCGGACCGGTCCGGTGACGACATCGACGACGGCCTCGACCCCGGCGTCCTGCAGCGCCTCGGTGTGTGTGGCCACGACCTCCCGGGCGATCGCTGCGAGGTCGACCGGCTCGGCCTCGCCCACCGACGCGTCCGACCGGGCGAGCTCGATGAGATCGGTCACCAGGCCCCGGAGCCGATCGACCTCGGTGCGGGCCATGCCGATCAACATCGCGAGGTCGTCGGTGTCGCCGTCGGCGATCATCTCGTCGACGAGCTGGAGCGTGCCGCTCACCGCGGACAGCGGGGCCACGAGGTCGTGAGACGCCCGGTGGTTGAACTGCACCAGCTCGTCGTTGGCGGCCCGCAGGCGGTCCTGGACCCGGAGCAGCTCGGTCACGTCGTACATGGCGGCGAGGGTCCCGCCCACGCGGCCGTCGCCGGTGCGCCAGGCGCGGATCTCGACCGCCAGCCGACGCTCGCCGACCTCGATCGTCTCGCGCCGCCGCCCCCCATCGAGCTGCGTCGCCCGGAGGTGCTCGCCGATGGGGACGATCGCCTCGAACGAGTCCTGCTGGCGACGACCGAACAACTCGGCGTCCGGCGGCTCGCCGAGCAGGGTCGCGAACGCGTCGCTCCACGCGATCAAGCGCTGCGACGCGTCGAACATCGCGACGGCGGGCGGCAGCGAGGCCACCAGCGCCCGCAGGGCCCCCAGCGACGTCTGGCGGACCTGCCGCGCCGCAGCCAGCTCGTCGACGGCCTCGGCGTCGGCTGCGGTGGCGGGGCGGGCGACGCCCACCAGACCGATGACCTCGCCGTCCCCGCCGCGCAACGGCGACTTGACCGTGTGGAAGTACGCGACCTCGCCGGTCGACGCGGTGATCGGCTCGACGCCGACGTCGACGGTCTGGCCGCCCGAGAACACGAGCTGGTCGTCGCCGACGTACTGCAACGTGTCGTCGAGGGCGACGTGCTCGCCGTCGAACGACAGCGCGCCGATCTCGTCCTCGGTCATCCCGTACACGGACCGGAAGGCGGCGTTGCCCCAGATGAAGCCGGAGCCGGCGTCCTTCACGAAGACCAGATCGGCCATCGCCTCGAGCACGGCCTGGGCCGCCGACTCGGTCCACACGAGCGACCGACCACGCTCGGGCCCACCTTCGGTCATCGGCAGCCGACGATACCGGACGTCGCCCGCCGCTCCCGAGCCGGGAGCGGCGTCGTAGCCTGGCCGAGGAGGTGGTGGGATGCGGATGCTCCGAGCGCTCGATCGTGCGGTCCGCCGATGCCGGCGTGTGCTCGACGCGCTGGTCCGTCGGCTCGGCTCCCTGCGCGCCGACCACCCGGGCCGCGACGACGCCTGGGGGCGCCATGGCCACGACGTCACCCGCGCGAGATCGAGAGAATTCTGAGCTGGGCGATCAGGTCGGCCCGTAGCCGTTCGGGTGGGCCTGGGTGAACCGCCAGGCGTCGGCACAGATCTCCGCGAGCGAGGCGGTCGGTCGCCAGCCGAGGTCGGCCCCGATGGCGGTGATGTCGCCGACGAGCGACGGGACGTCGCCCTCGGCGCGCTCGATCACCTCGTGGGGCAACGGTCGACCGACCACCTCGGACACGGTGTCGAGCAGCTGTCGCACGGAGACGCCGTCGCCGGCACCGAGGTTGTACGCCCGGTGCCCCGTGACCTGGTCGAGCCGTTCGTAGGCGAGCGAGTGGCCGGCGGCGACGTCGCCGACGTGCACGTAGTCGCGCAGCGCCGTGCCATCGGGCGTCGGGAAGTCGTCGCCGAAGATCGACAGATGAGGCCGGGAGCCGTCGGCGACCTCCATCAGGATCGGCAGCACGTTCGTCGGGGCGCCCCGGCAGACCTCGCCCAGGCGACCGGACGGGTGAGCGCCCGCCGGGTTGAAGTAGCGCAGCGAGATCATGCGCCACGCCGGATCGGAGGCGGCCAGGTCATCGAGGAGGCGCTCGATGATCGACTTGGTCGCGGAGTACGGGTTCGACGGGCGATGGGGTCGATCCTCGGGGATCGGCATCTCGGCCACGTCGCCGTAGACCGACCCCGACGACGAGAAGATCAGGCGCCGCACGCCGTGACGCTCCATCGTGGCGAGCAACGAGAGCGTGCCACCGACGTTGACCGAGTGGTACTCGAGCGGGATGCGGATCGACTCCCGCACCCGCTTGCGGCCGGCGAAGTGGACCACGCCGTCGATGGGGCCGTGCTCGGCGAACGCCGCGTCGAGCGCAGCGCCGTCGCGGAGGTCGAGCCGAACGAACGGTGCCGGTGCTCCGGCCAGCTCCTCGATCCGGGCCACGACCGCTTCGTCGCTGTTGGACAGATCGTCGACGAGCACGACGTCGTGGCCCCGCCCGACGAGGTCGACCGCCGTGTGGCTGCCGATGAAGCCGGTCCCGCCGGTGAGGAGCACCCGTGCCATGCGGTGGTGGACCCTACCGGCGACCCAGGGGTTCGTCGGCCGGCCGGTTCACGGTCCGCGCGGTCACCTTCGCGGCTGGCAGGTGGGACAGGCGTAGCAGGTGCGGTTGGCGAGCTCGAAGACCTCGATCTCGGTGCCACAACGGCGGCAGTCCGGCCGCTTGTAGACGTAGAGGCGCTCGCGGCGAGGGATGCGCCCGGGGGCGCTCACCCCCACCTCGTCAGGGTCGGTGGTGACGATCCGCCCGAGCCGCTCGCCGATGCGGAGGAGGTCGACCGTGGAGTCCCACAGGTCGGCGTGGACGGTCTCGTCGAGCTCGTTGCCGGGCACGCTCGGGTGCACGCCGTGCAGGAAGCAGAGCTCGGCGCGGTAGACGTTCCCGATCCCGGCCACGACCTTCTGGTCGAGCAGGAGGTCACCGATCGGTCGCCGGCTCCGGCCGGCCCGCCGGACGTAGGCCTCGGGGTCGGCGTCGCGCCGCAACGGGTCGGGACCGAGGCGGGCGCGGATGGCATCGACCTGCTCCGGGTCGAGGACGTCGCAGGCCGTCGGTCCACTGAGGTCCCAGGTCCGCTCGTCTCCCTCGAGGCGCCAGCGCAGCGCACCGCGGGGCTCCGGCGCAGGGTTCGACCGCCGGCGGAACCGCCCGAACAGCCCGAGGTGCACGTGCACGGTCTCGTCGCCGAAGTGCACGAACAGGTGCTTGCCGTGAGCGTCGGTGCCGTCCAGCACCTCGCCGTCGAAGCGCTCCGCCGCGGCGGCGAATCGCTCCTGCAGCGCGGTGGAGCCGACCCGGGACCCGGCGAGGTCCTTGCGGAGGAAGCGAGCGAGCCGGTGGATCGTGTGGCCTTCGGGCACCGGTGCATGCCAGCACGCCGACCCGGTCCCAGCCCAACCTCGGCCCTACCCGACGTAGCGCGAGGCGGGCCGGATCAACCGGTTGCCCGCCGCCTGCTCGAGGATGTGGGCGCTCCACCCGTACATGCGGGCGACGACGAAGGTCGGCGTGAAGAGCTCGCGGGCCACGCCGACCGAGCCCATGACTACGCCGGCCCAGTACTCCACGTTGGTGCGCAACGCTCGCCCCGGTGATCGTCGGGCGAGCCGCTCCAACGCGATCTCCTCGACGGCGAGGCCGAGGTCGACGAGCGGCCCACCGTGGTCGACGGCGATCTCGCGGAGCAGCGCGGCCCGCGGGTCGTCGGTGCGGTAGACGCGATGGCCGAAGCCCATGAGCCGCTCACCGCGGCCGAGCGCCTCGTCGATCCACTCGCCGGCTCGATCCGCCTCGCCGATCGCGTCGAGCATGTCGAGCGCACGGCTCGGCGCGCCGCCGTGCAACGGTCCCGACATCGCTCCGATGGCTCCGACGAGCGCTGCGGCCGGATCCGCCCCCGTCGACGTGATGACGCGGGCCGTGAACGTCGAGGCGTTCGAACCGTGGTCCATCGTGAGGATCAGGTAGGCGGAGATCGCGGCCTCGGCCTCCGGTCTCGGCGTGCGGCCGGTCAGCATGTGGAGGTAGTCGGCGGCGAGGGAGCGGTCGGGATCGGGGTCGATCGGCGCCAGGCCGTCGACGAGTCGGTGCGATGCGGCGACGATCGTGGCGGTCATGGCCGCGAGGCGCTCGAGATCGACGCGGAGCCGCTCCGGACCCGAGTCCAGCCACGACTCGGCGCCGAGGTGCGCTCCGGCGAGCGAGAGGGCGCTGCGCAGGACATCGAGCGGGCCGCCGCTGCGGTGGACGTCGACGAGGCCGGGGAGGAGATCGAGCACCGGCCCGGGCACCGTGCGGTCGGGGCCGGCGGCCTCGGCGCCCGACGGGAGCGAGCCCCGCAGCAGCAGGTGGCGCACCGCCTCGACGCTCTGGTGCCGGGCCAGGTCGGTCGCGTCGATGCCGCGGTAGTGGAACCGGCCCTCCTCGCCGAGGACGTCGCCGACGGCGGTGGTCACGGCGACCACCCCGTCGAGACCGGGCGGGACATCGAGGAGATCGGACATGGACCCAACGAAGCGCGGATCTCAACGTTGATCAAGATTGATCTACGATCAATCCATGCCGACGGACGAGGCGGGCCGCCACCTGATCGACACCGCCGAGGTCGCCCGCCGGCTGGGCGTGCGGACCGAGACCGTGTACGCCTACGTGAGTCGGGGCCGGCTCCACCCCGTCCCCGTCGACGGCGAGCGGCGCAGCCACTTCGACCCCGCCGAGGTCGACGCGCTGGCCGGCCGGGCCGTCCGGCCCCGCTCCCGCCGACGCCCGTTGGAGATCGAGACCGCCGTGACCGCCATCTCGCCGACCGGCCACCGCTACCGGGGCCTGGCGGCCACCGAGCTGTCCCGGTCCCGCCGCTTCGAGGAGGTCGCCGAGTGGCTCTGGACGGGCCGGTGGCCCGATCCGCCGCCGACCTGGTCGGTCGAGCCCAAGTTGGCGGAGGCGGCCCGAGCGGCGACCGACGCCCTCGACCCGCGGTTGGCTCGGCCGATCGATCGGCTGCGGCTCGCCCTCGGCGCCGCGTCGTCCCGCGACCCCTGGCGCTTCGACCTGTCCCCGGAGTCGGTGACCACGTCGGCCCGCAGCACGATCACGGCGACCGTGCTCGCCCTGCCGACCCGGGGTCCAGCGCTCGACGACGCCCACCTGGCCGCCCGGCTCTGGCCCCGCTGCACGGGGTCGGACGCCACCCCGGAGCTCATCGAGCTCCTCGACGCCGCGCTCGTGCTCCTCGCCGACCACGAGCTCGCCGGCTCGACGTTCGCCGCGCGCATCGCCGCATCGTTCCGCGCCGACCTCGGCTCGGTGCTCGGGGCGGCGTTCGGTCCCTTCGCCGGACCACGCCACGGCGCGATGTCGATCGCCGTCGAGGAGCTCCTCGCGGGGGTCGAGGCCCACGGCGCCGAGCCGGCGCTCGCCCACTGGTTGAGCCGTCACGACCTGGTGCCGGGCCTGGGCCATCCGCTCTACCCGGACGGCGATCCGAGGGCCGCCGAGCTGCTCGACCGGTTGCGACGGGTCGTCGACGGCCCCGAGCTCGAAGCGGCCGAGGCGGTGATCGCGAGCTGCGGTCGGCGGGGCCTGCCGCCGCCCAACGTCGACCTGGCCATCGGTACGCTGTCGCGCTCGACGGCGATGGTGCCCGGCGCCGCCCAGGCGTGCTTCGCGGTCGCGCGCATGGCGGGCTGGGTCGCCCACGCGCTCGAGGAGTACGAGCGCCCGAGCGAGCTGCGACCGCGGGCCCGCTACGTCGGCGCGGCCCCAGCGGAGGGCGAACCGGTCAGATGAACGGCTGCTCGACGTAGCGACCGAAGACCTCGGCCAGCGAGTCGTTGATCTCGCCGAGCGTCGCCCGGGTCTTGACCGTCTCGATCAGCACCGGCATCAGGTTGACCTCGGGATCCGCGGCCTGGACCTTCAGGTGCTCGAGCGCCCGGTTCACCGCGTCGCCGTCGCGGTCGGCCTTGACCGCCTGGAGCCGCTTGATCTGGCGCTGCTCGTCGTCGTTGGTGATCTTGAGGAGGTCGATCTCGTCGTCGTCGTTGCCCTCGGTGTGGGCGTTGACCCCGACGGTCACCCGAGCCCCGGTGTTGAGGCGTCGTTCGAAGTCGTAGGCGGCGTCGGCGATCTCGCGCTGGTACCAGCCGTCGTCGATGAGCTGGAAGGCGCCCTCGAGCATCGACCCCCCACCGGCCTCGTCGACGTGGGCGAAGATCTCCTCGGCCTGCCGCTCGATCTCGTCGGTGAGCGCCTCGACGAAGTACGACCCGCCGAGCGGATCGGCCACGTTCGCCGCGCCGGTCTCCTCGGCGATGATCTGCTGGGTCCGCAGGGCGATGCGGGCTGCCTTCTCGGTGGGGAGCGCGAGCGCCTCGTCCATCGAGTTGGTGTGGAGGCTCTGGGTGCCGCCGAGCACGCCGGCGAGCGCCTCGATGGCGGTCCGTGCGATGTTGATCTCGGGCTGCTGCGCGGTGAGCGACACGCCCGCGGTCTGGGTGTGGAAGCGCATCAGGGTGGACTTCACGTCCTTTGCGCCGTAGCGCTCCTTCATCCACCGGGCCCAGATGCGGCGTGCGGCGCGGTACTTGGCGATCTCCTCGAAGAAGTCGACGTGGGCGTTGAAGAAGAAGCTGAGACGCGGCGCGAAGGCGTCGACGTCGAGGCCTTCGTTCATCGCCGCCTCGACGTAGGCGAAGCCGTTGCCGAGGGTGAAGGCGAGCTCCTGCGCCGCCGTCGAGCCGGCCTCGCGGATGTGGTAGCCGGAGATCGAGATCGGGTGCCACCGGGGCATGTCGGAAGCGCAGAACGACACCGAGTTCGACACCAGGCGCATCGACGGGCGGGGAGGGAAGATCCACTCCTTCTGGGCCTGGTACTCCTTCAGGATGTCGTTCTGGAGCGTGCCGCCGAGCTGAGCCCGCGCCGCGCCCTGCTCCTCGGCGTTGGCGATGAACATCGCGAAGATCGTCGCCGCCGGCGCGTTGATGGTCATCGACGTGGTGATGGCGGTGAGGTCGATGTCGGAGAACAGCGTCGCCATGTCGTCGACGGTGTCGATCGCCACGCCGCACCGGCCGACCTCGCCGATCGACATCACGTGATCGGAGTCGATGCCCATCAGGGTCGGCATATCGAAGGCGGTGGAGAGTCCGTCGCCGCCGGCGGCGAGGATCTCCTTGAAGCGGCGGTTGGTGTCCTCCGGCGTGCCGAAGCCGGCGAACATCCGCATGGTCCAGACCTTCGAGCGGTACATCGAGGCGTAGGGGCCGCGGGTGTACGGGTACTGGCCGGGGAACTCACCGTCGTCGGGGCCGTAGACCGGGTCGAGGGGGATCCCCGACATCGTCGTGAACTCGGCGTCTCGCTGGGGCGCCCGCTCGAACGCCTCGTTCCACTCGTCCCGACGACTCATCTGCTCTCACCCCTGGTCCGTCCGATCCCCGGAGCGGGCAGTTTATGGTCGACGCCCGCTGCGCACCCACTCCGCACACCTCGCCCGACCCGTCAAGGGCGGCCGGCGCACGGGAGGTGGCCACCCCGCACGCCCATCACTACGAGTAGTGCGTATGTACCGTCAGTGACGATGCAGGGCGTTCGATAATCACTGATCGGCTGGCGTCGACCCTCGATTCGGACACCTGGAACGAGGGAGAGACACCAGCCATGACCACCATCACGCTGCCCGGGACGACGACCGACGAGGCGGTGGCCCGCAAGCCGACCAAGGACCTGCCGCTCACGACGCTCGCCCTGCTCGTGACGCTGGCGACGTCGCTGGTCGTGACCAGCATCGACGACGGGGGATCGTCGGCCGAGGTGCTCGGCCTCGACGACGTGACCAAGGCGGTCGGCGCCGACATCGCCTGGGCCTCCGGGACGACCGGGGCCGGAGTCCGGGTCGCGCTGCTCGACAGCGGCATCGCCGCCGTCGGCCCGCTGGCCGGGCGGGTCGAGGGTGGCGGCGCCGATGCGGTGGGCCACGGGACGCACCTCGCCGGCATCGTCGCCGCGCTCGCCCCCGAGGCCACGCTCGTCGACGTGAACGTCGCCGACGACGAGGGCGAGCCGTCGATCGCCCGGTTCCTCGACGGCCTCCGCGGCCTGGCCGAGGGAACGATCTCTGCCGACGTCGTCGTCGTCGCCGCGGAGCTGGCGGCGACCCCGGCCGAGCGCCAGGACTACGTCGAGCTGGTCCGTGAGCTCGCCGCCGCCGGGACCGTCGTCGTCGCGGCGGCCGGGAACCGGTCCACGGCCGGCACCGGGCTCGACTGGACCGCCACCCCGCCCGAGGTCATCGCCGTCGGCGGGGCCGAGCTCCGAGGCGACTGGGGCATCCCCGCATGGTCTGCCACCGGGACCGTCCGGCGCCTGCCCGACCTCGTCGCACCGGGCACCTCGGTGGTGAGCGTGCTCGCCCCCGGCTCCACGGCCGAGACCGACCCGGTCGCCGTGCGGGTCGGCGACGACCAGATCCGCGGCTCCGGCACGTCCCAGGCCGCGGCGGTAGTCGGCGGTGCCGTGGCGCTGCTCGTCGACGCCGACCCGTCGATCACGGCCGCCGGCGTGCGGTCCCGCCTCGCCGCGTCGGCCCGGACGCTGCCCGATGCCCGCCCGGCCGAGCAGGGCGCCGGCCTCCTCGATCTGCGCGGCCTCTTCGCCACCGACCAGGGTGCATCGGCGATCAACTCCTGGACCGGCAACAGCTGGACCGGCAACAGCTGGACCGGCAACTCCTGGACCGGCAACTCCTGGACCGGCAACAGCTGGACCGGCAACAGCTGGACCGGCAACAGCTGGACCGGCAACAGCTGGACCGGCAACA
>JBCBSZ010000095.1:0-21649 GCA_039818945.1 Actinomycetota bacterium
GTAGCCGCTGGCGACGAACAGTCCCTCTGCGTCGAGGTGCACGTAGAAGATCGAACCCCCCTCGCCCTCGGTCACGGCGCCCTGGTGGAGCTTGTAGGGCGACTTGTCCTTCGAGAACCGGACGTCGCGGTTGGGGCGGAAGTGGTGGAGGGGGCCGAACTCCTCGCGCACCTCGTCATCGAGCAGCTGGAAGGGGTGGCGGACCTCCGCCTCCCAGGTGGGCTTGTGCTCCAGCCAGAAGTCGCGGCGGTTGTCGGCGGCGAGGCGCTCGTAGAAGTCGAGCGCCTCCGGCGCCCAACCCGAGAAGCGTTCGGTGCGGGTCACGATTCCTCCTCGACGTCGCGCGTCCAGGCGTCGATCGGGGTCATGGTCGAGATGTCCAGGTCGACCCGGTAGGACCACGCCGGCCGGCCCACGCCGGTCGTCACCTTGACGCGGGTGTACAGGTGCGGACCCTCGACCTCGTCGAGCAGGTCGACCGCGTCGTCGAGTCGTGCGGGGTCGAGCTGCAGTCCCCAGCCCGGGATGCGGCCCGGCTCGTCGAAGCGGGCGCCGGGGTAGCCACGGCCGGTGTCGTAGAGCTGGCCGCCGACGAGGTCCTGCCAGCGCTCCACGACGTACGGCTCGATGATCGACCAGCGGAGGTGGCCGGGCATCAGCGTCCCGTACACGAAGACCGAGCCGATCGACCCGTTGGTGCTCATCCGTCGCGCAGGTCGAAGCAGACCTTCACGAGGCCGCGTGACCCGGCCTGCGCGGCGTGGGTGATGGCCTCGCGGTAGCGGTCGAGCGGGTAGGTGGCGCTCACGAGCCGATCGAGCCCCGCGGTCTGCACGAGCTCCGTCGTGACGTCGAAGGTGTGGCGGTCGAGCCCGTGCACGTGCTCGGTGCCGTACGTGTAGGCGCCGACGAGCTCGATCTCGCGGTGCCAGAGGCCGGTCAGGTCGAGCTCGACCGTGCCGGGCAGCCCGAGGAGCACGACCCGGCCCCGGGGGCGCACGATCGAGAGCGCGTCGTCGAGGCTCGCGGCCGAGCCGACCGCGTCGATGACGACATCGACGCCGCCGGAGAGACCCTGGCCGATGACGCGGCTGCTCGTCAGCCGGCGGGCGGCCCGCCGGGTCTCGTCGGGCTCGGCGACCACGGTGGCCCCGAGCTCCCGGGCCCAGCGGCGCTGGTGGCCGTGCTTGGCGACGGCGAGCACGTCGTCGGCGCCGGTCAGATGGCGCAACGCGGCGATCGAGCCGAGGCCCATCGTGCCGGCGCCGATGACAGCGACCTTGGCACCGTCGGCCACCTCCGCCTTGAGCACCGCGTGCACGGCGCAGGCGATCGGCTCGACCATCACGGCGGCCTCGTCGGTGAGGGCGTCGCCGACCGCGTGGAGCTGTGTCGTGTGGGCGACGAGCTCCTCGGACCAGCCGCCGCCGGTGTCGGCGCAGGCGCCGGTCTGGAGGCCGGGCTTGAGGTGACCGGTGACGAGGTGGCCGTAGTCGTGCCCGTCGCCCGGCGCCGCGCCGATCGACGGGGGCAGCTCGCCCCGGGCCTCGTGGCCGAGCACCGGCTCGAGCACGGCCCGGCTGCCGTCCTCGAGGGTCCCGACCACCTCGTGGCCAGGGGTGAACGGGAAGGACACCAGCGGCTCGAAGTAGCGGCTCGCGGTGCCGTCGACGGTGTCGAGGTCGGAGCCGCAGATGCCGGCGAGGCGGGGTCGGAGGCGCTGCCACCCGTCGCCGGGGAGCGCAGGCGGCTCGACGTCGCGCAGGCGCAGCGGCCCCACCTCGGCGCCGGCGCCGGGCCGGACCCGGGACGCGACCATGGCGGCGGCATACCGCAGCTCGCGGCGTTCCATGACGAGTGCCTTCACGGCCGCCGACGCTACCGGAGTCGACGTCGCGTGGCGGTGTGCCAGGCCGGCGAGTCGTCGGACCCGTAGGGTCGGGATGAAGAATCTCGGTGGCTGCTGCAACACGGCGCTGCGCTCGGTCGCCGTAGGTGGTGATGGGGAAGCGGACGACCGCACACGACGCTGACCGGACCTCGGCGTCCGGCGCGCTGGAAGAGCTGTACCGGGCCGAGTACGTCGGCATGGTTCGTCTCGCGTTCACGCTGGTGGGGAGCAACGCCGAGGCCGAGGACCTCGTCCAGGACGCGTTCGTCGAGGTCTCCCGACGACTGGACCAGATCCGCAACCCGGGGGCGTACCTGCGCAGCGCGGTCGTGAGCCGGTGTCGATCGGCGTTGCGGCGGCGGAGGGTGATGGCCCTGCGGGCGCCGGAGCCGGCCCCTGGCCTGACCGTCGAGGCGACCGAGCTGTGGGACGTCCTCGAGCGGCTGACGGAGAATCAGCGCGTCGCCGTGGTGCTTCGGTACTACGCCGGGTACCCCGCGTCGGAGATCGCGAAGCTCCTCGATGTGCCGGCGGCGACGGTCCGATCGCACCTCCGCCGAGGGCTGTCGACGCTTCGGAAGGAGCTGGGGTCATGAGCCGGTTCACCGAAGGGCTGGAGCGGCAGCTGGGCCAGATCGCGGATCGGGCGACTCCATCGTTCACGGCCTGGGAGGCGATCCGGCAGCGGGTCGCCGAGCAGGCGAACGAACCCGAGATGGAGGTCGTCATGCTCACCACCGATCCGAGTCCGGAGCAGCTCCGCGTCCGGCGCAGGTACCTCGTGGCCGTAGCCCTCGTCGGGCTCGTGCTGCTGGGTGGGCTGGTCGCGCTCGCCGCCGGCCGTGACGGATCGGAGTCCGTCCCGGTCACCCGCCCGCCGACGGAGACCGAGGAGCAGCCGCTGCAGGGAGGGGTGCTCGGACCGGGTCGCTACGAGACCGACCTGCTCGGCATGTCGATGACCTACTCGGTCGACCGCGACTGGAGAGTCGCCCGAGCCTCCGCTGCTCAGGTCGGCCTCGCTCCGCCCGACTCGGAGCGGCGGTTCGTCCAGTTCATGCGCCTCGGGGGCTGGTTCAGCGGGTCGGAGGCCACCGATCCGCTGTACGGCGGGGAGGGGAGCATCGAGCCGTCGGACATCGACGGGTGGATCGCGAGCAACGACGTGATCGCCACCCCGTTGCCGGACGTCCGCCTCGACGACGGAACGCTGCGGGTCGTCGACGTGCAGATCGATCCGGCCAGCGACGCCGACGAGCTCTTCACCCACTCGATCTCCGCGGAGTCCGTGCTGGGCGCCCCGCGCTACCAGTTCCCGCTCCGCGCCGACGAACGGGCCCGGTTCTGGCTCCTCCCCGTCGAGAGCTACGACCCGATCCTGATCACGGCGACCGCCCCGATCGGCGACGCCTCGTTCCTCGATGACGTCGCCGACCTGGTCAGCACCATCGACGTCGGACCTCCCGCGCCGCCCCCGCCGCCGCGCTGACCCGTCGCGGACGGCGAACTCCCACCGTCGTCGGCGTCGCGCTCGCTAGCCTGGGCTCTCCGCCCACCGGCCAGGACCATCGTCGTGTCGCGCAACCAGAGCCCCGCTGATCGCCTCTCCGAGCTCCTCCTCCACGAGGACCCCACCGACGCGCTCTGGGCCGCCTGCGACTCGGGCGAGATGGGCGAGCTGGTCCCCGACTTCATGCTGCTGCGCATGGAGCAGGACCCCATCCACCGGCACAAGGACGTGCTCGCCCACACGATCGCGGTGACGGCCAAGACCCGCCCCGAGCTGATCGTGCGGATGGCGGCGTTCTTCCACGACATCGGCAAGCCCCGGACCAAGCGGATCATCGACGGCGAGGTGACGTTCCGCCACCACGAGGCCGTCGGCGCCCGCATGGCCCGCAAGCACCTGCCGACCATGGGCTTCGACGACGAGGTGGTCGAGGCCGTCTCGCGCCTCGTCGAGCTGTCGGGCCGGTTCAAGGGCTACAGCGACGGCTGGAGCGACGCCGCGGTGCGTCGCTACGCCCGCGACGCGGGTCCGCTGCTCGGCGACCTCAACCACCTCGTCCGCTCCGACTGCACCACCCGCAACCCCCGCAAGGTCCGGGCGCTGCAGGAGGCCATGGACGAGCTCGAGCACCGCATCCTCGAGCTGGCTCGCGAAGACGCCCGCGCCCGCGAGCGGCCCGACATCGACGGGTCCGAGGTGATGGAGTTCCTCGACGTGCCGCCCGGGCCGCAGGTGGGCGAGGCGCTGCGCTTCCTCCTCGAGGAGAAGCGGCGCGACGGCGCGCTCGGCCGTGAGGAGGCACTCCGCCGCCTCAAGGTCTGGTGGGCCGACCGCACCTGATCCGCCGGCGCAGGAAGCTCGTTGCATAATCATGCAGGATGTTGCATCCTGCCTGCATGACCAAGGTCGGAGTCATCGGGGCGTCGGGGTTCGCCGGGGCGGAGCTGCTGCGCCTCGCCGCGGCGCATCCCTCGCTCGACGTCGTGTTCGCGACCGGCGATTCGCAGGCCGGCACCCGCGTCGGGGACCTCTACCCCCACCTGCACGCCGCCTACCCCGACCTCGTGTTCGAGTCCTACGACCCGGCGCTGGTGGACGGGCTCGACGTGGTCGTCCTCGGTCTGCCCCACGGGGTCAGCGGCGGCATCGTGCCCGACCTCACCGACCGGGTCGGCACGATCGTCGACCTGGCGGCCGACTTCCGGCTCACCGACGCCGACGTCTACGAGCGGTGGTACGGCGAGGTGCACCCTCACCCCGAGCTGCTCGGCACCTTCGCCTACGGGCTGCCGGAGCTGTACCGCGACGGCCTCGCCGGGGCGAAGCGGGTCGCCCTGCCCGGGTGCTACCCGACCACGGCGGCCCTCGCGCTCGCGCCGCTCGTCCGGCTTGGGCTCATCGAGACCACCGGCATCGTCGTCGACGCCGCCTCCGGCGTGTCGGGCGCCGGCCGGGCGCTCAAGCACGGCACTCAATTCTGCACCGTCGACGAGGACTTCACGGCGTACGGCCTCGTCTCGCACCGCCACACCCCCGAGATGGAGCAGGCCATCGGCGCGCAGCTGCTGTTCACCCCGCACCTCGCGCCGATGAACCGCGGCATCCTCGCCACCTGCTACGCCCGACCGACCGGACCGACCTCGACCGAGGCGCTGCTCGAGGCGCTGGCCGGCTTCTACGCCGACGAGCCCTTCGTCGTCGTCCGCGAGGCCCCGCCGTCGACCAAGGCGACCTTCGGCTCGAACACCTGCCACCTCAGCGCCCGCTTCGACGAGCGCACCAGCACCGTCATCGTGCTCTCGGCGCTCGACAACCTCGTCAAGGGGACCAGCGGCCAGGCCATCCAGGTCCTCAACCTCCTCGCCGGCGACGACGAGACCCTCGGTCTGCCGCTCGTCGGCGTCGCCCCGTGATCCGCACGGAGCCGGCCGGCCCCGACGGCGATCGAGACGATGCCGTGACCGACGCTCCCGAGGCCGCCACCCGGCGGGCCGAGCTGCTCGTCGAGGCGCTGCCCTACATCCGCCGATTCCGGGGTCGGATCGTCGTCGTGAAGTACGGCGGCAACGCGATGACCGACCCGGACCTCGCCCGCACGTTCGCCGAGGACGTCGTGCTGCTGCACTCGGTCGGCATCAAGCCGGTCGTCGTCCACGGCGGCGGCCCCCAGATCGGCGAGCTGATGGGCCGCCTCGGCAAGGAGTCGGAGTTCCGCGACGGCCTGCGGGTGACCGACGCCGAGACGCTCGACATCGCCCGGATGGTGCTCGTCGGCAAGGTCAACCGCGAGATCGTCGGGGCCATCAACACCCTCGCCCCGGTCGCGGTCGGGCTGTCCGGCGAGGACGGTGGGCTGATCGAGGCGTCGGCGCGGGCCCCCGAGCTCGGCTTCGTCGGCGACGTGCACCGCGTGCACCCGGCGATCGTCCACCGGCTGCTGTCCGAGGACCTGGTCCCCGTCATCTCGACCATCGGGGCCGACCTGCGTGGGCAGGCCTACAACATCAACGCCGACACCGTGGCCGCGGCGATCGCCGCCGCCATCGGCGCCGAGAAGCTCATCTACCTGACCGACATCGCCGGGCTGCTCGCCGATCTCGAGCGTCCCGACTCGCTGATCTCGCGGATCACCGCCGAGGAGCTCGCCACGATGGTGGCCGAGGGCGCCCTCAGCGGCGGGATGATCCCCAAGATCGACGGGTGCATCCACGCGGTCCGCCACGGCGTCGACCGCACCCACATCCTCGACGGCCGCATCCCGCACGTGGTGCTGCTCGAGGTGTTCACCGATTCCGGCATCGGCACGATGGTCACGGCCGATCCGGTCCGTGACGGCGAGGAGCTGGCATGACCCTCATGAACACGTACCCACCGCACACCACGGTGTTCGAGCGAGGGCTCGGCACCGAGCTGTGGGACGCCGAGGGTCGTCGCTACCTCGACTTCCTCTGCGGTCTGGCGGTCACGTCGCTCGGCCACTCCCATCCGGCGGTGGCCGAGGCGGTCGCCGCGCAGGCCACGACGCTCCAGCACGTCTCGAACCTCTTCGGCACGACGGTCGGCCCCGAGGTGGCCGCCACGCTCGACCGGCTCCACGGCGGCGGGGGCAAGGTGTTCTTCGCCAACTCGGGAGCCGAGGCCAACGAGTGCGCGATCAAGATCGCCCGCAAGCACGGCGGGCGTGGTCGCCACGTGGTCATCACCACCTACGGCTCGTTCCACGGCCGGACGCTGGCCGCGCTCGCCGCCACCGGGCAGCCCTCGAAGCACGAGCCGTTCCAGCCGGTGCCGGAGGGGTTCCGCCACGTCGCGCTCAACGACCTCGACGCCATGGAGCGGGCGATGGACGACACCGTCGCCGCCGTCTTCGTCGAGCCGATCCAGGGCGAGGGCGGGGTCAACCCGGCCGACCCCGAGTGGCTCCGGGGCACCGCCGAGCTGTGCCGAGAGCGCGGCATCCTCCTCATGCTCGACGAGGTGCAGACCGGCATGTGTCGCACCGGCGAGTGGTGGGGCTACCAGCACTACGACGTCCGGCCCGACGTCGTCCCGATGGCGAAGGCGCTGGGCAACGGCATGCCGATCGGGGCGTGTTGGGCCACGGGCCCGGCCGCCGACGCCTTCGTGCCCGGCGACCACGGGTCCACCTACGGCGGCCAGCCGCTGGCCTCCGCCGCGGCGCGGGCGGTGCTCCGGGTGATGGAGGACATCGACGCCGCCGGCCTGGCCCGCAAGCAGGGGGAGCGCCTGCGCGAGGGGTTGCTGGCCCGGCCCTGGGTCGACAGCGTCCGCGGCCTCGGGCTGCTGCTCGGCGTCGAGGTGAACGAGGACGCCCGCGCCGGGCGCACCGCGCCCGAGATCGCCGCCCAGCTGCTCGGCGCCGGGTTGGTCGTCAACGGGATCACGCCGACCGCCCTGCGGATGGCACCGCCGTTGACCGTCAGCGACGCCGAGATCGACGAGGCGCTCGACCTGTGCGACCGCGTGGTCGCCGGAGGAGGATCGTGATGCGCAACTTCCTGGAGATCGACGACCTCACCCCGGCCGAGGTGGCCGAGGTGCTCGACCGCTCCGAGGCCGACGACCCGGCCCCGGTGCTCGACGGGCAGGGTGCGGCGCTCGTGTTCGAGAAGCCCTCGGCCCGGACCCGCAACTCCATGGAGATGGCGGTCGTGCAGCTCGGCGGCCATCCGGTGACCATCCGCCCCGACGAGATCGGCATCGACACCCGCGAGACCGCCGAGGACGTCGCCCGGACCCTCGCCCAGTACCACTCGGTCATCTGCGCCCGCGTGTTCGAGCACCACAAGCTCGAGCGCATGGGCGCCGTCATCGACGTGCCGCTCGTCAACATGCTCTCCGACGACGCCCACCCGCTCCAGGCCCTGGCCGACCTGTTGACGATCCGCCAGCACTTCGGCCGCCTCGAGGGGCTCGAGGTCGCCTACGTCGGCGACGCCAACAACGTCTGCCGGTCGCTGATGATCGGTGCCGCGCTCTGTGGGATGGGCGGCCGGGTCGCGTCGCCTCCGGGCTACGACCTGGGCGACGCCGAGATCGACCACCTCCGCGGCCTCGGCATGGAGGTCGTGTCGACCCACGTGCCCGAGGAGGCCGTGGCCGGGGCCGACGTCGTCTACACCGACGTGTGGGCGTCGATGGGACAGGAGGCCGAGGCCGAGCAGCGTCTGCGCGAGTTCGACGGCTTCACCATCGACGCCGCGCTGTTCGGCGAGGCGGGCGACGGGGCGGTGTTCCTCCACTGCCTGCCGGCCCACCGTGGTCAGGAGGTCACGCACGAGGTGCTCGAGTCGTCGGCCTCGCTGGTGTGGCCTCAGGCCCAGAACCGGATGCACACGGCGCGCGGCCTGCTGTCGTTCCTGCTCGGCTGAGATGGGCAAGACGCAGCGCCAGCACGCGATCGAGCGACTCCTCGCGGAGCACGCGGTGACGAGCCAGGGCGCGCTGGTCGAGCTGCTCGCCGCCGACGGGATCGACGCCACGCAGGCCACGGTGTCGCGCGACCTGGACGAGCTGGGGGCGGTGAAGGTGCGGGTCCCCGGCGGCGACCTCGTCTACGCCGTGCCCGAGATCGCCCACGAGCGGCACGCACCCGACGACCACCTCCGGCGGGTCCTGTCGGACTGGGTGGTCTCGGTGGCGCTCGCCCCGCCGCTGGTCGTGCTCAAGACCCCGCCCGGCTCGGCGCACGTGGTCGCGTCGGCGCTCGACCGCTCCCAGCGCACCGAGGTCGCCGGCACGGTGGCCGGCGACGACACGATCTTCATCGCTGTCGCCGAGCCGGTGTCGGCGCAGGCGGTCGCCGCCGAGCTGCGCGAGCTGGCTGGCCTCTCGCCCTGACCCTCGCCAACGTTCGTGGTCACACCACTAGCGCGTCCCCGCGTCCACGGTCAGGACCTCGCCGGTGATCATCGAGCCGGCGTCCGACGCGAGCAGCAGCATCGGCCCGACGATCTCGTCCGGGTCACCGATCCGGCCGAGCGCGGTCATCCCGGCGATCCGGTCGAGCATCGGCTCGTCGAAGGCCCTGGTCACCATGTCGGTGCGGAACGTGCCGGGCGAGACGGCGTTGACCCGGATGCCCCGCGGTCCCAGATCGCGGGCCAGCGAGGTGGTCGCCTGGGCGAGGGCCGCCTTGGCCGGCGGGTAGAGGTACCGGCCGGGGGAGGGGGCGAAGGCCGCCGTCGACGCGACGTTGATCACCGAGCCGTGGCCACTGGCCTCGAGGTGCGGGATCGCCGCCTGGACGAGCAGGAGCGGTCCGAGCAGGTTGGTCTCGAACGCTCCGCGGAACGTGTCCGGAGCGAGGCGGTCGATGCCCCGGTCGAGGACGGTCGCGGCGTTGTTGACGACGATGCCCAGCCCGCCGAAGCGCTCGACGCAGGTCTCGACGAGCGCCTCGACCGAGTCCGGGTCGCCCATCGACACCGTCGTGGCCGCCGCCGCGCCGCCCCCGGCCTCGATCTCGGCCACGACGGCCTCGCAGGCGTCGAGCTTGCGGCTCGCGACCACGACCCGCGCCCCGGCCGCAGCGAAGCCGAGGGCCACGGCGCGGCCGAGGCCACGACTCCCGCCGGTGACGAGCGCGATGCGCCCGGTCAGGTCGAACCGGTCGGCGGGGGTCGTGGCCATGAGGGCCGATCCTGGCAGACCGAGCCTCGTTGCTTCCCGCTCTGGTCAGGCTTCCTCGATGCTCCACGCCACTGCGTGGCCCTCCGCATCCGCTCGCCTGACGGGCCGCTCGGGCCTCAGGCGGCCGAGCTGGTCCGGTACGCCCGCGCCGCGGCGACCATGCCGAGCGCGGCGACGATCGCCGAGCTCACCAGCGAGGCGACGACCTCCCCCGCCTCCGGTGACCCGAGGGCGAACCCGCGGGCGGCCTCGACCGTGATCGAGAACGGGTTCACGTTGGCCAGCGCCTCGAGCCAGCCCGGGAAGCTCTCGACCGGGACGAAGGCCGCGGACACGAACATGAGCGGCATCATGATCATCATCCCGCTCAGCTGCGCCGTCTCCGGGTCCCGCAGCTTGGCGCCCACGTAGAGGAACAACCACGTGAAGGCCCAGGCGAAGGGGATGAGGAGCGCGAACATGCCCGCCGCATCGGCGAGCGACCCCTGGAAGCGGAAGCCCAGCGCCAGCATGGCGACACCGGTGACCACGGCCATCTGGGCGACGGCCATCACGGTGTCGGTGACGCTGCGGGCGGCGAGCAGGGTCCATCCCCGCACGGGGAGCGAACGGATCCGATCGACGACGCCGGCCTGGAGGTCGATGGCGATGCCGACACCCGAGTTCGACGCCCCCATCACCACCGCCACGGCGAGCGTCGCGGGCAGCAGGAAGTCGATGTAGTCGACGCCGACCGGGAAGGTCGGGCTGTCCTCGATGGTGCGGAACACCTGGGAGAACAGCACGAGCATCATCAGCGGCATCGCCAGCGAGAACACGAGCAGCGTCGGCACCCGTTGGGTCTTGATCGCGTTGCGTCTGGCCAGCACGGCGAGCGAGCGCCAGGTGGAGGTCGTCGTGGGGCCGGGCGTCGGCGTGGTGATCGGGGTGGCGGGAGGGGTGATGGTGGTCACGGTGCTGGTCCCTTCGGGGTCGGTGGTTCAGGCGGCGGCGGAGAGGTCGTCGGACCCGCCGCCGGTGATGGACAGGAAGACGTCGTCGAGGCTCGGGGCGTCGACGGTGAGGCGGTCGACGGAGATCTCCGCGCGGTCGAGGGCCCGCACGACGCCGGCGACCGAGGACGCATCGGCGACGTTGGCCGAGACGCTGCGGGCCGCGACGTCGACGTCGGCCGCGACCCCGATCGACGCGAGCGCCAGGGCGGCGTCGTCGAGGGCGGCGCTGAGGGCGTCGTGAGGGTGCAGGGTCGCGGTCACGACCTGACCGCCGATCCGCGCCTTGAGCTCCTCGGCGGTGCCCCGGGCGACGATCTCGCCGGCGTCGACGACGACGATGTGGTCGGCGAGCTCGTCGGCCTCCTCGAGGTACTGGGTGGTGAGCAGGATCGTCGTGCCCTCGGCCACCAGCTCCCGCACGACCTCCCACAGCTGCAGGCGGCTGCGGGGGTCGAGGCCGGTGGTCGGCTCGTCGAGGAAGACGATCTCGGGCCGACCGATGAGGCTGGCGGCGAGGTCGAGGCGGCGGCGCATCCCGCCCGAGAAGGTGCGTGACCGGCGCGACGCGGCGTCGGTCAGGGCGAACCGCTCGAGCAGCTCGTCGGCGCGGCGACGGGCGTCGCGGGCGCCGAGACCGAGGAGCTGCCCGAAGAGGGCGAGGTTCTCGCGGCCGGTCAGGTGCTCGTCGACCGCGGCGTACTGCCCGGTCAGGCCGATGATGCGGCGGACGGCGGCGGCGTCGCGGACCACGTCGTGGCCGCCGACGCGGGCCCGGCCCGAGGTCGGCCGCTGCAGCGTGGCGAGGATGCCGACGGTGGTGGTCTTGCCGGCGCCGTTGGGGCCGAGCACGCCCTGGACGATCCCGGGTGGGACCTCCAGATCGATGCCCCGCAGGGCCTCGACGTCGCCGTAGCGCTTGGTGAGCCCGTCGGTGAGGACGGCGGGGGTGGTCATGGCTGGCTCCGTGTGGATCGGGGTTCAGGATCCGGTCTAGACGCTTGTCCAAACCGACGTCGACAGCTCTACCAGACGTTTGGACGACTGTCTAGAGCTTCGTTCGAACGACCTGCTAGGGTGGTGTCCGTGAAGAAGGTGCCCGAGGACCTGGCGGCGAAGCTCTACGCCCAGGGCGACCGGTTCCTGGCCGACGGCGCGGCCGTGCGCCTCGACGAGGTGGCCGGCGTCGTCGGCGTGCCGCGGGCGACGCTCTACTACTACTTCTCCGGCAAGGACGACCTGGTCTCGTTCCTCATGACCGAGAAGCTCAGCCGGATCGCGGCGGTCGTCGAGCAGGCCCGCGCCGGCGACGGGAGCGCGCTCGACCGCTTCTGCGCCGCGCTCCGGGCGACCGTCTGCGAGCTGGCGGCCAACCCGCCGCTGTGCCTCAACCTGATGATCGCCGTCGGACGCATGGACGCCATGGCCGAGCTGCTGCTGGTCGCCGACCGGGCGGTGATGGCGCCCCTGCGCGAGCTGCTCATCGAGGCGCGGGCGGTCGGTGACGCACAGGTCGCCGACATCGAGACGACGGTCGCCGCGCTGATGGGCGGCGTGAACTTCGCCGTCGTCCAGCGCTACTCGGTGACCGGCTCGGTCGACCCCGAGGCGTTGTCCTCCGAGCTCGTCGCGCAGTACCTCGACGGCCTGCGGGTGCGCTGAGGAGGCGTAGACATCCCAGGGCTGTGGCTGGTCAAGCCGCGGTGGCTGCGTATCTGTGCCAGGCGATGTCTTCGTTGTAGGTGTGGTGGTGGGTGACGCAGCCGTGGAAGATGCCGACGAGGCGGTTGGAGAGGGCTCGGAGGGCTTGGCCGTGGGTCTTGCCGGTGGCTCGGCGTTCGTCGTAGTAGCGGCGGGCCCCAGGGGAAGCGCTCAGGGCTGCGAACGCCCATCGATCACAGGCATCGGCGAGGCGGCGGTTGCGCACGAAGCGGGCGAGCACGGCCTTGGACTTGCCCGAGGCTCGGGTGATCGGTGAGGTTCCTGCGTAGTTCCGTCGCGCTCGGGCCGAGTCGTAGCGATCGGGATCGTCGCCGAACTCAGCGAGGAGGCGAGCCCCCAGGATCGTGCCCAGCCCGGGGAGTGAGCGGATGACCGTGGCTTGGTCGTGGGCGTTGAAGCGCTCGGCGAGCTCGCTCTCGAGCTGTTCGATCTCGGCGTCGAAGGTGGCGATGATCGCCACGAGCGCACGCGCTGATGCCGCACAGGCCGAGGTGATCGACTCGTTGGCTTGGAGATGCTCGGCCTTGAGGTGTTGCGCGAATCGCTGTGCGGTCCGCTCGACGTAGCGTTCTCGGCCCCCTCGCCGCAGGATCGCAGCGATTCGTGCGCTGGTGAGCCGGGCGGCATCGTCGGGTCGTGGCGCGGCGGCCAGCACCGCCAACGCGTCGCGGGACCCGACCTTGCCCTCAGCAGCAGCGATGATCCCCGGGTAGTACTCCAACAGCACGTTGCGGAGTTGGAGCACGTGACGGGTCCGAGCCCAGATCAGGTTCTGATGTGAACGAGCAACGATCTTGAGGGCGCTCACCTCCGCCGAGTCACCGGCCACCTGGCGGTGGTGGTGCCGGTCGGTGCGAACCATCTCCGCGAGCACGATGGCGTCACCCGCATCAGACTTCGCGCCCGACAGCGAGTGGCGATCGCGATAGCGGTCCACCGACCGAGGGTTCACCGCGAACACGTGGTAACCCGCCGCGACCAGCGACGACACCAGCAACCCGCGGTCGGTCTCGATGCCGACCACCACCTCGCCAGGCGACTCCACGTGAGAGCCGACCAACTCGTGCAGCGATGCCACGCCATCGACGCCGTGGGCGATGCGTCGTGCCACCAGCCGTCGGCCTTCCTCATCGCGCACCTCGACGTCGTGATGGTCCTCGGACCAGTCGACTCCGACAAAGATCATCTACCGCTCCATTCCTCGACACCACTCCTCGAGCTGGGGGAGCGGTCCAGCACGCGGCCTAATGGATCAGTGCTCGCAGCACGCCATCCCAGAAGCAGTCACGGATCGCTCGCTGGCCGGAGGTGGCCACGGTCTACGCACAGGACTCACCCGGTCCAGGCTCAACAAGTGCTCACCCCCGGGACCAGCTCTGCCACAGCCTGACGCCCTCTGCGGAACCGGCCATGGACCCCCATTAGGCTCGATCGCTTCGTCGGCGAGGAGCGATGCGTGGAGGAGTCCCAGACCCTGTGGCACGGGCGGTTCGAGGGCGGGCCGGCCGAGGAGCTGCTCGCCTACACCGTCAGCCTGCCCTTCGATCGCCGGCTCTTCCGCGACGACATCGCCGGCTCGCGGGCCCACGTCCGCATGCTGGGGCGGGTCGGTCTGCTGGCCGACGACGAGGTCGAGGCCGTGCTCGGGGCGCTCGACGAGGTCGAGGCCGAGCTGGCCGAGGGGCGCTTCGAGTTCCACGCCGGCGACGAGGACATCCACACCGCCGTCGAGCGGCGCGTGACCGAGCTGGCCCCGGCCGGCGGCAAGCTCCACACCGGCCGAAGCCGCAACGACCAGGTCGCCACCGACCTGCGGCTTTTCTGCAAGCGCGAGCTCGGCCGGGTGGTGGACCGGCTGCTCGCGCTCCAGCAGGTGCTGCTCGACCGGGCCGTCGAGGTCGGCGACGCCCGGGTGCCCGGCTACACCCACCTGCAGCGGGCGCAGCCGGTGCTGCTCGCCCATCACCTCCTCGCCCACGGCTGGGCCCTGGCCCGCGACGTCGACCGGCTGCTGGCGTGCATCGACCGGCTCGACGTCTCCCCGCTCGGTGCCGGCGCCCTCGCCGGCTCGACGCTGCCGATCGATCCGGAGGCCAGCGCCGCCGAGCTCGGGTTCGCCGCCGTGTTCGACAACTCGCTCGACGCCGTGAGCGATCGCGATTTCGTCGCCGAGGCGATGTTCTGCCTCTCGCTGGTGGCGGTGCACCTCTCCCGCCTCGGCGAGGAGGTCGTCTTGTGGGCCAGCGAGGAGTTCGGGTTCCTCGGCCTCGACGACGGCTACTCGACCGGCTCGTCGATGATGCCTCAGAAGAAGAACCCCGACATCGCCGAGCTGGCCCGCGGCAAGGCGGGCCGGGTCATCGGTGGACTGACCGGGCTGCTCGTGGTGCTCAAGGGCCTGCCGCTCGCCTACAACCGCGACCTCCAGGAGGACAAGGAGCCGCTCTTCGACGCGGTCGAGCAGGTCTCGCTCGGCCTGTCCGCGATGGCGGGCGTCCTGTCGACGTCGACCTTCCGGACCGATCGCATGGCCGACTCCGCCGACGACCCGCTCGCCGCCGCCACCGATCTCGCCGAGCTGCTCGTGCGCCGGGGCACGCCGTTCCGGGAGGCGCACGCCGTCGTCGGCGCGCTGGTCCGGGGTGCGCTGGCCGGTGAGGGCACGCTCAGCGAACTGGTGGCCGCCGAGCCGCGCCTGGGAGACGAGGGCGTCGCCCTGCTCGAGCCCGGCGCGTCCGCCGCCGCTCGGGTGTCGCGGGGCTCCGGCGGTCCGGATGCCGTGGCGGCCCAGCTCGATCGGTTCCGGGCCCGCCTCCAGGGCGACCGGGCGCGTCGGTGACGCCCGTCGAGCGTCGCCTGCTGGGCCGCGACAGCGTGGAGGTCGCCCCCTGGCTGCTCGGCAAGGTCCTGCGGGCCGGCGAGACGGCCGGGCGGATCGTCGAGGTCGAGGCCTACCGCGAGGACGATCCGGCCAGCCACAGCTTCCGTGGTCGCACCGCCCGGACGATGACGATGTTCGGTCCGGCCGGCCTGCTCTACGTGTACCGGTCGTACGGGATCCACTGGTGCGCCAACATCGTCACCGGCGCCGAGGGCCACGGCGCGGCGGTGCTGATCCGGGCGCTCGAACCGATCGACGGACTGGAGCTCATGCGGAGCCGGCGACCGGCGGCCCGGCGCGACCGCGACCTGTGCGCAGGCCCCGGTCGGCTCTGCGCCGCGCTCGACATCGAGGGCGGCCACGACGGCACCGATCTGCTCGCCGACGGCGCCCCGGTGCAGCTGCTCGACGACGGGACGACCCCGCCGGCGGATCCCACGGTCACCACCAGGGTCGGGATCTCGGTCGCGACCGAGGAGCCATGGCGGTGGTTGGTGCCCGACGACCCGCACCGGTCGCCAGGGCGGGGGGTCACCTTGATCGAGGCGGGGAGCGCATCATGACCTGGTTGCGGAGTGGCGACGACGCGCTCGAGCCCACCTCGGCGCTCGCCGACGCGGTGGCGGTCGTGGAGGCGTTCGTGCCAGCCGACGACGAGCAGCACGCCGCGAAGGAGCAGATCCTCGATCTGTGCGACACGCACCCCGAGTCGCTCCACCGGACCTGCCTGCCCGGCCACCTGACCGGATCGGCCGTCGTCGTCGATCGAAGCGTCACCCGCACGCTCGTGCTGTTCCACCGCAAGCTGCAGAAGTGGCTCCAACCCGGCGGGCATGTCGACGGCGACGCCAACCTCGCCGCGGCGGCGCTGCGCGAGGCCACCGAGGAGACCGGCCTCGAGGGTCTGGAGGTGTGGTCGTCGCCGGTCGACCTCGATGTGCACGTCGTCGATCCGCCGGCCGAGCCGGCCCATCTCCACCTCGACGTGCGGTACGTGGTGCGGGCCCCCGACGGTGCGACCGAGCGGGGCAACCACGAGTCCGAGGAGCTCATGTGGGTGGCGCTCGACGAGCTCGACCTGGTGGAGCTCGACGCCTCGGCGCTGCGGCTCATCGAGCATGGGAGCGCGGCGGCTCGCCGATACGGTTCCTAGGTGATGTCGCTGTCCTGGACCGGTTGGGTGACGCTGATCTCGCTGTTCGTCGGGATCGCCATCATCATCTGGGGCATCCGCGACGTGCTGTCCTACTCCAAGGACGAGTTCGCCGCCGCCGGTCGCACCCGCCACCACTGGGTGATCGTCCAGCTGGTCCTCGGTCCGGTCGCGACGTTCATGTGGTTCGCCACGGCCCGCTTCGACGTGCGCGACCCGTCGCGCCTCGACGATCCGATGCTCCTCACCGACGAGATGCCGAAGCCCTGGTGACTGCCTAGCCCGGGTTGACCCAGATGGTCACCGGCTGGTCGGGGCCCAGGGGTGAGCCGCCGGCCGGCTCGACCTTCCAGATGACGCCGGGCAGCGCCGCGGCGGCGTCGGCGTCGGGGTCCGAGCGCTCGATGACCTCGAGGTCGTAGCGGGCCTCGAGCTGGGGCAGGACCTCGGCCGCGGACCGGCCCAGCACGTCGGGCGAGCGGGGCACCCGCTCACCGTTGGCCACCCGGACGATGACCACGCCGTCCTCGGGACGGGCGCGGTCGGGGCCGGGTTCGGTCGCCGCGACGATGCCGGGCGGGTACTGGTCGTCGGGCACCTCGACGATCTCGACCAGCAGCCCGGCCCGTGCGAGGGTCTCGACCGCCGGGTCGACGGGCACGCCGATGACGTCGGGCACGCCTTGGCCCTCCGGGAGCGTCTCGTCGGTGACCGACTCGTCGCCCTGCGCCTCGTCCGCGCCCTCCGTCGGTGTCGGCTCGGGCAGGGGAGCGGGCGCGAACTCGCTCACCGGGACCTCGACCAGCGCATCGCCCATCAACGACTGCCAGATCTGGGCCGGCCAGCTGCCGCCGGTCACGGTCTCGCGCGTGGTCGGCGGGACCATCGAGATCTGCCCGTCGGCGAAGCCCACCCACACCCCGGTCACGAGCTCGGGGGTGTAGCCGACGAACCAGGCGTCGCCCCACTCCTGCCCGGTTCCGGTCTTGCCGGCGACCGGCCGACCGATGCGGGCGTTCGCCCCGGTGCCCCGGCCGACGACCTGGGTGAGCACCCCGGTGACCTGGTCGGCGACGGTGCGATCGATGACCTGCTCGCCCTCGTCCTCCCACCGGTAGAGGACGGTGCCGTCGCGGTCCTCGACGCGGGTCACGAACGCGGGCGGCCGGTGCACGCCACCCGCTGCGATCGTCGCGTAGGCCGTGGTGAGGTCCAGCGGCGAGACGTCGTTGGTGCCGAGCACGGCCGACGGCACGGCCAGCATCGGCGACGTGATGCCGAGCCGGGAGGCCATGCGGGTGGCATCGGTCGGGCCGACGTCGAGCACGAGCTGCGCGTAGGCGGTGTTGTAGCTGAACACGGTGGCCTCGACGAGGTCCACCTCACCGCCGCCGGACCCGCCGTAGTTCTCGACCTCCCACACGCCGTCGGGCAGGTCGAACTCCATCAGCGGCGGCGCCGAGTAGCTCTGCTCGAGGCGGATGCCCTCCTCCAGCGCCGCCGCGAGGACGATCGGCTTGAAGGCCGAGCCGGTTGGGCGCCGCCCCTGGGTGGCGAGGTTGAGCTTCGCCTCGTCGGCGTCGGGATCGAAGAAGTCGTGGCCACCGACGACGGCACGCACCCAGCCCGTGCTCGGGTCGATCACGACGACGGCGACGTCGGGATCGCGGCCCGGTTCGGGGAGCACCCGCTGCACGGCGAGCTCGGCCTGGGCCTGGAGCGTCGCGTCGAGGGAGGTCTCGATGCGCAGCCCGCCGGCGAACAGCAGGTCGCGCCGCTCCTCGAAGGTCTCGCCGAAGCGCTCGTCGGTCAGCAGGAAGCGCCGGACCTCCTCGACGAAGTAGGGGGCGTCGTAGCGCTCCTCGATCGTGCGCTCCCGCAGCTCGATCGGCGCCGAGGTCACCGCCGTGGCCGTCGCCTCGTCGATCCAGCCCAGCTCCTCCATGCGGCCGATGACGAGGTCGCGCCGCTCGGCCGCCAGCTCCGGCTCGCGGAAGGGGTCGTAGGTGGAGGGCGCCCGGATGAGCCCGGCGAGCAGCGCCGACTGGGCGAGGTCGAGATCGGCGACGTCGATGCCGAAGAACTCCTGGGCCGCCGCCTGCACGCCGTACGCGCCGGCACCGAAGTAGATCGTGTTGAGGTAGAGCTCGAGGATCTCGTCCTTCGAGAGCTTCTGCTCGAGCTGGAAGGCGACCGCCGCCTCCCGCACCTTGCGGTCGAGCGTGCGGTCGCTGCCGACGAGGGCGTTCTTCACGTACTGCTGGGTGATCGTCGAGCCGCCCTCGACGACCTCGCCCTCCTCGACGTTGGCCCGCAGCGCCCGCATGGTCGCCCGGACGTCGACACCTCGGTGCTCGTGGAAGCGGTGGTCCTCGATGGCGAGCACCGCGTCCTGGAGGACCTGTGGCATCTGCGACAGGGGGACGCTGTCGCGGTTCTCGACGCCGTGGAAGACGAAGAGCTCGTTGCCGTCGGTGTCGAGGGCGACCGAGGACTCCGCGTCCTCGGGGATGGGAGCGGAGAGCTCGGGAATCTCGTACGAGCAGCCGGCGAGCGCGAGCAGCCCGACGACTGCGGTGGCGACGACCCGGCGGAACACGCGATCCATGGTGTCGCGCCCTCGCCCCCGAGTGGCGGCGCCCCACAACGGGGCGCGTGGCGGGCCCGGCGCGGTGCCATGCTGGCCGGCGTGGACTTGTTCGACGACCTGCTCGCCCGCGAGCTCATCCAGGACTCGACCGACCTCGACGCGCTGCGCGCCCGCCTGGCCGAGGGACCGATCACCGTCTACTACGGGTGCGATCCCTCGGCCGACAGCCTGCACGTCGGCAACCTGATCGGCCTCGCCGTCCTGCGTCGGTTCCAGCTCGCCGGGCACCGGGTCATCGGACTCGCCGGCGGCGCGACCGGCATGATCGGCGACCCGGGCGGCAAGTCCGCCGAGCGCAACCTGCTCGACGCCGCCGAGCTCACCGCGAACGTCGCCCAGATCCGCGAGCAGATGGCCCGGTTCATCGACTTCGACGCCGATCCGCCCGCGATCCTGGTCGACAACCGCGACTGGACCGCCCAGCTGTCGGTCCTCGACTTCCTCCGCGACCCCGGCAAGCACATCACCGTGCAGCAGATGACCGGCAAGGAGTCGGTGCGGGCCCGGCTCGGGTCGGAGCAGGGCCTGTCCTACACCGAGTTCTCCTACATGCTCCTGCAGGCCAACGACTTCGCCCACCTCGCGGAGCACGAAGGGTGCGAGCTGCAGATCGGCGGCGCCGACCAGTGGGGCAACATCTCGCTCGGCGTCGAGCTGACCCGCAAGCGCCTGGGCCGCCACGTGCACGGCTTCACGTGGCCGCTGCTCGTGCGAGCCGACGGCTCGAAGTACGGCAAGACCGCCGGGGGCGACACGATGTGGCTCGGCAGCCATCGCATGTCGCCGTACGCCTTCTTCCAGGGCTGGATGCACATCGACGACGCCGACGTCCGCCGGCTGCTGCTCCAGCTCACCTTCCTCACCCCCGAGGAGTGCGATGAGATCGCGACCGAGCACGCCGCCGCACCCGAGCGGCGGGTGGGTCAGCGGCGACTCGCCCGCGAGGTGACCGCGCTGGTCCACGGCGCCGAGGCGGCCCAGGCCGCACAGGAGGCGTCGGCGATCCTGTTCGGGGGCGATCCGACCGAGGCCTCCGAGGCGGCGTTGCGCATGGTCGCCGGCGAGGTCGACACCACCTCGATCGACGCGAACGACCTGGTCAGCGGGCTCGACGTCGTCGAGCTGCTGGCCGCCTCCGGGGTCGCGGCGTCGAAGGGGGAGGCCCGCCGCCTGCTCGAGCAGGGCGGCATCCGGCTGAACGGCGAGACGATTTCCGCCGAACGGGTAGTGACCGGCGAGGACGCCCTGTATGGTTCTCTCGTCCTGCTCCGGCGGGGCAAGAAGCGGTGGCACGTCCTCCAGGTCCGGGAGTAAGTCCCATGGATGTGGTTGACACCGCCCGCCAGCTTCGATAGTTTGACCAGTCGGCCCCGGAACGCCTCGAGCGCTCCGACTCGGCCGGCAGAGCACCTCCCACTCGGGCTCGAGTGATGTGCTCGCGGGTGTCGACCCGGCGCTCCTTGACAACGGAAGAGAGGACGAAACGCCAGTGCGGGCGTCGTCGTGACCGCTTCGGTGGCCACGGTGATGACCTTCACATTCCTCGTCTGCCGCAGCCCTCCGGGGAGGCGGCGAACGAACATCAATTCACAGTCAGGGGTACTTCGGTACCACTGGCTCTCCGATCGAAGCGCCGGCCCTCGGGTCGACGTGAGATCTTGACGGAGAGTTTGATCCTGGCTCAGGACGAACGCTGGCGGCGTGCCTAACACATGCAAGTCGAACGCTCTCGTTCCTTCGGGGACAATGAGAGAGTGGCGAACGGGTGAGTAACACGTGAGAAACCTGCCCTGGAGACCGGGACAACCCGGGGAAACTCGGGCTAATACCGGATACCTTCATCGGATCGCATGGTCTGATGAAGAAATGCTCCGGCGCTCTGGGAGGGTCTCGCGGCCTATCAGCTAGTTGGTGAGGTAACGGCTCACCAAGGCATCGACGGGTAGCTGGTCTGAGAGGACGATCAGCCACACTGGGACTGAGACACGGCCCAGACTCCTACGGGAGGCAGCAGTGGGGAATCTTGCGCAATGGGCGAAAGCCTGACGCAGCAACGCCGCGTGGGGGATGAAGGCCCTCGGGTCGTAAACCCCTTTCAGCAGGGACGAAACTGACGGTACCTGCAGAAGAAGGACCGGCCAACTACGTGCCAGCAGCCGCGGTAACACGTAGGGTCCAAGCGTTGTCCGGATTCATTGGGCGTAAAGAGCTCGTAGGCGGTTTTGTAAGTCGGGTGTGAAAACTCAGGGCTCAACCCTGAGACGCCACCCGATACTGCAATGACTCGAGTCCGGTAGGGGAGCATGGAATTCCTGGTGTAGCGGTGAAATGCGCAGATATCAGGAGGAACACCAGTAGCGAAGGCGGTGCTCTGGGCCGGTACTGACGCTGAGGAGCGAAAGCGTGGGGAGCGAACAGGATTAGATACCCTGGTAGTCCACGCCGTAAACGTTGGGCACTAGGTGTGGGATTCAATCAACGGATTCCGTGCCGTAGCTAACGCATTAAGTGCCCCGCCTGGGGAGTACGGCCGCAAGGCTAAAACTCAAAGGAATTGACGGGGGCCCGCACAAGCGGCGGAGCATGTTGCTTAATTCGAGGCAACGCGAAGAACCTTACCTGGGCTTGACATGTACGGAAAAGCCGTAGAGATACGGTGTCCTTCGGGGCCGTACACAGGTGGTGCATGGCTGTCGT
>JBCBSZ010000096.1:0-21361 GCA_039818945.1 Actinomycetota bacterium
GCCGCCGCGGTCGACGCCGCCTTCGAGGTCACCTCCGCCGTCGCGAAGGAGACCGCCGGCGTGAGCGACATCGAGGTCGACGCCGTGGCCGAGGCGTTCGATCAGCACACCCCGGGCGACTGGTCCCGCCGACCCACCGTGCGCGCCGCGATCGAGGCGACCAGCGGTCTGAAGGCGGCCCGCTCGTTGCTCGGCGAGCTGGCCGCCCGGGCGCCGCACACCGCCTGGGACGCCTTCGTGGCCCTGATGCGCATCGCGCACGCCACCGCGGCCGCCGACCCGCTCCCCTCGCGGCGCGAGGCCGACCGCATCGAGGCGATCCGCCGCGAGCTGGCGTCGGTGCTCACCGGCGCGGGGATCGACGTCGCCGCCGGACGGCCCCGGACGGCCGTCGCGACGGCGACCGCGGGTGCCACCGGCGAAGGTGAGCTGGACGGCGAGGAGCCCGACGGCCCCCGGCCCATCGACGACGAGCGCTTCGAGGCCGCGCTCGCCGAGCTCGACGGGCTCGTGGGCCTCGTCGAGGTGAAGGCCGAGATCCGCCGCCTCGCCGATCGGGCCTACATCGACCGGCTCCGCGACGAGCGAGGCCTCAAGACGGCGGCGTCGAGCCGGCACCTCGTCTTCGTGGGCAACCCGGGCACGGGCAAGACCACCGTCGCCCGCGTCGTGGCGGAGGTCTACGCCGCCCTCGGGGTCGTGCCGCAGGGACACCTGGTCGAGGTCGGACGGGCTGATCTGGTCGCCGGCTTCATCGGTCAGACGGCCAAGAAGACGCACGATGTCTTCGCCACCGCGGTCGGCGGGATGCTCTTCGTCGACGAGGCGTACGCGCTGGTGCGCGGCGACGAGCGCGACTTCGGCACCGAGGCGCTCGACACGCTCGTCGCCGAGATGGAGAACCACCGCCGCACGACCGCGGTGGTCGTGGCGGGCTACCCGAGGGAGATGGGCGAGTTCCTCGACGCCAACCCAGGGTTGGCGAGCCGCTTCCCGAAGACGATCGAGTTCGCCGACTACGCCACCGACGAGCTCGTCGCCATCGCCCGGCTCCGCTCGACCGGGGACGACTACGACCTCGGCGACGAGGCGGCCGCTGCGCTGACCGAGTGGCTCGACGGCGTGCCCCGCGGCCGAGGCTTCGGCAACGGTCGCCTCGTCCGCAACGCGCTCGACGCCATCTACGACCGGCAGGCTCAACGCCTCGTCGACGCCGGCGCCCGCAACGACCCCGAGTCGCACGACGCCGAGGCCCTCCGCCGCATCGATGCCGCCGACGTCGACCCCGCCGTGCTCGACCCCCTGCTGGACGCCCTGCGCTGACGCTCAGGCCGCGCCGCCGGAGACCTCGATGTTGATGCCCGTGAGGTACGAGGCGGCGTCGGAGAGCAGGAACTCGACGACCGAGGCGACCTCGTCGAGCCCGCCGTAGCGGCGGAGCGGGATCGAACCGATCATCTGGTCGGCGACCTCCGCGGTGCTGTCGAGGAAGTACTGGCTGGCGACCTCGGCCTGGCTGCGGACCTGGTTGTCCCACATGACGCCCGGACCGATGAAGCCGGGGCTGACCGCGTTCACCCGGATCGCGTCGGCCGCCAGATCCTTCGCCGCGCTCTTCGTCAGCGCGATCACGGCGGCCTTCGAGGCGCTGTACGCCGCCATGTTCGGTGCGCCGCTGACCCCCGCCATCGAGGCGACGTTCACGATGGCGCCGGGTCGGCCCGACGCGCGCAACGTGCGGGCGAACGCCTGGAGCACGGCGAACGCCCCCGTGACGTTGACGGCGAGCACCCGGGCCACGTCGTCGAGCGGTGCGTCGGCCACGTTCGCGAACCGGCCCTGGAGGCCGGCGTTGTTGACGAGCAGCTGCGGTACGCCGAACGACGACGCGAGCTGATCGATCGCGGTGGTGACCTCGTCGGGCTCGGTCACGTCGAAGGTGGCGACTGCGGTCTCCTGCTGCCCCGCCTCGCGACAGCGCTGCTCGGTCTCCACCAACCGCTCCCCGGCTGCGGCCCGATCGGCGAGCGCCACCGCGACGCCGGCGGCGGCGAGGCGAACGGCGACCGCTCGGCCGATGTCGCCGGCAGCGCCGGTGACGAGCGCGACCTCCGGACGGGTGCTCATGCCCCGAGTCGGGCGCCGTCGGCAGCGAACACGTGCGTCGGGCCTCGGAAGCCGACCCGGACGCGGTCGCCGCGCCCGATCGCCGTCTCCCCCTCGGCTCGGACCACGAGCTGGGTCGGCTCGTGCTGGTGCTCGATCGCCACGTGCAGGAAGGCCTCCGAGCCGAGCTCCTCGACCACGGTGACCTCGCCGTCGATCCCCTCACCGCCGACCTCGAGGTGCTCGGGTCGGACCCCGACGGTGTACGTGCCGGTCCCGCGCGCCCCGAGATCGCTGCGAACGGATGCCTCGACGGGCACCGGCAGGGAACCGAGCGTCAGGCCCGCCTCACCGCCGACCTCGGCGTCGATCAGGTTCATCGCCGGCGATCCGATGAAACCGGCGACGAACAGGTTCACCGGCCTGCTGTACAGCTCTCGCGGCCGGTCGACCTGCTGCAGGATCCCGTCCTTGAGCACCGCGACGCGGTGGCCCATCGTCATCGCCTCGACCTGGTCGTGCGTGACGTACACGGTGGTGACCCCGAGCCGGGCCTGGAGATCGGCGAGCTCGGTGCGGGTCTGGACGCGGAGCTTCGCGTCCAGGTTGGAGAGCGGCTCGTCCATGAGGAAGACCTGCGGTTCGCGGACGATCGCCCGACCCATGGCGACGCGCTGGCGCTGGCCGCCCGAGAGGTTCTTCGGCTTGCGGTCGAGGTACGGCTCGAGGTCGAGGATCCGGGCGGCCTCGCGGACTCTGGCGGCCCGCTCCTCCTTCGACACCCCCTGCTGCTTGAGCGCGAAGCCCATGTTCGCCGCGACCGTCATGCTCGGGTAGAGGGCGTAGTTCTGGAACACCATGGCGATGTCGCGGTCCTGCGGTGGGCTGAGCGTCACGTCACGACCGTCGATGAGGATGCTGCCCTTGTCGACGAACTCCAGGCCGGCGAGCATGCGCAGCGCCGTGGACTTCCCCGAGCCGGACGGGCCGACGAGCACGAGGAGCTCGCCGTCCGCGATGTCGAGGTCGAGACGATCGACGGCCGGGATCTCGGTCCCGGGGTAGATGCGACTCGCCTGCTCGTACCTCACCTCGGCCATCGGACCACTCCTTCGGGCATCGGGCCGGACGACGTCGCGGCGCTCACTTGATCGCTCCCATCGCCAGCCCGCGGATCATCCGCTTCTGGGCGACCCACCCGGCCAGCACGACCGGCAGGGTCGCGAGCGTCGAGGCGGCGGAGAGCTTGGCGAGGAAGTTGCCGCGGGTGCTCACGTTCGACGTGACCCAGATCGGGACGGTCGATCCGTCGACGGGGTTGAGCTGCACGGCGAGGAAGAACTCGTTCCAGGCGAAGATCACGCACAGCAGCGCCGTCGCGGCGAGCCCGGGAGCGACGATCGGCAGGATCACCGAGGTGATCTGGCCGCGGAGCCCGGCGCCGTCGATCTGCGCCGCCTCGATCAGCTCCCTCGGCACCTCGCTGAAGAACGAGCGGAGCATCCACACCGCCAGCGGCAGGTTCATCGCGGTGTAGAGGATGATCAGCACCAGCCGGGTGTTCAGCAGGTCGAGGTCGCGGGCGATGATCCACAGCGGCAGGATCGCGGCGACGATCGGCAGGAACTTCGTCGAGATGAAGAAGAACAGGACGTCGCGCCACTTCGCCACGGGGCGGATGGAGAGGGCGTACGCCGCCGGTACCGCGAGGATCAGCACCAGCACCGTCGAGATCGACACCGCCCAGAACGAGTTCATGAACGCCTCGCGGAAGCCCAGGAGGCCCTGGGTCTGCGACGTGACCTCGTCGAACTGACCGATGGTCGGGTCGAAGAGGAGCTTCGGATCGGCGTTGGCGTCGATCTCCTCCTTGAACCCGTTGAGCACCATCCAGAACACCGGGAAGAAGAAGAGGAGCGCGAGGACCCAGCTGAGCAGGCCGAGCGCGAAGTTCACCCGCCGGTTCTGGCCGACGACGGGACCGGTCGTGCTGGTGCTCACGGCGTCTCCCCTTCCAGGAGGTTGGAGAGCGTTCGGAGACCGAACGTGGCGATGATGATCGACGCCACCACCACGACGATGCTGTAGGCGGAGGCCTGGCCGAACTGCCAGCCACCGCCGATCGACCGCTGGAAGACGAAGTACGGCACGTTGGTCGAGTCCGGGCCGCCGCCGGTGATCACCTCGACGTGGTCGAAGACCTGGATCAGGTAGATCGAGCCGAGCAGGACCCCGAGCTCGAGGTAGGGGCGCAGCTGCGGGAGCGTGATCTGGAAGAAGATCGCCCGGCTCGAGGCGCCGTCGACCCGGGCCGCCTCGAGCACCGAGCTGTCCTGGCCCTGGAGGCCGGCCAGGAGGATCAGCATCATGAAGGGCGTCCACTGCCACACCAGCACGGCGACGATCGACCAGAGCGGGTAGCGGGTGACGAACTCGATGCGCTCGAAGCCGAGCAGGTCGAGGAACCAGTTCAGCACCCCGAACGACGAGCTGAGGATCTGGGTGTTCCAGACCAGCCCGGCGACGACGGGCATGATCAGGAAGGGCGTGATCAGCAGCGTCCGGACGAGGCCCTGCCCGAAGAACTTCCGGTCGAGCAGCACCGCGAGGCCGAGGCCGAAGAGCACCGACAGCAACACCGACGAGACCGTCATCAGGATGCTGGTCCAGACCGCGTCCCGGAAGAAGCGGTTGTCGATGAGCTCGGTGTAGTTGTCGATCCCGATGAACTCCCGCGGCGAGGGCGGGACGATCGTCCAGTCCGTCAGGCTGTACCAGAGGCTCAGGACGAACGGGATCTGGGTGACGACGATCGTGAAGATCAGCGCCGGCAGGAGCGGGATCCGCCGCCGCCAGGCCTCGCGGCGTTGCAGCCGCTTCAGCTCCTCGGCCCGGTCGACTGCTCGCCGGTCGGCGGCCGTGGCCGCCTCGGTGTCGATGACGTCCGACACTCCCCCTCCTCGTGGTCGAGCCCGACGGTCACCCGCCCGCCACGTCTCGGCGGGCGGGTGACTCGGGGGCTGACTAGTTGCTCACCGCCGACGCGATGTCCTGGCAGGCGCTCAGGGCGTCGTCGATGCTCGTCGAGCCGGCGATCGCCGCCGAGAACTGCTCGGTGCAGCGGGTCCCGACGTCCTGGAACTCGGGGACGCCGACGTACTGCACGCCGGGCAGACCGGGACGGGGCGTGGTGCCCGGGTCGTCGATCGGAGCGGCGAGCATGGCGTCGAGGGTCTTCTGCGCGAAGGCCTCCGCCGCGCCGAGGTAGTTCTCGTTGGCATACGTCGACTCGCGGGTACCGGGCGGCACCGCAGCCCACCCGCCGGGCAGCGCCTCACCGGCGGCGTTGATGTACTCCTCGCTCGTCGCCCAGCTCACGTACTCCCAGGCCGTGTCGGCGTCGGGGGCGTTCTGCGGGATGGCCAACGACCAGGCCCACAGCCAACCCGAGGCCTCGGTGACCTTGGTCGGCGCGAGGGCGAAGCCGTTCAGACCCTGGACCGGGCTGTCGTCGGCTTCGAGGATGCCCGCGGCCACGGTGGCGTCGTACCACATCGCGACCTCGCCGTTCTGGTAGAGGCTCAGGCACTCGTTGAAGCTGGAGTTGGCGGCATCGTCCTGACCGGCGTCGTCGATGAGGCCGACGTAGAACTCGAGCGCCTCCCGGAACTCGGGCTGGTCGACCTGGGCCGCGCCGATGGAGCCGTCCTCGTTGGCCAGCCACCACGTGCCACCGAAGGTGTTGAGCACGGTGGTGAAGGAGGCGCCGAGGTCACCCCAACCCGGCTTGCCGCGCAGGCAGATGCCGGCCATCTCGTCGGAGTCGACCGTGCGAGCGATCTCGGCCAGCTCGTCCCAGGTCGGCGCGTCCGGCATCGTGACGCCGGCGGCGTCGAGGACGTCCTGGCGGTACATCACGAAGGACGACTCGGCGTAGAAGGGCGCGGCGTACAGGCCGCCGTCGAACGACAGGCCGCCCCGCACGGCGGGGATGATGTCGTCGACGTCCCAGTCCGGGGTGTCGGCCGCGAACTCGTTGAGGTCGTAGAGCCAGCCGTTGGCACCGAACTGCGGGGCCTCGAACATCCCGATCATGACGACGTCGAACTGCTCGCCGCCGGCCCCGACGTCGCGGGTCACGATCTCGCGCAGCGTCTGCTCCTCGAGGATCGTGTAGTTCACCTCGATCCCGGTCTCGGCGGTGAACAACTCCGGCGTCAGGGTGGCGATGTCCTCCATCTGGGGGTTGCCGACGATGGCGACGTTGATCGACCGGTCGCCGCCCCCACCGCCGCCGTCGTCCCCGGACTCGTCGGCGCCTTCGCTGGTGGCCTCGCCGCCGCCACCCGAGTCGGACGAGTCGTCGCTGTCGCCGCAGGCCGCGGCGACCAGCGCCAGCGCTCCGAGCAGGACGAACAACGGCAGCCAGGGAGTACGTCCCCGACGGTTGCGTCGCTTCATGTGGATTCCCTCCCGGTCCGCGGATGACGGACGCCACCCGACCACGGACGTCCGTTCTAGTTGGAGTTGTGTGGGAAAGCAAGGGCTCTGCCTGTGTTTACTTCCGATCTGATCCCATAATCGCCCTCTAGCATCTGTGATCATGTTGGTATAGGGTGCGGCGCTGTGCCACTGGACGGGACCTCGGGACCGCTGTCGGAGGCGTCGCTCGAGCGGCTCGATCCGGCGGTCGCCGTGGCGCGCTACGACCGTCGCCGGCTCGCGCCGAGCATCGTCCACGTCGGCGTCGGGGGGTTCCACCGGGCCCACCTCGCGACCTACGTCCACGAGCTCTGCGCGAACGGGCACCGGGACTGGTCGATCGTCGGAGCCGGCGTGCTGCCCGGCGACCGAGCCATGGCGGATGCGCTGTCGGCTCAGGACCACCTGTACGCGCTGATCACCCGCGGGCCCACGGAGACCTCGGTCGACGTCGTCGGCAGCATCGTCGACTACGTCTTCGCCGCCGACGCGCCGAACCGCCTCGCCGAGCGGGTCGCCGATCCGCGGACCCAAGTCGTGTCGCTGACCGTCACCGAGGGCGGCTATCCCGTCGACGACGGCACCGGCGAGTTCGTCCCGGCCCCACCACCTCACGGCGGGGCCTCCACGTTCGCGGCGTTGGCCGCCGGACTCGAGCAGCGGCGACGCCTCGACCACGCCGGGCTGACCGTCCTCAGCTGCGACAACGTGGTGGGCAACGGCGAGGTGGCACGGACCGCCACGCTCGGCGAGGCCGCGCTGATCGGCGACGCGCTGGTGAGGTGGATCGACGACGCCGTCTCGTTCCCCAACAGCATGGTCGACCGGATCACGCCCGCGACCAGCGACGCGGACCGCGCCTGGTTGGCCGACACCCACGGGCTCGTCGACCGCTGGCCGGTCGTGACCGAACCATTCCGACAGTGGGTCGTCGAGGACCGGTTCGCCGGCGCCCGACCCCCGCTCGAGGAACTGGACGTCATCGTCACCGACGACGTCGCCCCCTACGAGCTGATGAAGCTCCGCCTCCTCAACGCCGGTCACTCGTGCCTCGCCTACCTCGCCGCCCGCCTCGAGCACCGGACCGTCGACGATGCGCTCGCCGATCCCGCCGTGCGCGCCTTCCTGGAGGGCTTCTACGAGCGGGAGGCCAAGCCGGCGATGCCGCCGGTGACCGGGGTCGATCTCGACGACTACACCGACACGGTCATCGAGCGGTTCTCCAATCCGCGGATCAAGGACCAGATCGCTCGGCTGTGCCTCGACGGGACGGCCAAGTTCCCCAAGTTCCTGCTCCCGACGATTCGCTCGCGACTCGCCACCGGCGACTCGGTGGCGCTCGGCGCGCTCGCCCTCGCCGGCTGGTGCGAGTACCTCAACGGCACGACCGAGGGCGGCGTGCAGATCGAGCTCGCCGCCGACCCGCAGCGCGAGCTGGCGATCGAACACGCCCTGGCCTCGCAGCGCGACCCGGCAGCCTTCCTCGCCATGGAGTCCGTGTTCGGCACGGACCTCCCGGCGGCCGAACCGTTCGTGTCCGCCTTCTGCTCGTCGCTCGGGTCCCTGCGAACGATCGGGATACGCTCCACGATCGACGCCACGCTCCGGGAGGTCGGACCGGCGGATGACCGATCGAGCCGCTGACACGCCCACACCAGCGCTCTTCCAGAGCGAACGTCAGCGGGCCATCGTGGCCCTCACCCTCCGCGCCGGCCGGGTCGAGGTGGCCGAGCTCTCGGAACGGTTCGGCGTGACCACCGAGACGATCCGGCGTGACCTCTCCGAGCTGCAGGAGCGCCGAGTCGTGCGGCGAGTGCATGGCGGCGCGGTCCCGTGGGAGACCAGTGGTTTCGAACCACTCCTGGCCGTGCGCGCCGAGCTCCAGACGACCGAGAAGCAGCGGATCGCACGCCGAGCCATCGAGGAGCTGCCCGACACCGGCTCGATCATCATCGACTCGGGGAGCACCACCGGCCGCTTCGCCGAGGCGATCCCGCTCGACTCCAACCTGCGGATCGTGACGAACTCGCTGGCGACGGCCCAGGTCCTCTCGAAGCACGACGGTATCGACGTGATCGTCATCGGCGGCAAGGTCAGGAAGAACACCCTCGCCATGGTCGACGCCACCGCCGTCGCCGCCGTCGAACCGCTCACCGTCGACGCCCTCTTCATCAGCTGCGACGGGCTGTCGTCGTCGAGCGGGCTGAGCACCCCGTACCGCGAGGAGGCCGCGCTCAAGCACGCCATGATCCGGGCCGCCCGACGCGTCGTGGCGCTCGTCGATCACTCCAAGGTCGGTCAGGAGCACTTCATCCGCTTCGCCGACTGGAGCGACATCGACGTGCTGGTCACCAACACCGAGGTCGACCCGACCGTCGTGGCCACGATCGAAGCGGCGGGGACGACCGTGCTCCTGGCATGAGCCCGCACCCGGCGGACACCTCCCCCGCCCGACACCTCGAGCTGGTCGCGATCGACGTCGCCGGGCTGGCGGCGGCCGAGGTGCGCGCGGCGGCGGGCGTGGCGTCGGTGCGACGCACGAAGTCCTCCCCGACCGACGTCGTGACCGCGACCGACGAGGAGTCGGAGGCGCTGATCCGAGCGGAGCTCCTCGCCCGATGCCCGGGTTCGACGATCGTCGGCGAGGAGCTCGACGATGCGGTCGGTGCGTCCAACGTCGGGTGGATCGTCGACCCGATCGACGGGACGGTCAACTTCCTCTACGACCTGCCCGTCGTCTCGGTCAGCATCGCGGCGACCATCGACGGTCTCGTCGTCGCCGGGGCGGTCGCGGACGTGCACCGCCGAGAGGTCTTCTCCGCGACCCGGGGCGAGGGTGCCCGCCGTGACGGCGAGACGATCATCGCGAGCGGGATCGACCGGCTCGACCAGGCACTCGTCGGCACGGGGTTCGCCTACGCCGCCGACCTCCGGGCCGCCCAGGCCCGGGTGCTCCACCGCCTCCTGCCCGCCTGCCGCGACATCCGGTGCATGGGGTCGGCCGCGCTGAACCTGTGCTGGGTCGGGTGCGGGCGGCTCGACGCCTACTTCGAACGGGACCTCAAGGTGTACGACCACGCCGCCGGGGCGCTGATCGCGGCCGAGGGTGGTGCGGCGGTCGAGGCCGCCGAGGCGGATGATCTCGACCTGACCGTCGCCGCGGCTCGTCCGATCGCCGCGCCGCTCAACGCGATCCTGCGGGACTCCCCCGACTGATCGCCGCCTCGAGGATGGCGCTCGCCCGATGGCTCGCCCTGCGCTCCCACAGCGACACCAACGCCCACTCGTCCGACTGGGCACCCTCCGCCAGTCGGCTCGCCGCGACGACCGACTCCCACGCGCCGAGCGACTCGACGTGCACGTCCAGCACGTCGGCCATCTCCACGGCGTAGGTGTCGTGCACCCGGGCGAGCACCTCGGGGGCGGCGCCGGGCAGGTGGGCCGGCGCCGCCAGCCCATCGGACGGGCGGATCAGGATCGAGCTGCGCACCACGTCGGCGGCGGGATGGCCGATGGCGGCGTCGAACCAGTCGATCACCACGTGTCCGCGCCGCCCCATCAGCACGTTGCCCGGGTGCAGGTCGCCGTGCAGCAGGGCGGCGCCGTGCGGGAGCGAGCGGGCGAGCTGCGCCGCCTCGGACCGCTCCGACTCGCTCAGGTGGCCGACCTCGTCGATCTTGCGGCACATCCGGTCGACCAGACCGGGGACCGCACGGGGCAGGCCGGCCGAGAGGATCTCGCGGTGGATCGCGGCGAGGTCCCGGGCGATGGCCTCGACGTCGGCGTCGGACCTCGACATGCGCTGCCACATCGAGTCGCCGTCGATGCGCTCGAACACGACGGCGTCGCGGCCGCCCACCGTCACGACGTCGAGCACCTGCGGAGCCGGCAGCCCGAGCGCACGGACCGAGGCGGTGTTGCGTGCCTCGAGGGCCGCCCAGTGCGCCGGCACCTCGGGTCGCGGCACCTTGACGACCGCCCCGGCACCGTAGGCGTGGACGACGGACGTCCGGCCGACCGCGACCAGCGGCCCCACCTCGATCACCCCTCGTCCCCCGGCATCGGGGACAGTCTGACTCCTCGGCGACCGCGGCGCCCGCCGACCGCACCTCGAGCTGCCCTGTCGGGGAAGGGGGATTTGAACCCCCGACCTCCGGCTCCCAAAGCCGGCGCGCTACCAACCTGCGCCATTCCCCGAGACCCGCGAGGCTACCGGGACGGCGACCGGCGCCGCAGGGGGGAACGTCCATGGACATCGGTGTGCTCATCTTCCCGACCGACGAGGCCATCCGGCCGTCGGTCCTGGCCCAGGAGGCCGAGGCCAGGGGCTTCGAGTCGCTGTGGTTTCCCGAGCACTCCCACATCCCGACCTCGCGCGCCACGCCCTGGGGCGGACGTGACGGCGCTCCGCCGCTGCCGCCGGAGTACTGGCGCACGCACGACCAGTTCGTCGCGCTGGCCACCTGCGCCTCGGTGACCGAGCGCATCCGGCTGTGCACCGGCATCACGCTCGTCGCGCAGCGCGATCCGATCTGGTTGGCCAAGGAGGTCGCCACCCTCGACGCGCTGTCCGACGGACGGGTCGAGCTGGGGATCGGGTACGGCTGGAACAAGGAGGAGATGGCCCAGCACGGCACGGCCTACGGCGAGCGCCGGGCGCTGCTGCGGGAGAAGATCCTGATGATGAAGGCGCTGTGGACCGAGGAGGAGGCGTCGTACGAGGGCGAGCGGCTGTCGCTCGAGTCGTCGTGGGCCTGGCCCAAGCCGACCCAGTCGCCGCACCCGCCGATCATCCTGGGCGGCGGCGCCGGGCCGAAGACCATCGCCGACGTCGTCGAGTTCTGCGACGGCTGGATGCCGATCGCCGGTCGACACCCGGTCGACGGCAGGTGGGCCGAGATCCGGCAGGCCGCGGAGGGGGCCGGGCGCGACCCCTCGACGCTCAGCCTCGGCGTCTTCGGCGCCTCACCGAAGCCCGAGCACCTCGAGTCGCTGCGCGAGCAGGGGGTCACCCGAGCGGTGCTCGGCCTCCCACCGGCCGGAGCCGACGAGGTGCTCCCCCTCCTCGACCGCTACGCCGACCTCGTCGGCGCGTTCACCGGCTGACCGGCCCCGCTGGCCCCGGTGCCTGGTCCACGGCGGACGGCACGCCCGCCTCCGCCCACCGCGCGGAGCTCGACGTCGCCGGACGTGGCGATCGACCACTCGCGACCGCCGAACCACCGGACACTCATCGACGGACCGCCACCGCCCAGGAGCTCGACGACGCCGTGATCGACGAGGGCCTCGACGATCGAGGCATCGAGCCGCACCTGCCGGTGCTGCTCGCCCTCGACGGGATCGTCCCACCGGATCGACAGCTCCTCGCCCCGCCTCGTCACCTGCAGCGCTGGTCCGACCGCCCCGTCGATGTCGAGGCCCGCCGACGAGCCCAGCGTCGCGTGGAAGGCGACGGCGGGCGCGCTCCGAACGGTCGCCGCCTCGATCCGAGGAGCTCCCGACCACGGCTCGACGGCGAAGCGTTGGGTGATGGTCGGCGAGCCGGCCCGGTCCCCCAGCCCGAGGCGCCGCGGGAACGACAGGACCCCGCGCCACCCGTCGGACGGCTGCAGGGCGGCGGTTCGCCAGTTGCCCACCCAGGCCATGACGACCGGCGCGCCCGGCGCCGAGTGGAAGCTCTGCGGGGCGTAGAAGTCCGGGCCGATGTCGAGACGGACCGGCCGCCCGGCATCGACGAACGACAGGCCGTCGAACGTCCCGAGCGCGGCATGGCAGGCGCCACCGTCGCCGTCGTTGACGCTGACGATGAGCGCGTCCGAGCTCGTGCCGCCGGCGCCGGTGAGCTGGATCACGTCAGGGCACTCGACGATCCCGGGAAGCTCAGGCGGGACCGCCCAGCGGCCAGTCGGCTGCCAGTCGAGGAGGTCCCGGGACCGGAAGAACAGGACGTCGCGTCCGGCTGCGAGCGCCATCACCCAGGGAGCCTCGGCGAGCTCGGGGCGGTCGTCGCGCCAGACCTTGGGGTCTCGGAAGTCCGGGAGGTCGGACGTCAGAACGGGGTTCGCCCAGTGCCCGGTCCAGGTGAGGCCACCATCGGTGCTGCCGGCGACGGACTGGCACTCGCGATCCGACCGGTGGTGGGTGTGGATCGCCACGAGCGCTCGTTCGCCGAAGCCGGCCAGCCCGTCGTGGTCGACGACGATCGACCCGCTGAAGACCGCGCCGAGCGCGCTCGGTCGGAGCGCCACCGGCCGATCGGTCCAGGTGACCAGGTCGGTCGAGGTCGCGTGACCCCAGTGCATGGGGCCAGGGACATCGGCGTCGGGCACGTGCTGGTAGAAGGCGTGCCAGATCCCCTCGTGCCGGACGAGCCCGTTGGGGTCGTTGAGCCAGCCCGCCGGTGGGCTGACGTGGACCGCGGGCCGCAACGGCACTCGATCGGAGGGCAGGTCGGACCCGGCGGGCTCAGTGGTCGACAGCGCCGACATGACGGCGGACCGACGGGGCCCAGAGGGTCACCATCGCGATCCCCGCCAACGCGGGCGCGGCCAGCGCAGCTCCGTCGGCGCTCGACCAGACGGCGATCAGCATCACCAAGGACACGACGTCGAGCCACACCAGCACGGTCCACGCTCGTCGTGACCGCCGCAGGATCGCGACGAAGAGGGCGCCGGCGACGATCGCTCCGAGACCGATCCGGCCGCCGCTCGACCACGCGGGCGCGGCGAACGCCAGCGAGCGGAGCAGCGCATAGAGCCAGAGGGCGCCCGGAACCTGGAGCCACCACGGCGGCTGGCCCACGACGGGCGAGGTCGCGCCGGTGTCGAGACCGCCCACGGGCTCAGCCCTTCACCGAGCCGGCGGTCAGCCCGCGCACGAAGTACCGCTGCAGCGAGAAGAACACGACGAGCGGGACCACGATCGCGATGAACCCACCGGCGGTGAGCAGATGCCAGTCCTGGCCGCGGTCGCCGATCAGCCGCACCAGGGCCTGCTGGATCACCTGGTTCTCCTCGGCCGAGCCGAGGAAGATCAACGCGATCAGGAAGTCGTTCCACACCCAGAGGAACTGGAAGATGGCGAAGGCGGCGATGATCGGCGTCGACAGCGGCATGATGAGCTTCCAGAAGATCTGGTAGTGGCTTGCTCCGTCGATGCGGGCCGACTCGATGATCGACCGGGGCAACGAGCCCACGTAGTTCCGGATGAGGTAGATCGCGAGCGGCATGGCGAACGCGGTGTGGGCCAGCCAGACCGCGGCGAACTCGCCGGTCAGCCCCAGGTCGCCGTAGAGGCGCAGGATCGGGATGAGCGCCACGTAGATCGGCACGACCAGCAGGGCGATCAGCACCGCGAACAGCGTCTGCCGCCCAGGGAACTCCATCCAGGCGAACGCGTAGGCGGCGAACGCCGCAGCGACGATCGGGATGACCGTCGCCGGCACGGCGACGACGAACGTGTTGAGGAAGGCGGTCCCCAGACCCGCGTCGAGGACGTCTCGGTAGTTCTGCAACGTCCAGTCGGTGCCGAACGGGTCGGTGAGGACCGTCCACCAGCCGGTGGACGTCACGTCGTCCTCTCCCCGGAAGGACGACACGAACAGCCCGAGCGTCGGGATCAGCCAGACGACGCAGAGCGCGAGGACGGAGATGACGACGACGACCGAGGTGCGGCGCCGACCCCTCGTCGGCGCGAGCGCGGAGTCGTCGGGGAGGGCGACCGGCGTGGGAGCGGTGGAGGTCATCGGGCCATCTCCTGCTCGCGGAAGCTGCGGATGTTGTAGACGATGATCGGGATCATCACGACCATGAGGAACACGACGATCGCCGACGCCTGACCGAACCGACGGAAGTCGAAGAGCTCCTTCACGAACCGATTGGCGATGACGTCGGTGTCGAAGTTCCCACCGGTCATCACGAACACGATGTCGAAGACCTTGATCACGCCGATCGTGATCGTGGTGAACACCACGGCGACGGTCGAGCGGATCTGCGGGAGCGTGATCCTCCAGAAGATCTGCGACTCGGTGGCGCCGTCGATGCGGGCTGCCTCGATCGTGTCCTCGGGGACGCCCTTGATCGCCGACGAGAGCACGACCATCGCGAACCCGGTCTGGGCCCAGATCATGATGATCAACAGCAGGATCGTGTTCAGGCGGAAGTCCGAGTTCTGGAGCCAGCTCTGCGGTTCGTTGCCGAACCCGGTCCAGATGGCGTTGAGGAGACCGATCTGGTCCCGACCGGCGGGCCGCCAGAAGTAGATGAAGAGCCAGATCGTGCTCGCTCCGACGGCGCTGATCGCCATCGGCATGAACACGACCGACTTCGACAGGGACTCCCAGCGTGCGGGCAACCGGTCGGCGAGCACCGCCATCGCCAAGCCGAACGCGATGCACGAGATCGGCACGAAGATGACCCAGAGCACGTTGTTGATGAGCGTCGAGCGCAGCGAGGGATCCTCGATGAGCTGGCGGTAGTTGTCGAGGCCGACCCAGGCCTCGGAACGGTCGTCCAGGAAGCTGTCGCGGACCGAGCGGAGCGCCGGGTACACGAGGTACACGGTCACGAGCAGCAGCGCCGGGCCGATGAAGGCGTACGGCCGGAGTCGCTCCGACCACCTGTCCGGCAATCGATCGACGACGGCGCTCAACAACCAGAACAGCAGGATGCTGCCACCGACGCCGCCGACGATCGCCAGGATCCCCACGATCGCTTTGGACATGCGAGCCCCCTCGTGTCGCAGTGGTTCAGCCCGGCGCGGGCCGGGAGGGTGAGCGGGGGTGGAGCGCGGCCTCGCGCCCACCCCCGCTCACGGGAGGATCAGGACGGCCAGCTGTCGTCGATGGAGCTCAGCACCTCGTCGAGGCTGCGCTGTCCACCGATCCAGTCGACCATCCCGGTCCAGAACGAGCCCGTGCCGACCGGGCCGGGCATGAGGTCGGAGGCGTCGAACCGCAACACATCGGCGTTGGCGCCGATCTCGAAGAGGTCGCGCTCGACCTGTGTCGGGTAGACGCTGGCGTCGAAGCCGACGTGGGGCGAGAGCCATCCACCGGCCGCCGCCCACTCCTCGCCGTACGTCTCGGTGGCGAGGAACTCCATCACCGCTCGCGCCGCCGGCGTGTCGTCGAGCAGGAGGGCGAGGTCACCGCCGGCCAGGACCGGGTTGCCGTCGTAGCCGCCCTCGAGCGGCGGGAAGTACGACACGGCGACGTTGCTGTCGAGGTCCGCCTGCACGTCCTCCGGGAAGAAGCCGGTGATGAAGTTGCCCTGCCGGTGCAGGAAGCAGTTCGCCGGATCGGTGAAGAGGTCGTCGGTCGAGTCGCCGAAGCTGAGACCGAGGACACCGGCGGTCCCGCCGACCACGTTGTCGTCCTTGCCCCAGAGCTTCTCGAACTCCTCGAAGGCCGCCCGGACCTCGGGCGAGTCGAACAGGATCTCGTGGTCGACCCACGCGTCGTACACCTCGGGCCCGTGCAGGCGGAGCATCAGCTCCTCGATCCAGTCGGTGCCGACCCAGCCCGTGGCCGGACCGCTCTCCATGCCCAGGCACCACGGCGTCCCGCCGTCGCCGATGATCTGGTCCTCGAGGGCGGCGAGCTCGCTGATCGTCTCGGGCACCGCGTACCCGGCATCGTCGAAGGCCGGCAGCGGACGCCAGAGCGCGCTCTTCACCGCCATGCGGACCGGGAACCCGAACACGGTGCCGTCCTCGGTCGTCGCCGCGTCGAGGAAGCCGGGGATGAGGCTCGCCTCGAGCGCGGCCAGGTCGAGGTACTCCGAGACCGGCGTCGCTCCGGTCTGATCTGCGATGTCGAGCAACAGGCCGGGCTGCGGGAAGAACGCGATGTCGGGGATGTTGCCTCCCTCGACCCGAGTCGTGATCTCGGTGTCGAACGCTGGCGAGTCGACGTAGCTGACGTCGATGCCGGTCTCCTCGATCAGCGGGACCAGCGTGTCGCGCATCCGGTCGGCCTCGTCGCCGGAGTAGGCACCGAAGATCTCGACGCTCTCACCGGCGAGCTCGCCCCCACCGTCGGACGCTCCGGCATCCTCGGAACCGCCGGAGTCGCCGTCGCCCGCTGAGCCGCCGTCGTCGCTGTCACCGCACGCTGCGACCACGAGCGCCAGAGCCGCCAGGACCGCGAGCAGGCGCAGGATCCGTCTCGACATCGCTCTCCCCCTTCCACCGACCGTCCAGGCGAGCTCGCCGCCCGATCGGGACCTGTCTTCGACGAACGTCGAAGCGCTTCGACACTGAACCTAGTCAGGTTCCGCCCGGAGGTCAACGAGAACTACGGAGCGGTCGGCGACCGGCGCGCGGTGCTCTCCCGGATGGTGAGCGCCGCTCCCACGAGCTCGCCGGACGGCGGGCGCTCGGGCCGACCGAGGCCGCCGATGAGCGTCTCTGCCGCGAGCTGCCCGATCCTGGCGGGCGACGGCGAGACCGTGGTGAGTCGGGGGTTGGTGAGCTCGGCCACGAGCGAGGTCGCCAGCAGGCCGATCACCGAGAAGTCTTCCGGGACGGACAACCCGGCACCCTCGAGACCGGCGAGGACACCGCCGACCGCCAGGTCGTTCATGACGATCGCCGCCGTCACCTCCGGAGCGGCGCCGACCACGTGGCGGATGAGCGAGCGGCCGCCCGCCGAGGAGCGCTCGGCACCGTGGAAGGTCAGCTCCATCCCCGCTGCGTCCGCTGCGCGGCGGAGCTGCTCGACGAGACGCACCATGATCCCGAACCCGCCGCTCACGGCCTCGTCGAGGTCCGCACCGATGAACGCGACCCGGCGATGGCCCAGCTCGGCCAGGTGACCGATGGTGAGCTCCACGGCCTGCTCGTCGTCGGCGTCGACGTGGTCGACCAGCTCGCAGGTCGCGTTGCGACCGATCAGCGTGAACGGCAGACCGGCCTCGCTGAGCACGGACACCCGAGGGTCGTCGAGCCGCACCGCGGTGACGAGCGCACCGTCGATGAGTCCCTGCCGCGTGAGCTCGACCAGACGGCGCGACTCGACGGACGGATCCGTCCACAGCAGCAGGTGGTGGTCGCTCCGCTGGGCCTGCTCGGTCGCCCCGAAGATGATCTCAGCCATGAACGGGTCGGTATCGGTCTCCGAGGTCGGGAGCAGCAGGGCGATGATGCTGCTCCGGCGGGAGGCCAGACCGCGGGCGAGCGCGTTGGGGGCGTAGTCGAGCTCCTCCATGGCGCGTCGCACGCGCTCGCGGGTCGCCGCAGAGATCGGCCGCTCGCCGCTGAGCGCGTAGGAGACGGTGCTCAGCGACACCCCGGCCCGCTTGGCCACGTCGGCCATCGTCGCCACGACGCTCCTCTCACCATCGCCGTCCTGTCGCCCGGGAACTCTGGCACACGCATGGTCCCGGCACTACCTTGTCGAAGGCTTTCGACGAGGCGGTGAAACCCCGATGGACACGCCGCCGCGAGACGGTCACGCAACGGAGCAGCGCCTCGCACCCGCCCGATCGCCTGCCGACCGATGGTGGCGCTCCTCGGTCGTGTACCAGGTGTACCCGAGGAGCTTCGCCGACGGCGATGTCGACGGGATCGGCGACCTCCGCGGCATCCGGGACCGGATCGACCACCTGAGCTGGCTCGGCGTGGGCGCCGTCTGGCTGTCACCGTTCTTCCCCTCCGGCGGGGCCGACAACGGCTACGACGTGAGCGATTACCGCGCCGTCGACCCGACGCTCGGCACGCTGGCCGACTTCGATGCGCTCGTCGACGAGCTGCACCGGCGAGACATCCGGGTCATCATCGACCAGATCTACAACCACAGCAGCGACGAGCACGCCTGGTTCCGCTCGTCGCGGTCGGGCGTCGACGACGCGCAGCGCGAGTGGTACGTCTGGCGACCGGCGCGCCCGGGCACCGTGGCGGGCTCCCCCGGCGCCGAGCCCAACGACTGGCAGAGCTTCTTCGGCGGACCGGCGTGGACCCTGGACGAACGCTCCGGCGAGTACTACCTCCACCTGTTCCACCCGAAGCAACCCGACCTCAACTGGCGCCAGCCGGAGGTCAGGGAGCAGGTGTACGACACGATGCGATGGTGGCTCGACCGGGGCGTGGACGGATTCCGCCTCGACGTCATCGGCCTCATCGCCAAACCGGACGGGCTGCCCGACTCCGGAACGCTCCGCGCGCTCATCTCCACGCTCGTCCAGAACCCTCGCCTCCGGGAGCACCTTCGCGAGATGCGGCGGGCCGTCGCGACCGGACGGTCGTCCCGACCGGTCCTCATCGGCGAGATGCCGGGCGTCACGCCCGAGCTCGCCCGCGAGCTGAGCGGCCCCGACCACGACGAGATGGACATGGTGATCGCCTTCGACCACGTCCAGCTCGACCACGGCCGCACCAAGTGGGACCGCCGGCCGTTCCCTCCGGGCCGGCTCGGCCGCAAGCTCGCGCGGTGGCAGACCGTCATCGGCGACCGTGGCTGGAACCTGCTCTACCTCGGCAGCCACGACCAGCCGAGGGCGGTCTCCCGGTTCGGAGACGACGGCGAGCATCGTGCGCGCGCTGCGACGACCTTGGCCACGGTGCTCCACCTGCACCGGGGGACCCCGTTCCTCTACCAGGGCGACGAGATCGCCATGGCCAACTTCCCGTTCGTGTCGATCGATCAGCTCCGCGACGTCGAGTCCCTCCGGCACGCCGCCGACCTCCTCGCCGCCGGCGAAGCCGAGACCGAGGTGCTCTCGATCATCGCACCGGCGAGCCGCGACAACGCGCGCACACCGATGCAGTGGGACGCCGGCCCGGGAGCCGGGTTCAGCGCGGCGACACCGTGGATCGCGCCGAACCCCGACCACACGACGTGGAACGTCGCAGCGCACCTTGCCGATCCGAGCTCCGTGCTCCACCACCATCGACGACTGATTCGGTTCCGCCGCGACCATCCGGTGGTCGTCCTCGGCTCCTACGAACCGCTCGTCGTCTCCGACGACGTCTACGCCTTCGCACGAGCGCTCGACGGCGTGCGGCTCACCGTGATCGCGAACCTGTCCGACGAGGTCGCGCCGGTCCCCGACGTCGACGGCGCTCACGATGACGTGGTGCTCGGCGACCCGAGCTCGGCGGCGGGTCCGGACGTCGCGTCCTCACTGCAGCCATGGGAGTGCCGCGTGCACCTGCGGCGGTCGTCCCGGACCTGACGGCGATGCGCCGGGTCAGCCGGTGGCGGTCCGAGCGCGAGAAGGCTGAGGAGCTCCTCGGCTTCGGCGACTGGCCCGGCCCCGAGGGTCAGGGCGAGCAGTTCGCCGCCCTGTGGGGCGTGGGCTGAGCCTCACCAGCCGAATCGACGGTTGACTCGACCGGCGTGGTCCAGCGGGAGCTGGGCCACCCCGTGTCGCGCCTCGAAGGGTGGGGTCGGCCGATGGGCGGGCCGGCGGTTCAGCGGGTGTCGTCGGCGGCCTCGACCAGCGCGGCGAAGCCGTCGAGCTCGGCCGTGGTCGGGCTGTGGTCCCAGACGTAGAGGCCCCGGAGCAGCTCCGCGTAGGTCACGTCCTGGCCCGGCCGCACGGACACCGCGATGGGCATGTCGTCGGGGATGCGCTCCTTGTAGGCGGCGAGGATCCGCTGGTGGTAGGGCCGGTCGAGATCGAGCTTGAACACGACGCCGTGCGCCTGGTCCACCTCGTCGCACGTGCCCTCTTCGAGCAGCGGGCAGTAGTCGCGTGCCCCCGGTCCATGACAGACCATCACCGGATGACCCATGCTCGTGAGGAGGTTCCGCTCGAACGCCTCGTAGTCGCCCGGCGTGACGTCGAGGATCGCCCCCAGCGGATTCGTCGCCATGTGCGGCAGTCTCGTCAGGGTCCGCCGCCTCGAACAGGGTCCGAGGTCCCGGGCCCTCCTGCTGCAGCCCTCTGCACCCCGCGGCGTGCGACCGGTCGGCGCTGGCGGTCGCGGCCCTGTCCCAGGTCGGCAGAGGAAGGTGTCGAGGGCTGACCGGAGCTCAGTTCTCCGGTACGAGGGTGTCGAGGTACCGCAGCGACGTCGTCTTCGCCCCGACATCGATGTCGTAGGTGAACACGTGGTACTCGCCGGGAGCGCCTGCGGCGAGGATCTGCGCCGCAGCGTTGACGACCTTCTGGAACGTCGGCTTCGCCGCCCCCCAGTCCTTCGGCGACGCGATGTCGCCCGCGGGCTTGTACAAGAGGGCGCTGACGGCTGCCGGCTCGAACCCGAGGGTCTGGACCTCGTTGTTCTCCAGTGCACCGGCCACCTCGGCCTGCGCGGCCTTCAGCGTGGTCATCAGCTCGCTGATCCGGTCACTCGCCGCCTCCTGGTGCACGAGCTGGGTGCCCGGCTGCAAGTTGCCGCTCGAGGCGTCCTTCTCATGGAAGGCAACGAACCGGTCGCCCACCCTCGAGGGCTGGGCCAGCACCGCCATGTAGCGCGCCATCGCCTTGACCTCTGGCCCCATCTTGTAGAAGTTGGCGATCAGGGCCTGGTTCGCGAGCGTCCACTTCCGAAGGCCGCTGTGGTTCCCGTCGGCTGCGAGTGCGAGCGCCTCCTCGACGGTCGCCGTGAGGTTCTGGAATTCCTTCACCGCGTGCTTGATCTGGACAGAGCGCACCAGCAACCCGCCGGCGCCGAACTCGTCGATCAGCGCCCGGGCACCCGCTGGCACTGCCTCGTCGTCTGTGGGTTCAGGGCCGTTTCGCTGGATGCCGATCGGCTCCGCTGCGGCAACGGCGCGGGCCACCGCCCGGTTGCCGGCGGTCGCCTGCAACGTCTGGACGCGGTGGAG
>JBCBSZ010000097.1:0-21241 GCA_039818945.1 Actinomycetota bacterium
CTCGCCGACGCCGAACCCACCACGTCAACAACACCAGCGCCTTGCCAACCGCTGGCCGCTTGACATAGGAGCAAATCATGCGAGTCGCAGCAGCCCAGCTGGCCCCGGCGTACCTCGATCGTGACGCGACGCTCGAGAAGGTCCTGACGGCGATGGGCGAGGCGGCGGCGGAGCACGTCGACCTGATCGTGTTCCCCGAGACCTTCGTCCCCGGCTACCCCTCCTGGGCCGACTTCACCCACGCCTCCTGGTTCGAACACCCCGACCAGAAGCGGGCGTTCGCGCAGTACGTCGCCGCCGCCGTCGACGTCGAGCGCGGCGACCTCGACCCCGTCGTGGCCGCCGCCCGCGAGCACGGTCAGTTCGTGTACGTCGGTGTCGCCGAGCGGTCGCGCTCGGGCACGTCGATCCACTGCTCGCTGGTGGCGATCCATCCCGACGACGGGATCGTCGGGGTGCACCGCAAGCTCAAGCCGACCTACGGCGAGCGGTTGGTCTGGGCCGACGGCGACGGCGCGGGGCTGCGGGTGCACGACGCCCGCGGCGTGCGGGTGAGCGGGTTGAACTGCTGGGAGAACTGGATGCCGCTGGCCCGCGCTGCGCTCTACGCACAGGGCCCGCAGGTCCACGCCGCGACCTGGCCCGGCTCGCCCGCGACGTCGCACGACATCAGCCGCTTCGTCGCGATGGAGGGGCGGATGTTCGTGGTCAGCTCGGGCGCGGTGCTGCGGGCCGAGCACCTCCCCGACGACTTCGCGCTGCGCGACGAGATGATCGCCGTGCTGCCCCGCTACGCCTCCGGTGGGGCCATCATCGTCGCTCCCGACGGCACGGTGCTCGCCGAGGGCGAACCGCACGACGAGACCGTGCTGGTGGCGGACCTCGACCTGTCGCTCGTCGACGAGGCCCGCCACAACTTCGATGCCGCCGGCCACTACAGCCGCCCCGACGTGCTCCAGCTGTTGGTCGACCGTCGCCGGCGCGAACCGGCTGCGTTCATCGACGGGTGAGGGGCGCCGTCAGCCGCCGGCCTCGGCCCGACCGCGGTTGATCGCCGAGGCGACCGCTCGGAGCGAGGCGGTCACGATGCTCTTGTCGAGGCCGACGCCCCACACCGACTCGCCGTCGTCCACCACCATCTCGATGTAGGCGGCCGCATCGGCATCGGCGCCGCCGGTGACCGCGTGCTCCGCGTAGTCGGTGAGACGGACCTGGAAGCCGCAGTCGCGTCGGAGCGCGTTGCAGAACGCCTCGATCGGGCCGGAACCCGAGCCGGAGATCTGCCGCTCCTCGCCGTCGAGCACGATGTCGGCGGTCAGGGTCGTCTCCTCGTTCTCGCCGGACACGGTGGTGGCACGGTGGCGGAGGAACTGCAGCGGCGTCGTCGGCGAGAGGTAGGTCTTCTCGAAGGTCTCCCAGATCTCGACGGGCTTGATCTCGGCGCCCGAGTCGTCGGTGATCGACTGGACGACCTGCGAGAACTCGATCTGGGTACGGCGGGGCAGGTCGAGGCCGTACTCGCTCTTCAGGATGTAGGCGACGCCACCCTTGCCCGACTGCGAGTTGACCCGGATGATCGCCTCGTACGAGCGCCCGAGGTGCTTCGGGTCGATGGGGAGGTACGGGACCTCCCAGGTGGTGTACTCGTCGGGCAGGTCTTCCATGCCCTTCTTGATGGCGTCCTGGTGCGAGCCGGAGAAGGCCGTGTAGACGAGGTCGCCGACGTAGGGGTGCCGGGGGTGGACGGGCAGCCGGTTGGCGTACTCGGTGACCCGCCGGATCTCGTCGATGTCGGAGAAGTCGAGGCCGGGGTCGACACCCTGGCTGAACAGGTTGAGCGCCAGCGTCGGGATGCAGACGTTGCCGGTCCGCTCGCCGTTGCCGAACAGCGTGCCCTCGATCCGGTCGGCGCCGGCCATGACGCCCAGCTCGGCGGCAGCGACCGCCGTGCCCCGGTCGTTGTGGGGGTGCAGCGACAGGATCACCGCGTCACGCCGCGACAGGTTGCGGTGCATCCACTCGATCTGGTCGGCGTAGATGTTCGGGGTCGACATCTCGACCGTCGCCGGGAGGTTCACGACGACCTTGCGGTCACGGGTCGGTTCCCACGAGTCGAGCACGGCCTCGGTGACCTCGAGGGCGACCTCCATCTCGGTACCGGTGAAGCTCTCGGGCGAGTACTGCAGCCGCAGGTCGTCGACGTCGGTCATCAGCTCGGCGTTCGCTCGCACGAGGTCGGCGCCGCGCACGGCGATGTCCTTGACGCCGGCGACATCGGTGCGGAACACCACGCGCCGCTGCAGCGTCGAGGTCGAGTTGTAGAGGTGGACGATCGCCCGGGGGATGCCCCGGATCGACGCGAACGTCTTCTCGATCAGCTCCGGGCGGGCCTGGACGAGCACCTGGCACGTCACGTCGTCGGGCACGAGGTTCTGCTCGGCCAGGACGCGGGCGAAGTCGTAGTCGGGCTGCGAGGCCGACGGGAAGCCGATCTCGATCTCCTTGAAGCCGATGTCGACGAGCGTCTTGAACATGCGGATCTTGCGCTCGACGTCCATGGGCTCGATCAGGGCCTGGTTGCCGTCGCGGAGGTCGACCGAGCACCAGCTCGGTGCCTCGGTGATGACGGCACCGGGCCAGGTGCGGTCACCGAGGCCGAGCGGAGCGAAGGGCCGGTATCGCTCGAACGGCATCGTCTCAGCCATGGCGGAGTCCTCGTGTGGTCGTGGGTCGGTTTCGTCAGGGGTGATGGTCGGCAGGTGGCCCCGAAAAGCGAGAAACCTCCTGGCCCGGAGGGCGCAGGAGGTTGACGAGCGTCGTATGTGGCGACGCTCGCCTAGGTGAGCAGAAGGAGGTCGGCAGCTCGAACCATCGAAACCAGTATGCACCGCGTCGCCTCTCGGGTCGAGCACGGGCATCCTGAGGGCGTGGCTCGTACCCCCCGACGGCCCGACGACCCGGCGAGCCCGCCCACCGGCCGCCTGCGCTCACCCGAGCTCGCCGAGGCGGTCGTGCTCGCCGACCTCGCCGTGCTCGGTCTCCTCGTCGCTCGGCTGACGCCGTTCTCCGCGCTCGCCCCGGCGGTCGCCGCCATCCCGGTGGCGGTGCTCGCGTCGCGCCGTCGCATCCGGGCGGTGGCGGTCGCCGGTTGGGTCATGGTCGTGCTCTCGTTCCTGCTCGCCAGCTTCGGGACCGCCCAGTCGGCGCTCGTCGGGCTGCTCTGGGGAGCCGTCGCCGGCCGGGCGCACCGCCACGGCTGGGGAACCGTGCGCCTCCTCTCCACGACGATCGCGATCGGGTGGACGACCGTCGTCGCCGCGACGCTGGCGGTGCTGTCCGTCTTCGTCGAGTTCCGCCGGCTCGCCCTCGAGCAGGTCGAGATCCAGTGGGGTGGGCTGTCGGAGATCCTGCGCAGCGCCGGCCTCGACCCCGTCGCCGACCTCGGTGACGACGCCGTGTCGACCGCGATCCGCTGGTGGTGGATCTCCGTCCCGGCCTTCCAGCTCCTCGTCTCGATCGGGCTGGCGCTCATCGTGCGCCGCTTCAGCCGGCCGGTCCTGCGCCGCGTCGACCGCTCGCTCGGACCGCCCGAACCCGTCGTCGATCCGGTGGCCTCGCTCGGCGACGACGCGCCGGGCATCGAGCTCGCCGGCGTCGGCGTGCGTCGGGGACCCACCGCGGTCCTGCAGGAGGTCGATCTCCGCCTCGAGCCCGGCACCGTCACGGTGCTCGTCGGCCCCAACGGTGCCGGCAAGTCGACGCTGCTGCAGCTCCTCGCCGGCCAGCGCCTCGCCGAGGTCGGCGTCGTGGAGCGGACCGGCATCGCCGCCCTCGGGCGTCCGGGCGGCACCGCCGTCGTCTCGCAACGACCCGAGTCGCAGGTGATCGGCGCGCGGGTCGGTGACGACCTCGCCTGGGGCCTCGACGACGCGCCCTCGGCCGACGAGATCGAGCGGGCGTTGCGGGCCGTCGGCCTGACCGGGTGGGCCGATCGGTCGACGACGGGCCTCTCCGGCGGCGAGCTGCAGCGCGTCGCCCTGGCAGCGGCGATCGTGCGCCGCCCCGCAGTGCTGCTCAGCGACGAGTCGACGGCGATGGTCGATCCCGACGGTCGCGAGGCGATCCGCGACGCGCTGCGCGCCGCCGCCGACGCCGGTGCCATCGTCGTCCACGCGACGCACCTGCCCGACGACCGCCGCATCGCCGATCGTGTGGTCGTGGTCGACGGTGGCCGCGTGGTCGACGCGCAGCTCGGTGGTGCGTCGTGATCCGCCTCCGAGGGGTGGGCCACGTCCACGCCGCGGGCAGCCCGTGGGCCCACCGGGCTCTGCGCGACGTCGACCTCGACCTCCACCTGGGAGAGCGGGTCGCCGTCGTCGGGACGAACGGCGCCGGCAAGTCCACGCTCGCGATGGTGCTGGCCGGTGCGGTCGAACCGACCGAGGGGGAGGCGGAGCTCGACGGCACTCCGCTCGTCGAGGTGACCGATCGCCTCGGTCTGGTGGTGCAGCACGCCCGGCTCCAGCTGCTGCGTCCGCTCGTGCGCGACGAGCTGACCGTCGGCGGGGCGTTCCTCGCCGCGCAGCGGGTCCTCGCCCGCCTCGGCGCCGCCCACCTCCTCGACCGCGGGGTCGACGCCCTCTCCGGCGGCGAGCAACGGATCGTCGCCCTCGCCGCCGTCCTCGCCACCGAACCGGACGTCGTCGTGCTGGACGAACCGTTCGCCGGTCTCGACGCGCAGGCGGCCGAGCGGCTCGTGACGCTGCTCGGGTCGGTCCGGTCGTCGGTCGTGGTCGTCACGCACGACCTCGCCCCCACCGCCCCGCTCCGGCCGAGGGTGATCGAGCTCGTCGCCGGATCGATCACCGCGGCGGTCGACCGATGACCCGCCGGTCGAGGGACCTCGCCGATCTGACCGTGCTGCGCTACGTGCCCGGCGACTCCCCGGTGCACCGCGTGGGCGCGCTGCCCAAGATCCTCGGCCTCGTCGCGATGACGATCGCGCTGACGATCCGGGTCTCCTGGGAGGCGATCGGGATCGTGGCTGCAGCCGCCGTGCTCGCCTTCGTCCTCGCCCGCCTGCCCCTCGGCGTCGTGCCTCGCCCACCCCGGCTCCTCTGGTGGGGTGTGGCCATCTCGGGCGCGTTCGCCGTCATCAGCGGCGGTGATCCGACCGTCGAGATCCTCGGCCGGGCCGTCGAGCTCGGCGGGGTGGAGGCGTTCGTCCGCTTCTTCCTGGTGACGGCCCTCGTGCTGCTCCTCGCCGGGCTCGTCGGCTGGACGACGCCGGCCGCCGATCTCACCCCGGCGATCGCCTCGATCCTGCGGCCCTTCGGTCGTCTGGGCCTCCCGGTCGACGAGCTCGTCGCGGCCTTGTCGCTCGCCGTCCGAGTGCTCCCGATGCTGCTCGAGGAGTTGCGCACGTTGGCCGTCGTGCTGCGCCGCCGCACCGTCGAGCAGCGCTCGGTCGGCGCGCTGGTGGTCGACGTGCTCGCCACGATCACCACGACCGGGGTCAGGCGGGCGGCCGAGCTCGGCCGCGCCCTCGAGGCCCGCGGCGGGACCGCCGCCCCCGCGGTCCGACGGCCGTGGCGACCGATCGACCTCGGTGCGCTCGTCGTCGTGCTCTCGGTCGCGACCGCAGCGGTCGTCGTCGGGTGAGCGGTCGTCCGTCCGTGGAGCCGGCCCGGCGAGCGCTCAGCTGGCCCGCTCGATGAGGTCGTCGACCGCATCGTCGAAGGAGGCCGGGTCGACGGCGAGCCCGTGGGCGAGGTCGGGGGCCATCGGTCGAGCGAAGAGGTAGCCCTGGGCCTGGTCGCAGTTGCTCTCGAGCAACGCGTCGAGCTGATCGATGGTCTCGACGCCTTCGGCCACGACGAGCCTCCCGACCCGGTGGGCGAGGGAGACGAGCCCGTGCACGAGCGCGGTGTCCCCCCGGGTCTGGCCGACCTCCGAGACGAAGCTGCGATCGATCTTGACCTCGTCGAAGGGGAGTCGACGCAGCTGGGCCAGGCTCGAGAAGCCCGTCCCGAAGTCGTCGAGCGAGACCCGGGCCCCGGCATCGCGGATGGCCTCGAGGTGGGCCGAGGCGTTGGCCAGGTCGTCGACGATGGCGGTCTCGGTCAGCTCGACGGTGATCTGCGCCGGGTCGACGGCAGCACGCGCCGTCGCCCGAGCCAGCGATGCGGGGACGTCGTCGAGCACCAGCTGGCGGGCCGAGATGTTCACCGAGAGCGAGAGTGCCTGCGAGGCGCCGGCGTCGAACCAGCTGCGCAGGTCGGCGATCGCCCGTTCGAGCACCCATCGGCCGAAGGGCACGATCGCCTCGTTCTCCTCGAGCAGCGGGACGAAGCTGGCCGGCGGACGGAGGTCGCCGGTGGGGTCGGGCCAGCGGGCGAGCGCCTCGAAACCGATGAGCCGTCGGGTCAGCAGATCGACCTTGGGCTGGTACCAGAGCTGGAGCTGATCGCGGGCGATCGCCTCCGGCAGCGCTCGGCGGTGGGCTCGGGCCAGCGCCCGCGCCCTCCGGTCGGCGATGTCGAGGACGTGGGTCCGGTCGGGGTACCGGCGGGCCTCGCCCACCGCACCGGCGAGATCGGCGAGCAGCTCGCCGGGGTCGTCGCGCGCCCCGAGGAAGGCCCCGGACACCCCGACCGCAGCCCGCAACAGCAGATCGGGCTCGCCGTCCGCAGCCGTCACCGAGCGCACGAGGGTGTGGGCGAGATCGTCGATCTCGCCCATGCCGTGTCGTCCGGCGCGGACCACCAGCACCGCGCCCGGCTCGATCTCGATGACCTCGTCCCGGTCGGCGACCACCCGTCGGATCCGGTCGGTCGCGTGATCGATGATGTCGGCGGCCACACCCCACCCCGCTCGGTGGCGGAGATCGTGGACGTCATCGATGCCGACGAGCAGCACGGCAGCGGGTGCGGCCCTGGTCAGCGCTTCGACCAGGCGGCCCACCCGGCCTGGTTCTCGCTCGGACATAGTGCACGGAGGGTAGCGGTCCGACGACGCGCATGGAGGGTCCCGAGCACCCCGTCGTGATCGGTACCGTGACGGCTGTGAGAGCCCTCCACACCTTCACCGTTGCGACCGAGCTCCCCGACGAGCTCCAGCCCCTGTGGGCCCTGGCCCGCAACCTCGGTTGGGTGAACCACGACCGAGTGAGAGAACTGTTCGGTCGGGTCGACCCCGACGCCGTGCTCGACGAGTTCGAGCCGGTCCAGATCCTCGCCGACGCCGACCCGGCCCGGCTCGCCGAGCTCGCCGCCGATCGGGACTACGTCGCACGTTGCGCGACCCTGCTCGAGACCCTCGAGCGCGACCTGCAGCGTCAACGGTGGTTCCAGCTCCAACGCCCGGGTGCGCCGCTGCGATCGGTCGCGTACTTCTCGCCGGAGTTCGGCATCGCCGAGTCGCTCCCGCAGTACTCGGGCGGCCTGGGCATCCTCGCCGGCGACCACCTCAAGGCGGCCGACGATCTGGGCGTGCCGCTGACCGGCGTCGGCCTGTTCTACCGGCACGGCTACTTCCGCCAGTCGCTCGATCGGCACGGCTGGCAGCACGAGTCGTACCCCCGCCTCGAGCCCCGCCAGATGGCGCTCGAGGCGACCGACGTGTCGGTCGAGGTCGACCTCGCCGGCGTTCCCGTCCGGATCCAGGTCTGGAAGGCCACGATCGGCACGATCGACCTCTACCTGCTCGACACCGACGTCGACGGCAACGACGCCGCGGGCTCGACGATCACCGATCGTCTCTACGGCGGCAGCTCCGAGCAGCGCATCCGTCAGGAGATCGTCCTCGGCATCGGCGGCGTGCGCGTCCTGCGCGCCCTCGGCATCGAGACCCAGGTGTTCCACATGAACGAGGGGCACGCGGGCTTCCTCGCCCTCGAGCGGATCCGCGAGCACGTCGTCGACGACGCCATGAGCTTCTCCGAGGCCGTCGAGGCCGCCCGCTCGGGCGTCATCTTCACGACCCACACACCGGTGCCAGCCGGCATCGACCGCTTCGACCGCGGCCTGGTCGAGAAGTACTTCTCCGGCTGGGCCGCCGAGTGCGGGGTCTCGGTCGACGAGCTCCTCTCCCTGGGTCACGAGCCCGGCACGGCGCACGGCGAGGTGTTCAACCTCGCGTGCATGGGGCTGCGCCTCTCCGAACGGGCCAACGGCGTCGCCGAGCTGCACGGCGCGGTGAGCCGCGACATGTTCACCGACGTCTGGCCCGACGTGCCGGTCGAGGAGGTGCCCATCGGCCACGTGACCAACGGTGTCCACGCCCGCTCCTGGACCTCCGGCGAGATGTCGGATCTCCTCGAGCGACGCATCGGCTCGGACTGGCCCAGCGCCGAACCGGACCGCTGGGCCGAGCTCGACGGCGTGAGCGACGCCGAGCTCTGGGCGGCGCGGCGAGCCGCCCGCCAGCGCCTCGTCGGCTACGTGCGCCGCCACGTCCGAGCGTCGTTGCTCGGTCGCGGGCACTCGCCGGCCGAGGCGGCCTGGGCCGACACGATCCTCGACCCCGAGGCGTTGACGATCGGCTTCGCCCGCCGTTTCGCCACCTACAAGCGGGCCACGTTGCTCTTCGAGGATCGCGACCGCCTCAAGCGGCTCCTGCTCGATCGCGAGCGTCCGGTGCAGGTGATCTTCGCCGGCAAGGCCCATCCGGCCGACGATCTCGGCAAGCGGTTCCTGCAGCGCATCTTCGAGGCAGCCGCCGACCCCGAGCTGCGCCACCGCGTCGTGGTGCTCGACGACTACGACATCGCCGTCGGTCGTGCGCTGTACCACGGCATCGACGTGTGGCTGAACACGCCGCGCCGACCGATGGAGGCCTGCGGGACCAGCGGCATGAAGGTCGTCTACAACGGGGCGCTCAACCTGTCGGTCCTCGACGGCTGGTGGGACGAGATGTACGAACCGACCGTCGGCTGGGCCATCCCGTCGTTCGACGACGTCGAGGACGTCGACGTCCGCGATCGATTGGAGGCGCAGGCGCTGCTCTCCCTGCTCGAGGACGACGTGGTGCCGTCGTTCTACGGGCGGGGGATCGACGGCAACCCCGCCTCGTGGCTGGCCCGCGTGCGGTCCTCGATGCAGACCCTCGGCCCCAAGGTCGCTGCGGCGCGGATGGTCCGCGACTACGTCGACCAGCTGTACGTGCCGGCCGCCCGCCGCGCGGATCCGCTGCTGAGCGACGGCGCGGCACGGTCCCGTTCGCTGTCGGCCTGGAAGCGCCGGGTGCTGGCCGCGTGGCCCGAGGTGCGCGTGGGCTCGGTCGTCGTCGAGCAGCCGTCGCCGCGCGACCAGCGGGTCGAGGCCTACGTCTCACTCGGCGGGCTCGATGCCGGCGACGTCGAGGTGCAGGCGCTCGTCGGTCGCGTCGACGCCGACGACCGACTCGTCGACGCGGAGTCGGTGGTGATGACCCACGACGGCCACGGCGACGACGGGTCGGCCCGCCACGTGGGCGAGGTGTCGGTCGACCAGACCGGCACGTTCGGCCTCGCGGTCCGCGTCGTGCCCCGCCACGACGACCTGGCGTCGTGGGCCGAGCTCGGGCGCGTCCACCTCGCCCCGCCGGAGGCGCTGCGCCCATGAGCGGCGGGGCGGCCGCCCGTGCGCTGGCGCCGCCCTGGCCGACGGTCTTCGAGGAGGCCTGGACCTCCTGGCGGGTCGGCAACTACGGCGTCGGCGCGGTGCTCGTCGACCCCGACGCCGGAGCGATCGTGGCGACCGGGCGCAACCGCGTCGCCGAGGAACCGTCGGTCCCCGGCGTGCTCGCCGGCAACATGACGGCGCACGCCGAGATGAACGCCTTCGCCACCATGACGCCGTTCAACGCGCAGGGGTTGCACCTCTACACGACGCTCGAGCCCTGCCTGATGTGCGCGGCCACGGCCATGCAGCTCAAGGTCGAAGCCGTGCACTTCGCCGCCGTCGACGAGTTCTACGACGGGATGGCCGAGCTCTGGGACGAGCACCCGGTCACGGCAGCACGGCAGCTGCGCCGGAGCGGTCCCTTCGACGGTGAGCTCGCCCCGCTGGCCGCGTTCGCCCGGCTGCTCCCGCTGTCGTTCACCCTGCGGGAGTTCCCGCACAACAGCGCCGCACGGCTCGCCCGCGAGCGCGAACCCGCGCTGTCGTCCCTCGCCGACGACATCGTCGGTGAGCTCGGAGCCGTCGACGACCTCACGTGGGAGGGCGCCGTCGACCGCTGGTGGGATCGCCTCGGTGGCGACTAGCGGTCGTCGGTGAGGATCACGACCGACAGCGGTGGGAGGTCGAGCACCACCGAACCCGGACGGCCGTGCGACGGCGTCGATGACACCGGGACCGACTCGGCCAGCCAGTAGCCCGAGCCACCGAACCGGGGGTCGTCGGAGTTGGCGACGATCGACCACGCCATCCCACCCGGCACCCCGACCCGGTAGCCCGGCCGCGGGATCGGTGTCCCGTTGAGCACGGCGAGGGCGGGGTGACCGTGGTGGTCGCGTCGCATCAGCGCGAACACGCTGTTGTCGCGGTCGTCGGCGACGACCCAGTCGATGCCGTCGCCCTCGCAGTCGCGCTCGTGGAGTGCCGGGGTCGTGCGGTGGAGGTGGTTGAGGTGGGCGATCCACGCCTGGACGCCGGCGTGCAGCTCCTCGTCGAGCAGGTGCCAGTCGACCGACTGGGCGTGGTTCCACTCCCGCTCCTGGGCGATCTCGGCGCCCATGAACAGCAACTTCTTGCCGGGCTGGGCGTGCATCCAGCCGTAGAGGGTGCGGAGGTTGGCGAACTGCTGCCACCGGTCGCCCGGCATCTTGCCCAGCAGCGAGCTCTTGCCGTGGACGACCTCGTCGTGGCTGAGCGGCAGGACGTAGTTCTCGCTGGCGACGTAGAGGCTGCGGAACGTGAGCTGGTCGTGATGGAAGCGGCGGTGGATGGGGTCCTTCGAGAGGTAGTCGAGGGTGTCGTGCATCCACCCCATGTCCCACTTGAAGCCGAATCCGAGGCCGCCGACGTCCGGCGGCCGCGACACCATCGGCCAGGCGGTCGACTCCTCGGCGATCATGACGATGTCGGGGTAGGCGTCGTACAGCGCTGCATTGCACTGGCGAAGGAACGCGATCGCGTCGAGGTCCTCCTTGCCGCCGTAGACGTTCGGCGACCACTCGCCCTCGTTGCGCGAGTAGTCGAGGTAGAGCATCGACGCGACGGCATCGACCCGGAGCCCGTCGATGTGGAAGCGCTCGATCCAGTTGCGTCCCGATGACACCAGGAACGATCGGACCTCGTTGCGGCCGTAGTTGAACGAGAGGCTGCCCCAGTCCGGGTGGATGCGGCGGCGCGGATCGAGGTGCTCGTAGAGGTAGGTGCCGTCGAAGTAGCCGAGGCCGTGCTCGTCGGACGGGAAGTGCGACGGCACCCAGTCGATGATCACCCCGACGTCGTGCTGGTGGAGGTGGTCGACGAACCAGCGGAAGTCGTCGGGCGTCCCGAAGCGCGAGGTCGGTGCGAAGAACCCGGTGCCCTGGTAGCCCCAGGAGCCGTCGAAGGGGAACTCGGCGATCGGGAGCAGCTCGACGTGGGTGAACCCGTTGGCGACGCAGTACGTGGCGAGGTCGACGGCGAGCTCGCGGTAGGTCAACCAGCGGTTGCCCTCCTCGACCTTGCGCTTCCAGGATCCGAGGTGGACCTCGTAGACCGACATGGGCTGGTCGCGCTGCTGGCGTCGACCGCGGTCGGCCATCCACGCGTCGTCGTTCCAGGTGAAGTCGCTGCCCCAGACGATCGACGCGGTTCGCGACGGGACCTCGGCCATCGCGGCCAACGGGTCGGCCTTGTCGACCTGGTAGCCGTGCTGGGCGGTGATGCGCAGCTTGTAGATCGCACCCGACCCGACACCGGGCACGAACGTCTCCCAGATGCCGGTCGAGGCGACGGGGTGCATCTGGTCGGCGAGCCCGTCCCAGCCGTTGAAGTCACCGACGACCGCGACCTGCGCGGCGTCGGGGGCCCACGTGCGGAAGATCGTGCCGTCCTCGATCGGCAGCGCACCGAGGCAGGCGAAGAGGCGGGAGTGGGTCCCCTCGTTGAACAGGTAGACGTCGTGCTCGCCGAGGGCGTGCGCTTCGGGGACCGGGGCCATCGGGCAAGACTCGCCGCGCTGGTGACGAGGGGTCAAGGACCGGCGGTCGGGACGACTCGCTGCGGTGACGCTCCGGGCCACGGACCGGCGCCGGGCCTCGGCGGCGATCGGGGTCAGGGGCCCGCCGGCGGGCGTGCCATGCTCGCGCTCGTGCGCGTGTTGATGGCGACCGCCGAGCTCACCCCCCTGGCGTCGACGGGCGGCCTCGGTGCGGCCGTCGCCGGGATCGTCCAGGCGCTGCGCCGCATCGACGGCGTCGAGGTCGATCTCGTGCTCCCCGACTACGGCGGGTTCGAGCTCGACGACGAGGAGGTCCATCAGCTGGCCGTCCCGCCCTGGGCGGGGTGGGCCACGGTGCGCACCGGCACGCATCCGGCGATCGGCGAGCTCCACCTCGTCGAGGTGCCGGCGATGCGGCGGCCCCACCCGTACGTCGATCCGGTCAGCGGGGTGGCGTGGGGCGACAACGACCGGCGCTTCTTCGCGTACTGCGCGGGGGTCGCGGCATGGGCCGAGCGACGCGACGTCGACGTCGTGCACGTCAACGACTGGCACACGTCGGCGGTGCTCCCGCTCCTCGGCGAGCTCCGGCCGTCCGTCCTCACGATCCACAACCTCGCCTATCAGGGCAACGCCGACCCGGGCTGGCTCGACGTCCTCGGCCCGCGGGGCGCGCCCTACCGGCGCTACGACCACACGATCCCGCTGGCCGGAGCGATCGCGGTCGCCGACCGAGTCGTCGCGGTCAGCCCCAACTACGCCCGCGAGATCCGCACGCCCGAGGGCGGGATGGGCCTGCACGACGACCTCCTCGCCCGGGGCGACGACCTGGTCGGGATCCGCAACGGCATCGACACCGAGATGTGGGATCCGACCACCGACGAGCACCTCGAGGCGACCTACGGCCGCTCCACTCTCGAGCGGCGCGCTCGCAACACCGCCGCGCTCCGCGCCGACCACGGCCTGGTCGACGACGGACCGCTCATCGGCACCGTCACCCGCTTCACGCATCAGAAGGGCGTCGACCGCATCTTCGCCCTCGCCCCCTACCTGCGTGCCATGGGTGCGCAGCTCGTCGTCCTCGGTAGCGGCGACCCGGACCTCGCGGCGTGGGGTGCCGCCGTAGCGGCCGAGCACCCGGAGCGGGTCGCCGTGGTCGACGACTACGACGCCGTTCTCGCCCATCGCATCTTCGGGTCGGCCGACCTGTTCGCGATGCCGTCGCGCTTCGAGCCGTGCGGCCTCGCCCAGATGCAGGCCATGCGCTACGGGTGCCTGCCGGTCGTGACCGACGTCGGGGGGCTCCACGACACGGTCGTCGACGCCGACCTCGACCCGGCGGCCGGCACCGGTTTCGTGGCGACGACCAACGACGAGCTCGGCTGGCTCGACGCCGTGCACCGCGCGGTGCGGGGCTGGAACGTCCGCAAGCGTCGTGTCCCGGTCCAGCGCAACGGCATGGCCCCCGACTGGTCGTGGGACGACCCGGCCGCGCAGCACGTGGAGCTCTACCGGTCGATCCTCTGAGCGTGCCGCTGCGGGCGCAACCGATCCAACGAGCGTCCAACACGGCGTTCGTAGCGTCCCGGCGATGTCGCCTCGCCTCCGTCTCGTGCTGCTCGGACTCGCCGCGACGGTCACCGTCGCCGCCGCGGTGGTGCTCGCCTCCTCCGGCGGCGAGTCGGGGGAGGAGGCCGTCTCGCCGCCGACCACCGCGGTGCCGGTGGCCACGACGGTGGTGGAGGTGACCGCGGCCCCGGTCGAGACCGTCGCGCCGCCCGAGGAACCGACCCCCACGCCGCCGCCCCCGCCGACCGAGCCGCCGATCGGCGAGCATCCCGTCTGCGAGCTGTGGGACGTCTACGCCGCGGATCTGGAGGTGCTGCCCGTCGACACCCCGGACGACCTCCGTCGACTGAACGAACGCCGGATCGCCTTCTTCTCCGAGGCCGTGGCCGTGCTGGACGGCGACGAGCGCCGAGCCGCCGCCCACTTCCTCACCTACCACGAGGACCTGGCCGCCTTCTGGCCGCCGTTCGGCTGGGATCCCGACGCCTACACGCTCGCGCTCATCGAGGATCCGGACGGCGCCCCCGAGCTGCCGTGGCCGGACTTCGGCGCGGACGCCCGGTGGCGCCAGACCCTCACCGACCGGTGCGGCCTGGAATTCGAGATCGAGGACACGACCTGACGGCGGCTCCGGTCAGGCCAGCCCGAGTTGCTCGAAGGCACGGTCGATGCGCCCGAAGCGCCGCCCGATCAGCTCGCGCGACGTCAGGTGGGTGTGCACGTAGAGGATCTGGTCGCGGACGGCCGTGACGATCAGCTCGGCCACCTCGTCGGGCGTGATGACGTCGCCGGCGAACTTCTCCTCCGGCGGCGGTTCGGCCGGACCTCGACCCGCCTCGGTGCCCCCGTAGTCGGCGGTGCGGTTGCGATGTGAGTCGTCGATGTCGGTGCTGACCCGCATCGGGCACACGACCGACACGCCGATCTCGTGCTCCCGCAGCTCGGTGCGGAGGCACTCCGAGAGGGCGACGACCCCGTACTTGGCGACGGTGTAGGCGCCGAGGCCGCGGTTCGGCACGAGCCCGGCGAAGGAGGCGGTGTTGATCACGTGGCCGCCTCGACCCTGTTCGATCATCCGGGGGACGAACGCCTCGACGCCGTGGATCGGCCCCCACAGGTCGACGTCGACCACCCACTTCCAGTCGGCGTGGGCCATCGATGCCATCTCACCGAACACGGCGACCCCGGCGTTGTTGAACAGCAGGTCGCATCCCCCGAATCGTTCCCAGGTCGCGTCGGCCAGGTGCTGCACCGACGAGAGGTCGGCGACGTCGCACCGCTCGCCGTGGACCTCCGCTCCCGCGTCGGCCAGCTCCGCCACCGCTGCGTCGAGCCGATCCGCCTCGATGTCGGCCAGCACGACGCGCATGCCCTCGTCGGCGAGCCGCCGCGCCGTGGCGAAGCCGATGCCGCTCGCCCCGCCGGTGATCACCGCGACCCGCCCGGTGAAGTCCTCCATGTGTCCCCCTCGTGTCGGTGCCCGACCGTAGGTGGAGCGGTCGGACGTCGTCACGATCGACGCAGCGACACCGCTGCCGGGCCGAGCGGGTTCCTAGGGTGGCGGCCATGTCGAGACTCGTCGTCGTCGCCACCGTCAACCAGACCCCGACCCCGGACGAGCTCGAGGTGCTCGACGACGTCGCCGTCGTGGTCGACGAGGGCGAGATCGTCGCCGTGCTCGCCGCCGACGATCCCGACCGCATGGCGGCGATGGAGTCCGCCGCCGAGATCGTGATCGTCGACCCGCCGGCGGTGCTGGTCCCGGGGTTCGTCGATCTCCACCTCCACGCCCCCCAGTGGCCCCAGCTCGGCTCGGCGCTCGACGTCTCGCTGGAGGAGTGGCTCTTCCGTCACACGTTCCCGCTGGAGGCTCGCTACGCGGACACGGCGTTCGCGGTCGGGGTCTGGGAGTCGCTCGTCGACGGGCTGCTCGCCCAGGGCACCACGAGTGCGGTGATGTACGGCACCGTCCACGAGGAGGCGACCCTCGCGCTGGCCCGCATCTGCGCCGAGCGGGGCCTGCGCGCCTTCGTCGGCCGGGTCGCGATGGACCATCCCGAGGGCACGCCGGAGTGGTACCGGGACGCCTCGGCGAGCGACTCGGTCGCGGCGAGCCATCGCTCGATCGAGGCGATCAGAGCGCTCGACGACGGGCGGTCGTTGGTCCACCCGATCGTCACCCCTCGTTTCGCTCCAGCGTGCTCCGATGCCGCGCTCGAGGGCCTGGGCGAGCTCGCCGCCTCGACCGGGACGCTGGTGCAGACCCACTGCTCCGAGAGCGACTGGGAGCACGGGTACGCCTTCGAGCGCTTCGGCGTGAGCGACGCCGCGGTCCTCGACCGGTTCGGGCTGGTCCGCGAGGGCACGGTGCTGGCGCACGGCGACCACCTCGGCGATGGGGACCTCGACCTGATCCGGGCCCGGGCGGCGGGCGTGGCCCACTGCCCGCTGTCGAACGCCTACTTCGCCGACGCCGTGTTCCCGGTGCGACATGCCCTCGATCGAGGCGTGCGGATCGGCCTGGGCACCGACATCGCCGGCGGCTTCGAGCCGTCGGTGCTGCGCCAGTGCGCTGCGGCCGTGACGGTCTCACGGCTCCTGGAGTCCGGGGTCGACCCGGCCGTCCCGTCCGCCGCTCGGGGGCGTCCCCGGTCGCGGATCGACACGACCACGGCGTTCTGGCTCGCCACGGTCGGCGGGGCGGAGGTGCTCGGGCTGCCGGTCGGGCTGCTGGCACCGGGCCGCCGCTTCGACGCCGTCGTGCTCGATCCGTCGTCGCCCTCGTCGTCGATCACGACCTGGGACGGGCTCGACCTCGACGACGACGCCCGCCGCTTCGAGCGCCTCGTCCGGCTCGGGTCACGGGCCGACATCGCCCGGGTCTGGGTCGACGGCCGAGCGGTGGTGGCCGAGGGGACCGTGTTGCGGTCGCGTTGAGATCCGATGACGAAGATGGCAACATGGAGCGTGCGCGGGCCTGAACCGGGGGTGCCCTGCCATGGAGAAGCTCATCGATCGAACGCTGTTCGGCCGCGACGGCGCAGCGATCGGCGTGATCACCGACGTGATCGCCGACCCGTCGACGCTCGAGCCGGAGTGGGTCGCCGTCCGCACCGGTCGCCTGCGGCGCGAGAACCTCGTGCCCCTCGCCGCGGTCCAGCAGCACGGCGAGTCGCTCGTCGTGCCCTTCGAACGCGACGACGTGAAGCACGCCCCGTCGATGAAGACCCACGTCGCCCCGACCGGCTCGGAGCGGATCTCGCTCTACCAGCACTTCGGGATCACGCCGGGCGGTGACCCCGAGCACAACTGACGGCTCGGACCCCTCAGCGCACGGTTGCGAGCCCGGCGAGGATGCCCTCGCAGGTCCGCGACAGGATCCGCGACGCGTCGACGACGTCGCGCGTCGACAGCGGGCTCTCACCCCGCCGCTGCCAGCGCTGGTGGAGCTCGAGCGTGATGGCGCGCTGCTCGTCGGCGCCGGCGCTGAGCTCGACCCCGAGCCGATGTGCGGTGGCGCTGCCCTGCGCCCCGAGCAGCCGCTCGGCCAGCTCGATCTCGTCGCTGGTCAACCCGACCGCGCCGAGGCGGAGCGCGTTGAGCAGCCGGATCTCGGAGAACTCGTGGGCCGACGCGGTGAACCGTTCGAGTTCGGCGTCGAGCCGCTCGCGGTCGGGCACCGGGTTGCGCGCCATCAGGTCCTCGATGGCGACGACGACCGATCGCGCCTTGAGCACGTCGGCCCGGGCGGCGAACTGCTCGGCGAGGACCGACCGGAGCTCGTCGAGGCCACTGCGGCGGGCCAGCTCGGCCGACAGCTGCGAGGCGTTGGTGACCTTGTTCTGCCGGAGCAGGGCGATGCTCAGGCGCACGCCGTAGAGCCCGAAGCGGTCGAGGAGCCCGACCCGCTCGATCGGCAGGATCGGGAGGGCGGGGTTGTCGGCCACGAACCGGTCGACGGTGAGGAGCAACTCGTCGATGTCGGCCCGATCGAGGCCGGCGAGCGTGTGGAGGTGGCGGAACTCGGTCTCGTTGAGCGTCACCGCCGTCTCGGCGAGCAGGCCGGCGACCGGCAGGACGGTCTGGCACAGGCGGCGCACCTTCGGCTGGCCCCGGTACCGGTGGGCGATGCGCCGGGCCGAGCTCATCGCGTCGAGGCGGCCGACGCCGATCTCGTCGGCCCGTGACAGGACGGCGATCGCGTTGATGGGCGTCGCCTGCGAGACCTCGTCGTCGTGGAACGACTCCAGGAACCGGACGTCGCCCGAGTGCAGGTGCCGCATCATGTAGAGCACCGCATCGGCGGCGGTCGGGACGTCGTCGTCGGGGGCGAGGAAGCGCTCGGCGCGGGCGGAGATCTCCGTCGACAGCGAGTCGATGCCCGGGGTGTCGATCAGCGTCATCTTGCGCAGCGACGACGACGGCCACTCGACCTCGATCTCGTCGATCTCGCTGTGGTCGCGCCCGCCCAGATCGATCTCGAGCGAGCCGTCCTCGCGGCGGAACGGCGCGGGCACCGGCTCGCCGACCGACGGGTGCAGCATCACGCGGTAGGTGACGCCGTCGCGGTACCAGGTGACCACGCGGGTGCATTCGCTGGCATCGGTCGGAGCCAGTCGCTCGCCGACCAGCGCGTTGAGCAGCGTGGACTTGCCGGCCTTGACCTTGCCGGCGATCGCGACGCGCAGCGGATCGTCGAGCCGCTGCGCGACCGGCTCGATCTCCGCGGCGGCCGGATGGCCGGCGTAGACGGACCGGGCGGCATCGAGCAACGCCCTGGCGCCGGCGGCGAGGTCGGGACCGCTCATGACTCACGCTCCAGCAGCTCGGAGGTGGCCGTGCGCACCCGGCGCACGTGGTCGAGCGCCTTGTCGAGCTCGGCGAGGCGGGTCTGGGCCTCGGCCTGGGTGGTCTTGTACGTTCGCTGCGCGTTGCCGAGCGCTTCGCCCGCCGTGGCCTGGAGCTCGGCGGCGCGCTCCATGTTGGTGTCGCGGATCTCGCGCTGGATCTGACGGAGCGTGTCGCGGGAGTGCTTCGACACCCGGAACGTGACGTCGTCGACGTACTTGCGGATGCCCTGCTTCGCCTGTTGGCGGCGGAGCGTCAGCTGGCGGGCCTTCTCGTCCTTGGCTCCCTTGCGCCCCATCAGCACGCCGGCACCGATGCTGAGCGGACCGAACGTCGCCAGGCCGATCACGCTGCCCAGCATGCCGAACATCAGGATGCCGCCGTAGGAGCTGCGCATCCCGGTCAACAGGTTGGCGCCGAAGCCCGGCCGCTCCGCCAGCTCGAGCTCGAGCCGTCCCGACTTCTCGAGCGCCGTGACCGGCGCCGCGATCTTCATGCCGGTCGTGAGTGCCGACTCCTCGCCGGCGAAGTGCTCCTCGACCATCTCGGCGAGCTCTTCGGCCCGCTGGGTCAGGTCGGTGTAGTTGGTCGCGATGTCGTCCATCAGCCGCTGCTCGACCATCGGCGGCAGCTCCTCGGCCATGTCGGTCGGGTCGCCGGCGTCGATCGCCGCCTCGGCCTCGGACAGCAGCTGGCGGGTCCGGGCCCGCAGGTCGTGGTCGATGTCGGACGTGAGGTCGCTGATGCCGTCGTTGAGGGTCGTGTGCCATCGCGAGGCGGCGGTCCGCAACCGATCGGCTCGGTCCTTGGCGGCCTCGAGCTGCTTGGTGAGCTCGGCGGCGCGGTTGGGGTCGGCGAGGATCGCCCGCTCGGACTCGATGACCGCCTCGAGCTGATCGACGATCGAGTAGATGTCGTTGGCGGCCGCTTGCAGCGCGGTGCGCTCGGCGTCGGCGACCACACCCTCCCGCAGGAGCGTCACGAGCGCGGGGTAGCCCGACTCGGCGTTCAGCTGCTCGTCGGAGCGGGAGATGGCGGTCTGGCGCAGGGCGGACGAGACGGCGAGCACCTCGACCTCGATCCCGTGCGAGGCCAGGTGGCTCCGGTTCTCGTCGGCGATCCGGCGCCACTCGGGGTAGAGGTCGATCTTGGTGACGACGACGGTGACGTTGGGGCAGAGGTCGATCGCCTGACGCAGGAACGCGAGCTCCGACGCGGTGAAGGCCTGCGAGGCGTCGGTGAGGAACAGGACCGCCTCGGCCATCGGCAGCGCGGCCATCGTCGTGCGGCCGTGGGCCGACTCGAGTCCACCGACGCCCGGAGTGTCGACCAGCTCGAGCCCGGCCGACAGCAGCCGCCGCGGCAGCCCGATCCGGGCCATCTGCACCTTGAGGTGGTTCTTCGGGTTGGTGCTCTCGGAGACCCACGACCCGATCTCGTCGGGCTTGACGTCGCGCTCGTGGACGACCTCGGCGTCGTCGGGGTCCTCCTGGAGGACGCTGGCCTCGGACGGGTCGGAGTACTTCACGAGCAGGGGCACGGTGGTCGCCAGGTCGTCGTCGACCGGGCTGATCGGGGCGTTGAGCAGCGCGTTCACGAGCGTGGACTTGCCCTGCTTGAACTCGCCGGCGACGACGACCGTCACGCCGGGCGATGCCAGGCGCGTCTTGGCGGTCATGGCCCGCTCGACCAGATCGTCTCGGTTGCGTCGTCGTGCGGCGTCGGCCGCGGCGTCGAGGATGTCGAGGCCGCGCTTCACCGCGGGTGTGTGCTCTTCGGTCATCAGGCAGGCGCGACCCTACTCGTCAGCTCGGCTCGGTCAGGTGGTCGACCACCACCCATCGAGGTGAGGGTGGCGCGTCGGAGGCCCGGACCGTGGCGGTCCGGGCCTCCATCTCGATGGATTCAGTTGCGTCGGATGACGATCACTCCGTGACGTCGTCCATGGGCGCCTCGGGGAGCGGCGCCGGCTCGGGGTCGGCGATGTCCTGCGTCACGTCGCCGCCGGCCAGGCCGAGCTGGGCGTCGATGTCGAAGCTCTCGTCGACCGAGTTGTCGTGGCTGTTGTCCACGGTGATCTCGTTCTCGTTGAACTGGATCGCCTCGTTGGCCACGTTGCCCTCGTCGTTGGCGATGGCGTCGCCGCCGCCGCCACCCTCGCCGATGAAGCGGGCGCCGTGATCGTCGCCGCCGGCGACCGCGACGTTCTCGCTGTCGACGATCGAGTCCTCGACGTGGGTCGAGAGATCGATCTCGGTCTCGTTGTCGACCACGGTCTGGGTGCCGTCACCGATGTTGAAGTTGACGTCGCCGCCGGCGTCACCGCCGCCGCCCTCGCCGCGACCCGGCTCACGCTCGATGCGCTCGATCCCGTTGCCCTCACGGGCCAGGACGGCCACGCGGTCGTCGTCGTGGACCTCGCGGAGGCCAGCGCCACCGTTGTTCTGGTCGAAGTCGATGTTGGTCTGATCGCCCTCGCCGGTGTTGACGTTGCCGTGCGCCTGGATGGCGTCGCCCTCGCCCTGCGAGACCGGGCCCTGGTTCTCGATCGCCTGGTCGTCGCCGGCCGCAGCGCTGCCCTCGTCGGCGGTCACCATGTTGCCGCCGACCGAGCCGGTGTTGACGCCGGTCAGGTCGCCGCCGTCGTTGACGATGGCGCCGTCGCCGACGTCGCCGGTCACGTTGCCGT
>JBCBSZ010000098.1:0-19432 GCA_039818945.1 Actinomycetota bacterium
TGTTCTTCTCGCTCGCCGATCGCGACAAGCCCGCCGGCCTCGACGTCGCCCGCCGGCTCCGCCGCCTCGGCTTCGAGCTCGCCGCGACCGACGGCACGGCGGCCTCGCTGCAGGCCGCGGGGATCCCGGTCGCCACGACGGTGGCCAAGATCGGCGAGGAGCACGATGGGCGGGTCGACGCCACCGGGCTCATCGCCGCCGGGGGCGTGGTCATGGTGATCAACACGCCGCGCGGTCGCGGCGCCCGCGCCGACGGCGCCTACATCCGCAAGGCGGCCACCATCGAGGGCATCCCGGTCATCACCACCATGTCCGCCGCGCTCGCCGCCGTGCTGGGCATGGCCGACAGCCGGGCGTACCCGATGGAGGTGCGCTGCCTCCAGGAGCTGCACGATCCGCGGCTCCAGCTCGACGGGGCCTCGTGACCGACCTCGCCACCTCGGTGGGGTCGGTGCACCTCGACAACCCACTGATGACCGCGGCCGGCACCGCCGGGATCGGCGATGAGCTCGCCGCCTACCTCGACGCGTCCGAGCTGGGCGCCATGGTGGTGAAGTCGCTGTCGGTCGAGCCCTGGGCGGGCAACCCCGCACCCCGGGTGCACGCCACCGACGGGGGGATGATCAACGCGGTCGGGCTGCAGAACCCCGGCGTCGAGGCGTGGCTGCGCGACGACCTGCCCGGTCTGCTCGACCGCGACGTGACCGTGGTGGCGTCGATCTGGGGTTTCACCGTCGAGGACTACCGCCGTGCCGCCGCCGCGCTCGCCGGCGTCGACGGGATCGTCGCCGTCGAGGTCAACGTCTCGTGCCCCAACATCGAGGACCGGCGCCGCATGTTCGGCCACCACGCCGACTCCGCCCGCGACGTCCTGCGAGCCACCGAGGGCTGCGGGCTGCCCCGGTGGGCGAAGCTGTCGCCCAACGTCACCGACCTGGCGCCGATCGTCGACGCCGTCCTCGACGGCGGCGCCGAGGCCGTGACGCTGATCAACACGGTCATGGGCATGGTCATCGACGTCGAGACCGGGCGGCCGGTCCTCGGCGCAGGCGGGGGCGGGCTGTCCGGTCCAGCGGTCCGGCCGGTGGCGGTGCGGGCCATCCACGACACGGTCGCGGAGCACCCCGACCTGCCGGTCGTCGGCGTCGGGGGAGTGGCGCGGGGCGAGCACGCCGTCGAGCTGATGATGGCCGGAGCCCGTGCGGTGCAGGTCGGCACCGCGACCTTCGCCGATCCCGACGCGCCCCGACGGGTGCTCGACGAGCTGGTTTCATGGTGTGAGCGGCACGGGGTGGGGCAGGTCACCGACCTGATCGGCACGGCCCACCGCTCACGGGACACGACCGCGTAGAGACAGAAGGGCCGACATGCAGGCTGATGACCGACCGGTGAAGGATCGCCTGGCGATCGCGCTCGACGTGGACGACCTCGTCGTCGCGCAGCGGATCGCCCGCCAGGTGCAACCCCACATCGGGGTGGCGAAGGTGGGGCTCGAGCTCTACAGCGCCGTCGGACCGGACGCGGTCGGTGCGCTGGCGTCGATGGGCTTCAAGGTCTTCCTCGACCTCAAGCTCCACGACATCCCGACCACCGTCGAGCGCTCCGCCCGCGTGCTGGGCTCGCTCGGCGCCAGCTACCTCACCCTCCACGCCTTCGGTGGGGTCGACATGTTGAGCGCGGGGGTCGAGGGGCTGGCCGACGGCGCGAGCAAGGCGGACCTCCCGCCGCCGACCTCGCTCGCGGTGACGATCCTGACCAGCGACGACGGCGCGCCGCCCCACATCCTCCCCAAGCGGGTGATGGTGGCGTTGAGCGCCGGGTGCAGCGGCATCGTCTGCGCGGTCGACGACGCCGCCGAGGCCCGGACCTACGGTCCGCGGATGGAGGTCGTCGTCTCGGGCATCCGCCCGGAGGGCGCGTCGCGCGACGACCAGGCCCGCGCCGCGACGCCCGCGGCGGCCATCGACGCCGGTGCCGATCTGCTCGTCGTCGGCCGGGCGATCACCCGCGCCGAGGACCCGGGCGCGGCCGCGGCGGCGATCCTCGACGAGGTCGCGGCCGCCGTCGACGGCACCTCGGCCCGGGCCTGAGCGGCCCGTCGAGCGAGCGGATGCGGCGCGCCACGCAGTGGCGCAGAGCATCGAGGAAGCGAGACCAGAGCGGGAAGGACAGGGCCTGAGCGGGTCCGACCGGGCTCGCCACGCCGTGGCGCCCGGGGACCCACGGTGGTGGAAGTCCCTGAACTGGGCGGACAGCAGCGGTAGCGTCGTCGACAGCCAGTGCCCGACTCATCACGTCGGGCGCGACCGAGACCACTGGAGGTCCGTGACATGAGCACGCCACCACAGCTCTCCCCCGAACAGCGCCAAGCAGCGCTCGCCAAGGCCGCCGAGGCTCGTCGAGCCCGCGCTGAGCTCAAGGAGAGGCTCAAGTTGGGTTCGATCAGCCTGTCCGAGGTGCTCGACCAGGCGGCGACCGACGAGCTCGTCGGCAAGACCAAGGTCCTCGCCGTCCTCGAGTCCCTGCCGGGCGTCGGCAAGGTGCGCGCCCGCCGCACCATGGACGAGATCGGCATCGCCGAGGGTCGTCGCCTGCGTGGCCTGGGCGACAACCAGCGCGAGAAGCTGCTCGCCGCCTTCGCGGAGTAGCTCCACCTGGTGGCCGATGAAGGACTGGTCCTCGTCATCGCCGGCCCCTCGGGGGCCGGCAAGGGGTCGATCGTGCAGCGCCTGCTGCAACGCGACGAGCGGCTGCGACTGAGCCGCTCCTGGACCACCCGGGCCCGTCGGCCCAACGAGCCACCGGATTGGTACACCTTCGTCGATGCGGCGACCTTCCGTCGTCGCATCGACGAAGGCGGTTTCCTCGAGTGGGCCGAGGTCTTCGACAACCTGTACGGCACACCGCTCCCCGAGGCCGAGGCCGGCACCGACGTCATCCTCGAGATCGACGTCCAGGGTGCCCAGCAGGTCTGTGAGCGGGTGCCCGACGCCGTGGTGGTGTTCGTGCGTCCCCCGACGCGCGAGGAGCAGGAGCGGCGCCTGCGGGGACGGGGCGACGATCCGACGCTGATCGAGCGTCGCCTCGCCAAGGCCGAGGCCGAGGAGGAGATCGGCATCTCGCTGGCCGACCTCGTCGTGGTGAACGACGAGCTCGAGCGGGCCACCGACATCGTGCGCTCGTTCCTGCGCGGCATCCGCGTCGGCCGCCGCCTGCGCTGACGCCCGTCCGCCCCGGGCACGAACCGGAGCGGTGGTGAGCGATCGTCATACGAACTACGATCGTCGTATGACGATGCTCAGCTTCCGCGTCGACGAACGCGACGCCGCCGAAGCCCAACGATGGGCCCAGGCGCTCGGCATCGACCGGTCCGAGCTGCTGCGCGAGGCGCTCCGGCGCCACCTCGACCGGCTGGCTGCGGAGGGCGACGGCGATCGCTGGGCTGCGGCGCCGCTCGATGAGGGCGAACAGGCGCTGGCCGAGATCGCAGCATGGGGTCCGGCGGAGGACTGGTCCGACTGGGCGGTCGATGCAGCGGGGTGAGGTCTGGTTCGCGGCCACCCCCGGCGGCGACCGACCGGTGCTCGTCCTGACCCGTGATCCCGTCGCCGATCGCATCGGCTCGGTGGTCGTGGCCGCCCTGACCCGCACGCGACGCGGGCTCGTGTCCGAGCTCGAGCTCACCACGGCGGACGGTGTCCCGACCGACAGCGTGGTCAACTTCGACAACATCCACACGATCCCTCGGGAGACGTTCCGTCGGAAGGTCGCCGCACTTCCCGCTGCGCGCATGGCCGAGGCCTGTCGGACGCTCCAGGCGGCAACCGGCTGCTGACCCCGCACCGGACAGCGACCGACAGCGACCGGCAGCTCCTGCCCTGGCGTCAGCCCACGCCGCTCCACAGCGCGGCGTGGTCGTCGATCCAGCGGCGGACGGCGTCGAGGTCGCGCTGGCCGCCGGGTTGGGGGATGAGCCGGTCGACGCCGAGCTCGGCGTAGGCCTCGATCGTCTCCGCGTCGAGGCGCCCCGCGGGGGTGATCGACACCTCGAGCTCGCCCAGGTGATCGGGCCGCTCGACCTCGTCGGCCGCTCGTCGCAGCGCCTCGACGTCCGCGGCCGTCGTGTCGACGTCGCGCATGAAGCCGTACCAGCCGTCGGCGTGGGCCACCGCCCGCCGGGCGGCCGCAGCGCTGTGCCCGCCGACGACGACCGGGACCCGCTCCTGGGCCGGCTTCGGGTTCGCGCTCACCGACTCGAAGCGGGTGAACTCGCCCTCGAACGACACCGCATCGCCCGACCACAGCGTCCGCATCGCGGCGAGGTACTCGTCGGCCCGGGCGCCACGCCGCGCCATCGGGGTGTCGCACGCCTCCATCTCGGCGGGGAGGTACCCGACGCCGTAGCCGAAGATCAGCCGCCCGCCCGACAGGTGATCGAGCCCGGCGAGCGACTTGGCGAGGACCGCCGGGCGACGCTGGGGGAGGATGATGATCCCGGTCCCGAGGCGCAGCGTCGTGGTGGCGGCGGCGACCCAGGTCAGGGCGGCGACGGTGTCGACCATCGCCGTCTCGGGTGGGGCCGGCGAGGGTGGCGCCTGCGGATCGGGCAGCACGATGTGCTCGCCCGTCCAGACCGACTCGACGCCCGCCGCCTCGGCGTGCGTCGCGGCGGACCGCATGGCCCCGGGCTCGGCGAGCCCGCCGATGTTGATGCCGAACAGTCCCAGCGCCGGTGTGGTCATGACCGGTGTCTACCGCGCTCCGAGGTCGACGGGGGAGGGCCTGGTAGCGTGGTCATGTTCCCCGTTGTGCCTCAGGAGCCTCCGCGTGCAGCAACACGACAGCATGATGAACCCCCCGATCGGCGAGCTGCTGCCGCAGGTCGACTCCAAGTTCACGCTGGTGACGCTGGCCTCGACCCGGGCCCGGCAGATCAACTCGTACTTCAACCAGCTGGGCGAGGGCCTCGGCGCCATCGTGCCGCCGCAGGTCACCTCGATCGCCCGTAAGCCGCTCTCGATCGCCTTCGAGGAGATCGCCGCGGAGAAGATCGGCTTCGAGCGGATCGACCCCGAGGAGCTGGCCCGTCTGGCCGCCGAGGCCGAGGCGGCCGCCGAGGCCGACGCCGCCGCTGCGCTCACCGTCCTCGAGGGCGGCGCGAGCGACGACGAGGGCTAGGAACCCACACCCGTGGCGTCGCCCCTGCACGGGGCCCGCGTCGTGCTCGGGGTCACCGGTGGCATCGCGGCCTACAAGGCCGTCGAGGTCTGCCGTCGCCTCGTCGACGCCGGTGCCCACGTCAGCCCGATCCTCACCAAGGGCTCGCTGCGCTTCGTCGGTGAGACGACGTTCTCCGCCCTGGCGTCCGAGCCGGTGCGCACGTCGTTGTGGGACGAGCCCGAGCCCATCCCGCACACCCGTCTCGGGCAGGGCGCCGACCTCGTCGTCGTCGCCCCGGCCACCGCTCGACTCCTCGGCACGTATGCCGCCGGCATCTCCAACGACCTGCTGACGGCCACCCTGCTGGCCACCCGGGCGCCGGTGCTCGTCGCGCCGGCGATGCACACCGAGATGTGGGAGCACGCCGCGGTGCAGGCCAACATCGCCACCCTCGTGGCGCGCGGCGTCCACACGGTGGGTCCCGATCCGGGCCGGCTGGCCGGTGGCGACGTCGGCCACGGCCGCCTGGCCGACCCCGAGGTCATCGTGGCCGCCGCCGAGCGGGTGCTCGCCCCCGACGACCTGGTCGGTCGGACCGTGCTGGTCACCGCCGGTGGGACCCGCGAACCGATCGACCCCGTCCGCTTCGTCGGGAACCGCTCATCGGGCAAGCAGGGCTACGCGATCGCCGCCGAGGCCGCGGCCCGGGGCGCCGACGTCACGCTGGTCACCACCGTCGACCGCCCGGCTCCGGCCGGCGTGGCCGAGGTGGTGGAGGTCGAGACCGCGCAGCAGCTCCACGACGTGGTGACCAAGCTGGCGCCGTCGATCGACGTCGTCGTGATGACCGCAGCGGTGGCCGACTTCCGGCCGGTCCGCCCCGCCGACACCAAGATCAAGAAGGACAGCGGTACACCGGAGGTGGTGCTCGAGCCCACCCCCGACATCCTGGCCGCGCTGGGTGAGGTCAAGCCGGCCGGTCAGGTGCTCGTCGGCTTCGCCGCCGAGACCGACGACGTCGCGGCCAACGCCCGGGGCAAGCTCCAGCGCAAGCGGCTCGACCTGATCGTCGCCAACGACGTGAGCGCCCCCGACGTGGGCTTCGGCCACGACACCAACGCCGTGACCATCACCGCCGCCGACGGGAGCTCGACCGAGATCGCCCTCGCCGACAAGCGCGAGATCGCCCGGGCGGTGCTCGACGCCGTCGTGCGGACCACCCCATCGACAACACTCTGAGTAGTCGAAACAACCAGTAGCAACCACCAGAAGTGGTCAGCTACCGTGCGAACCGACCTGCCAACGAAGGAGCCAGCGGGTGACCACCTGGAAGTTCACGTCCGAATCGGTGACCGAGGGTCACCCGGACAAGATGGCGGACCAGATCTCCGACGCCATCCTCGATGCCCTGCTCGCCGGCGACCCCCAGAGTCGCGTCGCGTGCGAGACCCTCGTCACCACCGGCCTCGCGATGGTCGCCGGTGAGATCACCACCGAGGCCTACGTCGACATCCCCTCGATCGTGCGCCGCACGATCAACGAGATCGGCTACGACCGCGAGTCCTTCGGCTTCGACGGCAACACCTGCGGCGTCATGGTGTCGATCGACGAGCAGTCGCCCGACATCGGTCAGGGCGTCGACGACTCCGAGGAGCTCCGCTCCGGCGAGGTCGGCGAGGAGGACGAGATCGACAAGCAGGGCGCCGGCGACCAGGGGATGATGTTCGGCTACGCCTGCGACGAGACCGACGCCTACATGCCGCTGCCGATCCACCTCGCGCACCGCATGGCCGAGCGTCTCGCCGAGGTGCGCAAGTCGGGCGAGGTGCCCTACCTGCGTCCCGACGGCAAGACCCAAGTCTCGTTCGTCTACGACGACCACCAGCCGGTCTCCCTCGACACGGTCCTGATCTCGACCCAGCACAACGACGGCATCGACCGCGACTCGATGATCCGGCCCGACCTGATCGAGCACGTCATCAAGCCCGTCATCCCCGAGGCCTACGCCGACGACGACTACCGGGTGTTCGTCAACCCGACCGGTCGCTTCGTGATCGGCGGTCCGGTCGGCGACGCCGGCCTCACCGGCCGCAAGATCATCGTCGACACCTACGGCGGCGCCGCCCGCCACGGTGGCGGCGCCTTCTCGGGCAAGGACCCGTCCAAGGTCGACCGCTCCGCCGCCTACGCCGCTCGTTGGGTCGCGAAGAACCTCGTCGCCGCCGGCGCGGCGCCCCGCCTCGAGGTGCAGGTCGCGTACGCGATCGGCGTCGCCCGCCCGGTCTCGGTGATGGTCGAGACGTGGGGGTCCGAGGTCGTCGACCGTGGGAAGATCGAGGCGTGCGTCGCCGAGGTGTTCGATCTCCGTCCCGCGGCGATCATCCGGGACCTCGACCTCAAGCGTCCGATCTATCGGAACTCGGCCGCCTACGGCCACTTCGGCCGTGACGAGTTCCCGTGGGAACAGCTCAACAAGGTCGACGACGTCAAGAGCTACCTCGGTCTGTAGCCCACCCGGCTGGGGCCCCGGAGCCCCAGCCTCCTCCCGGGGTCTTCGGCGCGGGTCGGCGGCTGCGCCGCGTCGTGCGCCTGCGGCCGGGCCGTGCGATGAGCACGCGCCCAGCCGGGGAGACGGAGCCTCGGCGTGAGCGCGGCTGATCCCGATGGTCGGCTCGTCCGGGTGCTCCCCGACGAGCCGGCCATCGATCGCGTCTTCGACTACCTCGTGCCCGCCGACGCCGAGGTGCACGTGGGTGACGTGGTGCGGATCGCGCTCGGGCCGAGACGGGTCGGCGGCTGGATCGTCGAGGTCGACGCCGAGCCCACGCCCGGAGTCGTCGCCCGGCCGGTGGCCAAGATCAGCGGGCGCGGCCCGACCGCCGACCTCATCGAGCTCGCCCGCTGGGCGGCGATCCGGTGGGTCGGTCGGCCCGCCATGTTCCTGCGCACCGCCGACGCGCCCCGTCGGGTGCAGCACATCCCCGCGCCCCGGCTGACGGTCGAACCGACCGGCGAGCCGATCAGCTCGGCGATCGTCCGGGTGCCTCCGGCGGTGCCCCGCATCTCCGAGGTGCTCCGCACCGTCGCCGCCGGCCCGACCCTCGTGGTGGTGCCGGCCCAGCGCGACGTCGACGTGTTGGTGGCCCGCCTCGCCCGCGAGGGGCTTACCACAGCGCGGTGGCCCGACGACTGGACCCGGGCGGCCGGCGGCGTCGACGTCACCGTGGGCACCCGCGCCGCCTGCTGGGCCCGCATCGACCGGCTCGCCGCCATCGTGCTCATCGACGAGCACGACGAGTCGCTGCGCTCCGAGGCCCAGCCGACCTGGACCGCCCGGGAGGTCCTCGTCGAGCGGGCCAGGCGTTCCGGCGTGCCGCTCGTCGCGACGTCGCCGGCGCCCAGCCTCGAGGCGCTCGACGAGCTCCCGCTCGTGACTCCCGCCCGACTCGACGAGCGCAACGGCTGGCCCACCGTCGAGGTGGTCGATCGTCGCGCCGACGCACCCGGCCCGGGCAGCCTCTACTCCGAGCGCCTCGTCGAGATCGTCCGGTCGGAGGCGCGCGTGGTGTGCGTCCTCAACCGGAAGGGTCGCGCCGGTCTGCTCCGCTGCCGGAGCTGTCACACCACGGCGACGTGCGAGCGGTGCGGTGCCGCGGTCGAGCAGCCCGACGCCGACCTGGTGTGTCGCCGCTGCGGCGAGCAACGGCCGACGATCTGCCTGGCGTGCGGGTCGACGGGCATGGTCCGCCTGCGGCCCGGGGTCTCACGGGTCGCCGAGGAGCTCGCCGCTCTCGCTCGAGCCGAGGTCGTCGAGGTGACGGGTGACGGCGAGGCGCCCTCGGGAGACGCCCGGATCGTCGTCGGCACGGAGGCGGTGCTGCATCGGGTCCGCACGGCCGACGTCGTCGTCCTGCTCGACGTCGACCAGGAGCTGCTGGCGCCGCGCTTCCGGGCCGCCGAGCAGGCGCTGTGGCTGTTGGCCCGGGCGGCTCGGTTGGTCGGTGGCCGCGCCCGCGGTGGCCGGATCGTGGTCCAGACCCGGCTTCCCGATCACGAGGTGCTCGACGCGGCCGTCCACGCCGACCCGGCCCGCCTCGTCGAGGTCGAGCTCGCCCGCCGCCGCGTGCTCGAACTGCCCCCGGTCGTCGCGCTCGCCCAGATCTCCGGGGCCGGCGCAGCCCAGCTGGTCGCCTCGCTGGGTCCCGACGTCGCGATCGTCGGGCCCGACGCCGACGGCGCCTTCCTCGTCCGGGCCGCCGATCCGATGACCCTCGGCGCCGCCATCTCGGCGGCACCCCGTCCGGCCGATCGGGTGCGGGTCGAGATCTCCCCCTGGCGCAGCTGAGGCCGTTCGGTCGCTCGGGCCGCGGTGTTCTCCGCTCTGGTCTCGCTTCCTCGATGCTCTGCGCCGACGGTGTCGGCGCGTCGCATCCGCTCGCTCGTCGGGCCGCTCGGGCCGCCCGGTATCCTCCGCCGTATGGAGATCCGCACGGTTGGCGACCCGGTGCTGCGTCAGGTGGCAGCCGAGATCACCGACGTCGACGATCGCCTCGTCCGCCTCACCGAGCAGATGTTCGTGACGATGTACGAGGCGCCCGGCATCGGCCTCGCCGCGCCCCAGATCGGCGTGCAGCAGCGGCTCTTCGTCTACGACCTCGGCGACGGCGAGCAGCACGTGCTCGTCAACCCGGAGATCGTCGAGTCCGAGGGCGAGTGGCTCTACGAGGAGGGCTGCCTGTCGATCCCCGGGCTGTCCTTCGAGATCGTGCGGCCCAAGATCGTGCACCTCCGCGGTCGCGACCTCGACGGCAACGAGGTCGAGCTCGAGGCCGACGAGCTGCTGGCCCGCCTGTTCCAGCACGAGCTCGATCACCTCAACGGCGTCCTCATGCTCGATCACCTCGAGGAGGACGACCGCAAGTGGGCGATGAAGCAGCTCCGCGAGCGCGAGCTGGCCCGGTCGATGCAGCAGCGTCCGGCTCCGGCCGCCGGCACCGGCGGGCTGCAGCTTCCCTGACACCGTGACCGACGGACTTCCCGCTCCGCCGGTCCATCCCCGCCGCCTCGCGTTCCTGGGCACCCCCGAGATCGCCGTGCCCGCGCTGCGCGCCCTCGTCGAGGGCGGTCACGAGGTCGCCCTCGTCGTCTCTGGGGCCGACAAGCGCCGAGGCCGCCGGGGCGCCCCGACCCCCAGCCCGGTGAAGGCGGCCGCCCTCGAGCTCGGCCTCCGCGTCACCGACTCGCTCGACGACGTGCTCGACGCCGACGTCGACCTGGGCGTGGTCGCGGCCTACGGCCGCATCGTTCCCCGTCGGGTGCTCGAGGCGGTCCCGATGGTGAACCTGCACTTCTCGCTGCTGCCGCGCTGGCGGGGAGCGGCACCGGTCGAGCGGGCCATCCTCGCCGGCGACGACGTGACCGGTGTCTGCCTGATGGGTCTCGAGGAGGGCCTCGACACCGGGCCGATCTACCGGAGGAGCACCCGACCGATCGGTCCCGACACCACGGCGGCGTCCCTCGCCGCGGACCTCGCCGCCGACGCCGCCGAGCTCCTCGTCGCCGGGTTGCGCGAGGGCCTCACCGACCCGGAGGTCCAGGCCGGCGAGGTCACCTACGCCGAGAAGCTCGTCGCCGACGACCGGCGCCTCGACTGGACCGAACCCGCGGTGCAGCTCGACCGCATCGTGCGCGTCGGCGGCGCGTGGACCACCTTCCGGGGCACCCGGTTCAAGGTGCACGCCACCCGGCCGCTGCCGGGCGACGGGCCGGGACCGGGGGCGTTCGACGGCGTGGTCGTCGGCACCGGCGCCGGCCGGCTGGAGCTGGTGGAGGTGCAGCCGGAGGGCAAGGGTCGTCTGAGCGCGGCGGCGTGGCGCAACGGCGCCCAGCCCACCGCCGACGACCGGCTCGGTCCGTGAGCGCCCGGTCGCTCGCCCACGCGGTCCTGGTCCGGGTCGACGTCGATCGGGCATGGGTCGCCCCCGCCCTCGACGGTGCCCTTCGGCGGAGCCGACTCGACGACCGCGATCGGGCCCTCGCCACCGAGCTGGTCTACGGGGTGACCCGCCGCCGCCGGGCCATCGACGCCGCTGCTCGGCCGTTCGTCAAGCGTGACCTCGACCCCGACGTCCGCGCTGCGGTCCGCATCGGCACCTACCAGCTGCTCGAGCAGCGGGTGCCGGCCCACGCCGCGGTGTCCGAGGCGGTCGACCTGGCTCCTCGCCGGGCCAGCGGTCTCGTCAACGCCGTCCTGCGTCGGGTGGCCGAGGCCGGCATGCCGGGCGGGCTCGGCCCGGCCGAGCGCCTGTCGTACCCCGACTGGTTGGTCGACCGGCTGGTCGCCGACCTGGGCCAGCACGATGCGCACGCCGCGCTCGCCGAGATGAACGTCCCCGTCGAGACGCCGGCCCGCGCCGACGGGTACCGCCAGGACCCGGCGTCGACCTGGGTCGCCGAGCTGGTCGAGGCGGAGGCCGGTGAGACGGTGGTCGACCTGTGCGCGGCCCCGGGCGGCAAGGCCACCGTGCTCGCCGCGTCCGGCGCCGATGTGATCGCCTGCGAGCTGCATCCCGCACGGGCGCGCGGCGTCGTCGGCGTGGCCGAGGCGACCGGGCACGACCTGTCCGTCGTCGTCGCCGATGCCCGCAGCGCCGCGCTGCGTCCCGGCTCGGCCGACCGTGTGCTCCTCGACGCGCCGTGCTCGGGCCTCGGCGCGCTCCGTCGACGAGCCGACGCCCGCTGGCGGATCGACGGAGAGGCCGTCGAGCGCCTCGCTGCGCTCCAGATCGAGCTGCTCGACGCGGCCGCAGATCTGGTCCGGCCCGGCGGTCGGCTCGTCTACTCGGTGTGCACGATCACCACGGCGGAGACGATCGACGTCGTCGATCGCGTCCTCGCCGAGCGCTCCGACCTCGACGCCGAGGTCGTCGACCCGGGCTCGCGCTGGCGGGTCCGAGGGCGCGGCGTGCTGACCCTGCCCCAGGACCACCGCACCGACGGCATGTTCGCCTGCGTGCTGCGTCGGCGCCGGGCGGGGGACGGCTGACGAAGCGCACGGGGTCAGTCGAGGGGCGCGGGTGGGGGGCCGAGCAGTGTGACGCCGTGGCGAGCGCTCGCTGCCGCGACGGCGGCGGGATCGATCTCCTCGGGCGCGGGGAGCTCGGGCCGCTCGAGCTCGTCGCCGAGCTCGGCCACGAACTCGCCGAAGCGGGGTGCTCCGTGGAGCCGGGCGGCGATCGTCGTGAACCGAGCCGACCGCGACAGCACCTGGAAGGTGTGCGGGACGCCGTGGGGGAGGTGGACGGTCGACCCCGCGGTCCCGATCTGCTCGTCGTCGCCGGACCGGAAGGCGATCTCCCCGTCGAGCACGATCATCACCTCGTCCTCGTCGTCGTGGACGTGGAGCGGCGGGCCGAAGCCGCGCGGCGCCGTGAACTCGACGACGCTCATCGAGCCGTGCTCGCCGGGTTCGACCTTGGTCGTCGCCAGGTGGTTGAAGAAGTGTCGATGATCGCCGTCGCCGGTCCGCAGGAGGTACGGGGCGGTCGGGTCGGGAAGGGTGGTGCTCGTCGTCATGCGCTCATCGGGCCACGGACGCCTTTCGGAACCCTTTCGATCGGTCGCGGTACCGTGCACCGCGGTGGAGGAGCTGCCACCGGTCCGGTTCGCCGAGGCGCGCGACGGCGCCCGCATCGCCTACCAGGAGTGGGGCTCGGGCCCGCCGGTCGTCGCGATCCCGCCCGCGGCGCAGAACATCGAGCTCGCCTGGGAGTGGCCCGGCCTGCGGACGATGTTCGATCGGTTCGGGACGTTCTGCCGGTACGTGCACTACGACAAGCGCGGGACCGGCGCCTCGGACCGCACGGTCCGCGTGCCCCACGTGGACGTGCGCGTCGACGATCTGCGGGCCGTGATGGACGCGACCGGCATCGAACGAGCCCATCTCTTCTCGCAGTCCGAGGGGGGCGTCACCACGCTGCTCTTCGCCGCCGCCTACCCGCACCGGGTCGAGAGCCTGATCATGCTCGGCTCACCGGCTCGACTGGTGCCGCCCGACGTCGAGCTCACCGACGAGGTCCGCGCCGACCAGCGCGAGAAGCGCCGGGCGTTCGCCAGGGCGTGGGGAACACCCGACGAGATGGCGACGGCGCTGTTCGCGCCGTCCCGGATCGACGACGCCGAGTTCCGGTCCTGGTTCGTCCGGTACCAGCGCTTCGCCGCCAGCTCCGACTCGCTGTTCGAGCTGTTCATGGAGATGCTCGACCTCGACGCCCACGACGTCGTGAGCGAGATCGAGGCGCCGATCCTCGCGATGTCCCGCGCCGACGACGCCTCGACGCCGATCGAGCTCGCGAAGGAGGTCGCCGACCTCGCGAGGGACGCGACGTTCATCGAGCTGCCCGGCATCGACCACTTCTCCTTCCTCGGTGACGTCGACGCCTGGCTCGACCCGATGGAGCGCTGGGTGACCGGAGAGGTCCAGCCGCGCGAGCCGAGTCGAGGACCGGTCGCCGCGCACGTGACGACGCTGGGCCGCTTCGCCGTCGAGGTCGACGGGCGCGAGGTGGAGACCGGCGAGTGGGGGTCGCGCCGGGCGCGGACGTTGCTCAAGCGGCTCGTGACGGCTCGAGGGTGGCCGGTGACGCGCGACGAGCTCTTCGACCTGCTCTGGCCGGACGAGATCGATCGCGCCCGGCTCGGCGCCCGGCTCTCGGTCCAGCTCTCCCACGTCCGACGGGTGCTGGGCGGCGGGGTGATCGCCGATCGCGACACGATCGCGCTCGACCGCTCGCACGTGTCGACCGACCTCGAGCGGCTGCTCGGCGCCGAGGACGACGAACGGATCATCGAGCTCGACGCCGGGGAGTTCCTGCCCGAGGACCGCTACGAGGACTGGACCACACCGGTCCGGGAGCAGGTGCGCAGCACCGTCGTCTCGGCGATCCGCCGCCGGCTGGCCGCGCTGGAGGCCGACGGCGGGACCGACTCGCCCGAGGCCGTCCGCCTCGCCGCCCGCCACGACGAGCTCGAGTCGCCGTGGTGATCACGAGCGTCGCCGCCTGCCACGACGAGCTGGAGGCCGGGCCCTGATCACGAGCCTCGGTGCCTGCCACGACGAGCTGGAGGCAGCGCCCTGATCACTAGCCTCGGTGCCCGTGAGCGACGACGTGTTGTACGCCAAGGTCCTGACGGTGTCCGACGGGGTGATCGCCGGCACCCGTGAGGACAAGTCCGGTGAGGCGCTGGGTGCCCGGCTCGCCGAGCTGGGCTACGAGGTGCTCGAGCGGCGGGCGGTCAGCGACGGCGTCGAGTCGGTCGCCTCGGCGCTGCGCGAGCTGAGCGACGGCTTCGGCGGCCTGGTCGTGAGCACGGGAGGCACCGGCTTCACCGATCGCGATCTCACGCCGGAGGGGACCCGCCAGGTCATCGAGCGCGAGGCCCCCGGACTCGCCGAGGCCATGCGGCTCTGCAACCCGTTGGGTCGGCTCTCCCGAGGGGTTGCGGGCACGGTGGGACGGACGTTGATCCTCAACACCCCCGGCTCGACCAAGGGCTGCGTCGAGCAGCTCGACGCCGTCGCCGACGTCCTCCCGCACGCGATCCGCTTGCTGGTCGGCGAGGCGAACCCGCATCCCCACGGCGGCTGAGGGGTCGAGCGAATCGGCCGGCCGGCTCAGGCGTGGGGTGGCGGTTGGTCGCCGGAGCCGAACGGATCCGAGCTCGGGTCACGGCGCCTGGCGGCGTCCTCGCGGCCGACGTCCCAGCGCTCCGTGCTCCAGGTCCGCTCGTCGGTCCGGCCCGGGCCCTCCTCGGGGAGCCAGTTCTGGTTCGACGCCGCCCGCGCCGAGCTGACGATCAGCGCGACGCCGATCACGAGCAGGAGCGCACCGATGACGATCAGCACCCAGGCCAGCGTCGAGAGGAACGGCAGATCGACCGTGAGGTCGGCGTCGATCGAGACGTCCGGGCTGGCGTCGGCGTTCATGATCACCAGGCGCTGCGACCCCTCGGACAGGTCGAGCTCGATGTTCACCGGCTCCTCGCCGGTCACGACCACGCTGGTGCTCCAGAAGTCGAGCGTCAGCGGGGGAGCGGGGACGACCTCGCCGCCGCTGCGCGTGGTGTCGAGCGCGAAGGGATCGAGCTCGAAGGAGTCGATCTTCTCGACGTCGACGCCGTCGAGGTAGGCATCGACCTCGGCGGTCGGTCCGACGCCGATGAAGGTGTCCGCGCGGACGGCGGCGACGTCCAGGGTGAGATCGAGATCGCCGAGGTCGACGAGGGGGACCTGCTCGATCGACCCCAGGTCGAGCGTGCGGGTCACGAACCCGCGGCTCTCGGTGCCGAAGAGCTGCACGTCGGTGCCGATCTCGCCGTTCGGGCCCAGCGAGGTCCGGATCAGGACGCCGCCGAGCAGCAACCCCACGCCCACGAGCGCCACGACGACACCCAGGACCGCACCCAGGATCTTCACGATCGATCACCTCCGGGCCGAACGCTACGTGCCTCCGACCGCGCGGACGGGGCAGGCCGAACCGAGGGTGGGGATGTGGCGTGCGCCGGCTACCGTCGGCGCCCATGTTGAAGCTCGTCCTGCCGAAGGGGTCGCTGGAGAAGGCGACGCTCCAGCTCTTCGAAGACGCCGACCTCTCGGTCAACCGCAGCTCGTCGGTCGACTACAAGGCGACCGTCGGCGATCCCCGCATCGACGAGGTGCGGATCCTGCGGCCCCAGGAGATCCCGGTCTACGTCGCCGAGGGGCTCTTCGACCTCGGCATCACCGGCCGCGACTGGATCACCGAGACCAACTCCGAGGTCGTGTCGCTGGGCGAGCTGAAGTACTCGAAGGCCACCGCGAGGCCGGTCCGGATCGTCGTCGCCGTGCCCGCCGACTCGCCGATCCAGCGGGTGGAGGACCTCCCCGACGGAATCAAGGTGTCGAGCGAGTACCCGCGGATGACCGAGCGGTTCTTCGCCGACAAGGGCATTCAGGCCGACGTGCGCCTCTCCTACGGCGCCACCGAGGCCAAGGCGCCCGACATCGTCGACGTCGTCGTCGACCTGACCGAGACCGGCCGGGCCCTCAGGGCCGCGGGCCTCCGGATCATCGACGAGATCGTGACCAGCTACACCGAGCTGGTCGCCAACCCCGTCTCCTACGCGGATCCCGAGAAGCGCAAGGCGATGGAGCAGGTCCTGACGCTGCTCGAGGGCGTGCTGTCCGCCCGGGGCCGGGTGCTCGTCAAGGTCAACTGCCCCGCCGAGTCGCTCGACAAGGTCATCGAGGTGCTGCCCGCCATGCAGGCGCCGACGGTCAACGAGCTCTTCGGCGGCACCGGGTACGCCGTCGAGGCGGTCGTGCCGAAGGACGAGATCAACGTGCTGATCCCCGAGCTGAAGGAGCGGGGGGCCAGCGACATCCTCGAGCTCCCGATCTCGAAGATCATCCCCTGAGGGCCCGAGCGGCCCGTCGAGCGAGCGGATGCGGAGTGCCACCGGAGGTGGTGCGGAGCATCGAGGAAGCGAGACCAGAGCGGGGGACGAGGGCCCGAGCTCCGCCCGAGCGGCCCTGCGCCACGCCATAGCCTCGGCGCATGCCGAGCGACGCCCCCGCCATCGATCTCGTCGACCACCGGAGCTTCGCCGGGTCCCAACCGCACGAGGCATTCGACCACCTCCGAGCGACCGCACCCGTCCACCGACACGCCGAGCCGGACGGCCCCGGGTTCTGGGCGGTGACGTCGCACGAGCTCGTGACCGAGGTGGGCAAGGACGCCGCCCGCTTCTCGTCCGAGCCGACGATCATGCTGCGGGACCCGGACGATCCCGATCAGTTCGGCGACCACAAGATGATGCTGATGTGCGACCCGCCGCTGCACACCCGCATGCGCCGCCTCGTCAGCCGCCGCTTCACGCCGAAGTCGGTGCGAGCGCTCCACGACGGCATCGCCCTGCTCGCCACCAAGATCGTCGACGAGGTGATCGAGCGGGGTGAGTGCGACCTCGTGACGGACCTGGCCGGGGAGATGCCCAGCTTCGTGATCGCCGACCTGCTGGGTCTGCCCCTCGAGGACGGCCGGGCCCTCTACCACCACACCGAGACGCTGCACTCGGCCACCGATGCCGTCGGGATCGAAGCGCAGCAGGCCGCCCTCGGCGAGATGTTCGCCTACGCCGCCGGCGTGCACGCCGCCCGGACCGCCGAGCCCACCGACGATCTCGCCTCCTTGATCGCCAACGGCGCGGTCGACGGGACGCCGGTCGACGAGGTCGACTTCTTCCTCTGGTTCCTGCTGCTCGTGGACGCCGGCGGCGACACGACCAGGAACCTGGTGGGCGGCGGGATGCACCACCTCTTCGAGCGGCCCGACGCCCTTCACGAGCTCACCACCGATCCCGATGGGCTCATGGGCACGGCGGTGGAGGAGCTGCTCCGGTTCGTGAGCCCGGTCATCCACATGCGCCGCACCGCGACGGCTGCGACGACGCTCGGCGAGCAGGTCATCGAGGCGGGTGACAAGGTCGTGATGTACTACGGCGCCGCCAACCGGGACCCGGCGGTCTTCGCCGACCCCCACGAGCTCGATCTCCGCCGCGACCCCAACCCGCACGTGGCGTTCGGCGGCGGTGGACCGCACTTCTGCCTGGGAGCGCACCTGGCCCGGATCGAGATCGCGGCCCTCCTGCGCGAAGTGCTCACCCGCCTCGACGGTCTGCGCCCCGCCGCCGAACCCGCGTGGATGGCGTCGAACTTCATCTACGGCCCGACGACGCTCCCGGTCGCCTTCAGCGCCGGACCGCGGGCGGCCTGAGCGGGCTCACGCTCCGGCGGCGAAGACCGTGGCCGAGGTCGGCGTCGGCCGTGACCTCCTCGGCGAGGCCGGCGTCGAGGATCGGTTCGATCGAGTCGACCCAGGCCTCGCGATGACCCCGCTCGTGCTCCCCGTGCCAGTGGGCGAGCTCGGTGCCGACGTAGAGGTGACGAGCGTTGGGAAAGGTCGGCGTCCAGCGCCCGTCGACGAGGTGGGTGTCCCAGCCGACGTGGTCCTCGCGAACGACTGCACCCGGAACGCAATGGTCCCGTCCGCACGAGCCTGTGACTCGTCGAGCCAGCCCACCGATCGCACGTCGTCAGGTGTCGCCTGCGGGAAGAAGAGCTCCGGCGGGATCCCCGGTGTCTCCGCCTCGACGATCGCCGTGATCGTCAACTCCCCGGAGGTCAACCGCTCGATCGTCGTCATGGGCCCCGCCTCCCCGATGTGCGGTCGGCCACCAGTTCGCCCGGCCCGCGAGTCGCATCAACGATGGCACGAGCAGCGATCGCACCACGAAGGCGTCGAGGAGCACGGCGAGGGTGATCCCGATGCCGAGGACCTTCAGCTGGGTGACCGAGCCCGTGGCGAACGCGGTGAACACGACCGACATCAGGATCGCCGAGGCCGACAGGACGCCGCCCGTGCGCTGCAGGCCCAGCGCGATGGAGTCCACGGGATCGTCGGTTCGCACGTACTCCTCGCGGATCCGTGAGAGCAGGAACACCTCGTAGTCCATGCTCAGCCCGAACGCCACGCAGAACATGAGCGTCGGCACGGTGACGTCGGTGAGGCCGGTCGGGGTGTAGCCGAGGACGCCGGCGAAGCGGCCGTCCTGGAAGATCCAGACGATGGCACCGAACATCGCCGAGAGGCTGAGCAGGTTCAACACGATCGCCTTGAGGGGGACGAGCACGCTGCGGAACAGGATCCCCAGCATCAGGATCGTCGCGGTGATCATGCCGCCGAGCACCCACGGCAGCCGGTCGGTCACGTGGTCGGTGTTGTCGACGAGGCGGGCGGCGTCGCCACCCACGACGACCGGTGACGGCGCCGGGAGATCCCGGATCGCCCCGACGAGCTCGCGACCCTCGTTCGACACCGGCTCGACGGCGGGCACGACGCGCAGCCAGCCGTCGCGCTGGTCGATCCGCGCGACGCCCGGGAGTGACTGGAGCTCCCGGGCGTGCGCGCCGACCTCGTCGCCGGAGACCGAGGCCGGATCCTCGTAGACCACCGAGATCGCCCCGCTCTCGATGGCGGAGAACTCGGTGCGGACCGCATCGAGGACCTGTCGCGGTTCGGCGTCCGCGGGCAGGACCCGGTCGTCGTTGAGGCCGAACTCGATGCGGGTGAAGGGCGCGGCGACGAGCAGCAGCCCCGCGATCGTGGCCAGGGCCACCACGCCCGGCCGCCGCATGACCAGGTGGGCCAGGCGGTACCACCGGCCGGTCGTGAGG
>JBCBSZ010000099.1:0-19039 GCA_039818945.1 Actinomycetota bacterium
CCGCCGGTCGAGGCCCCACGCCCGCGGACCCGCCCGGCACCCCGGCGGCGCAGCTCCGGCGGTGGCGGGAGCGGACTCGGCACGGCGGTGCTCGGCGGCATGCTGGGCAGCGTGCTGAGCGGCGGTGGAGGTCGGGGCCGGTCCACCGGCGGCCTGCGCACGAGACCGAGGAACCGTCGATCGAGCAGCCGGGGCGCGAGCTCGCGCCGTCGCTCCACGCCACGCCGGTCGTCGAGGGGCCGCGGCCGCCGACGGGGCTGAGCGCTGCGGCCTGGTGGTGCGACGCAGCTTCCCTGCCTAGCCTTGACCCCTCACCGACCACTGACGGAGTGACACATGTTCAAGCGGATCTGGGGCTACTTGCGGACCCTCTTCCGGACCAAGGCCGAGTCGATGATGGATCCGGAGATCGAGATCGAGCAGGCCCTCGAGGAGGCTCGGAAGCAGGACCAGGCCCTGCGCAACCAGGCCGCGAAGGTGATCGCCCACCGCACCTCGCTGGAGCAGCGCATCGAGAAGTCCGCCGATGAGGTCGGCAAGGCCCGGGAGATGGCCAAGCAGGCCCTGCTCCGGGCCGAGAAGGCGCAGACCGAGGGCGACGTCGACGGCGTGACCAAGTGGACGAGCTCCGCGCAGAGCCTCGCGATGAAGCTGCAGGCCGCCGAGAGCAACCTCGAGGGCCTGAAGGGTCAGTACGAGGTCGCGGTGACGCAGTCCGAGGACGCCAAGAACGCGGTGCAGCAGAACGCCATGCGGGTCCAGGAGATGACCGCCAAGCGCATGGAGCTGCTGGGCAAGGTCCAGCAGGCCAAGATGCAGGAGACGGTCAACTCGGCGATGCAGAGCATGAACGCCACGCTCGATCGCGACACGCCGAGCCTCAGCAAGGTCGAGGAGAAGATCCAGGACCGCCTCGCGCAGGCGCAGGCCACCACCGAGCTGGCCCAGGCCACGCCCGAGGGCGCCGAGGCCGAGCTGCGCCAGGCCGTGTCGCTGGCCCAAGCCGACGACACCCTCGCCGAGCTGCGCGCCGAGCTCGGGCTGGGCTCCTCGTCGACCGGCGAGCTGGGCTCGACCGCCGAGAGCTGACCCCGTCCCGGCTGCTCGGCGGCCTGTGCCTCAGGTCAGGTCGTCGAGCAGCTCGGTCACCACCGCCGCCACCGGGCTGCGCTCGGTGCGCGTGAGGGTCACGTGACCGAACATCGGGTGTCCCCGCAGCCGCTCGACCACGGCCGCGATGCCGTCGTGGCGACCGACGCGCAGGTTGTCGCGCTGGGCCACGTCGTGGGTGAGCACCACCCGGCTGCCCGTTCCCAGCCGTGAGAGCGCCGTCAGCAGCACGCCGCGCTCGAGGTTCTGCGCCTCGTCGAGCACGACGAAGGTGTCGACCAGGCTCCGACCGCGGAGGTGGGTCAGCGGCAGGACCTCGACGAGGCCCCGGTTGCGGACCTCCTCGATGACGTCCCGGGTGGTGATCGACTCGAGGGCGTCCATGACTGCCGCGGCCCACGGCGACATCTTCTCCTCCTCGGTACCGGGCAGGTAGCCGAGGTCCTGACCGCCCACCGCGAAGGTGGGGCGGAAGACGAGCATCCGCTTGAACCGACCCTGCTCCAAGACCGCGTCGAGGCCGGCCGCCAGGGCGAGGACGCTCTTGCCGGTGCCGGCGCTGCCGCCGAGCGACACGATGCCGACGTCGTCGTCGGCGAGCAGGTCGAGGGCGATCCGCTGCTCGGCGCTGCGCCCGCGCAGGCCGAAGAGCTCGCGATCGGTGACCACCAGGTGCAGCCGCTTGTCGGCCCGGACCCGGGCCAGGGCCGACTGCGAGCCGGAGTGGAGCACGACGCCCGCGTTCGCCGGCAGGTCGACGGCCTCGGGGAGATCGAGGCTGCGCTGCTCGAAGAGGTCGTCGATCGTCTCGCCGGCCACGTCGAGCTCGACGACGCCGGTCCACCCCGTGTCGACCACCAGCTCGTTGCGGTACTCGTCGGCCGCGAGGCCCACGACGGCCGCCTTGAGCCGCAGGGGCAGGTCCTTGGTGACGATGACGACCGAACGCCCCTCGGCGGCCAGGTTGCGGGCCACGGCGAGGATCCGGTGGTCGTTGTTGTCGCCGGACATCGCGGCGGGCAGGCCACCGAGGTCGACGTGGTTGACCTCGACCCGGACGGTCCCGCCGGCGTCGTTCACCGAGACCGGATCGGTCAGCGATCCGTGGCGCAGGCGGAGCTCCTCGAGCCGGCGCAACGCCTGGCGGGCGGCCCAGCCGAGCTCGGGGTGGTTGCGCTTCGCCTCGAGCTCCATGAGGACGACGAGCGGGAGCACCACCTCGTGCTCGTCGAAGCGCTCGAGCGACCGGGGATCCGACAGCAGGACCGAGGTGTCGATGACGTGGCAACGCCGGATGGGCGGCGACTCCGTTCGATCCGGGGTCCTGGTGGTCCCGAGTCCGCCGCCGACCGCGTCATCACGCATGCAGCACCTCCTGAGGCGAGAACCTACTCACCTGTCGGCGGCCGTCCGGGGACCGCCAGCGACGAGTTGGTGAACGCTCGGTGACCGACCGATGGCCGGTCGACGCGCCTCACAGACCGTTGCGCCATGCCGTGAAGCTGGCCAGCGATCGCCCGTGCGGTCGGCGCAGCCACGGCCACGGATGCAGCTCGGCCGGCTCGACGAGCCGCTGGAGGCGCCGGAAGCCGGGCACCGGGGCGAAGGTCAACGCGACCGAGCGGCCGGCGAGGACCTCGGCGGGCCGCCCTCGATGCACCTCGACCGGGCGTTCCGCGGCGAGCTCGCCGAGGCGATCGGCGAGGAAGCAGAGGCGCTTGCCGCTCAGCGCGAGCCGGGCGAGCAGGGGCTCGTCGAACACGAACACCGCCGGCAGGTCGAGGTGGGCGGCGAGGGCGGGATCGGCGTCGCCCAACGACTCCGCGGTGAGCCAGACCGCTTCGGGTTCGCCCCACCGCTCGACGGCCACGGGACCCGCCGTGGTGCCCGGATCGTCGTCGCGGGCGAGGCGGGACGGCCGCTCGACCGCATCGAGCGCGGGGTCGTCAGGCCAGTCCTGGATCGGGCAGTCGTGGCGGAGCTCGCACGATCGGCACAGGGTCGGTGCCCGCTTCTCGACCTGCCAGCGCGAGAAGCCGTAGTGCTTCGACGACCCGGCGCCGGTCGTCCACTGCCACCCGAGGCGGTTGGCGGCCCGGGACCCGTCGAGCAGGTGGCGGAACAGCTCGTCCTCGCCGTCCTGCCACCGCCCGCCCATGCGGACGGTCCAGTGCGAGGCGAGCCACATCCGGGTCTGGTTGACCAGCCAGCCGTCGCGCTCCAGCTCGCCGAGGCAGGCGTCGAGGCACGCCAGAGAGCGGTCCCACCCGCCGGGCCCGTCGGCCGGCGGAGCGTTGCGAAGGCTGCGGGCGGTTCGCCGACCGAGCCGTGCGTAGAGGTGGCGGGCGTACTCCTGCCACAGCAGCTCGTCGCGGAACTTGCCGACGTCTCGCCCCGGCCCGCCGCCGACGTGCTCCCACACCTCGCCGAGTTGCAGGTGGCCGTGTCGGATCCACGGCGAGAGCGCGCTGGCACCCCGACGCGACTCGGGCAGCACCTCGTTGCGCCGCCCGGCGTAGCCGGTGACGTCGAACGCGGCCAGCGCGGCGTCGGCGGCGGACTGCGTGCCGCGGAAGCGAGGCGAGCGGCGGACCTCGTCGCCGGAGAGGTCACCGAGGTGGCGACGGACCCACTCCTCGACCGCCGCCGGGTCCTCAGGCGGCGCCGGCAGGAGGCTCACGGCTCGACCCGTCGGATGCGGATCGCGCCCTTCGCCGTCGACGGATCGACCACCCGGCCGCGCTGGGTGATCTCGACCGCTCCGTCGACCACGAGCCGGCGCGCCGCACGACGGGCCGGCTCCATCAGGTCGCGCCAGTCGTCGTCGCCCACCGCCCGGGCCGCCTCGGACGGGCAGATCGTCGCGCCGCCGCGCCGCCGGTCGAGCAGATCGAGGATCGCCGCCTCGAGGGCCCGGTCCTCGGGCCGCACCTTGCGCCGCCGGCAGGCGTCCGAGCAGTAGCGGACGTCGTCCCAGTCCCGCGCCCACTTGGCCCGCCACTCGATCGTCCGCCCGCAGGACGCGCACGGCTTCGACTCGGGCTGACTCGTCACACCCCCATCGTGGGCGACGACCGGCTCCGCATGGGAGTCCGACCAGCTCCCCGTGCGAGACTCGCCGACGGGGAAGCGAGGGGGAGCCGTGGCGCCGATCGATCCGCACGTGTTCGACCGCGAGGAGTTCGAGGTCGACCCGTTCCCGACCTACGAGCGGTTGCGCGAGGAGCAGCCGGTGTTCCGGGACCGGGTCCACAACCGGTGGATCCTCAGCCGCTACGACGACGTGCTGGCTGCCTTTCGCGACAACGAGTCGTTCGACCGAGCGCTCTACGAACCCGACGGCCTCTACGAGTTCGGGTCCGGCCATCCATTCGGACCCAACATCCTCGAGTACGGCAACTCCGACCGCCACCGCTGGATGCGCAACATCGTGGCCAACCAGTTCGTCGGGCAGGGCTTGATGGCCTTCATCCCGGTCATCGAGCAGATCGTCGAGGAACTGATCGAACGCCACGGCGACTCCCGCGAGATGGAGCTGGTCAGCGAGATCTCGACCCAGTTCCCGATCCGTGTCATCTCCAACATGCTCGGCCTGCCGAGGGAGGACGAGCCCCGCTTCGTCGGCTGGTACCAGGACCTCATCGCCGGGCTGTCGCCGAAGGCCGAGTCCGTGGCTCGGGGCATGCGAGCCCGCGACGAGATGTGGGACTACTTCGGCCCGATCATCGAGGACCGGCGGGCAAACCCCGGCGACGACCTCCTCACCCGCCTCGTGCAGGCCGAGCTCGACGGGCAGTCCATGTCCGACGACGAGGTGAAGGGCTTCATCGCCCTCCTGCTCGCCGCCGGCGGCGACACCACCGACAAGGCCATCGCCGACATGTGGTTCCACATGCTCTACACCCGCCCCGACCAGTTCGAGGACGTGAAGGCCGACCCCGACCTCTGGGAGCACGTCTTCGCCGAGATGATGCGCTTCGACCCGGTCGTACACGCGCAGACCAGGTACACGACCAAGGAGGTGGAGATCCGGGGCAAGGTCCTGCCCCGCCGGGCGATGGTCACCTTCTACCTGGCGGCCGGCAACCGCGACCCGCGGGTGTTCGCCGACCCCGACACGTTCGACATCCACCGCACCGACCTGCACATGGGCCCGGAGAACCGCTCGGCCAAGTACCGCAGCGAGCTGCCCGGCCACCTCGGCTTCGGCGTCGGCCAGCACTTCTGCATGGGGTACCGGATGGCCCGCCAGGAGGCGGTCATCGCCTCGAAGCGCCTCCTCGAGCTGATGGGCGATCCTCGCCCGAAGTACCCCGACCACCCGGGGCTGCGCGGCGGCTTCCCCGACACCGGTGGGTTCCGCGCCCCCGACGAGCTCTGGATCGAGTGGTGAGCCGCCGCCTCGTCGTCGACGCCGAGCGGTGCGTCCTCTCGGGCGAGTGCATCTAAAACCACCCCGACCACTTCGCCTGGTCCGACGACGGCTCGACCTCGGTCCCCTCATCGCCCTCGATCACCGATGACGACGACCTCCGCCACGCCGAGCAGGCGATCTCGGTCTGTCCGGCGGGTGCCATCTCGATCGCCGACGACCCCGAGTAGCTTCGCCCGGGTGGGGAGGGTTCGCCGGCTCATCGAGGTCTCGGCCGGCTGGACCCATCTGCTGCGCCGCGACGAACCGACACCCGGACCACCTCCGCCGCCTCCCGAACCCGAGGTCGTCGATCCCCCGCCTGCGGTCGTCCCCGAGTACGACCCCGCCTGGGAGCCGAGCGGCGAGCGCGAGCCGACCTTCCCCGGCCTGATCTCGCAGGCCTGCACGGCGGCGCAGATCGACACCGAGCCCTACGCCGAGTGGTGCGAGCGCTTCGGCCACCCCTACCTCGTGCACCGCAAGCAGTGGGAGTGGTGCTACATCGTCCAGGCCCTGACCGAACATGGCGCGGTGCACGACGGGAGCCTCGGGCTCGGCTTCGGTGTCGGCACCGAGCCGCTCGCCAGCCTGCTCGCGGCGAGCGGGTGCCGACTCGTCGCCACCGACCTCCCCGTCGAGCACGACGGCCACCAGACCTGGGCCAGCGTCGAGCAGCACGCCGAGTCGATCGAGAAGCTCAACGTGCACGGCCTCTGCCACCCGGCGGTGCTGGCCGACCGGGTCTCGTTCCGCCCGGTCGACATGAACGACATCCCCGACGATCTCACCGGCTTCGACTTCGTGTGGTCCTCCTGCGCGCTCGAGCACCTCGGCGACCTCGATGCCGGGCTGCGGTTCATCCACCGCTCGATGGACTGCGTGCGGCCCGGCGGCGTGGCGGTGCACACGACCGAGTTCAACGTGAGCAGCGACGACGAGACGGTCGAGGTCGGCGAGACCGTCGCCTATCGGCGCCGCGACCTCCAGCGGGTCGTCGACGAGCTGCGGGCCGCCGGCCACCACGTCGACGTCACCTTCGCCCTCGGCGACCGCGAGGCCGATCGCCACATCGACGTGCTCCCCTTCACCAACACGCACCTCAAGGTCGTGCTGGAGGGGCACGTCATCACGAGCTTCGGGCTGATCGTGCGCCGCGACGACGTGGGCCGCTGATCACAGGCCGAGCCCGCCGGTCGCCCCGATGACCTGACCGGTCACCCACCCCGCGGCCGGGGTGGCGAGGAAGCCGACGACCCCGGCGATGTCGTCGGGCCGGCCCACCCGTCCGAGGGGGGTGTCGGCCGCCATCGCGTCGATCGCCGCCTGATCGTTCACCGACCGGAGCAGTGCCGTGTCGGTCGCGCCGGGCGCCACGGCGTTGACGGTGACACCCCGCGGGCCCAGCTCCTTGGCGACGATCGGGACCATCGCCTCGACCGCAGCCTTCGACGCGGCGTAGAGACCGGTCCCTGGGGTGCTCATCACCGTGCGCACGCTCGACAGCAGCACGATGCGGCCGCCGTGACCGAGGTGCGGGCTCGCCGCCTCCATCAACTCCCACGCCGCGCGCACGTTGGCATCGAAGACGCGGTCGTAGGTGCCGGGTTCGGTGCCCCCGATCGGTGATCGTCCGGTCTCGCCGGCGTTGGCGACGAGGACGTCGAGCCGACCGAATCGCTCGACCGCGGCCTCGACGATCTCGACCGCGCTGCCCGGGCGGGCGTTGTCCGCCCGATGCGCTGCGGTGCGGGGTCCGAACTCGGCCACGACGGCGGCAGCGCGCTCGTCGTCCGAGCGGTAGGTCAGCAGCGCTGATGCACCGAGCGCGACGAGCGTGGCCGCCACGCTCCGCCCGATCCCGGCCGTCCCGCCGGTGATCACTGCCGCTCTGCCGGTGAGGTCGATGTCCACGGTGGTTCCTCTCGATCGGTAAGTGGTCGAACACCTTACACAGAGATCAGGAGTTCAACCCCTTACACTGTCGGTCGTGTCCACCTCCGCCGTCCGCACCGGTGAGCTGGCGCTCGCGCTCGTCGCCACCGTCCACCAGCGCCGCGGCGCAGCGACCGAGCTGCTCGCGACGCCCGAGGAAGTCGTCGAGTGGTGCGAGGCGATGGGCCTGCCCGCCCCCCACCCGACCCCGGCCGAGATGCAGCACCGGTTGCGAGCGCTGCGCGAGGCGATCCATCGGTTGGCCACCACCGACGACTGGGCCGGCGCACCGGCGGCCACCGCGGCGCTCGACCTGGTCAACGAGGCCGCCGCGGCGGCCGTCCCTCCAGCGCTGACCCTGGACCGGGCCACCACCGCCGACCGCATCGATGACGGATTGGCGACGATCGGGGCGATCGCGCTCGACGCCATCGCGCTCTTCTCGTCCTGCTCGCCCGACCAGATCCGGGAGTGCGCCAACGAGCCGTGCACCACGCTGTTCGTCGATCGATCGCAGGCGCAGCGTCGACGGTGGTGCTCGATGCGGACCTGCGGCAACCGGGCGCACGTCGCCGCCCACCGCCGGCGGCGCGCCGGCGGCGGCTGACGCATCGTCCGCACCGCCGGGTCCCCGCGGCCGGCGGCCTAGGGTGCGCCCATGGATCTGGGGTTGCAGGGGAAGCGGGCGGTCGTCGCCGCCTCGTCGGCCGGGCTCGGCCTGGGCACGGCCGAGGCGCTGCTCGCCGAGGGAGCGCAGGTCGTCATCAACGGACGGGACCCCGACCGACTCGCCGCGACGGTTGCGCGACTGCCCGGCGCGATCCCGATCGCCGGGGACGTCGGCACGAGCGACGGTGCGAGGGCGTTCGTCGAGGCGGCGATGACCGAGCTCGGCGGCATCGACGTGCTGGTCACCAACGGGGGCGGCCCGCCGCCGGGCACGTACGAGTCGACCCCGTTCGAGGCGTACCCACCGGCGCTCGAGCTGAGCCTGCTGTCGGTCGTGGCGATGTGCTCGGCCGCGGTGCCGTCGATGCGGGCACAGGGCTGGGGTCGCATCGTGGCCATCACCTCGGTGTCGGTGCGCCAGCCGATCCCGAACCTGATCCTCTCCAACACCGCCCGGGCCGGCGTCACCGGCTTCCTCAAGACCCTGGCCCGGGAGATCGCCGGCGACGGCGTCACCGTGAACTCGGTGCAGCCGGGCACGCACGACACCGACCGGATCCGGTCGGTCTTCGGCACCGATCTCACCGCGCTCGGGGCCGACATCCCCGCCGGCCGGGTGGGCGACGCCGCGTCGTTCGGCAAGGTCGCGGCGTTCCTGTGCTCGGAGGCGGCGTGGTTCGTGACCGGCGCCGCGGTACCGGTCGACGGCGGGAGCTACGCCGGGTTGCAGTAGCGCACGCGCATCAACCTCTGAACAGCGAGGAAACATCCGCGAAACAACTCCGACCTAGGTTCCGGGCTCGATGAACGCGCGGAGGCTGATCGCGGCACTGACGCCCGTCTTCGCGGTGATGGCAGCCCTCGCCGTCGGGGCGGTGCTCTTGCTGTCGCTCGACGCGAGCCCGGTCGAGGGCTTCCAGGCCCTGTTCGAGGGGGCGTTCGGAGATCGGGAGGCCATCGCGGCCACGGCGGTGAAGGCCGTCCCCCTCCTCCTCGTCGGCGCCGGCATCTGCATCGCGTTCCGCGCCAACGTGATCAACATCGGCGGCGAGGGCCAGATGGTCGCCGGTGCGCTGCTCACCACGATCCTCGCCCTGCAGATGCCCGACGACGGCCCCCGCGTCCTCATCCTGCCGCTCGTGCTGCTCGCCGGCATCATCGGCGGCGCCATCTGGGGCGCCATCCCCGGCGCCCTCAAGGCGTACTACGGCGTCAACGAGATCCTCTCGACGATCATGCTGAACATCGTCGCCGTGCAGGCCATGAACTACCTGCTGCGGGGCCCGCTCATCGATCCGGGCGAGAAGGAGCGGGGCACCAACATCCCGCAGACCGAGCGGCTGCCGGAGTCGACCGATCTGCCGATCATCCTCGGCGACACCCGACTCCACCTCGGGGTCGTCATCGCCGTGCTCGCCGCGGTCGCGGCCTGGTTCCTGCTGTGGCGCACGCCGCTCGGCTTCCGACTCCGGGCCGTCGGGCTCTCCCGCGACGCCGCCCGCTACGCCGGCATGCCGGTCGAGCGCAGCGTCGTCCTGTCGCTGACCTTCGCCGGGGCCCTGGCCGGGCTCGCCGGGTCGATGCTCGTGATCGGGAGCGAGTCGCACCGCTTCGTCACCGACGGGTCCTCGACGGGCTTCACCGGCAGCGCCGGGTTCAACGGCATCGTCGCCGCGCTCTTCGGGGCGCTGCACCCACTGTGGACGATCCCCTCGTCCTTCCTCTTCGGCGGCTTGCTGGTCGGTGCCAACGAGATGCAGCGGGCGGTACAGATCCCGTCGGCGTTGGTCATCGCCCTCAACGGCATCGTCGTGCTGTTCGTCGTGTCGAGCGAACGGTTCCGGACCCGGATGAGCCGCCGTGCCCGCCTCGACGAAGACCTGCGCGAGCTCGAGCGGCAGGCCGCCGCCGAGCCGCCCGAGACCGCTGACGAGTCCGACGACGCGGAGGCGAGAGCACCGACATGAGCGAGTTCTTCACCACCTCCGTGCTGGTCGCCACGATCGCATCGGGCGTCCGCCTGGCGACGCCGTTCCTGCTCGCGTCGCTGGGCGAGGCCCTCGGTCAGCGATCGGGCGTCCTCAACCTGGGCGTCGACGGGATCATGTTGCTCGGCGCCTTCTTCGCCTACTGGACCGTGCTCGAGACCGAGAACCTCCTGCTCGGCGTCGTCGTCGGCGCGCTCATCGGCGTCGCGGCCGGTCTCGTCACCGCGTTCATCTCCGTGACGTTGCGCGCCACGCAGGGCATCAGCGGCATCGGCGTCTACCTCTTCGGCCTGGGCATGAGCGATCTGCTCTTCCAGCGGATCATCGGCACGCCGCGACCGATCAAGAGCTTCGGCGAGATCGACATCCCGCTGCTGAGCGACATCCCGTGGTTCGGCGAGATGTTCTTCCAGCACTCGGCGGCCGTGTACCTCGCGTTCGCGCTCGTGCCGCTCATGACGCTGCTCCTGACCCGGACCCAGTTCGGCATGAACGTCCGCGCCGTCGGTGAGAACCCCGAAGCGGCCGACAGCCTCGGCGTCAGCGTCACCCGGATCCGCTACACCACCGTGATCTGCGGCTCGATGCTGGCCGGCATCGCCGGGGCGGCGCTGGCCATCGACCTCGGCATCTTCCAGCAGAACCTGACCGCCAGCATGGGGTTCATCGCCATCGCCCTCGTCTACTTCGGGGCCTGGCGCCCGATCGGCGTGATGCTCGGCTCCCTGCTGTACGGGCTGGTCAACGCGACGGTGCTGCAGTGGAAGACCCTCGAGATCATCCCCCGGGAGGCGAGCGACCTCGCCGCGATGGCGCCCGCCGTGATCACCGTCGTGGCCCTCGTCGTCGTCGCCAACCGCTTCCAGCCGCCCGCCGCCCTGACCAAGCCGTTCTCCCGCAGCGGCTGACCGTTCTCGCATCACCCTGACCATCACCCCAGACCATCACCCCTGGAAGGAACCACCCATGAGCAGCTTGCGCACCTGGAGGATGCTCCTCGCGCTCTTCGCCGCCCTGACCCTGTTCGCCGCAGCCTGCGGTGACAGCGACGACGACGACGGCGGTGACGAGGAGACCACCGAGACCACGGCCGCCGCCGAGGACGGCGGCGGTGACGACGGTGGCGACGACGACGGGGGCGATGCCGCTGCCGGTGGCGACGGGGCGTTCCGCGTCGCGTTCGTCTCGCCGTCGGCGGTCAACGACCTCGCGTTCAGCCAGTCGATCTTCGACGCCATGACCACGCTGCAGGAGAGCTACGGCGGCGAGAGCGCCTTCGAGTTCGCCTTCAGCGACGGGCTCTTCGTCGTCGAGGACGCCGCCGCGGCGCTGCGGGGGTACGCCGAGGACGGCTACGACCTCGTGATCGCCCACGGCTCGCAGTACGGCGGGTCGCTGCAGGAGATCGCCCCGGACTTCCCCGAGACGGCCTTCGCCTGGGGTCCCGCCCTCGACACCTTCGACCTGCCCAACGTCTCGTCGTACAACTCCGCGGCCGATGAGGGCGGCTTCGTCATGGGGGTCATGGCGGCGCAGATGACCGACAACATCGGTGTCGTGGGTCCGGTCGAGGCCGGTGAGCCGACGGACTTCATCAACGCGTTCGAGCGCGGCGTCGGCACCGACGCCGATGTCGCCATCACCTACACGGGCTCGTTCTCGGACGTCGCCCTGGCCTCGGAGGCCGCCAACTCGTTCATCTCGAACGGTGCCGAGGTGCTCACCGGCACCTCGCAGGCGATGGTCGGCGCCATCGGCGCAGCCGCCGAGGCGGGCGTGTTCTGGTTCGCCACCCAGACCAACCAGAACTCGTTGGCCCCCGACTACGTCGTCGCCAACCAGGTCTACAAGTGGGAGGTCGTGCTGGAGCCGATCATCGACGGCATCCAGGGCGGCACGCTCGGCGGCTTCATCGAGGAGATCGACCTGTCGAACGGCGGCATCGTGATGGAGTTCAACGACGCCGCCGTCGTCGACGACCCGGAGGGGCTGCGGACGCTGATGGACGAGACGGTCGCCGGCATCGTCGCCGGCGAGATCGACACGGAGGGCTGATGTCCGCTGCGTCCGGCGTCGACCCGGGCCACGCCGGGCCGGCGCCGGGCGCGGTCCCCCTCCTCCGCATGGAGGGGATCACCAAGCGATTCCCCGGCGTCGTCGCCAACGCCGACGTCTCCTTCGACGTGCACCGGGGCGAGGTCCACACGCTCCTCGGCGAGAACGGCGCCGGCAAGAGCACGCTGATGAAGATCCTCTTCGGGCTCTATCAGCAGGACGAGGGCGAGGTGTACCTCGATGGTGAGGTCGCCGCGATCGGGAGCCCGGCCGAGGCGATCGAACGTCGCATCGGCATGATCCACCAGCACTTCATGCTGGTCCCGACCCTCACGGTCGCCGAGAACGTGGCGCTCGGTCTGCGGTCGAGCCGGTGGCCGTTGATGGACCTCGCCGCCATCTCCGAGCGCATCCGCGAGCTGTCGGAGACCTACGGCCTCCGCGTCGACCCGGACGACGAGGTGTGGAAGCTCGCCGTCGGCGAGCGTCAGCGGGTCGAGATCATCAAGGCGCTGTCGCGCGAGGCCGAGCTCCTCGTCCTCGACGAGCCGACCGCCGTGCTCACGCCTCAGGAGGTCGACGACCTGTTCGTCACCCTCCGCCAGATGACGGCCGACGGTCGGGGCCTGATCTTCATCTCGCACAAGCTGCACGAGGTGCTCGAGCTCTCCGATCGCATCACCGTGCTCCGCGACGGGCGCGTCGTCGACACGATCGCCGGCGTCGACGCCACCCGCGAGGAGCTGGCCCGCATGATGGTCGGCCGCGAGGTCGTCGCCACCCGCACCCGCCACACCGGCGAGGTCGGGCCGGTGCGGCTGGCGGTGCGCGACCTCCAGGTCGACGGCGACCGCGGCACCCGCGCCGTCGACGGTGTCAGCTTCGACCTCCACGGCGGTGAGATCCTCGGCATCGCCGGGGTGTCGGGCAACGGTCAGCGGGAGATGACCGAGGCCATCGCCGGACTCCGCACCACCGTCGGGGGCTCGGTCCGCGTCGACGACACCGAGCTCACCGGTCACTCGTCGGCCGAGATGCGGGCGGCCGGCGTGGCCTACGTCCCCGAGGAGCGCATGCGCGACGGGGCGATCGGCGACTTCACGGTTGCCGAGAACCTGCTCCTGCTCGACCACGGCCGCGAGCCGTACGCCCGGCGCGGCGTGCTCCAGCTCGCGACGATCCAGCGGCACTGCCGCGACCTCGTCGAGCGGTTCAAGGTCAAGACCCCGGACACGTCGACCCCGATCAGCTCGCTGTCGGGCGGCAACATCCAGAAGGTGATCATGGCGAGGGAGCTGTCCGGGTCGCCGGGGGTCGTGCTGGCCGCGCAGCCGACCCGCGGCGTCGACATCGGCGCCGCCGAGTACATCCACGAGCGGCTCATCGCCCAGCGAGACGACGGCGCGGCCATCCTGTTGATCTCCGAGGACCTCGACGAGGTGCTCGGGCTCGCCGACCGCATCGCCGTCATGTTCGAGGGTCGCATCATGGGTGTCGTCGACAGCGACGACGCCTCACCGGCCGAGCTCGGGTTGCTCATGGCCGGCGTGACGGGCGACGACTGACCGGAGCAGCTCATGACCGACCTCGAGATCTCGCTCCCCCTCCCCGACCCGAGCGACGCGCCGATGGACGCCCTGCTCCGCCGCAGCTGGCACCCGGTGGCGGTCGAGGAGGAGGTCGGCGACGAGCCGGTCGCGATCACGCTGCTCGGTGAGCGGCTGGTGCTGTTCCGCGGCGGCGACGGGGTCGTGCGCTGCTTCCACGACCTCTGCGTGCACCGCGGCACCGCGGTCTCGCTCGGCTGGCGCGACGGCGACTGCCTCGTCTGCCCGTTCCACGGCTGGACCTACGACGGCGAGGGCGCCTGCGTGCGGATCCCGTCCCAGGAGGATCGCCCCATCCCCGGCCGGGCGAAGCTGCAGCCGGTGCTCGCCGTCACGCGCATCGGCCACGTGTGGGTCTGCCTCGACGATCCGGTCGTCGACCCGCCCGACTACCCGGAGTGGGACGACGACGAGATGCGGGTCGTCGTCTGCCCGCCCTACGACTGGGACTGTCATGCGCTGCGGCGCCTGGAGAACTTCCTCGACTTCGCCCACTTCGCATGGGTGCACCCCGGCATCCTCGGCGACCGCGAGCACCCCGAGGTCCCCGAGCACGAGGTCTGGGTCGACCACGACCGGCTGCGGGTCCGCCAGCCCCGCCCCGAACCGAAGCTCGGGGTGAAGAACGCCGACGTCGACGAGGCCGACCTGACCGACGACGGGCGGGTCATGACCGTCATGCACTACGCCGGCTACCCCCCGTTGGCCGCGCAGCTGTCCCAGGAGCTGCCGAACGGCCGTCGGTACTCGGTGTTCATCGCCCCCTCGCCGGTCGACGAGCACACGGCCCGCACCTTCTGGCTGGTGGCCCGCAACTACGACCTCGATCAGCCCGACGACACCTTCGTGCAGTTCCAGGTCGACGTGGTGGCCCAGGACCAGCCGATCGTCGAGTCGCAGCGGCCCGAGCGCATCCCGCCCGAGATCAGCGCCGAGCTGCACGTCCGCGACGACAAGGTCTCGCTCACGTGGCGCCGACTCCTCGCCGAGCTCGGTGACCGGGCACTGGGCGAGCCGCCGACCTAACCTGTCGGCCAGGTGGGAGAGGGGGACCTGAGGTCCGCCGGACGCTCGCGCGGGCGGGAGTTCGGAGCAAGACGATGAACGAGTGGAGTCCATCGGACACCATCACGGTCGTGGCCATCGGCGTGGCCGCGATCACCGTGCTGGTCAACTGGTACACCACCTGGCGCTCGCGCAACACCGCCGAGGCGCGCAGCGAGCGCAACCGCTACCTGCAGCGTCGTGACGACTTCGTCGAGCGGGCGACGCCGACGCTGCGCGAGATCCGATCGATCGTCGACGTGTACGGCTCGGCGTGGGCCACCACGACGGCCGCCGACCAACCCGACGAGCTCGCCGCCGCCCGGACCCGCACCAACCGAGCGGTCGAGGACCTCGGGCACCTCGAGATCGCCCACCCTGGCGGGGCCGTGCGCGACGCGGCCTCGGAGCTCAAGCGGCTCGTCGCCGACTACGGGCGCTCGCTCGAGGCCACGACCAGCTACGCCCGCGCCGTCAGTCGGGGTCAGGCCGACATGGGCAACCTGACGGCGGTCGAGGAGCGCACCAGCGACAAGGCGAAGCCGATCCTGGAGACCGTGGCCCGGCTCACCGATCGCCTCCACGACGACCCCAAGACCTGGGCCCAGCCGACGACCTGACCTCGGACGTCCTCAGTCGCCGGCGGTGAGGGCGGCCGCCTGGGCGACCCACTCGTCGCGACGGATCCGCCCCGGGAACTCGGGGAGCCGCGCCTGCAGCGCATCGACGTTGGCGTCGTCGAGCGCAGCGATCTGGGCGAAGGTCGTGATGCCGTGGCCGTGGAGCATCTCCTGGAGCTGGGGGCCGACCCCGGAGATCCGGGTCAGGTCGTCTGGCTCACCGTCGGCCGCCGGCGGGTCGAACGGCGGCAGCTCCTCCTCGGCACCGGCGGCGGGAGCCGGCGCAGCGGGCGCAGGTGCCGGCTCGGGCTCCGATGCCGCCTCGGGCTCCGGCTCGGGTTCGGGTGCGGGTGCCGCCTCGGGCTCCGGTGCCGGCTCGGGCTCCGGTGCCGGCTCGGGCTCGCCGCCGGCGGCGCGAACGCGGGCGAACAGCCGCGCCGTCTCGAGCTCACCCTCGAGCCGGGCCACGGTCGCCCGGAGGGCGGCGTTGTCGCTGCGCAACTGCTCGAGCTCGGCCGTCGTCGCCTGCCACTTCGCCCAGGGGACGAACACCCTCGCGAACCGGCCGGCACCGAACCCGATCGCCAACCCCACGATCAGTGCCACCACGCACAGCACGAACCACCAGATGTCGTCCACGTCACTCCTCGCGGGTCGCCTTGGCGAGGGAACGTAGCAGGGGCGCCCGAGCACCGGAGGCGTGATCCCAGCGTTCCGACCGGGCGCGGGGTACCGTCGGTCCATGGCGGGCGTGTGCGCACGGACGGGATGTGCCGATGCACCGCGCGCGCTGCTCCTGTTCGACCCGGCCGAGGGCAGCGCACGACTCCTCGACGTCGTCGACGACCTGATCGGGTCGGTGCCGCTCTGCACGGCCCACGCCGACCGCGTCAACGTCCCGAGCGGTTGGACGCTCTCCGACGAGCGGACCGAGGAGCCCGAGGGGGTGGCGCGCCTGCTCGGCGTCGCCGGCGACGAGACCACCGAACCCGAGCCCGAGAGCCCGCTGCTCAAGCGGGCCTTCCGCGTCCTCAACTGATCCACCGTCGGACCGACGGCTTCGGGCCGATCGACTCTGGCCCACCGACCGCCGCCCCGGGACAATGGTCCTGAGGCTCAGGAAAGGGGTGGACGGTGCAGGTGTCGACGATCGTCGTGGGCACGGACGGTTCGAAGACGGCGGAGTCCGCGGTCCTCGCCGCAGGTGAGGTGGCCGATGCGTTCCGCAGCGAGGTGCACGTCGTGTGCGCGAACCGATCGCCGAACGCCGCCGAGGCGCTGGAGCTGCGGGAGCAGCTGCCGGAGGAGTTCCGCTTCAACTACGACCCGTACGGCGGCGCCGAGGTCGCCCTCGACAGCGCCGAGCACCTGCTCGCCGAACACCAGCTCGAGGTCCACCGCCACTCGGCGTCGGGCGACCCGGCGAGCGCGATCCTCGACCTCGCCGACGACGTCGACGCCGACCTGATCGTGGTCGGCAGCCGCGGCCACGGGCGCACGCTCCGCTTCCTGCGGGGCAGCGTGTCGACGAAGGTCATGCATCACGCCGACCGCAACGTGCTCGTGGTGCACGACTGAACGCCCCCCGACCTCACGCAAGCGCAACGTGCTCGCGGTGGGGAGCCCTCAGAGTGAGACGGTGCGGCGCACCGCCGATCGGCTGACCGCCAGTCCGAACGCGACGCCGGACGCCATCACGAACCAGCGGACGAGCAGCGCCTCGAGGTCGAGATCGCCGGCCAGCGCGGCGAACGCCTCACCGAGCCGGGGCGGGTCGACGGCGAGGAAGCGCCACGTCCACACGACGGTCGCCGCGACGGCGAGTCGTGGATCGAACCAGCCCGATCCGACGAAGGCTCCCCCCACGACCACGACCACCAGCGCGGTCGTGACGTCGGTGACCGTCCGGGGATCGACGAACGACGCAGCGACCGCCGCGGCCAGGGCGGGTGCGCCCCAGCGCAGGGCGCGCCGCACCGGCCGGTGCCGCGGCGCGGCGCACCCCACCGAGAGCGCCACCACACCGAGTCCGAGGCGGACCAGATCGTCGGTCGCGCCGTGTCCCTCGGAGGCGACGGCTGCGGCCAGCACGAGCGCCGGTGGGGCGAGCGCGAGGAGGGCCGCACGGCGCTGCGCGGCAAGAGCGACCAGCGCCGCCACGCCGAACACGGTCGCGATGGTCGGCAGGGTCCGGTCGTCGACCGTCGGCGCGGCCGCGGCGACGGCGAGCTCGGCCGTCGTGACGGCGAGGAGGACGAATCCGCCGAGCCACAGGCCCTGCCGCCAGATGACGACGGGAGCGTCGTCGGTGGCGCGCCGGCAGCGGAGGCGCAGCCACAGGGTCACGAGCCCGGCCAGCTCGGCGATCGCATCCCAGCGGCTCCCTCGCCGCACCGACTCCTCGACGACCGCGAGCACCTCGGCGCCGCCGTCGCCGTCCGCACCGACATCGAGGCGACGGGTGGCGAGGCGGAACAGGCGGTCGAGCACGTTCAGGCCGACGCCGGGCCGAGACGGGAGCGGGCGAGCGAGGCGTTGGCGACCAGGCGCTCGACCTCACGGGCGAGCACCGCCCGGCCCTCGTCGGTGAGCCCGTAGTACCGGCGCGGAGGTCCGCCCTCGGAGCCCGTGCCCTCGAAGGCCACCAACCCGTCGCGCTCGAGGCGATCGAGCGCGCCGTAGAGCGTGCCGGCCCGGAGCTTCACCCTGCCCTCGGACATCTCCTCGACGGCCTGGATGATCCCGTAGCCGTGCGCCGGACCGGACGCGAGCGCGGTGAGCACGAAGAACGTCGGCTCCCGGAGCGGGGTGTCGGCCGGCACGGGTCTCGACGCTAGCGCGGTGACCGAGCGAGCACCGGCGAGCTCGCACCGTTACTAGTACGTTGACCTGTATACCGATGTGCGGTAGAAGAGGGTCGTGCGCTTCCCCACTCCGAACGGTCGCCAGACCAACCTGCTGCTGGCGGTGCTCGTGACGACGGCGGTGGTCACGGGGGTGACGTCGTGGGCCGTGGGCACCGGTGAGGTCAGGATCGTCACGACGGTGCATGCGATCTCGGGCTTCGGGATCGTCGTCCTCACCCCCATCAAGCTCCGGACCTCGGTGCGGGCCGGGCTGCGGCGCGGCCGGGTGACCAGGTGGCTCTCGATCGTCTTCGGCCTCCTCGTGATCGCCGTGGTCGCGCTCGGCGTCCTCCACAGCACGGGGCTCTGGTTCGGCGTCGGCTACTGGTCCGCGCTGTGGACCCACACGCTCCTCGGCTTCGTCCTTCTCCCGCTGTTCTTCTGGCACCTGCTCAGCCGACCGGTCCGACCCCGGGCCGCCGACCTCGACCGGCGAGCGCTGCTCTCGGCCGGGGCGACCGCGGCCGTGGCCGGCGCGGCGTACGGCGGCCAGGAGGTCCTCATCCGGGCGGTGGGACTGGCCGGCGGCACCCGGCGCGGCACCGGCTCGCACGAGGTCGCCTCCTTCGACCCGGCCGCCATGCCCAGGGTCTCGTGGATCGACGACCAGGCTCCCGATACCCCGGTCGACGAGTGGCGGCTCCACATCGCCGGCGAGCTCGTCGACCTCGCCGATCTGCGGGCCGCCGCCCGC